>JBJKRL010000037.1:0-100217 GCA_046704745.1 Desulfocapsaceae bacterium | reverse complement strand
AGGAATAGGAATTTCCCGACTGCATCTGGCAGGCCATAACAGCATAACGAAAGGCTTCGTCAAGGTCTCCATCCTTTTCGTTGGCTATGAGCCAGGCCAGATTGTTTGCCGCCTGGCCGTATGTGGGCCTGATATCCAAAAGCGCTTTATACAGCTTTTTCGCGCCTTCTTTGTCACCTTTTTTTATCAGAAGGTCGGCAAGGCGCATATAGGCTGAAACGTCATCATGCTTCTTGGATAGCAATATGCGATATTCGGCGATTGCCTTATCATCCTGCCTGGTCAACGCGTAAACGGAGGAAAGCGAACTAAGAACATCCACATTATCAGGTGCAATCTGTTGTGCATGCAGAAGCTGTTTGATAGCCTCCCCGGTTTTCTTGTCCCGGACAAGTAACTTACTGAGAAGCACATAGTGTTCGGGATTGTTGGGAGCTACCTCAAGTTGACGTCTGACCCATTTATAGGCATCGTTTAGGTCGTCACGCGCAAGAGCGATATCGACAAGCGATCCTAATGCCGGGGAATAATCAGGATTACTTGCGAGAATCTTTAAAAATATTGCCTTTGCTCTTTCAATTTTTTTATCTTTTAGATACGCAAGCCCCATATAGTGCATGATCTCAGGATCTTTTGGGAAAAGCTTGGAGAGAATCGTAAATTTCTCTATAGCCTTATCAGCTTCATTTTGGGCCAAATAACTTACCCCAATGAGGATTCCGGCTTCCTTACTGCCATGACTCAAAAGAAGGGCCTTCTCTGCTTCGCTCCGAGCCTGTTCTGGAGATTGGTCCTCAAGATAAAATTTTGCCTGGAGAATATGCGCTTCAGGCTGCGTCGGATTGAATTGAAGGGCATTGGCCAAAGCATGACGCGACAGTTCCTTTTCCCCCCGATTAAGGAGAGCTACAGCTTTTAAAAAGTAGGTCTCACCCCACTTCGGATCATTAGCAATCAGTTCATTTGTTATGGATAGCGCCTCTTTGTATTGATGTTTGCCCAAAAACAATTTTGCCTCCACAAGTTTCGCCTTGCTCTGTTTGGGATCTTTGGCAAAGATCGTATCCAATTCCTTTTGGGTTTCTTTCACTTTCCCGGCTGAGAGATAAAGATCTGCCAACGAGGCTTCGATATCCAATGGAGCATCAACGCTTGGCAGGGCATTTTTCAGCAATGATTCAGCATCATGGTATCTGTCGGTATGACGATAAAAATTGCTGAGTAATATGTAAAGATTGGTACTTTTTGGCTGTTTTTGAATACCTTCCTTTAAAGTTGGTTCTATTTTGTCAAACTTCCCCGTGATCAGATATAGAGTTGTGAGTCCTTTGTAGGTCGCCTGATAATTAGGAAAGCGTTGTTTCATCTCGAGAAACTGTTTTTCTGCCAACGCATATTTCCTGCTTTCCAGATAATAGGTAGCAAGCCGCAAATATGTTTCCTGGTCGTTTGGGTTCAACTTGAGAGAATATAAAAGATCGTCAACCGCCTTCTTCTCTTCTTTTTGGGCGAAATAAATATTAGCCCGTATTCGATAGAGGTAGCCTGCATCAGCCTTTTGCCGAATAACTTTATTAATGAGGTAGAGAGCTTCATTAAGCTGATCTTTTGTTAGAGCAATAGTTGCCTTGATCGTAAGGGCTTGGGGATTATCGACGTTTTTTTTCAAAACCCGCAACACGTATTTCTCACTGTCGTCATACTGCCTTGCCATCAACAGCATACCGGCCATTTTCAGGTTCGCTTCATCGTTGTCCGGGTCTAGCGATGTGGCGCGCAACATCTCTTTCATGGCCTCCACCCCATTATGCTTCTTCATGTAGGCAAGTGAGAGCTGGTAATGAGCATCGGCAAACTTGGGGTCTTCTTTTATTGCGTTTTTTAATTCAATGACAGCTGAATCTGCGTTACCAGCCTCCATGTAATGGAGGCCCTTATTATAAAAAGATTTGGCAGCCTCAGGCCCCTGTTTCTTATCACAGGCGGTTGGTAAAAAACAGACAGCGGCAATTAAGAGAAAAGAAACTAATCTATACATTATTCATCTATCCTTTTATCTCTTGGGAGAAAGAAAAACACCAACCTTAAACCATCATCTAGTTATGATACTTACTACTAGGGAATCTTGCAAAAGGGTTTCGATGATTTCAGATGCTGCTTGCAGCCAATTTGGCAGGGAAACGTATTGTTTTAATAATGTTAACATCTAAAGACTAGTTATAACCTTCTATTATCCCAATAAAAAAAAGGTCGGATGCAATTATCCTCGCATCCGACCTTTTCCACATGGAAAACTCTATTGATTAACTCTTTTTCTTGCGCATCCTCACACCGGCCAGTCCAATCAGACCGGTTCCGAACAGCAGCATGGTGGCTGGTTCTGGAACCTGGTTGTTAGAATCATTATAGGTTATTTTGAATGTTATACCATCATTGTAGAAATGACAGTCAGGATCAAAGCCCAGACCAATAACGCCATCTTTGGCATAACTATTGAGAGCAACAAGATCAGCAGTAGTGAAATTATACGTTATATCACCGAGATTAGTCGTAAAATGGGGTCCTGTGCTGTCAAAATATTTGTACCACTCACCAGAACTATTATGATAACCGGTATCCATAGGAATAGAACTGGGACCTAGGTCCGGTTGATACTGTGCTTGGTAATCTGCCAAGGGTGTTCCTTGACCACTAAAGGCATTACCCCCTCCTTGGTTGTCAGTTCCAGTTCTTACACCAATAGGCGCCGAGTCAAGCAACTGGACATAAAGATCATAACTTTCTACTGTCCAATCATAAATATGACTGAAGGTTATGGAAGCGGCGGTAATCGATACGTTATTGGTGTTAACACCAAGATTAATTCCCCATGTGTAATAGCTGTAGTGGTCTAGGTTATAAAGATTACTAGGGGTAGGTTGATAACTCTGCATTGCAGCATTTGCGAGACCCCCCATACCAAAACTCAAAAGAACGGTGACAACTAAAATAGTTTTCTTCATTTTATATTTCCCCCGGTATGGACAACAATTCTGTATTTTTAATGTATGAAATTTTCTGCAAGAAATAGTCCACCATAGGTAGAAAACTCCCCTTTTTTACAGAATACAACTAATAATAATTAGTTGTATTCTGTAGCAACTTAGTATCAGAAACTGCATAAACCATAATCTTCCATATTTTCGAACCAGTTGTTCGTAAAGTCGGAAAAAAATAACAAAAATTTAACAAAAAAACAACCCTCATTGAAAGTCAAAAATGCGCACTGGTGATCCCATTTTCTTCTTATCCCCTCACCCCATCCTTTCTCCAATTTTGCCCAGATTCTTGGTACTACCAATTATATTATCCTTTATTCTGACTACACTCCACTCACAAAATTTTCCTCTTTATTCAATATATATAATTGATATAACGCTCGTTACTGCCAATAAATATACTATTGACAGCCTGGTCGTCCTTTAGTACTTTGGTAGTACCATTTTCAGACAAAGACTAATCTTCACATTCGAGAATTTTTTTCGGCACGTTACTGTCATGCCAGAACCGTGTCGCAGGAGCAATCTTTATGAACACAAGATGTCTTGATGAACTGATCGCCATCTTCGGCAAGGACAATGTTCTGACCGATACTGAGGACATGATCGCCTATAGCTACGATGCCTCCCATTTCGAGATTTCGCCCGAGGCTGTTGTTTTCGCCCGGACCACCGAACAGATCAGCCTCCTGATGCGCCTTGCCTACAAAGAAGGTATTCCGGTCACCCCAAGGGGACAAGGCAGCGGGCTTTCGGGAGGATCGGTCCCTCTTCAAAAGGGCATTGTCCTGGTTATCGACAAGATGACAAGCATCATCAACTTCGATCCGGCCAACCGTTTGATCACTGTGGAGGCAGGACTGACCACGTCCGAAATCGACAAGGCTGCAGCATCTGCCAACCTCTTTTATCCCCCGGATCCCGGCAGTGTCGGTTTTTCCACCATCGGCGGTAATGTGGCGGAAAACGCCGGGGGGCTGCGAGGCCTTAAATACGGGGTAACGAAAGACTATGTCAAGATGCTCAAGGTTGTCCTGCCGCAAGGTGACATCGTACGTTTAGGCAGCAAATGTGTCAAACACGTTGCAGGTCTCAACGTCGAAGGCCTGTTTGTCGGAAGTGAAGGCCTGCTCGGAATACTGACTGAAATTACCCTGGCCCTCTTGCCCATTCCCGAACACAGGGAGTCGGCTGTTGCCATTTTCGACAGCCTGGATGATGCAGCCAGGACAGTATCGGACATTATCGCCGCAGGCGTCACCCCTTCTACCCTGGAGTTCATGGATAATACGACCATTAATGCCATCCAGAATTTCAAAGATTGCGGCCTGCCGCGCGACGCTGAAGCCGTTCTTCTCATCGAGACCGACGGTGAATGCCACGCAGCCCAAAGCGAGATGGCCAAGGTAGAAGAACAGGTTCAAAAAAACAAGGTCAAATTCTTTCAACAGGCAAAAGACACCAATGAGCGTGACCGTCTCTTTGAAGGAAGACGAGTCGCATTAAACGCCCTGGCAGGCGTGAAACCGAACCTGATCCTGGAAGATGCGACAGTGGTCCGCAGCAAATTGCCTGAGATGGTCAAAGGTATCATCGAAATTGCAGAACGTTATAACATCATGGTCGGAATATTTGGTCACGCAGGAGACGGCAACCTCCATCCGACCTTTCTTGTGGACAAAACCAATGAAGAAGAAATGCATCGTACGGAACAAGCCGTGAGGGAACTGTTTCAGCTGGCCATAGACCTTGGCGGCACGATCTCCGGAGAACACGGTATTGGCCTTGAGAAAAAACCGTTCCTGGTCAACCAGATAGGCAGAGAAACCCTTGCTCTTCTCCGTACCATCAAAGGGGCTCTGGATCCTGCCAATCTGCTCAATCCCGGTAAGATGTTCGACATGCAGGATGCCGCTTCATAGACTTCCAGGCTTTTATCTTAAAGGAATCTGATTACCACTAAAACTAAACCATCAGAATGGGAGGGAGAGAGCTGTTCGTTTTTCGGGTCTCTGCAGCCTGGACGGCTGCAGCGAAGCCCCCAGGGATGGGTTTATGGCGTCCCGACAAACGAACAGTTCTCTCCCAGGATCAGTAACTGAATTTTAGTGGTAATCAAATAAAGAAAAAGGTTCGCAATGTACGATTCACAAAAAGAACAAGCACAGATTCATCTCCTGAAGGCTGCGCAGGAATTCCAAAAGTGCATGCGGTGCGGCAAATGCCGCAGTGTATGCCCGGTTTTTAAAGAAATGGGTAATGAACTTTATGTCGCCCGCGGCAAAAACAAGCTGGCGGAGAAGATTGTCGCCGGAGATCTCGCCATCACCGAGCGGGTCAAAGATGCCGTCAACCAATGCCTCAATTGCAAGACCTGCTCGGCCAACTGCCCGGCCGGTGTCAGTCCCGAACATGTGGTACTCAGGCTCCGGTGGTATATCACCACCCAGACAGGTCTCGGTTTTTTCAAGGCCCTGCTCTTCCGCCAGATGATCTGGCGCAAATGGCCGATCACCATGGGAGCCATGCTTATCGGTCTCACCCAGCGTCTTCTTTTCGGAATCGGGCCTAAGAATCCGGTTCGGCATCTCTTTCCGCTTTTCGGTTTTTCCAAACGCCGGAACTTTCCCAAAATCCCATTGAAAAGCGCTCAGCGTAGTTTCCCCGAGGTTATCCCGCCACGCTCCGGGGTAACGAAAATGCGGGTTGGATATTTCACCGGTTGCGCAGGCAATCTGATCTATACCAACGTCGTCAAGTCCGTTGTCGATATTCTCACCGCCTACGACATCGAAGTGGTCATTCCGAAAAAGCAGAAATGCAATGGTACACCGGTGCTGGCAAACGGAGATTATGAAGGTGCCAGGCGTTTGATGGAATACAACTTCAACCTCTTCAGAAAGTATGACCTCGACGCCATCGTCGTTGCCTGTTCCTCCTGCGGGATGGCCTTAAAAAAAGAGATCAATCTTTTTCTTAAGGCCAGTGACGAGTTGAAGAATTTTGCTGATAAGGTTTGGGATATTAATGAATTTATCCACGACAAACTGACAATTGAACCGGAGCATCTGGGTAAACTCCCCTCCCGGGTCACCTACCATGACCCCTGTCATATGGTACGAGGCCAGGGGATCAGCATCAAGCCGAGAAATCTTTTGCAGAAAATTCCGGGCTTGGAGTTTAAAGAAATGACCGATGCTGCTGTTTGCTGCGGCAGTGCCGGGAGTTACTCCTTGACGCACTATGACACTTCCATCAAGATTAACAACCATAAGATAAAGAACATCCAGGCCGCCGGCGTTGATATGGTGGCGACAGCCTGCCCTACCTGCGTCATGCACATTCAGGATAACCTGATCCAGCACGACTCCGGGGAATCTGTGCGTTTCGTGGTCGAAATCCTGGCCGATTCTTTGCGCGCCGGTGGAAAAATATGGCGTAAATCCACCCTGGTATGAAAATCCATAAGAAAAGGGAAAATTGATTACCACTGAATCTCAGCTTTGTCCGTAAAGAGGGGTTGTGGCCACCCTTTTCACGGGTGTCTGTGCCCCGGATGGGCATAGTCAAGCCCCCATGGATGGGTTTATGGCGTCCCATGAAAGGGGTGGTGGCTACAACCCCGTCATTTTTTACCTGAAATTTAGGGGTAATCAGAAAGGGAAAAGATCTTGACCAAAGTCAAAGCCTCATTCCCTTTTTTCGGTTATGATACTTCTATAAAGTATTCTCCCAATATAATTTCAAAGCAGGAGAAATCATGGAGACACTTGCCGATCTGAAAGACAAATTGCTAGCGCTGGACGAACAAATCAAGGAGGTAAAAAAAAGATTGCCTGCTCATTCCGTAAAACCTCCGATCATGATGGAGCTGTTGGCGCTGGAAGACGAATACGAAACACTGTCGGCCAAAATTTCAGCCCTGGCAAAAAAGACGGGCACCACAGACGTCCGGTCATCGCAATTTGATAAAAACCGGACAGATTCATAAAAAAATCAACACGAAGTTCAAGCAAAACCGGGCTCAGGCATTGAGGAACTCTTCTATACCAAAGAAGAGTTCGAAGCCTTTTGTATAATAATTGATCTCTTGGACGTCTGCCAGTTTTTGCAGTTGCTTTACCACCTGGTCCAGCTTCTCTTCTTCATTTACCTGCAGCCACATTCTGCTAAGTCGTCCCTCCTCGTCCGGTAGACACAAAATCTTCTCGACATTATATGCTCTACGGGAGAACAGGCCGCAAACATGCGACATTACCCCGGGGTGGTTGTTGACCGTAAGCTCAAGGACGATACTCCGGCTTTTCTTTAAATCGGTTGACATACTTGAATCAGGCATATTCTTCTGCATTGCAACCTCCTATCATCTCTTTGTTTGCAGCCCCCGGAGGCACCATCGGATAGACATCTTCATTGATATCGATAGGGACATTAATCAGACACGGTCCCGGCTCGGCAATGGCGTCTGCGAGTTTTCGTATCGTGTCGTTCCCCCCGTTTAAGTCATAGGCTCGCATGCCGAACCCACGGGCAATCGCAGGAAAGTCGATGTCGATCTTATATTCCGAGGCAAAATGATGCCTCTCATAGAACAATCCTTGCTGCTGGCGGACAAGGCCCAGCGATCCGTTATTTAAAATAACGATTTTGACATTAGCCTGCTGCTCTACTGCCGTTGCCAATTCCTGAATGTTCATCTGCAAACTGCCGTCTCCGGTAAAACAGACAATCTGCCTCTCAGGGAAAGCAAGAGAAGCCCCGATGGCCGCGGGCAAACCGAACCCCATGGTTCCAAGTCCTCCCGAAGTCAGGAGTTGTCTGGGACGCATAAAGGGATAGACTTGGGCTGTCCACATCTGATGCTTGCCGACATCGGTTACGATTATTGCATTCTCGTCCGCAATCTCTGAAACAGCCAGTATCAGGCCATAGGGTTTTTTCGGGTTGCACATCTCGGAGCTGACCAGTGGATAGTTCCTTTGGAGCTCCTGTATCCGTTCAAGCCATGCGTTTCGACTCCTCTCTATTACATGCGGGTATATCCCCGAAAGGGTTTCCCCAACGTCGCCTATCAAGGGGATATGCGAGGTCTTGATCTTGTCCACCTCGCTGGGATCGACATCCATATGGATTATGCGGGCACCGGGACAGAACTCGGCCACTTTACCGGTGGCCCGGTCATCGAAACGCACTCCGGCTGCAATCAACAAATCGCATTCCTCCAGAGCCAGATTGGTAGAACGCGCTGCATGCATACCGAGCATCCCAAGATTCAGGGGATGGCCGGTTGGGATAGCTCCCAGTCCCATCAAGGTCATGGTTACCGGAATGGCCGCTTTTTCCGCCAGGTGTAACGCCCATTCGGACGCCCCGGCATGGATTATACCGCCTCCCAGATACAGAATCGGCCTTTGGGCTTCGTTGATCATGGACGCAGCCCGCATCAGTGCCGCTTCCTCACAGAAGATCGCAGACAAGGGGCGTCCTGGAACCGGCCATTCTGAAAAAGAAATCACCTCGGTCTGGACATTTTTCGGCACATCGATAAGTACTGGCCCCGGCCTACCCGTGCAGGCAATGCGGAAGGCCTCCGGGATAACACGCAGCAATTCCTTTGCTGATCTCACCAGAAAATTATGTTTGGTGACGGGAATCGACATCCCGTAAGTATCGACTTCCTGGAAGGCGTCCGTGCCGATCATCGACAGCGGGACCTGGCCGGTTATGCAGATAACAGGTATCGAGTCAAGATAGGCATCGGCTATGGCGGTCAATACGTTGGTGGCCCCCGGTCCCGAGGTTGCAAAGCAAACCCCGGGACGACCGGTCGCCCGGGCCGTTCCCTGCGCGATAAAACCAGCCCCCTGCTCGTGTCTGGCCAGGACATGCCGGATTTTACGACTTGCAAAAAGAGCATCATAGATGGGCAGGTTTGCCCCACCCGGGATGCCGGCAATGGTTGTTATGCCCTGACGTTCGAGCAATTCAATGATAAGTCTGGCCCCGGTCATGGTGTACATGAGATTTCCCTCCTTTCGATGATGTTTGGTAATAATCGGCGAATCGGCGGGACCAAAAAAAACCCCCGCCGGCGGGCGCCGACAGGGGTTTGAATTTTCAGGTTGTCTATTCTTCCCGTTACGGCGCTCCGCTCCCTCTATCCACCACGACCACCACAAGCACCACACCGGCAAGCGCCAGACCGGAGTGAGCGATATTGTTGATTATGGAGGAGGTGTGTATCATTTTTTATTTGTAATGGGAAGTTGGTAAACCAGAGTAAAGCCTGCTCATATTTGACCCATTAGCAGAATCGGGACCCGGAGTCAAGATTTTTTATCAGGTTAGATCTTACCGGCAGCTATATCACGCCCAAAGGCCTCGGCCCGCTTCATGTCATCCGGACGGTCCTTGATCACTCCCGCCTTATCGACGCTGCGTATCAGAAGAGATCCTCCGTATTGAATGTTGATGGCATCGAAAAAACATTTGGCAATGAGCACACTGGCTTCAAAGACCTTTTCGCCTTTTGTTGCTGCTGTTGCCAGGAGATATGCCTTGCGGTCCTCACCTTCACGAAAGGCTGTCTCCAAAAGGTATTTTCGGCTCCAGCGTGCCTGAAAACGATCGACGAACGTCTTGCACTGGGCACTGGGGCCATAGAAATAGATGGGGGTTACCAAAAATAGACGATCAGCAGCATCCACTTTTTCGTAGAGCGGGCCCATCTCATCTTTAATAATGCATTCCGCCGTCTTAGTACAACCGCCGCAGCTCCTGCAGGGTTCAATTTTCAGTTTGCTGAGATGAACATACTCAACAGTATTGGATTTGTCTTTCTCCAACTCCGCTACCACAGTCCTGGCCAGTGTTTCGCTGTTGCCGTTTCTTCTGGGACTGCCTAGAATTACAAGTATATTCATTGAATTCTCCTTGAAATAACTTTACTGCCAATAGGAATAAAAGTGGTGGACCGGCCCCTGACCGTCACCTAAGCGATACTCGGCGCCTGCAAGGATTGCCGAATGTAGATATTCCTCAGCCCGTGCCACTGCATGGGAAAGAGGCAGGCCTTTTGCCAGAAAAGAGGCGACAGCCGAGGACAGGGTACATCCGGTTCCATGGGTATTGCAGGTCTCTATTCTCGTGTTGGTAAACTTTGTCACATTTTCAGATTCACAGGTATAAAGGACATCGACAACCGTGTCGCCGCTTCCATGCCCTCCTTTCAGTAGAACCGAGCAGGATAGCTCTTGGGCCATCCTCACAGCCTTGGACTCGGAATCGTCGCCGTTTGTGTCTCCAAGGAGGCATTCCGCCTCCGGAATATTGGGAGTCAAGAGATAAGTAAGAGGCAAGAGCTGGGTTTTCATAAGACGAATGACCTCTCCCTTGGTTAATGAAACGCCGCTGGTGGCAGCCATAACCTGATCCAGGACGACCGGAATTCCCCGGTAATCAGCAAGGGTCCGGGCCACCGCTTCAACAATCTCCCCGGAATAAAGCATGCCGATTTTGATTCCGTCGGCGCCGATATCGTCTAGTACGGCTCGGATCTGGGCTTCGATCACCCCGGCAGGTGCCGGATGGATGGCACGAACGCCCTTAGTACTCTGAGCGGTTACGGCGGTGACCACGCTCATCCCGTAGCATCCACAGGCGGCGATCGTCTTCAAATCTGCCTGAATTCCCGCTCCGCCGCTGCTGTCGGAACCTGCTATGGTCAAAACCCGGGTGTATTTTTTCATCTATTTTTGGGATCCCCCTGCTAATAATCAGTCCCTTGGAAATTCGTTTCTTGTCCTAATAAAATAAGGGCAAACTCACAAAACGACACCACCCCTGGAAATAAAAAATCTTCTCCCTGAAATTCGGCTTTCCCGTATTGTGGAACGGACCATTGTTGAACTTTAAAATAAATTAATTACCACTTATTCTCAGCTTTGTCCGTAAAGAGGGGTTGTGGCCACCCTTTTCACGGGTGTCTGTGAGCTGGATGGGCACCAGTCAAGCCCCCAGGGAAGGGTTTATGGCGTCCCGTGAAAGGGGTGGCTACGACCCCGTCGTTTTTACCTGAAATTTAGTGGTAACCAGATAAAATAATAAAAAAGCCTGCCGAAATACCGGCAGGCTTTGACTTCCCTAAATTGGCAATACCCCTTTGCTGAAACTTACCAGCCCAGGGTCAGATAGTTGTGGATGGAGTCCGCCGCCTGTCTGCCGGCTCCCATGGCCAGAATGACAGTAGCAGCACCGGTGACGATATCACCTCCTGCCCATACCCCTTTTTTGGTGGTCTTGCCGGTCTGCTGGTCGGTAATGATATACCCCCATTTGTTCAATTGCATGTCTGTCGTCTCACTGGTCAAAAGGGGATTGGCACCCGAGCCGACGGCGACTATACACAGATCGCAGTCAATTTTAAACTCCGAGCCTTTTATGGCAACCGGCCGCCTTCTGCCGGAAGCATCCGGCTCGCCCAATTCCATACGAAGGCACTCCATTCCGGTCAAACGACCCTTTTCATTGCCGAGATATTGGGTGGGATTGGTGAGCAGGCACAGCTCGATTCCCTCTTCCTGGGCATGATGAATCTCGGCCTTTCTGGCCGGCATCTCTTCTTGAGATCGCCTGTAAACAATCTTGACGCTTTCAGCTCCAAGACGCATGGCAGTACGGGCTGAATCCATGGCCACGTTTCCGGCTCCCAATACCACAACATTCTTGCCTTTCGGAATCGGGGTATCCACCTCTGGATATTTGTAGGCCTTCATCAGGTTAGCACGGGTCAGATACTCATTTGCCGACAGGATACCGACAAGATTTTCCCCGGGCAGGTTCATGAATTTGGGCAAGCCGGCTCCGACGCCCACATAGATGGCATCGTATCCCTCTGCAAAAAGCTCGTCAAGCGTGACTGTCCTTCCCACTACGGCATTACATTCGATATTGACTCCAAGTCGTGAGAGAAAATTCACCTCATTGGCAACAATGGTCTTAGGCAGCCGAAATTCGGGAATACCATAAACTAACACACCGCCAGCCTTATGGAATGCCTCAAAGATTGTGACATCGTGCCCTTTCCTTATCAGATCGCCTGCCACGGTAAGCCCGGAGGGCCCGGAACCGACGACGGCCACTCTCTTGCCGGTACTTGCTTCTTTGGGCGGCAGCTCACCGGTACCATGCTCTCGTTCATAATCGGCGCAAAAACGTTCCAGATTGCCGATGGCAACCGGTTCGCCTTTCTTGCCGAGTATACAGTTTCCTTCACATTGGATTTCCTGGGGGCAGACCCTACCGCAGACTGCCGGTAGAGCGTTCTTACCCCAAAGGTTGCGGATGGCTCCGGTCATATCTCCCTGGGCAATGAGATCTATAAAACCCGGGATATTAACTCCTACAGGACAGCCCGTCACGCAGCCCGGCTTTTTACATTGCAGACATCGTTCGGCCTCTGCCTGGGCCATTTTCATTGTATAGCCGGTGGGAACTTCCAAAAAGTTCCTAGCCCTGACCTTGGGCTCCTGCTCAGGCATCGGCATTCTTGATTTTTTTTCGGTTTTTTCATCCTTGGCGGCCATTTTTCCCTCCATATGGATACACTCGAATTACCGAGTGGGTTTTTCATTCAAAGTCTGTCTGTTACCTTTTTCGCAGAACAATTATTTTGCATCACGAATCGTGCAGAATTGCCTGTGGCATTCCCTTTCTTCTTCCTGATACGCCTGCAGCCGCTTGATCAATTCATCATAATCGACCTGATGACCATCAAATTCGGGGCCATCGACACAGGCGAATTTCGTCTCATTGCCGATCGTAACCCGGCAACCGCCGCACATCCCGGTTCCGTCAACCATAATTGGATTCAGGCTTACCATCGTCGGCACATTGTATCCCTTGGTGATATTGCTCACCGCCTTCATCATCGGAACCGGTCCGATCGCCACCACCAACTTTACATCCTCCGACTTCAAAACGTCCTCCATGACCTGGGTCACAAAACCGTGATGGCCATAGGTGCCGTCGTCAGTGCAGATTCGCAGATCATGAGAGGCCTTTCTCATCTCGTTCTCAAGGATCAGAAGATCCTTGGTCCGTGCACCAATGATACAGGTCACGTCATTGCCGATCTCTTTAAGTCCCCTGGTAATGGGATGCAGTACGGCAACACCGGTGCCACCGCCGACACAGATAACTTTGCCTAGCTTTTCCAGGTGGGTCGCTTTGCCAAGAGGACCGATGATATCCTGGTACGCATCACCGACCTGCAAGGTCTTGAAGAGGGCTGTTGATTTACCCACTACCATGTAGATAATTGTAATGGTACCTTTTTCCGGATTCGAATCCGCCATGGTAAGAGGAATCCGTTCTCCATCCTCATTTGCCTTCAGGATTACGAACTGACCGGGACGGGCCTTTTTCGCGATGAGTGGTGCCTCTATCTCATTGAGAATCACGGTCCCTCCAGTCATTTCTTCACGTCGCACGATCTTGAACATTTTTTTCTCCATGATAAAAATTCCGTTTATAATATAAAACAGGTAACCTAAACCCTGGGCGTGGCGAAAAGTGCACAGTGCAAATAAGCACAAGTTCGGTATTAAATCAACCTCAAAGTACCAAAATCCAAGCCGATAGGGCGACTCCATCCATCCTGACAAAATCCTATAGAGATAAAGGAGCAACCCCTTGTCTTTCCGAGCTTAGTTCTTTTTTCCAACCTGATAACCATACCACAATGTAGATCTTTTCGCCCGATTTTTTCAAATTGGTTTTTTTCTTTCTTGTGCCAATAAAATTACTCGAGTACAGCCCTGTAAAATTCTTTTTGCCATACCCCTTCAATTAAATTTGCATTTGCACTATACTCAAATTGAAGGACCTCAACCAAATCTCCATGATCACCTCACAACCCTCATCTCGAAAAACAGGAGGTAAGCAATGTTTAACATTTCTTTGAGAAGTGTCATGACACAGGGTTATTTTTACGTAGAAGACCATGAATCCATGGGCAAGGCCTTAGGAGTCATGCGTGACAGGCACATAAGCTTTCTGTTTGTACTTAAAAACGATATGCCGGTTGGGATAATTACGGAAAGAAAAGTCATGGAACGAGCGATCAAAGGAATTGACCTATTGACCGCCTCCGTGCAAGATGTCATGTCCAGTCCACTGTTGAGTATGCACCCAAGCGACAGTATAGAGGATGCCTGCGAGTTCATGAAAAAGAACCAGATTCGTCATATAGGAATAGTCTCCGAGGAAGGAAGAATACAGGGAAGTGTTACCCCAGGCAACATCGTCAATATGGTAAGCAGCGACAGTTTCTCATCCTCGGCTTTGGTTAAGGACATTATGTATACCAACATCGTTTTGGAAAAGCCCGATTCCTCCCTCAAACAGACCGGGATCTCCATACTGGAAAAGAAAACCTGTTGTGCCATCGTAATGGATGGTGATGCTCCCATAGGCTTGGTCAGTGAAAAAGATGCGGTGAGCGCGCTAAGTTACGGTCAAAATATTGCAGCCATTACACTGAACAAGATAATGACTTCACCCGTGGTTACGGTACAGGAGATGGATACAATAGCCCAAGGGATCATCACCTTGCGGGCTCATCGTATTCACAGGGCCGTAGTGAAAAACAACGATAATAGGGTTGTCGGCACCTTTGCCTTGAACAACCTGGTGGATAATATCGACCTTGTATTCAATAAAAAACTCATGAGCCGCAGCTTCTGAAAATAGAGGAATGGTAGGCAGGAGATGTAGGGAGGGTGTCTTTCAAGTGTAAACAAAAAATCATCTGTTTAAGACCGGCACCCTCCAATTGGTATCGAAACCGAGTTCGGTTAACATGGCGATTCCCTTGTCCATATTGATACCGATGGAAGACAACCCATGCGAGTCATCACCGGGAACAACGGCGATACCGAGTTCAAGGGCCTGTAAAAGGATCGAGCGACTGATGTAGGGTTCTTCCGCACCTTTTAGAAGCGAGCGGAGATTGAAATCAAGGATCAGGTCCCGCTCCCTGATCAGTTCAAGATTACGCCGTACACGGCGGGCTATATCGGGTTTGAGTAATCTTGTGCGATATTCGGGATCAAAAAGACGAATGAGGTCGAAATGGCCCACCACGGCAGGGTTAAGGAGCTTTATCATCTCATATTGCTGATCGAAGTAACGGCAATACAGAGCATCCAGCCCGCCCAGCTTCTTGGCCGTGGCAGAGTATTGTTCCCTGGAATAATCAAATCCCATATCATCGACAAAATGCACTGAGCCAACCATATATTCCGGCCTAAAACGTTCAGTCAACCGGGAAATGAAGGTTTCATAGCCGCTATAGGTCTCGATCTCCATGGCAACGAAGATCGTGAGTTGTGAGGCATACTTCTTTTTCAGCCTCTTGCATTCGACGATATAGGCGGCAAAACTGTCATAAAGGGAGGCAGGGGTAAGCCCCGCCTCCTTTTGGTCCGGATAAAGAAGGTCTGCATTCAAACCCGGCACATGCTCGGTAATCCCCACCCAGGAAAACCCATGCCGGATATAGGCGCAAATGATCTCCTCCAAGGTATCTGTTGCATGATGGCAGAATTGGCCGCTATGACCGCCATGTACGGAGACTAATTTTGAATTTTCCATGCTCTTTTATATCTGCTAGAGATTGTCTGTTACTCTGAACCCGGGACAACAAAGCGACTGTAATCCCGCCGAAGCACCGCTTCCTCAGGCGAGAGGGGCTGATCAAAGAGAAACCCTTGTCCGTACTGGCATCCGTACGATCTGAGAAGACTAAGTTGATCTACGGTTTCTATTCCTTCAGCCACAACCTTCAAACCCAGACCGCAAGCCAGATTGATGATGGTTTTAACAATGGCCTGCTTTTCCGCATCCCCTTCCATGCCGATAACGAAGGATTGGTCAACCTTTATGCTTTCGGCCGGAATTTTTCGCAGGTAACTCAGCGAAGAATATCCCGTTCCGAAATCGTCAATCTGTAGGCGCACTCCGATTCTTCTCAGCTCGTCCATGAGGGAAAGAGAAAGCTCAACATCCTCCATTATTCCACTTTCAGTTATCTCAATCTTTATCAACCTGGGATCCAGCCTATGCCTCTGCAAAACCTCGATGATATGCTTGGCCAGATCCTGCTGTCTGAACTGCAGAGAGGAGACGTTTATGCTCATATAAGAGGCAGCGGAAAAATTTCTCTGCCACTGCCTTGCCTGGGCGCAGGCGATGTCCATGATCGTCATTCCCAACGAGGTTATCAGGCCCGACTCTTCGGCAAGGGGAATAAAAAGCGACGGCATCACCATCCCTTTTGCCGGATGTTGCCAGCGAGCCAGTGCTTCATATCCGGCAAGTTCCATGTTGTCAAGACTGATGATCGGTTGAAAGAAAGGAAAGATCTGTCCATCGGTTAGGGCCCTGCGCATATCGCCCAATAACTCGAAGCGTTCGGCGGTCCGGTTATGCATAACCTGGTCAAAGACCTGATATCCGCGTTTCCCCTGTGATTTTGCGGCATACATGGCCGTATCCGCGTTCCGCAGAATCTCTTCCGCCGTACAGTGTGCCGAAAAGTTACCTGCAACACCGATTGAAGCCGAAATATGGAATTTATACTCATGAATAAAAAAAGGATCCTTCAAGGCTTGAAGAATACATTTTGCGTATTTCTCAGCCTGAATTTGCGCCTTCGGACCGTGAAACAAAAGAGCAAACTCATCTCCGCCCAATCTGACTGTCGTGATGCCTGCCGGCACTGTTTCCTGCAGACGTTCGGCAAAGGACCTGAGAAGCCAGTCGCCAACCTGATGCCCCAGGCTGTCGTTGATCAGCTTGAAATCATCCAGGTCAAGAAAGATAACCGCGACTTCTCCCACGGCTGTACGACCGCAGAAGGCTTCTTCCAGGAATCTGAACAGCAAGGCCCGATTGCCGAGTCCTGTCAGGTTATCCCGGAAGGCCTGCTCCTCCAACCACTCACGATATCGCTTATCTTCGGTTATATCCTTTAAAATAAAAAGCAGTTGCACCGGTTCTCCCCGTGCATCCCGGCTTATCTCACACGTCTGGGAGATCCATCTGACCAGTCTGTGGCCGAGGACCACCCGGAATTCTATATCTGTACAGACGCCGCGATAGAGGCAGGATTTGTAAAAGGATGCCATCCTGTCTCTATCCTCCCTATGCAAATGCCTCTCGAGTATTTCCCATGAATCCAGCGGTTCATCGGCTTTCATTCCCAAGAGCGAGCGGGTATTTTTCGACCAAATAAAGGATGCAGGCCGGCCTTCATCATCAAAACGGATTGTGCAGGTACAAACATTACCGACCTGTTGCGACAAGGTCAGGAGATCCTCTGTCCTCGACCGCTCCTGCAGCGCATGATGGATGATACCAATAAGCTCTTCTCCCGATACCGGTTTTAACAAAAACCTGAATATCCGGGCCTCGTTTATGGTCCGTACTGCAGAGGTAAAATTTCCGTGGCCGGTAAGCATGATCTTGCAGATCTCGGGATAGAGCCGGTTGACCTCCATCAACAGTTCACTTCCCGTCATTCCAGGCATCCGATCATCGCTGACGATAACATCCACATTCTCTCTGCTAAGGATATTCAGCGCTTCAACAGCAGAAGTTGCAGTAAGGATTTCCAGCGGTTCAAAATGGAATTCACGTTGAATTGACCGTAGTATCTCTTCTTCGTCATCAACAAAGAGTATCCGTGGTAATGCCATGATTCTCTTTTAACTCCCGAAACAAAAGCGTGGTTGACTCTTAGAGAGTCGGCTGCAGATTATGCCCGGGTCAAAGGGGGTATTCTTCAAGCCTTCCCAGATTCCTTTGCTCCTGAGCCTGAGCAACCGTGATCGCTATTATGGTCACGAGATTTTCCATATCGCTGTTGCGTTGAACCACATTGAAAGGTCTGCTCAGCCCCATCAACAGAGGTCCGATGGCCTTGGCTCCACCCAATCGATCGAGCAGCTTGTACGAGACGTTGCCGGAAGTGAGATCAGGAAAGATCAGTACATTGGCGGACATTCCCAACCGATTAAAGGGGAAGCGCTCGTTGAGCATCTCATCGACCACTGCTGTGTCAGCCTGCATTTCGCCGTCGATGATCAGATCAGGCCGTCTATGTCTGACAATGTTCATCGCCTTGATTACTTTATCGGCCTCGGGATGCCGGACATTGCCGAAGTTGGAGAACGAGAGCATGGCAATACGCGGCAACATATCGAAAAACACCGCCTTTTCACTGGCGAGAATAGCGATTTCCGCCAAGTCCTCGGCAGTTGGCTGTATGTTGACCGTAGCATCGGCAAATAAAAGTGTCCGGTTTTTTGAGATCATAAGATAAAGTCCAGAAACTTTTGATACTCCCGGGCGGCGCTCAATGACCTGCAGGACAGGCCGGATGGCATTCGGGTAGGAATCGGCTATCCCGTGGACCTGGCCGTCGACAATCCCTTCACGGACTAACATGGCACCAAAAACATACGGATTTTTCAGTTGCCGCCGCACTTCCTCCAACGGCCAACCCCGCCGTTGGCGAAGGAGAAAGAGCTTGCCGATAAAATCTTCAAGATAGGGATTTCGCTCCGGGTCAATGATCTCGATATCCGTTATCGGTATCTGCAACTCTTTGGCGAGAACGGAGATTTTGTCCATATCCCCTAACAGAACCGGTTTGGCAATACCGTCACGCAACGCCTGATAGGCCGCCCGGATCACCACCGGCAGATTGCCTTCGGCAAGAACGATGCGTTTCGGATCCTGTTGGGCACGGGTAATGATCTTGCGCATCAATTCACGCTCAGGACCGAGTGTCGCTTCCAACTTATTGATATAAACATTTCTCTCCGGCATGGTATTTCTGGCTACACCGCTTTGCACCGCAGCCTCTGCCACCGCAGGGACCACCTTGAGCAATACCCGGCTGTCCAGCGGTTTCGGGATGATGTATTCCACCCCGAAATGGATCGGTTTTCCTCCATAGGCCCTGATCACCGCATCCGGGACGTCCTCTCTTGCCAATTCCGCCAATGCCTTTACCGCTGCAATCTTCATCTCCTCGTTGATGCTGCTTGCCCCCACATCAAGAGCCCCGCGGAAAATATAAGGAAAACCAAGAACGTTGTTAACTTGATTGGGAAAATCTGAACGTCCGGTGGCGACAATGGCATCGGGACGGATCTTCTTGGCCTCATCATATCCGATCTCCGGATCGGGATTGGCCAGAGGAAAAATAATGGGGGAAGCATTCATACACTTTAACAATTCCTCGGTAAAAGCCCCTTTGACAGAGAGTCCAAGCAGTAAATCCGCCCCTTCCACAGCATCGGCAAGAGTGCGGCGGTCGGTATCTGCTGCGAATTCCTCTTTGTAGGGATTCATCCCCTGTCCGCGGCCTTTGTAGATAACCCCGCGGGTATCCACCATCATTACATTTTCCCTCTCCACTCCCAACAGGACATACAAACGGGCGCAGGCTATGGCCGCTGCACCGGCTCCGTTAATGACCACCCGCATCTTTGATACATCCCGTCCGGTTAGGGCGGCTGCGTTGAGCATAGCCGCAGCAGAGATAATTGCCGTGCCGTGCTGGTCGTCATGAAAGACGGGAATCGACATCTCTTTCTTTAATCGTTCTTCAATGTAGAAACACTCAGGAGCCTTGATGTCCTCCAGGTTAATCCCCCCGAACGTCGGCTCTAAAAGCTTGACGGCGCGGATGAATTCATCCGGATCGGTGGTGTCCAGCTCCAGATCGAAGACATCGATATTGGCAAAGCGTTTAAAAAGTACCGCCTTACCCTCCATGACGGGTTTCCCTGCCAGAGCCCCTATGGCCCCCAGGCCAAGAACCGCTGTCCCGTTGGTTATAACGGCAATCAGATTTGCCCGGTTCGTATAATCAAATGATTTTTGTGGATCTTTTTCAATCTCCAGGCAGGGAACGGCTACTCCCGGTGTATAGGCAAGGCTCAGATCGGCCTGGCTGATGAATGGTTTCGTCGGAACAACTTCCGTTTTCCCGGGTCTGGGCTCCTTATGATAACGGAGCGCCTCTTTTTCATAATGCATTTAGCCTCCTCAAACATTACTTCTTTTTCCTAAAAAATCCGATCAACAACAATAGAGTCAGAATGACCGAAAAACTGATATAGATCCCAAGACTTAAAACGGGATGAGTCAAGATCTTGGTCCTGCCTAGCTGAACCTGGAAGGTCTGGTAAAACATATCCAGCAGAAGAATCATGGTTGCCGAGGCAAACCAAAAAAAAGAGGAAGCGAGAAGATCCAAAGTTGATTGACGTCGCTCGGGTGCCATCCAATACTCTTTATTCGGCATGTTCATAAGAGACGCCGGAACCTTTTCTGTTAACAGACCAATAAGAGAAAAAAATACTGTAATACCTGCAATAAAAAGCAGGTAGAAGCGAATAAAAGATTTCTTGGTTGTCCAGGAATCAGGATGTCCATGCGGCCCGAAATGGGACGCTACACGTTCTGGCAATTGGGGGTAATAGTGCCAGGCCTGATAAATACAGAGCAGGCCCAGACCTAGAAAAATCGCAAAAGATACCTTTTTCATTTGTTTGCTCTGGATATGCGTTCTTGGCAAGGTTGTTCAATCAATCTAGGATTTATCCATGAGGGCTGTGCGGATCCTCTTATCTACCAACATCTTTCGTATAATATCAGTCAGTTGGTTATTTAACTGCATTTCCAAATCCAGGATCTCCGGGCGGGTAATCGTTTTTTTAGTGTCCTCACGATTATAATCAAGGGTTAATGTACTTCCGTTGTTACCGACAACCAACTGCAGATGGGTCTTCGCTTTTGTAACATACAACAGACCGGGTTTACTCACTTTTGCCAGAAGGTCCTTGATAACGACAACCATTTCAATACCCGATCCGTCCCCCCGGGATACTCCCTGCTGGTGCAGTCCATGGTACAGGCTATCCCTGACCAGAAGCTGTGGCGGCACCCGGCTGGCTATTTTTATGGCCGGATCTTTTTTCACCTGATAGAAGATGACCCATGGTTCTGCCCGCTGGTCCTGGCCGATTATGTTCACCGCAAGAGAAGCCGGATACACCTTCTGGGTCTGGCGGGCGGTTTCAATATCGAGATCGACCTTTTGGGGTATGGGGGCGGCACAGCCGAAGAGAGTTGCTACCATAAAAAATATAAGTAATCTTTTCATTGACGCTCCTGTTGTCGGATCGTTTTTTCTTCAACAACCCCATCCTCATTTTGCTCGCTGCTGATTCCCGGGGCAAGAGATATCATGTTGTCGATGATTTTATTGGGCATTTTGCTAAGGCCGCTGACAAGCGCCATAACAACCGAGGCCATATAAGGAATGGACTGCACCAGCAATACAATGACCCAGACCATCAAATCAGCGGTATCGGTACCCTGCATCTTGGCAACGCCATATGCCGCAACCCAGAGAGCCAACATGATCATACCTTCCTCACGAGCCGACAGCAAGGCCTGGAGAAGGGCATGGGAGTCGGCCATCTTCGGTGTCCTGAAAAACGGTTTGTCTTTGGTTACAAAACCCGAAAGAATCGCTTTGGCAATAGTGTGCGATAAGGACAAACCTGCCACGGCTGAAGCCATTGTCTGGGTCACGGTCGCTCCGACTCTTGTTCGATAGAGGTAGATCATCTTGCCCATTTTGAAAACAAAAAGAGTGAGCGGCATAAGCGACAAGATAACCAACGGGGGATCAATGATATGAACAAAAAGGCACATACCGGTCGACCAGATGAGGGCCGCCAGGGTGAATATCAGATTAAAGCTGTCGGCAAGCCATGGCAGCCATCCGGCAATGAAATGATACTGTTGCCCCTTGGTTAAGGAAGACGCATCCTTACCCCGTAGGGCCCCCATATGATTCCTAAGGATCTGCACTGCTCCATATGCCCAGCGTGCCCGTTGCTTCTTAAAATCCAGGAAGGTATCGGGCATCAGGCCTCTGCCGTAACTCTGCGGAATATAAGTTGCTTCGTATCCTTCTTCAAATATTCTGAGTCCCAGTTCGGCATCTTCAGTTATACACCATTCGGACCAGCCGCCGACCTCAAGCAGAACAGACTTTCTTACCATGGTCATGGTACCGTGTTGTATGATTGCGTTCCGTTCGTTACGGGTCAACATTCCGATATAGAAAAAACCCCGATACTCCGAATAACACATGGCCTTGAAAAGGTTTTCACCATCATCGCGGTAATCCTGAGGCGCCTGGACAATGGCAATTTTGGAGTTTTCGAATTGGGGAGCCATATCCCGCAACCAATCTGAGGTAACAACGTAGTCACTGTCGATCACGGCTACTACGGAGGCCTCCGGAGCCGTCTGAGCCAGAGCAAAATTCAAGGCCCCGGCCTTAAATCCAGACAATGGATCTACATGGAAAAATCGAAACTGCGGCCCCAGCTTCTCACAATACGCCCGTACCGGCTGCCAGACTTCCGGGTCCTTGGTATTGTTATCAATGACGAGCACCTCAAAAGAAGGATAATCCAGTTGTGCCAAGGCATTTAAAGTCTCAATCATCATCGCTGGAGGTTCGTTGTAGGCGGGAACATGGATGGAAACCATCGGTAATGGGTCGACACATATCTTTTTCGTCATAAAGGGACGTCGCCATGCCGAAACCCATGTGGCTTCCGCCCACTCATGGGCCTCTGTAAAGAGGACAACAACCACCCCGATCATACCGAGAATCATGAGAAAACCGATGACAACCGACAACACCGTTAAATACTGTTGAGAATAGCTATAGATAACCCAGACAGCTGCGGTGGAAGCTCCAAAGGCCACAGAGGCGAGAAAGCTGCGCCCTCTCGCCCGCAGTGTCTTGCTATCGATCAATAAAAGGGCGAAGGTGATGATGGCGACCACAACGGAAATACCGGCAAGAATTCGCCATTCCGGAACCTTGATAATAGGCGAGGTAAAAGGAAACTTTGGATGACGGTGAACATCATACACACCCCAATAGGCTCCGACAGCGCCTTCCGTCACCTGTTTCCAGGGTTGGTCAAAGGCCTCCATGATGTAATAGATGTAGTTTTCTTTTTGCGCCCGGGCGAGAAAACGCCTGAGGAAAATGGCTTCATTGGCGACCGAGGCCACAGATGAATGCAGGGTGCGCCCATTGCTGGGCCAACCGACCTCACCGATGACGATATCTTTTCCCGGAAAGGTATTTTTAATAAGATTATAGTGATCGACACTATATTCCACTGCTCTGTCGCTGCTGACACCTTCCCAGTATGGCAGAAGATGTATGCAGATATAATCGACATGGTCACCGAGTTCTTTATGGTTGTACCATACATCCCATGTTTCCGCGGTGCTGACCGGGAGATTCACCGCCTGTCGAACTTCGTCCAGATAGCCGATCAGCTGCTGCGAGGTGAGATCTCCCCGCAGAAGCGTCTCGTTACCAACTATAATCCGGACGACATTTTTATAGTTCTCCCTGGCAACTTTTATCAGGGTCTTAATTTCCTCTTCGTTCTTGACCGGATCTCTTTGCAGCCAGGCCCCCAGCGTAACATTGATTCCGTATTTTTGCGCCAGGGCGGGAACCTTCGCCATAACACCTTCCACCGTATAAGTTCGTATCGCATAGGTCTTGTCCGCTAGAAGCGCCAAGTCTGATTCGACCTCGGCCTCGGAGGGCTCAGTCTTCAACACGGCACTCTGCCCTTCTCTGTAAGGAGAAAAACAAAAGCCCTGTATCCGGGTAGGCCATGCCGGTTCATTTTTCGGCCGGTTGAGGTACGCCCAAGAGCTGAAACAGATAACGGCAATAGCAATGACTATAAGAATATTTGCTCTGGTCATATAAGCATGAGTAAACAGAATGCTTGGAAAGTAAAGAACATGAAATTCTGCTCTCCAACTAGTGAAGGCAAGGTCGAAAATGATACTGCTTTTTTCAGGTTTAGAACAGAATAATTTGCACTCTGCTCATTTTGACTCCTCAACTGTTTGCAACGCAATAACCGTCTGGCAACTGAAAAGAAAACTCATGCGAGTCCTCAGCGGTCGGGATATGAGCCTTCCTGTCCCAGATTATCTCCTTGAAAAAGACAGCCCCGTCTCTGCCGATGGTTATTATCGACGAACATCGTGTTCCATACGTGAGACTTGAAATAAATATCGGGGCAAGGAGCCTCTCCCATTCAACACCTACCCCGGTATCCGGCAGCATGTCATCGGGGGGAACATCCCGGTTTTGTAAAATCTCCTCTAATCTGTCGACCAGTTGTGTGTTTTCTTTAGTTATAAGATCCTTGAGCTGATTAAGCCCCGAGCGCACTTTGGGCCAAGGCGTATTGAGAAGATGATTGCTCAAGCCATACAATCCCGGCAAAAGTCGCCGGGAACGATCTCCTCGATTGGAGCCATAATACAGATTTTTCCGATCTCCCACGAGAAGATTAAAGCCGTTGAAGGCCTCAGCCCGAGTGCCGAGCTTCCTGAGATAGTCGGCAGGAGACAAGTTTGTCCCTAAAAAATCAGCCACCAGATGTCCCCGGGACGGGGCATCATTTTTCACCGATTTCGGGTCACGATAATTGGTCAAGGCGGCAAAACGCCCGGTTGTTGTCATACCCAACCAGGTACCCATCCCTTCAAGATCCCGTCCGGCCAATATCTCGGGATGATCAGCCCAATATTGGAGAGGAAGCGTCGGCCGGGCATAAAATTCATCCCTGTTGGCGGCAAAGATCAGACGGTAGCGTGGATGAACATCATAGGCTAAAAAGACAAGACACATGGCATGTTTTTCTTCAAATTCCTTTAGTCGACAGCAGGCTGATACTCTGCAACCGGCAGCAGACGCCAATTTTCCGGTCCCTGTAGATCGAGCACACGGTTATGGAAGGCAAGGATGGTCGGCCGGTGTCCGACACTAATAAACTGGATCCCTAACTCCTGCAGCTTGGAATAGAGAGCGGTCTCGGCTCTAATATCAAGTGCACTGGTTGCCTCATCCAAGACCGCAAAACGCGGACGGTTGATCAGCAGACGGGCAAATGCCAGACGCTGCTGTTCTCCCAGTGACAGGACATCGGCCCAGTCAAGCTCGACATCAAATCCCCCCACCCGTTCTGCCAGATCAGGGAGTTGGACAACCTCAAGTATATGTTGCAATTCACCATCGGGAACAACCCGGCCCAACCGGGGATAAAGAAGTTGGGATCGTAAAGTCCCAAGGAGCATATAGGGTTTTTGCGGGAGAAAGAAGATGTCGTCAAGCGCCGGTCTTCGCACCACACCTTTCCCCTGGCTCCAGAGACCGGCTATGGCACGAAGCAGAGAGCTCTTACCGATCCCGCTGCGTCCGACGATCACCAGGTTTTCTCCATGGGCCAGATCCAGACTTAGATCACGAAGCAGGTCTCGGGATCCGTTCGGGGTAAGCAGGGTCATATTCTCCAGCCCGAATCCGTCGGCCTCAATGGATTCTATGCCAGGCTCCCTCATCTTTTCCGGTTCGATGGCCTCGGCAAAGGAGGAAAGACGCTGGATCCCGGCGGCAAAGGCGGTGATCTCATCAAATTGGGACACGATCAGCGATAAGGCCCCATAGACCTGGGCAAAGGCGAAATCAGCCTGAACCATGTCGCCATACTGGATCTTACCGCTGAAATATATGGGAAAGAGCACCAGATAGGGCAGCACCACCGGCAGGTATCTGTAGGCTGTGGTAAAAAAAGACAGATTTCTCTGCCAACCGATCAAGAGATTAAAGTTGTGCAAAACGCTGCGAAATCTGCCTGCGATATGAGCTCCCTCGGAATCCTCCCCCTGATAAAAGGCAATGGATTCGGCATTATCGCGGACATGAATGAGAGAATAACGAAAATCCGCCTCGAAACGCAACTGATTGAAGTTCAGCTTGACCAGGCGCCGGCCGATGAAATAGGTGAGGACGGTCCCCACCAAGGAATAACTGAGAACCACAACGACCAGGCGCGTCGATTTCGACCAGAGCACCCCGGAAAACGAGACAAGGTCCATAACCGAACTGAGGATGGTGAGAAGAAAGAATAAAGAGGTACGGGTGAACGACCGGATATCCTCCATGATCCGCTGATCAGGGTTGTCAATTTGCCCCGCCAGCTCCACCTCGTAGTAGTTGCGATCACGGAAGTAATTGCCCAAAAAACTGGTGGTCAACCACTCACGCCAGCACATTCCGAGATAATCCCTTACATACCCGTAAAAAGCGACGATCGGAATGCCCACCAGAAAGCAACAGAAGTAAACAGCTACGAAAAAGTACGACATACCCTGGTCTTTCTTGACTATGGCATTGGTAAAATAATTACTGACATAGCTGATGACCACGTTGATTCCGGTCACGGAAAGGGATAAAAGCAGGACGATGGCCAGGAGCAACCACGCCTGTCTGCTCCTCCATATGTCTACCCCGAAAAATGAAAACGTAAGGGTCGGAACGACAAGAGCGGCCCCTAACAACAGGCCCATCCTGGAATGGTAGGTCGTATGGACGATGGCAACCAGGTTTTGGTCCAGCTTGGCGGTAATACCCGGAGCCAGGGCGTTACCCGCCAAAACGCATCCTGAGACAAGAAGGAAAAGCAGCCCAAAGACAAAAACAAGCAACATGGCCATAAGCAGCAGTGTTATGAGCCCGCCA
This sequence comes from Desulfocapsaceae bacterium, assembly GCA_046704745.1. GTDB lineage: Bacteria > Desulfobacterota > Desulfobulbia > Desulfobulbales > Desulfocapsaceae > CAWGGS01. The sequence continues at coordinate 73,448 of JBJKRL010000037.1, read as the reverse complement.
TACTGCCTGCGAGGAAAAAAATACGGTTGAGCAATGACGACAAAACGCATCCACAAGGATCTTTTTTTTGGTTTTTTCACGTACGGCCCTTATCGAATTATTGAGAATTTCGAGACATCATGCCAGACATCTTCTCCCGAAATTCACTTCAGCCGGCATGGCTGGACCATATCGGTCGGCCATTTATACCCCTTGCGGGTACAACTAAAAAAAGAAAATCGAATCTTCGGCAACCGACCCTTCCACCAACGATGATTTTCATATAAACATTGCTTTTGATGAAAACAATGGTTGCTGCAAGGAAATCAATATGCTAGCATTGTTCGTAATATCACTATCAAATGCTCTTTTATTGACAAAGTCTCGTTTATCCAATTGCTCCAGTTCTGTCCAATGATCCGGAACCTTTCCATATTTCAGCAGGCCTTGCTTCGTTTGAGGAATTGTTCGGACAAAACCATTCACAAGGGCCCTATCCCATGAAACGCCTCTGGTCTAATTTGGATTTGCAGCGCAAATCCAGAATCCTGGCCCTTTTGGGAATAATCATCTGGATTGTCAATTTCCTCGTCGTTTATCTGGAAATCGACCATATCAACAACGCTACCATAAGCCTGGAACGCGTCGAAGATCTGTATAACACCGTTCTTGAAATGCGCCGGTATGAGAAAAATTTTCTTCTCTATCAGGGGCAGGACAACCGTAATCAGACACTGAGTTTTTACCGGCACGCAAAATCCATTTATGGCGAAATGGCCGCTTCCCCGGAAAGTTATGGAGAAAAGGCCATCATGAAAGAGTTAAACGTAACTTTTTCGGAATACAGCAAGGTTCTGGAAAGGATCCTGGATACGGGGATGCATGTTGCCCCCAGCGAAGTGGAGCAGGAAGAGATTCGATCTTCCGGAAGGCAGATGGTGGATCTTGCCCAGTCCCTTCTGGATCAGAGCAGACACATGGTTGCCAGGACGGCGGGAACGGCTTTGAGATTACCTTTGATCTCAACAGGTCTTATCCTGGCTCTCTTTATTATTGGTTTTGTGCTTATTTACCGAAAGGTTATAAATCCTTTGGTATTATTGGAGCGCGCTACTGAAAAGATCGGCCAAGGCGACTTCAGCGCCATCAGTCATCCCACACGGATTGAGAGTGAGGTTGATCGTCTGATCCTCGCCTTCAATCGGATGGCCGAAGAGTTGGATGCCAGACAGGAACAGATCATTCATTCCAGAAAAATAGCCTCATTAGGCACTCTGGTTTCAGGCGTTGCCCATGAATTAAACAATCCGATTAACAACATCATACTGACAATCGACACCCTTGTTGGCGGCCGCAAGGTCGCCGATGAACGAAGAGCCGAGATGCTGGAAGATATCCTGAACCAGGCGATCAGGGCCAGTGGTATCGTCAAGAACCTTCTTGATTTTTCCCGGGCGGAAACCTCTTCCTTCAAGGATGTGGATGTGGGGAGGCTGCTGGAGGATATATTCAAAATTGCCGGCAACGAGATATCGCTTAAAAAAATTGTCCTGCACAGGCATATCGATCCCAACCTGCCCATGATTCGCGGTAATGGCCAGGGCTTACAGCAGGTCTTTTTCAATCTGATTATCAATGCGGTCCAGGCCATGTCGGAGGAAGGAGAGTTGAGTGTCTGGGCTGTTAAAGATGAAAACAAACGGATAATCGTTACCATTGCCGACACCGGCGTTGGTATTTCCGAGGGGGACTTGCCCCATATTTTCGATCCTTTTTTCACCACCAAAGAGGTGGGGCATGGAACCGGCCTCGGTCTTTCAGTGAGCTATGGCATCATAAAAAAACATGGCGGCCGAATCACCGTCGAGAGTGAGCTCGGTAAAGGAACCATCTTTACGGTCATTCTTCCCAGTACCAAAGAAATGATCGATGCATAGACAATCCATCCGCATAGCCGTTATTGACGATGAAAAGATTTCCGCCCTTCGCCTGCAGGAGCATCTGATTGCTTCAGGATACCCGGTCGATGTCTTCTTCAACGGTGAAACCTTCCTCCAGAGTTTCAAATGCTCACCACATGAACTCGTGGTAACCGACATGAAACTTCCCGGTGTTGACGGATTGGATATCATACGAGAAATCAAAGCACGTCGGCAGGAAACCGAGGTGGTCGTCATAACCGGATACGCCACCGTCGACTCAGCCATCGAGGCTATCAAATCCGGAGCCTTCCATTACCTTACCAAACCTATCCGTCTTGATGAGTTCGACAACCTGATCAATCGGGTGGTGGAAAAAATCCTTCTGGGTATGGAGGCCAGAGACCTCAGAGCCATGCTGGTACGCAGGGCCGGACGGGACGGAATGATTGGCACCAGCAGGCAGATGGTTCATATCTTTGAGTTGATAGAAAAGGTGGCCCCGCTCGATTGCCCCGTGATCATCCAAGGACAAAGCGGGACCGGCAAGGAACTGGTGGCCCGGGCCATTCACCGCCTCAGTCACCGGCATGAAGCACCGATAGTTTCCTTAAACTGCGGCGGCTTTTCGCCCGAACTTATTGCCAACGAACTATTCGGTCATGAAAAGTCGGCCTTTACTGGAGCAATCAATACCAAAATCGGCCTGTTGGAAAGCGCCAACCACGGAACGGTCCTGCTGGATGAAATTGCCGAGATGCCCTTTGACATGCAGGTAAAATTGCTGCGTGTCCTCCAGGAAGGCCAGATCTTTCGTTTGGGAGCCAACCGCTCAATCGATCTGGACATCCGCATCCTTGCCGCCTCCAATCGTGATTTGGAAACAGAGGTTAAGCTGGGCAATTTCCGGGAAGACCTGTTCTTCCGCTTGAATGTCATGACACTATCCCTGCCAACACTGAAGGAGAGGGAAGGAGATCTCTGGCTTCTTGCCGACCATTTTCTGCAGAAATACTGCAGAGCCTACGGCAAGGACATCAAAGGATTTACTGCACGGGCCAGAGAGGCACTGGGGCAATACGACTACCCCGGAAATGTGCGAGAGCTGGAAAATATTATAGCCAGGACCGTAGCGCTTGCCGAGGGGAATCAAATCCACTATGAGGACCTCCCCCCCCAACTAAGCGGCAACGGAAAGCCGTCCGGAAATCCGTTAAGAAGTCTGGAAGAAATAGAGAAAGATCATATTACAAAAGTGCTGGAGGCAGTCAGCGGTCAGCGGGAACAGGCCGCCGGCATTTTAGGTATCACCCGCTCCACACTCTGGCGTAAGATGAAAAAGTTCGGATTATAAGGGTGTCGACATTCTTAGACACGGTAAGCCTACAGTTCTTTGACAATGATAATCTCATAAAAACTTTTGATCTAGGGATGGCTAAGTAAAAAGCTTCATATGCGAGGCGCGTAAATTTTTTTATTGCTTCGGCATACTAAGGGTACGTCGGAACAATAAAAAATTTGCAGCAACGAAGCAGATGGAGAGTTTTTACGACGCCATCATTCCTTGCCGATACAAAACAGGGCGGCTTTGATATCATTGACTGTCAGAAGGCCCTCCCACGAGCATCTTGTTTCATCTATGGGATAGGGAGCCACCACCAGATCTGCATTGTGAAGGTCGCGTTTCAACTCTTCGGCATCCAGTTTTGATCGTGTATATCCCGACACCTCGATACCCTTTTCCTTGAAAATAGCCAAGCCTCGTTCAAGATGAAGAACTTCGGCATTGGGAGACGGATTACGACTCTGGGCAAGGGCCACCAGAACAATATCTGCCGAGAGAAGCGGCGCCAACCGAATGAGGATCCCCAAGGCCTTCTCCGCCGATACCCCACCATCGGTTAAGGCAATTATCCGTTTGATATTCTTCAAATGTCGCACCATTAGAAGAGGAAACTCTTTATCCGATTTTCTAGCATGTGTGCTGTACTTGTTGCATATCGCCTTCGGTTCCATTCCTCTAAACGGTGCACCGGTCACCAACAGATCATAGTCATTTTCCGCGAAATAATGACTGGCAATTTTTTGAAAAGGCTCTCCGATCAGAACCACGGGATCTTGTATATTTGGGCATTGGTTTCTTTCAGTGATAACCAGATCTTCGATTGTTTCCTCCGCCTGTTGGCTGGTCTCCCTTTCCCAGGATTTCCAAGCCCAGCCGGCACCGAATGACATATTCCGCCCCGGGGGATCAGACACGAAGATTGGTTGGATCCGAATCTGCAAACCGAAGAAACAAGCCATCCTCAAAGCAATACTCGCTTCCAGACTACGATCGATAGCCACCAGAAGTTTCAACATTTTTTTCTCCTGTTCGGGACCATCAAGCCAGACTATCGCTTTACCTTCTTTTGGGCCTTTTTCACTGCCGAGCGAATTTCATCAAGCCTAAAGGGCTTGGCTATGAAATCGTAGGCCCCACGGATAAAGGACTCCCTTGCAGACTCGATTGTCGCATAACCGGTTATCATGATCACTGCCGAACCTGGGCAATTATCCTTGACCTTTTCCAAAAACCCCATACCGTCAACGCCTTCCATTTTAAGATCCGTAATAAAGATATCGAAGCATGTTTCTTCGATTCTCCGGATGGCACTGGCACTGTCGGTAAAAATCTCGACATCATATCCATCTTCTTCAAGCTCCGGTTTCAGCCTATCGCCGACAATCGGTTCATCATCGAGAATACAGATCGTTGACTTATTTGCCATCACTTATACTCCTTTTAGTTTTATGATCGCCTGTTGTGTTGATATAATTGGCTTCCATGAACTGTTCGAAATACATGTCAACCGTCGTGTCATCCGTCATAAAAATATCTAATTGGCGAACGAAACCGATCAGTCTCCCTATCAGATAGAGGTATTCATCCATCTGATCGATACTTGAATTGGTAACCCTTGCGATCACCAGGTCACCGCTTCCTTCCACCTTAAAGCCTATTTTTTCCAAGATGGACATCAGCAACGCAGCCCTTCTCGACCTCCGCGTGATGTCCGTGGCTCCTCCGACGAAGCGGAAGAAAATAGAATTCTTTTCAAGTTCCGGTCCCATACGTGCATCAACCACCGTGAAATGATAGCCGACCCGCAAGGTAAGATTCATATAGTTGGCGGCTAGAACCGCAACATTCAATCCCGTCAAAACATGCCCGGCCACTGTGGCGCTTTGGGTCCGGGTCACCCCCGACATCAGTCCCTTGAAATCGGCTACGATGGGATCCGTACTCCAGGCATCGGCAGATCCTACACCCGACCATAAGGCCCGCATGGGCAGGGAGGTGATCTGTTCAGGAACGACCCATCCACCCTTCCCGACACTGGCTTCAAACCCGCCGCCGATATCAATCAAAACCAGGTTGAGAGGGATTTTCGATTTCAACCGTTTTCCTCCATGGGACAACAACGTTGACGGGTTCTCGGCAATCTGGAGCAAGGCCTGGATGGATTTCTCATGTATGAACCTGATAATATCATGAAACGTCTGACAACCACGGGCCGTAAAATTAGGATCATCGGGATCGATCAGGGTCAGGGGGGCGATTCGTCTGAGCAACCGCCTGAGGACCTGAAATTCGTGCAGCGTTTCAAAGAGCGGACGTTCGAGAAGTTGATGATGGATAAGTTCGTTCACCCGTCCCTCATAGACGACATTTCTCTCTGCATCGACCGTTACCTCCTGCCCGTTTTGCAGAACAGTAGTTGCCGATCCTGTATCGACAATGGTCGGAATCCTGAATTCCCGGGCAACTGTAGCCATATGGCCGGTTGGACTGCCCACATCGGTGATGACTGCACTTGCTCTGGGGATGGCTCTCGCCAAAAGAGGTATACCGTATCGGGCAACCAAAACTGCACCGTTTGGGAACCTTTCAAGGCTTTGCTTATCATCAACCACACATACCGGACCCGACCCTACACCCCGATAAGCGATGATCCCCTGGTCTCGCATCAAGGTCTTTCGGTTCTGCAGGAGTTCTTTCAACTCCTTACTCCTCGACTGGCCTCCACGAAAGATTCCCAGCGGTCTGGCCTGAAGGATTTTGATGGAACCTTCATTGTCCAGGCACCATTCGATATCCAGGGGCCGCTTGAAATAACGTTCGATCATCAGGGCCGTCTCGACTACCAACGCCGCCTGCTTGGCGTCAAGACAGGGCATATTCCGCTTTTCTTCGTCGACTTTGGCGCTTTCCTCAGCCTCAAAAGGTACAACCATCCATTCTTTTTCGCCTATTCTGGCTTCCAGAATCTCGTACGGAGGATTCCGGGACATGCGGAACATATCGGATGCCCCCCCCTCAACCACCACTTTTCCCAATCCCCAATTGGCTCCCAACAGACAGACCTGTTCGTCGGGTAGATTGGGATCCACCGTATAAGCGACGCCGGCCACGCTGCTGGGTACCATTTGTTGATACAAGACAGCCATGCCCATGTCGGAAAACGAAGCCTGCCTCTGGATGCGATACTCGAGGCTTGCAGGATTATACATCCCGGCAAGGACCTTCTTGTAACTCGACAGAACTTCACGAAAGGGGACGTTTAAAAATGAATCATGCAAGCCTGCATAGCTTAACACCCCGTCTTCACCGACACTGCTGCTGCGTACCGAATAAAAACTGGATTCCGGATTCTTCGGGTATATCTTTTCCGCAGCTCTCAAAATTTCCTGGCGTAAATCCGAAGGGATATCTCCATTTAAGATCAACAATCTGATATTGTTCGATACCGATTCCGCCGACAAAGCATTTTTTCGCCAGTCCCGTATCAAATTATCAATCTTCTCGTAGAGGTTATTAAACGCTAAATATTTACGAAACCCGCCGATGGTGACAACAAAACTCGGCGGCACGCTGGCCTGGGGAAGGGTGTTAATTCTATGAAGATTATAGACTTTATTACCAACCGCTTCCTCCATAACCTCCTGAATATCCTCCAAGGCCAGAACATTCATGCCGCTGGGAATCACCAGTTTCCCGGCCAGCTCCTGCTGGAGCTTCTTGGCCAAAGACTCAACTACGCTGTAAATTTCAAGCTCTTTGTTATTGGTAATAAAGTTGAAATTATAGGCACTCCTCAAGACGACCTTCTCGATCTCCGAGACCATATCTTCAAGATATTTCTTATCAAATACATACTGGCCGCCCAGTTTATCCTCCATCTCCGCGATCAGTTCCATTGCCTTGTTGTTCTCTTCTAAAATCTGATGAAAACGGACAAAAAGATCGTTGAATGAGATTGAACTGCGCTCCCCTCTCCAGGATATGATTTTATTAACAAGGGAAGCAAACCGGTCGACCAGATTCAGCATTAATGGCTCCCACCACTTTTCCGGAAAATCACACCCATCAATAAGCCTGCAGCAAGGGCAATGATAACCGCGGAGACACCGTAGGTGATTCTCCTATCCGAGGCTAGTGTGTTCACAAATTTTACAAAACCGACTTCCTGAACGATCAATTGACTGTCCAGCTCCTGAGTCGGAGCTCCGCCGCTTATAATGGAGGCTTTCACCAAATAGCTTCCAAGTGCTATAGATGAAGGGACACGGCACTTGCCCACAAAGTGCTTCACACCATTTTCCGCCTTGGAATAGGATACAGCCCCGATAATTTCATCATAGAGTTCCTCGTGTTTTTTCAATTTTTTAAACATTGAAAAGATATTCTCCGGAACCTTGTCAGAGCCGCTGGTGACCATTCGTTTTCTTATCTGATCCATTCCCAGTCCCATGGCGTCGGCCTTCTGCAGCCAATCTTTTCCCTGGGGGAGCAATACGATATACAAACTCGGAATATTTTTCAGCTCGATCTTTCCGGTGGTCATCCAAAATGGGCCGACACGTCCTTTAAGCTCAAAATTATTGGTACCATCCTTGCCGGTTATCTCAATAATTACATCGTTATCAGCCTTGATATCTCCTGAAATCATCAACTCATTTCCGGAGAAAAAACTGTTCACCTCTATCATGTTCGGGCTCACGACAAGCCTGTTCGTTTCCTGAGCTGCATGGCCTGAGACCTGCATGAGGCCGGTTGCCAACAGAAGGAATATAATAAATATTCTGTAGCGCATAGCGTTAGTGACCTCCATGATAGGCTAAAAGGTTATGAGGCTCGATTACAAGACCGTACAGCATTTTTACCATCACCACGAGGACCAGAATAGCCAGATAGATCTTCAGCTGATCGTCTTTGAGTCTGGTACTGAGCCGCGCTCCGACCTGAGCCCCGATAACTGAGCCCACCAAGAGGAGAAGCGCCAGTATAAAGTCAACGGTCCTATTGGAATAGGCCTGCAGAATAGTAACGTTGATACAGGTAAACAGAACCTGAAAGAGACTGGTTCCAACCACCACATGCATGGGCATCCGGAGGAGATAAACCATGACCGGGACCATAATAAAACCGCCGCCGACCCCCATGATTGCCGCCAAAACCCCGACCAAGGTCCCTAAAAACAAGGGAACGACGGGAGAGAGAACAATGCCGGATTTGTCAAAATTCATCTGGTAAGGAAGGCTTTTAATGAACTTGGCGTAGGCCGATTCTTTGGGCTTGAATTGAGCAGGACTGGAGACCTTGCTCTTGCGCATTGCCTGCAAACTCTCCAAAAGCATATAGCCCCCGACAAAGCCCAGCATCAGAACATACGTTATCATGATCAGGAAATCTGCATTTCCCAACGCTCGAAGGACTTTGATCACCTGAACGCCGCCTGCGCCGCCGACAATTCCTCCGATCAGCAAAAAAATTCCCATCTTGAAATCCACATTTCCCAAACGGTAATGGGCATAGGAACCGGATGCCGATGCAGCAACGATCTGGTTGGAATCCGAGGCCGCCGCAACCGTTGGCGGGATACCGAACATAATGAGAAGAGGGGTCATTAAAAAACCGCCCCCCACACCGAAAAGGCCGGAAAGCAACCCCACCACGAATCCGAGCCCCACTATCAGCGGCAGGGCTACACTATGATGTGCAATAGGCAAATAGATGTACCAAGGCATAATCACTCCGTTAAGTAATGGTTTGACTTTGACTGTGCATATGTTCTAGCAAATTAAGTGCCAATATTTATTTACACATAATAACAGTATGTTATTATATTTTCCTTCTCGAGAATCTTAGACGTATGATTGATTTTTAAACATCGCACAAAACAGATCCCGGCCAATACCAAGAAATTCTTTTTTTATCAATTAGATAACGAATGTTCAATAATGCAACGCGCTATTTGTTTGAAAATCGTTTCCAACCCGGATTTCTTATTATACATAGCGACATAAATGTGAGGCGCTCATTAGGCAAGGAGCCAAACGAGGAAACCACGCAGCATGCATGATAAGATGTGAGCAGGTATCACAAGCGAGAGATGCGGCATGGTGAGATGGATATCGCCTTATATCGCCTGTGTATAGTTCGGGCGCCGCAGGGGGAAGAAATGGCCAGGGAATACGGCCCGGTTCTGCTGGCTTATGAAAATTCTTCGTTATTGCCCATCCAGCACTTCTCTGATGCGAATTGCCAAATCGAGTTCATCATAAGGTTTGAAGAGCATCTGGGGTGAAAATGACAATTGACCGGTCTTAGGAACAGCCTTTTCGATGCAGCCGGTGGTAAAGAGGATCTTCAGTTTCGGATAGAGCATAAGAGCCTGAGAGGCTAGTTCAAACCCGTTGATTCCACCCGGCATTACTACATCGGTGAACAGCATATCGATCGTGTCGCCTCTGCTTAAAAGGAGATTGACAGCTTCACTACCGTTTTGACAGGTCAAGGTTGTATACCCGAGGATTTTCAACACATCATCGGCAAGGATCAGAATATCGGCCTCATCATCTACGATAAGAATGGTTTCATTTCCTCCCGGTAGCCCGGGAATCAACCTCCTTGAACCGTCTATTTTATCAGGTTTCTTCATGGTTCTGGGAAGATAGACGTGAACAGTTGTCCCGATGCCGACCTCCGAATACAACCGAACATACCCTTTTGATCGTTGGGCAAATGCATAGACCATGCTCAAGCCAAGCCCCGTTCCTTTCCCCTGGGGCTTGGTTGTGTAAAAAGGTTCGAACACATGCTCAAGCACTTCCGAAGGAATTCCCACACCGTCGTCACGTACAGATAAAAGGACATACTCTCCGGGCTCAAATCCCGGATTCATAAGGGTGTGATATTCATCCAATACTGTATTGGTGGTCGTAATGTACAGCTTACCCCCTTCAGTCATGGCATCTCTGGAATTTATGACAAGATTTAACAAGACATTCTCGAAATCTCCACAGTCAATTTCGACAATCCAGAGGTCGTAGCCGAGGTCGACTACCACCTCCACTTCGGGTGTCACAGATTTCGCAATCAGGCTCTCCATTCCCTTTATTATGTTGTTGATATCCTCAGGGACGCACTCTCGAGCCTGCTGCCGCGAAAAATCCAGAAGCTGCCGGGTGAGCATCGCACCCCGGTCCGTGGCCCTCGCAGCCGCCTCCACCCTTTTCAAAATCTGGTCATCCAATGAGCCGAATCGTCTTACAAAATCAAGGTTGCCGATAATAACTCCCAGTATGTTGTTAAAATCATGCGATATCCCACCGATCACCTGTCCCACGGCATCCATTTTCATCGAACGGAGCATGGCCTCTTCCGCCTGTTTTCGCAAGGTTATATCTTCAAGAAAGATCAACAGGCAGGGACGTCCGGCAAACGTCAACTTTCGTGCTGCGAGCAAACAATTGATATTTTCACCCGATTTTTTCCGGATACCGACGGACAACTCATCTATGGTGCCGTCTTTTTCAATAAGTGTACAGAGTTGCATTTGAACTTCGGAATCACTGAAGAGTCCGAAGTCGACCATTGTCCGGTCGAGAAGCTCATCTTTGTTATATCCCGTTTTATGGAGACAGCAGAGGTTGACATCTATCAACTTTTTTGACTCCCCGTCCAGGACGAGGGTCATCATCGGACTGGCATTGAAGGCCTTTTCCAGAAGTTCACGGGCCGCCTTGAGCTCATTTTCCACCATCTTCCTGTCCGTAATATCCCGACTGATTCCGATCAGTCCCAATATCTCACAATTTTCATCTTCATAAACGGTCTTCAATGTATCCAGTAAAACCTTCCGGCCATCAGGATAAGTAACCCACTCTTCATTGCTTCTGGGACCACCAGCGGCAAACATTTCCCTATCCTGGGCACGAAAGAATTCAGCAAGATGGCGAGGGAAAAGATCGAGGTCCGTCCGTCCGATAAGATCCTGCATTTTCCAACCGGAAAATTCCTCAAACGCGGTATTGCAGCCCAAATAGACACCGTTGATATCTTTGTAAAAAATAAGATCTGGAATAGAATCAACTAACGCTGCCAACAGAGCCCTCTCCCGTGTCCGCTGCCTCTCCGACTCTTTTCTCTGCATCAGGTTGCCCATCAACCTTTCATGCATCGTATTCATCGCTGACTCCAACAAATCGAATTCATCGGCAAAGAATCCGTCTTTCTTTTTCCCGTCCAGGTTCAGAGGAGGATCCAATTCATCGAATCTCAGATTTTTAGTATGCTCGGCAAAAGATAAAAGGTTACGTGTTATACATTTCCGGATAAGGACAAACAGAAGTATTGAAAATGCCCCGACGAGAAGCATCATGAATAGAAAATATTCCATCCATTCAGCCCATGCCTGATGTTTCAACCGGACAAGATCCGCACCCAGAATCAAGGTACCCGATAGACCCCCTATGGTACTTGCGGATCCCAGCAAAAACCTTTTTTCAAGCATTCCCTGACGGTCCGGCAATCCAAGCTTGATCGAAATATCCCGGTTTCCCTGTGTACCTTTGAACTCAAGAGAATCCATGCCGGAAGGACCGAGTATTCTATTCAGTATTGACTTCATCCTGTTCACATCCAAAGGATCGGACGCCACATCGATTACTGCAAGACAAAGCCCTCCCGTCGCCTTCAGGTGTGAATCCGCCAACCCCACACGCCTTTTATAGCCCATGTAAACATGAAGGAACGAGAGAAGAACGGCAATAATCCCACCATAGAACACGGCGGCAGCCAACATTTTTGTGGAAATCGATGAATATTTCATTTTCAATCCAACCGATCCTCTTCTGTTCTTTTATATTCCCAGAGAAGGCCCATTTCATCAGGAAAGCGGAACAAACGGGTACGCATGTTTGCCTTTCAATCAATTATTTTTACATAACATATTTGATTTGAAGAAAAAATCAAAGTTTTTCACTCTTCCTATTGACAGATTGCAGAATTCCTCATATTTGGTAGCGAAGAACTTTTCAAATCACAATCACCATTTGATAGGAGGTTCACATGCAGAAATGGGAATGCCCCTGCGGCTATATTTACGATCCCGAAGAGGGCGATTATGAGGGAGGGGTTGAGCCCGGCACCCCATGGGAGGAGGTTCCGGCAGACTGGGTGTGTCCCAAGTGCGGAGCAGCTAAAGAAGATTTCTGGAAAGTCGATTAACCAGGTACAGTTCATTCATCTTTTTTGAAAGTATCTACTTGTTCGATCCAAAATCATCATCCATTTTTTCCCTTTGCATTTTTTGGCCCCCAAAAAGCTAAAGGAACAAGGTTCTTTGAGCTACCTTCCTTTCCTGTAGTTGCAAAAAGCACTCATTGGAGCCTTTTGCAAAATGAGGATTTTCGTTAAAAATCAAGTTCTCCTCAGCTTTGACCGATTTTCCAATAAACACTGTGTCCATTTGACTCAACGCCAAAAAAGACAGGACATCTCGAAGATACATTTGTGCCTACAAATCTGCACAGTGTCCACCAATGATCAGTTCAGGCAGCGCCATGGTCTTCACATTTGGCAATGAACAGGTTTATTCTAGCCCGCCGTTCATGACGCCTGACCTGATGACAAATCCGGGTTAAAGGAAGAATGAAGCTTGAATTTAATGTAATTTCAGTTTATTCATCAGGGCAACGAAAAATTGGCGGTGGTGGAAGGAAAAGGTTTTGCACAGACAACAAATACCGTTCAAGGGCAGACTTAATCTAACCCCTTGTCGTTTATCAAGAAATAATGAACGATGGAATAATGATTTCCAATTCAAACTCGACAACAGTCTCGGAAGCAGCTGTCGACTTCAAGTCAATCCCCCTTAACAGAAACGACAGTGTCATCGAAGAAGAGACAAAACAGATCCTTGCCGGGCATAAGGATCCCGCCGGCTATCTGGATGAGTTGATCCAAGCCAAAACGATATCAAAAAACACTGCCTTACTGCTTCTTGCAAGGCATTACGGTGTTGCCTATATCGAATATGATGAGATGGTTTTGTTTCCCATGGATATTCTCCATCTCCTGAACCTCGGTCAACTCAAAGAGCAACGTTGGTTTCCCGTTGCCATAAGAAAGGCGGAAGCCTGTATTGCAGCAGCCGATCCCCTGGACTCGTCAATCGTCGAATCGGCTTTAAAGGCCCTGAAGGTCGAAAACCTCCGAATTCTGGTCGCCCTTCCCTCCGATATCAGACGTTTGGTTGAAAATAATCAGGATGTTAATCCGAACTTCCCCCCTTCCGCAGGAAGAACACCCCTGGCCCGCCTGCGCACCTATCTGGCCGAACAGCGCACCATCTTGGCTCAATACAGGACCATGCTTGCCAAGGCGAGGACCGGGCTGGCGTTCATACGAACCGGACTTAAATTTACATCCATTGCTCTGGTATTACTCAGGATATTCGGGGTAGGGTTTCTCAATATCCTGGAGATTCTGTTGCTCATTATCGGAGCGATAATGATCGTCGACGGCCTTAAATGGTATCTACCGGCCAGAAAAATGACCAGAACAAGATCGGAATCCACCCCCGAAACAACCATACTGGCGGTCGACGGCCTTAAATTATCCAAGGCAAAAAGGGATGAGCAGAAAAGTGAAATCGATTACCCTCCCACAGAACCCACTTTCGGTACCACCATCCTGGAATTCGATTCGGAACAGAGCGTCGTCGGCTACAAACGGACACAACCCATAGAAGGTGCGGGGAAACTCCGCGATCGATGGAACAAACTCACGCCGGTTATGCGGCGGCGCTTCTTGGCAATAGATAGGACCGATCTGGCCGAAGAAAGAACCTACCTTGCCAGCTTCCGCACAAAACTGGCACGAGCCAGGACGGGCTTGGCTTTTGCCAGGACGGGCATAGCCTTTTCCGGGCTCGGCATCGCACTGCTACGGCAGTTTCCCTACAGTGCATGGAATCTACTTGATTTTTCACTGATTTTAATGGGAATTACCATGACCTGGGAAGGGTTTCTTTGGTATATCCCCGGCAGACGAACCAGCAAAGAAAGTGCAGATACCATTCAAGCAATATATAACAGGACCTCCATCTGGGATTTCATGTTTCGCCCATTTCATAAAATACTGCACCCGGATGATCTTCCTCCTTCACTTTCCATCAAGGGCTCCTACGCCAAGGGTATCTGGGGCACCACCGGTCTGGCATTGGATCGCACGCTCCTTGCCGAACGCCGTAATGTCAAGTCACGACTGCGAACTGTTATGGCCAGATCCAGAACCGGTATGTCCTTTATCCGAACCGGCGCCAGCTTCTTTTCCGTCGGCATGGGGCTTCAGGTGTATTTCGGTTTTGCCAATTCATTATGGACACTTCACAACAGTGTCCTTATGCTGGTAGGCCTGTTCCTCATTGCAGACGGTTTTTACTGGCACCTTCCGGCGGAAAAAACCAAGAAAGAGTTCCCGTATTGCTTTGCCGATATGGAGATCATGTTCCCCGATTACGCAACTCCTTCGCCCCTATGGAAAAAAGTGGTGTTCAGTCATGACGACCTTTAGCCAGGCCATAACAGCGGATTTTGAACGGCTTCTCCCGCTGGTGGATACCGGCGACATCGACAGAGAGAGTCTTGCCCAGGCATGTTCTGATGCGGCACACCGCAGACAGGATGTAGAATCAATTCTTCGCCATGAGTATCTCATACCCAGACTAAAAATTCTTAAAACGCTCGCACAGTATTATAACTGCCAGTGGATCGCATACGATGAGAGATTGCCTGTTCCGCCCGAGCTGCTGGCGGGTCTTGACCCCGTAGTGCTCTGCACCAGTCATTGGTTCCCGATCATCAAAGAAGGCGAAACGGTGGTAATTGCCGCCAAAGACCCAGGCGAACCCCGGGTACAGAAAGAGATCAGAAAATACATCCCTGCAGAGAAGTATGAATTCAGAGTGGCCCTGGGAGAGGATATCCGGAGCTTTATCCAGGACTTTCTCAACTCGGTACCCGAGCATATCATCGGCAACGAACGGACGGGACTCGCCTACTGGCGCAACACCATGGCCCGTTGGCGAACCCGACTGGCCTGTTACCGAACCGATTTTGCCAAGGCCAGGACCCATCTGAGTCTGTTGCGCTGGGGGTTTGGCTTAATCGGTCTGGGAAGAGCACTTCTGCATGTCAAAAACATCTCCTATATCCCGTATGACTGGGTCATGATCTCCTCAGGTGCCATCATTATCATCTTAGGTCTCGCCACCTATCTCAGGACAAAAACTTCGGTGCTGCGTCCTCCCAAACATCAAACGCTGATAGAAGTGACCGGAGCCTGTCTCTATTTTCTCGAAGGCTATCAATTCGCCGAACTCAAGCCAAAAGACACGACACCAAAACGTACCATGCTGGCGCGTCTTGGCGACAGTCTTCCGAATTTCTGTGTTTTTATCGAGCCCTCACTCGATAATAAGGTACGGTCCTCACTCGCCCACGAACGGACCTCCCTTGCAGGGCAGCGTACTGTTTTCGGTTGTTATAGGACTATCTATGCCCGGGCCAGAACCGGCTTGGCTTTCATTCGGACAGGTGTTACCTTTGTCAGCATAGGTCTTGGATTCATTGAATATTTTGGGTTGAGCCTTCTAACGATATTGGATTCCACACTTGTGGTCACGGGTCTTCTCATGATCATTGATGGAGCCGTATGGTACTGGCCGTCAAGAAAGGAACAAGGTGAAGCGGCAAAGTATACCCCGCTCGTCTAACACCCCGGTAAGGGGTATAAGTACCTTTACGAAATTCACTTTCAATAAACAAGAAACGAATTTCTATGGTACGAATGGAGAGGGAAGATGAAGATTGTTCACAAAATCAATCTTGCCAATATATCCGTTATCATTCTGATCGCCCTTACGGGATTTTTCGCTTTTGAGAATCTCGATCACGTCCTCACTAAGTTACGATTCACCGAGATTGCCGACGATCTCAATACCTCGTTTCTTGAAATGCGACTTTCCGAGAAGAACTATTTTCTCTATGGAGATAAATCGGCCCTTACGGAAATCGACCAGATGATCAGAGAAAGTATAACGACTTTGGATTCCGTTGAACTCGACATAACCAGGGCCACTGGCAAAAAAAATTTTCAAGAACTCAAATCCAGCCTGATGAGATACCAGGCTGAGGTAGATCTGGTCAAAAACAGCACGGTTAAAACAGCTCAAATGCAGGCCGGAATTCGCGAGGCAGGCCAAAAGCTGCGCGAATTTTCCAATCGCATTACCCATCTTGAGAGAAGAAACGTCAATGAGATCCTTTCACATTCCAAGAGACAGCTGTTTACGGCCCTAGGTTTCATCCTCATCGCCGCCATCGGTCTTCGCTACATGACCTTCTTTAATATGCTGAAGACGCTTAAACAGATCAAAAAAGTAGTAGTCTCCATTTCGGAAGGAAATTTCTCCCCGGTGGAAACGGAAGTTCCAGATGACGAACTCGGCTCCGTTATGACGGCCATCAAATCCATGTCAAAGGAACTGGAAAATAGAGAAGAACAGATTCTACAGGCTAAAAAACTTGCATCCTTGGGGATTTTGACGGCCGGCGTCGCCCACGAGTTGGGAAATCCGCTTAACAATATCTCAATGATCGCCCAGGCCTACATGGAAATATATGATAATCTGAGCCGGGAAGACCGAATCGACTTTATGGTGAAAATCGAAGAAGAAACGCATAGGATAAAACAGATTGTGAACAACCTCCTGGATTTTTCCAAACCGAAAAAATCACGGAGCAAGGTCACCGATATCAACAGTGTTGTTTTGAGAAGTTTTAAGCTGGTGCAGAACATGATTCATGTCTGCAACGTGGAAGCACACATGTATCTTGCAGAAGGGCTGCCCCAGGTCTTCATCGATGAAGATCAGATCCTTGAGGTTTTGATCAACCTGATGACCAATTCTCTCCAGGCCTCGTCTCCGGGAGACAGCCTCAATGTCACAACGCACATACTGGAGGAAAGCGAACATATAGAAATAACCGTAGAGGACACTGGCAAAGGAATCCCTCATGAGTTACTTTCTCACGTTTTCGATCCCTTTTTCACAACCAAAGGATCCAGTGGTACAGGCCTGGGACTCTTTGTCAGTTATGGCATCATTAAAAACCATAAAGGCATCATAAAGGTAGACAGCACCGAAGGAACTGGAACCCGTTTTAGCATAGAATTGCCCACATACAAGCCCACTATTGAGGAGGACACATGACGGAATATAGGATTATGGTGATCGATGATGAAAACATCGTCGGTAAGATGCTCAAGGCAGTCCTGGAACAAGAAGGTTATGAAGTCGAGACGTTTCTCAGTGCCGAACCTGCATTGGCCAGACTAAAGGAAGCGAAGTTTGATGTGATAATAACCGACCTGAAAATGAAGGGCATCGATGGTATGGAGGTCTTGCACAGGGTAAAAAATGAAAACCCGGGAACGAAGGTCATCATGATTACCGCCTTTGCCAGCCTGGATGCCGCTGTGGAGGCCTTGCGTGGAAAGGTTGATGACTTTTTCCCAAAACCGGTCAAAATTAAAGACCTTAAGGCGTGTATCGAAAGGTTGTTGAATCGTTGATCAAAATTTTGTCGGCGCCACAAAAAGCTTATACTTGCCGACGATTTCGCATCTTAGAAAGAAGATTCTTTTTTTTGCGGAAAAATCATTTCGCGAAGGGACGCCCGTTTTTTTTAGCGGGATCAGTATATTAACTTGTTGGAAGAATGAGCTGCTCCTGTAATCTTTGAGAAGCTTCAAGATGTAATCATATCCCATATAGTGGATGGTTTGCCGGTTCATGGAACAAATGCAAGATTGTGCAAAAGCCCCGGTCCGACCAACACCGATACAGATTCATACCCATGTTGCCTTTTGAAACATCAGCCACTTTTTTTCTGGCTTCGCTTCTTCTTGCCCTGGCGCCCGGCCCCGATAATATTTTTGTCCTCACCCAGGCGGCCCTACAGGGAAAAACTGCCGGATTTGCTGTAATGTTTGGTCTTTGCACCGGGCTTATTGTCCACACCTCAGCCGTGGCTTTAGGTATTGCCATAATTTTTAAAACCTCGGTTGTTGCCTTCACTGTATTAAAATCATTGGGGGCCTGCTACCTTCTCTATCTTGCCTGGCAGGCCTTAAGAACATCAGAAGGATCGCTTGCCATAGGCAAAAGATCCGACCTCTCAATTGCAAGGCTGTATCGCCGCGGGATCATCATGAACATAACCAACCCGAAGGTCTCCATCTTTTTTCTGGCCTTCCTGCCTCAATTCGCCGATCCGGTTCATGGCTCACTGACCCTGCAGATCATCTGCTTGGGTCTCCTGTTCATTTGTGCTACTATCCTGGTATTTGGAACAATTGCCCTTTTGGCTGGAACGTTGGGAGAGAGGCTCTCCCGCTCAACCAGAATCCGGGTAATCACCAATCGTATTGCAGGCACAATTTTCGTCTGCCTCGCCCTTAAACTTTTAACCATTCGACAGTAAAGGGCTGTCATAAAATAAATGTGGTTCTTGCGGTTTAAGCGTACTTCTGAAAAAATAAAAGTACCGGCCCGGCGAAGATGAGATGTAGAACGAAAGAGTTATTTTATGGCAGACTTTAAGATTTATCGATTGATATTGCCTGATCACCCAAAAGCAGGTAGATGTCTTCGGCAGGTAGATGTCTTCGCCGATCGACGGCATAAACTTCTTATAGTCCACTGCCAAAAACCTCGAACCTGACACCTCCTGACCTGATGAGAAAACGGTCTATTCCTTGTTGGTTAAATTATCAGGAAACACCATTTTCCCGCAAAGCGCGATATCATAGCCGACAAACGATTGAGCCAATTGGTGAAATGCCTTATCATGCAGCAGACCTAAGAACTGCTGAATTCCCTGTTCAAAAAACCGTTCACGGGCGATGAGGAGGTCAAAGCGTTCCCAGCGAAGGGGCAAAAAGTCCAGTCCTAAAAGACCGGCAACCGCACGGATAGCCGGAGCAGCATCGGCTTTTCCGGCAAGGATTTCCAAGCCGACATCGATATGTCTTGCCATTTCTTTATGATAACCGACAATAGCATCGGTGGAAATATCCGATCTGGCAATCTCATAGTCGAACAGTAGACGAGTGCCTGTACCAAGCGGACGGTTGACGATGGTGACGTCGGGTTTTGCCAGGTCGTCAATCGTCTGTATATTCTTAGGATTGCCTTTTTTTAATAGAATTCCCTGCTCGCGTCTGCTGAAATTGACAAAAACCGGGGGGCGGTCCAGCTCTCGTTCGGCAAAGTCAAAATTGTACTCTTGGTTGTCATCCTGAAGCAGATGGCAGACTCCAATGTGGCATAATCCCAAGCGCAGGCACTTCAGACCTCCCATGCTGCCGAGGTTGGCGAAAAAAGGCACGGTTCCAAAGCCTTTTTTATAAAAAAGAGACATGGTCTGCTGAAAAAGCGGGTCATCGCTTCCGGCGAGCAGGAGGCGCCCGGTTTCCGACGACATATCAGCCCCGGTCTGCCGGTAGTTCAGGATATTGGTTTCCAGCCATTCCTCAACCAACCGACGCGGAAACATCCACTTTCCAGTGACCTTCGTTGCCGGTAGGCCTTTTTCATTGATCAAGGAGTAGACCATTTTGTCATTGACCTTTAAGAGTTTTGCAACCTCTTTAGTGGTCAGGAATTTATTTCCATATATATGGCTCATTGACACACCTTCTCCAATTTCGATAACAGAACCCGTCGTCGGCTTTATGGACCGATCGACCTTATCGCATTTACCGCTGCACCTCCAAATTGTCAATTTTTGTATATTTAATCTGTTTTACTCACATAAACTAACTTATAGTGACACATTTGGGAAATAACCAACTCAAAAACCCGCCAACCGACATGCTATAAAAATAAACTTCCGGGAACCGGTTCGTTGGAATTTATGGCAGAATACCTTATATTCAATTTCATTGGCTCTGTAAAAAAATTATTTGTCTTACGTTTATCTTTGTAACCCGCTGGGTTAAAATTTCCCTATCAACAAGATGCTTACTTATATTATATTGATCACGACCATGCTCTTCTGGGGCGGAACCTTTATAGCCGGTCGCATACTCGCTACCTCCGTGGCGCCTGCAAGCGCTGCTTTTCTCCGTTTCGCCATCGCTTCTGCTGTCCTCGTTTCGTTTGTTTCGATGACGAAAGGCAGGTTGCCGCGTCCTTCTGGAAAACAATGGTTTTACCTGCTCCTGCTGGGTCTCACCGGAGTTTTCAGCTATAACATCTTCTTTTTTACAGGCCTTCGTTATATCAACGCCGGACGTGCATCTTTGATCATCGCCAGTACTCCCCTGGTGATCACTGTTCTGGCAACCATCTTTTTCAAGGAACAGCTGACATCTCGCCGACTGGCTGGGGTCCTGCTCTCCCTGGTGGGTGCGATCATCGTCATCAGTAATGGACATCCTTCCCTGGTGCTTAAGCTCGGTTTTGGTCCGGGAGAAAAGGCGTTGCTCGGTTGTGTAGCCAGCTGGTCGGCGTACTCGCTTATTGGCAGAACCGTCGTTTCATCCCTGTCTCCTCTTGTTGCCGTCTGCTACTCTTCAATCATCGGGACCTTGCTCCTCTTCTGGCCTGCCTTTCATGAGGGACTTCTTCGCGGACTTCCGCATCTCTCCTTAACAGATTGGGAAAGCCTTGCCTATCTGGGAATATGCGGAACAGCAATAGGTTTTTCCTGGTATTACAAAGGAATAAAGAAAGTGGGTGCCACACGGGCCGGAATTTTTATTAATCTCGTTCCTTTTTTTGCTCTCATTCTCGCCTGGCTCATACTCAGAGAAAACATCCGGCCAGTAGTTCTGGGAGGAGGAGTGCTGATCCTCATGGGAGTGGCCCTGACCAATGCCTCACGGGGTAAAAAATCCTTAGCGAATTAGTCTTTTGCCAATTTTGCAAACTGGACAAAAAATTCCTTGCCAAATCCCGTTGTTTATGACCAAAAAGAAGCTGGTTGTAATCAGGAAACCTCTGTTTTCCTGAACTGTATCGGAAACATCCTAACCCGGATTTCTCATCAGTCCTATTCTTTCTTAGACGGAGAAAAATTAACACAGTGTTCATGAGAAATCCGGGCTGATATGCTTTTGAAGAGGTATGCATGCGCTCTATCGTCCAAAGGGTCAGTCGCGCCCAGGTAACAATCGAGGGAGAACAGGTGGGTGCCATCGGCTACGGCCTTGTTGTTCTTTTAGGCATCCACACCACCGATTCGGAAAAAGAGGTACGATGGATGACCGATAAGATTGCGGAACTTCGGATATTCGAAGATGACAAAGGAATGATGAACCGTTCTCTTCTGGATATCGGCGGCGAGATGCTTATTGTATCCCAATTCACCCTTTACGGTGACTGTCGCAAAGGCAGACGTCCAGGGTATTCATCGGCGGCGCGCCCCGAAAGAGCAGAACCCTTGTATGACCTGTTTGTTGAAGCAGTGAGGCAAAAAGGAATTCGGGCTGCCACGGGCAGATTCCAGGCCATGATGCAGGTGGAACTGATCAATGACGGGCCGGTCACCCTTTTGGTCGATTCCCCTTGAAAGGCTTGAAAGGGTACGAACAAAGCTGTTCATACCTGAAAATAATCCATGGACGACCGCCGTCAGGTGTGATGAAAGGCGAAAAATTTCACCGAAGCATTACTGTCAGTTTGACCAAGGTATGTTTGGCTCGAACTCTTTTGTACCTCTATTCAACTTTTAAATAAACCCATAGGAACAACGATTATGTCTTTTACTCCGGGACAATCCTTCTCAGGCTTCATACTCAAAAAATCGGCAGTCATCGATGAGATCAAATCAGAGGTCTATCTCTTCGAACACGAACTTCTCGCCTGCCCTCTTTTGGCCGTCAAGAATGACGATCCGAACAAAACCTTTGCCGCCGCCTTTAATACCATTCCCACCGACTCAACAGGAGTAGCTCATATCCTCGAGCATTCTGTTCTGATGGGTTCGAAAAAGTACCCGGTCAAGGATGTCTTCGGTGAGGTCAATAAAGGCGGATTGATGACCTTCATAAACGCCATGACCGGCTCAGACATCACCTATTATCCTTTTGCCACCAGAAATCTCAAAGAATATTACAACCTGATGGATATCTATTGCGATGTGGTTTTTAACCCTCTTCTTGAGCGAACAACCTTTGAACAGGAGGGTTGGCATTATCATCAGGAGTCCTCCGATACGCCGCTCCAGTTTCAAGGTGTTGTCTACAACGAAATGAAGGGAGCTTTTTCCGATCCCATCAGGTTGATCTTTCACCACCTCCTCGGCGGGTTAATGCCGGGCTCGACCTATGCCCACGAATCCGGCGGGGATCCTAAAAACATCCCCGACCTCTCCTATGAACAGTTTTGCGATTTTCATAAGAGGCATTATCATCCTTCCAACGGCATCTTTTTCATCTATGGAGACGCCCCCCTTACCGACGAACTCGACTACCTGCAGACCAGATTTCTGGCAAAATTCACTCAAAAGGAGGAGAGGCGGCAGGTAGATACGGGAAATTTGATCACCTCACCCGTATTCGTAAACGACACCTACGCCGTCGAACAAAACAACACGGCAGAAAAGACCTTTCTCGC
This sequence comes from Desulfocapsaceae bacterium, assembly GCA_046704745.1. Classification (GTDB taxonomy): domain Bacteria; phylum Desulfobacterota; class Desulfobulbia; order Desulfobulbales; family Desulfocapsaceae; genus CAWGGS01. The sequence continues at coordinate 50,533 of JBJKRL010000037.1, read as the reverse complement.
CGTGGGAACCAGCGTCTCCGACGTCCTTGACCGGGAGACGAATACCGCCTTTCAGATCATTGCCAACATCTTGTACAATTCCGATGCCTCTCCTCTGAAGAACGCCATCATATCCAGCGGGTTATGTAAAGATTTCGGAGGATTGTATTTGTCGTCATCGTGTTTCAGGACCTTTATGGTGACCTACCTCATCGGTAGCGAGCCGGATCGCAGGGACAAATTTTTACAGCTTTATACCACCACTTTGAAAACCATGGCCGAGCAAGGTCTTGACCGGGACCTGATCCTGTCGGAGTTGAATAAATACGAATTCAGCTTCCGGGAAGAATCCTCCAAGGCCCAACGTGGTCTTGACCTGATCGGTAAGGCCATGACCGCCTTTAAATACGGAACCGACCCTTTCGACACCCTGGTAAGCGAAGAACTTTTCCGGACAATACGCCATAAGGCTCTGAACGCTCATTATTTTGAGGATCTCATTCAAAGCTACCTCCTGGATAATCCCGCAACCTTGGTCGTCACCCTTGCTCCAGACCCTCAGAAACTCAACCAAGGACAGACAGAAGAACGGCAGAGGCTTGAAGAGTATTCCAGAACTCTGACACAAACAGAACGAGAAGCTCTTGTCGCCAGGACCAATGAACTCCGGAAGCTGCAACAGACACCGAACGATGCCGAAACCCTCTCTCTTCTTCCTCAACTGACGCTCTCGGATCTCACCGCCGATATTAATTTCCACACGGCACAACCAACCGAGATGTTCGGCACCCAGGTCCTGATCAACGAACTTGTCACAAACCATATCAGCTACTTGGATATCGGATTCGACTTCTCCTGCCTTCCTGCCCGATTTTTGCCCTGGCTCAATCTCTTTGGTACCATCGCTTGCGAAATCGGTACCGAAAAGATGAACTATATCCGTTTTGCCAAAGAAATCGCCACATGTACCGGCAGCTTTACCCACTCACTCATCACCTATGCCAACAGGAAGACTCCGGATGAAATCCGGCCGGTTCTGTGGTTGCACGTCAAGTGTCTGCCGGAATACCTGGAGCGGACGCTCCATCTTATCGCCGAGGTCTTCTCTGAGCTCTCCTTCAAGGATCGAGCCCGGATCAGGGAGGTCGTGGCCCGGGAATTTGCCTGGGACGAGCATTCCGCTCAAAGTGAAGGGTACAATCTGCCGATGATGCGCGTTTTTTCTCATTTAAGCGTTGCCGGTAGATACAACGAGCTGTTCAACGGCGTCACGAATTATCTGAGTGTAAAGGAACTTGTAAAAAACTATGACACGATGGAGGAATCTTTCCTCGCTTCTCTTCAGGAAATCGCCAAGCTTCTGTTCAATCGTAACAACCTGGTCATGGCTGTCACCGGTGAGGCTGAAGAGATTGCCAGGTTTGGCGATATCGGTGTCTGCCTCGCCGATGCCCTCCCGGCGATGCCGGTGATAAAACAGGAAGTTGCTCCGTTAGACATTCCCGACCACGAGGCCTTTATCACCTCTTCTGAAGTGGTCTTCGTCGCTCAGGGCGGCTCACTGTTTCAAAATAGTTCCCACTATAACGGACACTTTGAGGTTCTAAAAACCTATCTCACCAGGGACTATCTGTGGAATACAGTACGACAGATGGGAGGAGCCTACGGTTGTTTTATGCAGTTCAGTCATATCACCGGCAACCTGGCAATCGTCAGTTATCGGGATCCACAGGTAAAAAAGACCTATGAGGCCTACAACAGGATACCGGACGTCATAGCCGCACTCAATCTGTCGGCAAAGGTCCGGGAACAGATCATCATCGGAACCTACGGTAGTTTCGACCCGCATCTGAGTCCGGCTGCCAAAGGCGCAGTCGCCCGCAATGAATATCTGAGCGGCATCGATATCGACTATAAACGGCAGCGGGTTAAAGAGATCATTTCCACCACTGCAGCAGATCTCAAGGCCTTCGCCCCCGTCTTCAAACAAATGCAAGGCTACCGGGCCGTTATCGGCAACAGATCCAAGATCGAAAAAGATAAAGACCTTTTTGACAAACTTACGGAGCTTTAATTATGTCTCAAAATCATTTTAACAACGCAGCTGCTGAATGGGACCAAAAAAGACGGAGGCAGGAACTGGCTCAGGCGATAGCTGAAAATATCTCCCTTCTTCCATTACACGAAAAAATGACAGCCATGGAATATGGCTGCGGTACCGGGTTGGTGGGTCTTGCCCTTGCTCACCGGTTTGGCTCACTTACAATGTTGGACACCTCCAGCGGAATGATCGAGGTTCTCAATAAAAAAATAAAAGAAATGGGACTTTCCAATGTCACCTCGCAACTTGTAGATCTGACCAGCGAGAGATACGACGGCCGTTTCGATCTCATCTTTTCGGCCATGACTCTGCACCATATCGACAATACACAACTCATTTTGAAAAATCTTTGCAGCCTGCTCAAAAACAACGGATACCTGGCAATTGCAGATCTGGACAGCGAAGACGGATCCTTCCATTCCCCGGGGGCTGGGGAAAAACATCATGGATTCAACAGGGAAACTCTGGTTGAACTCCTAAAAAATCTCGGCCTCTCTTCAATAGGTTGTAAAACTGTTCATACCTTAATCAAAAAAGGTGAAGACCAAAAGACGGGGACCTACCCTGTTTTTCTCCTTACAGGCCAGAAATAACATGTCTTCTCAGAAAACAAATTGATTACCACTGAATCTCAGCTTTGTCCGTAAAGAGGCGTTGTGGCCACCCTTTTCAAGGGTGTCTGTGCCCTGGATGGGCACAGTGGGACCCCCATGGCCGGGTTTATGGCGTCCCGTGAAAGGGAGGTGGCTACGGACCCCGTCGTTTTTACCTGAAATTTGGTGGTAATCAGAAAAATTAATGGTATTATCTACCGTTGTTTTCCTCTCATTATTTATTCTGACAGTTATTGTCTGATATTTTTATTCAAAGGAGAATCCCATGCAATTCTCTTCTGAAATCAAGGAAATGTGCCGTGTCGCCCTGGGGACGAATCATGGCCCTGCTCCCATCCCCCAGGAAGGAGGATGGACTCAGGTCAGAGATATCGGTGATATCAACGGACTCACGCACGGAGTCGGTTGGTGTGCGCCACAACAAGGCGCCTGTAAGCTGACCCTCAATGTCAAAGACGGCATCATCGAAGAGGCCTTGGTCGAAACCATCGGCTGCACCGGTATGACCCATTCCGCTGCCATGGCCTCCGAAATTCTTCCCGGCAAGACCATCCTTGAGGCACTTAATACAGATCTGGTTTGTGATGCCATCAATGTCGCCATGCGGGAGCTGTTTCTGCAGATTGTCTACGGCCGCAGCCAATCCGCCTTTTCCGAGGGTGGGCTCCCCATCGGCGCCGGACTCGAAGATCTGGGCAAGGGGCTGCGTTCCGTTTGCGGTACCATGTACGGAACCAACGCCAAAGGCCCCAGATATCTTGAGATGGCCGAAGGATACGTCACTGCTATTGCACTGGACAAAAACGACGAGGTCATCGGCTATAAGTTCGTCAATCTTGGACGGATGATGGATATGATCAAAAAAGGGGAAGATCCGGGCACCGCCATGGAAATGGCTTCCGGCACCTACGGTCGCTTTGCCGAGGCCGTCAAAACCATCGACCCACGCAAGGAATAGGGAGGGAAGTATGGCACTGTTTGAAAGTTACGAAAGACGGATCGACCAGATTGTGCCGGTCCTGCAAAAATATGGGTTAGAGACACTTGAGGAAGCCAAGAAGGTCTGTGACGACTATGGGGTCGATGTTGCTGCAATCGTTAGAGGCGTCCAGCCCATCTGCTTTGAGAATGCCGTCTGGGCTTATACCCTGGGGGCCACCATCGCCATCAAAAAGGGCCTGAAGAAGGCCTCCGATATTGCAGCCACCTTGGGAGAAGGGCTTCAGGCCTTCTGTATCCCCGGCTCCGTTGCCGACGACAGAAAGGTCGGGATCGGCCACGGCAATTTGGCCGCCATGCTCTTAAAGGAGAAAACCAAGTGTTTTGCCTTCCTTGCCGGCCATGAATCTTTTGCCGCCGCAGAAGGCGCCATAGGCATTGCTAAATCGGCCAACAAAGTCCGCAAGGAGCCTTTGAAAGTCATATTGAACGGCTTGGGCAAAGACGCAGCCAAGATCATCTCCCGGATCAACGGCTTCACTTACGTGCAGACCAAATTCGACTATGCTACCGGCAAGTTGCAAGTGGTCTCCGAGACCCCATATTCCGACGGCGACCGGGGCAAGGTTCGCTGCTTCGGTGCCGATGATGTCCGGGAGGGCGTGGCCATCAATCATATGGAAGGTGTCGATGTCTCCATCACCGGTAACTCAACCAACCCGACGCGCTTCCAACACCCGGTTGCCGGAACCTATAAAAAAGAATGCCTCTTGCAGGGCAAGGAATATTTTTCCGTGGCCTCCGGTGGTGGTACCGGGCGAACCCTGCATCCCGACAATATGGGGGCCGGCCCGGCTTCTTACGGTATGACCGATACCATGGGACGCATGCATTCGGACGCCCAGTTTGCCGGATCGTCCTCTGTCCCGGCCCATGTTGAAATGATGGGGTTAATAGGGATGGGCAACAACCCAATGGTAGGCGCGTCTGTGGCCGTGGCTGTAGCGCTCGAGCAGGCCTCGTAGCCTCAGAAAAAAGGCATGCCGAAACCATTCGATCGGCATGCCTTTTCTTGTTAAGGATATCTGTTCTGCCAGAACAGGTATTTACTGTGAGGCCCCGGAAGATTTTTCGGGTTCTGTTTTTTTGGTGGAAGGTGCCGTGGCTGAATGGATGGCTGCCTTGGCGCTTTCATACCATCCCACCACCGTTTCCTTTACCGAAGCCCAGAAGCCTTTGCTTTCTTTCTTGCTTGAGTCGTAAACATTTTTGCTCTTGTCGTAGGCCTCCTTACTTCCTTCCTTGGTCTTCTGCCAGGCTTCAACGCTTTTTTGTTTTGTTTTTTCGTATGTCTGTTTTGTAGCTACACTTACATCCTTTGCTGTTTCCTTGACATCTTTGCCGACTTTGTTCCAGGCGCCTTGGTTCTCTTCGGCCGGAACGGATGTGCAGAAACCGCCGGAAAAGGCCGACAGAGCAATCATCCCGATTATTATTATCATTATTCTATTAAATTTCATAATGATACCTTTATTTAAATGTTTCTAGATAATCAAGTATCCTGTCCATGGTTTGATTTATTCCCAAATTTGCCTCCATGCCTTCTATAATCTGCTGCTCCGTCTGAATCCAAGGACCTTGAACCAACTCATGCCGACAATTCTCTACCAATACGGCGGCACTCTCTTTAGTGGTCTCAAGGTGGAATTGCAAAGCGATCACGCGGTCTTTATGAACAAAAGCCTGATTGCGGCAAGCCTCGCTTGTATAAAGCAACACGGAATCAGCTGGCAGATCGAAGGTATCCCCATGCCAGTGGAAAACCGTCTGGGTAGAAGGAAGAAGCTCTTGTAAAGCTTCGGGAACCTCGGTGGTCTTTTCTACCGGAAACCAGCCGATTTCCTTATCCTTGTTGGCCCGAACCCGGGAGCCGAGAACATCGGCCACCAATTGGGCTCCGAGACAAATGCCAAGTACGGGCTTTTCCTCTATTATCGTCCTCTGTAAAAACGTCTTCTCACTTTTTAGCCAGGGATACTCCTGTTCGTCATATATGCCCATGGGCCCTCCCATAACCACCAGCATGGCTAAGGAATCGGGTTGGGGCAAAGGGTCTCCTGCAAAAAGCCGGGTTACGGACAGACTATGCCCCTTTTTTTTTGCCCACGTTTCAATCGCCCCCAATCCTTCGAAGGGTACATGCTGCAACCAGTGTATGTCCATGACTCATCCTTTAACATTAAGTATGAATTCGTCTATACTCAACGAAGAGGCGGAGCATAAAGAAGCCCTCCTTTTAGCCAGAGGGTATTTAAACCGCGATCTCCATGCAATGCCGATCCTTGACCGATATTTTTTTCGTAGGACTCTCCATAGTTTCCCACCTGCTTTATTATCTGGAAGGCCCAATCGTTCCGGAGTCCAAGACTTATGCCCTTTGCCCCTTCCTTGCCGATGAAGCTTAGGATGCGAGGATCTTTGCTCTTCCTCATTCCAACTATATTTTCTGAGGTGAGCCCCAATTCTTCGGCATCTATCATCGCATAAAGCGTCCATTTGACAATATTGGACCATTCTTCGTCACTTTGACGGACAATCGGCCCCAACGGCTCTTTAGAGATGATATCAGGAAAGATAAAGACAGTATCCGGTTTGTCGAGTTTGAGCCGTATTCCATAAAGTCGTGATTGCGAGCCGGTGATTACACTACAGTTTCCCGTCTCAAATTCATGTACGGCCTTGTCTACAGAGTCCACGATAAGGGTTTTATATTCCATCAGATGCTGTTTAAAAAACAGAGCCAAGGCGGATTTGTCGGAGGAACCGGCTTGAAGGCAGATCGTTGCACCTTTCATATCCTGAATGTTTTTAATTCCCGATGCCTTCGCCACAAGAAACCCTTGTCCGTCATAATAGCTGATTCCGACATAACTCACCCCCAGAGCGGTATCGTGGGTATAGGTCCAGGGGATGTCACTCAGCAGGATATCTATATTCCCCGATATAAGAGCGGTATATCCCTCTTTATCGGTCATGGGAGTAAAATTCACCTTTGCTGCATCACCGAGAACAGCCGCAGCAACCGCCCGGCAGATATCCACATTAAGTCCGGTCCAGTTGCCTTTTTCGTCAGGATTTGAAAATCCGGGGAAAGCGGCGGAGACCCCGCAGTGCAAACTTCCTTTTCGGATAACATCTTCTTTGGTCGAAGCAAAGGAAGACCATACAGGAAAAAGAAAAGACATCAGCACAGCAACCATAATGATTTTCAGAATGTTCTTTCCCATTACATCCGCACCGGCAATGTCATTTTTCTACCCTTTGTCTCCCCTGAAAAACCGTTGGTTTGCAACCACCCGCTAAAGTAAAAGATAACACGAGAAATCAACATGCTACAACATTAAACCAACAGCTAGTATCTTTTTGCGCTGCCGACAATTATGGCCATCACTGTAACCATTTACCCATAATTAGCAATACTCATTACACAACTTTCGGCTCGGCATATCCGGATGTGATCGCTAATAAAAACAGGTAAAGCCGAAAGAGATTGAAAAAGACCTGCCGAATGTCTATTTTCATGCCTTGCAGGCAAAAGAATCAACGCTTCTATGATGACCTTGTAAAAAACCCTGGAAGGCAACGTGATAAATCATTCCCACGTCAATTCACCTTCCCGGGGTATTACGCTTTTGGTGAAGCCGACAATTTTTTCAATGTAATCTTTTCTAAAAGGATACTCTCCCTTGCCCAAATTTCCTCGCAAAGCAGCACGATTTGCAGCCATCGAGACCCTTTGCAGACTGGAGCAAACGCCTCTGAACGTCGATCTTCTTTTTGAAGATGTCGCCCTGGAATGCCAATTGGCCGGCAGTGACCGCCATCTCGCCATGAACTTGATTTACGGAGTGCTGCGTCAACGCCAATATCTCGATGCGTGTCTTGCTCTCTTTTGCCGTCAGCCTCTTAACAAACTGCATCCATTTGTCCACCAGGCCCTTGCCGTCGGTCTCTACCAACTTCTTTTTCTCGACAGGATACCAGAGTCGGCAGCCGTTAATGAAACAGTCAAGGCCCTAACTGTTATTCGCCTGCCGGAAAAGCTCAGGGGCTTGGTCAACGGGGTCCTCAGGACCTGTATCAGGCAACGTTCTCGGATCCCGGCACCAAATGGGCTTGATAAAGAAGGGGAGCCGATTCTCAACCACCCTGCATGGCTGACCGAAAGATGGCTGAAGCATTTCGGCAGGCAGGAAATGCTGAGGATCTGTGCCTGCAATAACCGACGCCCTCCCCTGGTTCTACGCATAAATTCACAGATTATGACGAAAAAGGATTTTTTGACCCGACTGGAACAAGACGGAATAGCGGCACAGACCGGCCTCCATGCCCCGAATGCGGTCATCCTCCCCGAGTATCATGGCCGTATCCAGGAACTTCCTGGATTTGTCCAAGGGGCCTTCCAGGTGCAAGACGAATCGGCCCAACTTGTCTGCCTTTTGCTTGCTCCTTTTCATCAACATGCCCGCATCCTTGACGGCTGTGCAGGACTCGGCGGCAAGACCTGCCATATTGTGGAGCTTGCTACGGGCAAACAAGCCTCCATTGCCGCCGTGGAGCCAGATCCACATAGACTTAAGCTCTTAAGAGAAAACCTGGCTCGGATCCATCCTCAACATTCAGTTACCATCCACACCGGGAGTTTGTTTGATTTCAGTCAAATAGCTCGGAACACCTTCAACAATATCCTGATCGATGCCCCCTGCTCGGGAACCGGCGTTATTCGACGCCACCCCGATATTCGCTGGAAGAGATCCATCAAAAGTCTTGCCGATTACACCAAAACCCAGACACATCTGCTGGCCCTTGCCGCAAGACTTTTAGAACCCGGAGGTACCCTGGTTTATTCCACCTGCTCACTTGAACAGGAAGAGAACGAAGAGGTGGTGGAAGATTTTCTCAATACACATCAGGGGGTTAAGCTTACGGACTGTACTGACTACCTGCCGGCGTCTTCAAGACCGTATATCCAAAACGGCTATTTTCAGCCGCACCCTTCCGAAGCCCTTGATGGTTTTTTTGCCGCCAGGTTGTCAGCTGTCCGGAAATAAAAGGAATCAATGATAAAACATTGCTATTTTATCATTGGTCGGCTAGGATCCGGGTAGGCTGACAAAGGGTTTATTTGGCAGGCTTATTCTTTATCGTTTCTGGAAAACAACGAGTTACTGTCCAGGTCATCGACCATCCCATAACAGTGAATCCATGCATAACTTCCACAACCGCCAGGAAAAAGTCCTGATCATCGGCTCCGGCATCGGCGGGTTGAGTATCGGAATCATATTGGCAAGACTCGGCTTTGAGGTCACGGTTATCGAAAAAAACAGGCATGCCGGCGGCATGATGCGCAGTTACGTGCGCCAAGGGGTACACTGCAATGTAGGGCTGCACTACTTGGGGGGGCTGGATGAAGGGCAGGTCCTACGCAGGTGATTCGATTATCTGGGTATAACGAACGAGTTGCCCCTTATACGTCTGGGTACTGAAGGGATCATCGACCGTTATTTGTTCGATGATAAGAGCCTGGGGATCGAAGTTTTCGACGTGCCATCCAGTTTCGAGTCCTACGAGGCCAATTTAAGGGATGCCTTTCCCTCCCAGCAGCAGCAGATCAATGCCTTGATGGCACTCTTACGTTTCAGCGCCGGCCAGTTCGAACATCTTGATTTTCTTTACTCCTCGGAACCGATGCAATACTGGCTTGATCAAACTGAATCCCTCGGCTCTATCTTTGATCGGATTGGTTGCAGTCGCGCTTTGCGCGCTGTTTTCGGCTTGCCATCCGTATTGATCGGAGTGCCTCCGGCAGTATGCCCTCAGTTCTATCACACCATGGCACTTGCCAGTTATCTGTTTTCCGCCTGGCGACTGGCCAGCAACGGTGCACATATGGCCGACGTCTGTGCCCGGAAACTGGTTGCCCTTGGTGGTCAGGTCCGCACCGGCGATGCAGCAACCAGCATTCAGATGGCGGATGACCATGTGGCGGGAATCACATTAGAATCCGGGGAAACCATTGATGCCCCCCTGGTGGTCGGCGCACTTCATCCAAGGATGGTTTTAGAGCTGCTGCCTGCCCAAAGCCTCAAGCCTTCTTACCAGCGGCGCATCCGGAACTTAAGTGATACCCACAGTATGGCCGGGGTACATGCACTGGTACCTGCGGACCGTCATCCGGCCATAGACCAGAACCTTTTCGCCATACAGACCGATGCATCAGGAGATGCCAAAGATCTGGTTTATGTGCAACTTCGCCCCAGTGAACGGCCGGACCAAAACCTGCTTTCCCTGATCACCTCCGGTCATGAGGAACTGTGGATGCGCTGGCAAAATACAGTCAGTGGTCAAAGAGGTCATGAGTATCTACAGACCAAAACGAATTTTGCCCACCAGCTGATTGGGCAAGCGGAAAAATTCACCGGCCCCTTGAGCGACGCCCGACTACTCGATGTCTTTACACCGTTAACCATCAGAGATTGGGTCAATAGCCCCAACGGATCAGCATACGGTATTATGCGTTCCACAGAACAGCTCCTTTCGGCTGCCATGCTGAACCGTACCTCGCTTCGGGGTTTGTACCTGGCCGGTCAGAGTGTTCTCTCCCCAGGCATTCTTGGCACTATTCTTGGTTCTCTTGCCACCGTGCAGTTCATCATCGGTCCGCAACGATTTCGGAGTGAGGTGAGAATATAACACTCAATCGGAAAAGGCATGAAATGCAAACTCCGTTTCTTTTTAGTTTAGAACCCATGAAGATTTCATGGTATCCTTCATGTCAAAAGATTGATAACGTCACTTTTCCGCAGAAATTTATGACTGCGCATACAAAAGAGGAAATGATGCCGACTTTTGCCGAAAAAGCATACGAACTCCTAAGACAAGTGCCTAAAGGCCGCGTGACGACCTATAAAGAGATTGCCCATGCCTTGGGTACCAGGTCGTACCGAGGAGTAGGCCAAGCCATGAAAAACAACCCCTATGCCCCGGAGGTCCCCTGACACCGAGTCGTAGCCACATCCGGTCGGATTGGTGGATTTCAAGGAAGAACCAAAGGCAGTGCAATTGATACTAAAATAAAAATGCTCGAGGATGAAGGGATCGAATTCAAAGATGGAAAAGTAAAAAACTTTGAAGACGTTATCTTCCGATTTTCCTGATTATTGAATATCGCCTGACAAATGATAAGCAGTGAGCCGAAAATCGCTCCTCCCCCTGCCGCCTAAAAAGGACGGTTAAAGCGCTGCACAGTCCGAAAAAGGTGACAATGATGACCTCGTAGATATTCCTAAAGGCTGCAGGGAAACACGATTATCCAATAATATCGGACATTGAACGTGGGCTCGTGAACTTTTTACAAAGCCGATAAAATTCTATTGGAGAAAATTCATGGATACCGACCAGAGAAAGGTTACGCTGCACACCGCCGACAAAGTCTATTCGGGCTTTATTGATATCGGAAATAGTTCTTTACGAACAATCGACATTTTTAACAGCGCAAATCTTTATTGGAAAAATCCTGCTGAAAAAAGTTTTGATGATGCCTTGCTCCTGCGCCAGGCAAGCATCCTTTTGCAAGGAAATGTCAAATTTGGAGAATTTGACATGCTCCAACTCAGGCTTTCAGACATCATTCTGTTCTATGATTCGCTACAAACAGCCGGTGACAATAGAGAAAAAATGCGGGCATCGACCCTGAAAGCAAAGACAGGAGAAGAAATGGAACTCGTTCAAATCATAACCAATACACAAGGTAATGGATTTTATTACCTCACAGGAGCCTTCCATGGCCTCTTCAAAAGTAAAAGTAAACAACGGTATATTCCCATTACCGAGGCTTCAGTTACCGAAGTGCTACGGGTCGGCAACAGCTGGCAAAAAAAGAAGGTGATGAGTGATGGAGCCTTTATCGGTGTAAGTACTCAGCATATTGAGTCATGTAAGTTTTCTGTACGAAAATAAAACTCATGCCACTGAAAGACAAAAGGTCTCCTCCCCATGCGGAAGGGAGAAGACCTTTTTTAGGGGGGGGATAATCAATGTGCACAGCATACCACATTGTGGTATGCTGTGCACGATAAAAGTGCATTCCATGTTGCTGATATATTCAGGCTAGTATTTTTAGACACTTTATTTTTCGAACTCCTGGATTTTTCACTTTATTTTCATTTCCGTTTCAGTCTATACTGCATCACTTTCAATTATAAAAGTACAGGTTTGAAGAAGGATTCAAACATTTCAAAATGATTTTCAACAAGGAGAAATACCAATGAGTGATTGTATCTTTTGTAAAATCATTGCAGGAGAAATCCCCTCAAAAAAGCTGTATGAAGATGACGAAGTGCTGGCATTCTGGGACATATCACCCCAGGCACCGGTTCACTTCCTGGTCGTTCCCAAAAAACATATTCCCAGGCCGGTCGACATCACGGAAGACGATGATCAGCTGAACGGAAAACTCCTGCGCATCGGTGCCCAAATGGCAAAAGAAAACGGCGTTGAGGATGATTATCGGGTCATCTTCAACAACGGTGCTAAATCCGGGCAGGTTGTCTTTCACCTGCACATGCATATTCTCGGAGGGAAGGGAAAACCCTGGCCGATGTAGAGATCACATAAAATACTAAATAGCCTGGTTCATCCGAACTAAGCGCACTGAAGTAAAGCTGAATCTTATTACCATTGAAACTCAGCCTATCAAAATGAAAGGGAGATAACTGTTCTCTCCCTGGATCAGCAGCTGAACATTTATGTCAATCAGAGAGCTTAAAGTAGCAACCCGGCGAAAGTCACGCTTCCCGTGCCATCGACCGATACGTTTAATTCGGATGAATCAAAAATCTTATACGCCCAGTCTGTTATGACTACCACTTAACCAACTTGCCAGGAACACAGGCTAAAGTTCTCGTTTCCTCACATCCTCCTCAAGAACCAGTTCTGCCATTTCTCTGACCTGCGGATTGGAATCGTAGATCATTTCCTGTACGAGGGCAATGGCCTCGTCCGTGCCGACGATACCAAGAACAGAAATCGCCTCACCACGTATCAAAGATGATTCGTGGCGCATAAGACGTCTAAGAGAGGGAACGGCCAGTCCGAGTTTTTCCGGCTGTATTGCCTGTAGTTCTTCAAAAAGCACCGAAACTCCAAGCCGGACATTGAAACGTTCGTCGTCGAGGATATCGCCTGTCCATGAATAATATAGGGGCTCACGGCGAAACATAGCCACAATGTTTTCCACGTGACCCATCTCGAGAAAATCTTTGATCACCTTTTTTAATTCATCGTCACTGACCTGATTCATTGTCAAACCTGTTCGGTTCTTCTCTTAATTCAATCTATAAGACTTCCGCCTTGTCAGTTTCCCTTCACATTTTTTATCGGATTTTTACGATACAAGGTGCTGGGTTTCCCGGCGATATAAATGTTCTCCAAATAGGTAAGTTTTCGTGGAAGCTGCGCCGGGGTTCCCCTGGTTACCAGGAATGTAGCTGGTTCGCCCTTGACAAGTTGACCGGAGCCTTCCAGAGCAAGGAGGCGTGCGCCATTGCCGGTTGCACATTGGATGGTTTCCTCAAGACTGTATCCCGCTTGCAAAAAGAGTTTCATCTCTTCAACCATTGATTCGCCATGGAGAACTCCTAGGCTTCCGGAGTCGGTGCCGAGGGCTACCCGGACTCCAAGTTCTTTTGCTATAGCCAACTGCTCCAGTTGGTGATTGAGAGTTTTCTCGACCACCCCGACGTCGGCGTGTAATCGAGTATAACGAATATTGGTCGCGTAGGCCTTCATGGTGATAGCCGTCGGCACCCAGAACGTCTCCTTGTCCGCCATCAATGCCAGATTGTCGCGCCCCATGAAAAATCCGTGTTCTATGGAATGACAGCCTGCCTCAACTGCCGACCGAACCGGCTCCCGGCCGTTGGCATGGACCATCACCCTGCGGCCGAGCTTGGCCGCTGTCTGCACTAAGGCGGCAATCTCGTCCATCGAAAATTGGGGTTTCGTCTCCCGGCCATAGGTTAGGAGGCTGTTTAAACCCGAATTAACCAATTTTACGATATCGCCTCTCCCTGCATCCAGTTCAAAGGCTTCAACCAGGCTCTTTATATCACCTGTGGCTCTGCCGATAAGACCACCATACCGGCCCGGCCCATGCCACGCCCGTCCGGCGATTTTCAGTACGATCCCCTCCGGTATTTTTTCGTTTTCCCGATATCGAAGGACAAAATCTCCGCGATCTCCGGCATCGCGAGCAGCCAGCACCCCGTGGACAAAGAGATCTCGCAGATGACGGGCGATGACCGGTCGCAGCTCATCATAGCCAGCTGTCAGCTGGTGCTTACGTATCTTGCCATCAATGGTGCCGGACATGAAAAGATGGAGATGACTATCGACCAGCGGCGGCAGAATGGTGCAATGGGACAGGTCCGTGAAGTTTTGTGAAGCTGGGCTTACGTGGGGATCGTATTTGTCGGTTGCAGCTAACTTGCCGTCGGTTACTGTCAGAAGCACCTGTTTCTGAACCGGCCTGCCGGTGCCGTCTATCAACGAACCGGCAAGAATGTAATTTGTATCCATCACTGAGTCTTGTCTTGTGGATGTTTATTCAATGTCTGCACTGTCCGGATTTCTCATGAACACTGTGTCAATTTGTTTGTACTTCAGAAAAGACATGACATTTCACATAATTTAGTGTGTTGTCAAATTTACACAGTGTTCACCGATGGTCAGTCCAGGTGGCGCCATCTTCTTCAGTATTTTAGCAATGAACATAGATTACTATAGTTCATTGCCAAAAACTTCGAACCTGACACCGCCTGAACTGATGAAAAATCCGGGTTAGCTGGCATGGTTCCTCAATTATTAAACCAAAGATTCGTTTCCGCCAAGATCGATTCATCTTACATTCCTCTAACATATTGAGCTCTGTTCATTAAACTGAAGCTTAATATATAAAACAAACGCAACATATTGGGTTCCGACTACGGGAAAATCCAGGTGATAGCCAGGATGTCAACTTACCTTTTTTATATTTTTACATCTTCTTGACTTTGCTTTCTACCAAGGTCTAAAATATTATATAGTACTACATTGAAGCAGGAGGTGGGGGAAAATATATTGGAATCCTGCAAAACAAGGCTGATTCTTCAGAAAAGAGGGTATCATGCTTTTCAAATTACACCTCACCGAAAGAGTACCACCTGTTTATTCTGAAAATAAATTTTTCGCAGCAACTCTTGCGTCCATTTTTTCTTTTCCTTTATTCCATACGTCTACAGAACAGAATCCCGTCACCAAGACCGAATACTTCCACAGCATTGCAAAAGGTTTCTTTCATCATTTTAAGAAAGTTTCTTTTTTTACCTCTCCCGTTTTCGAGATGAAGGTCCCAAAAATGAGTCTCTGTTTATCCGGCACCCTTGGTGGTATTCGGAAAGAGTAATTAGGATAAGTCGCAGCAGAAAGAATTGATAGAAAGAGTATGCGATAACATATAATTACATAAAATTCTGTCAAAGGAGGCGCCATGAAAGTCATCAATACATTAAAAATGAAAGCAAAACTAGCCTTATTGGCTGGTACTGCCATTGTCGGCTTTATCGCCTATTTCATCTTCAGCTACCAATTGATGAAAGTCGTCTCCGTAAACGGATCTTTATACGATGACATCATCAGCAATAAAGATCTCGTTGCAGACATACTGCCACCTCCTGAATACATTATCGAGGCCTACCTGGTTACCAAACAGATTATAGCAGACAGCAATAAAGATCATAGACTGGAGTTGATCAGCAGGCTTGCCGACCTGGAAAAAGACTACCGGGACCGTCATGCATATTGGGATACGCATATACCTCCGGGCTCGTTACACGACAAACTTGTCGTCGGCTCCTATGAACCGGCTGTTAAATTTTTCAATTTCGTCGACAACGATTTGTTTCCGGCAGTCAAACAAGATGATATGGCCAAAGCCAAGGAGATTGAAACCCGGCTGGATGACCTCTATAACCAACATCGCGCCGCAATCGATAAAGTAGTTTCGGAGGCCAACAAACAGAGCGGAGAAATCGAGGAAAAAACAGCCGATATAAAACGATGGGTATTGGAAGGCCAAGTCGGATTTACGGTTGTGTTAGTGCTCATAATCGGTTTCTTAAGCTACAGCATCGGCACGACCATACTTCGACCGGTTAAAACCATGGTTGCGTTTTTTACCGAACTCTCTAAAGGTGAGGGAGATCTGAGAAAACGTGTTGAAGTCGATTCCAGGGATGAGATCGGCGATATGGCCAAATGGTTTAATACTTTTATGGAAAAGTTGCAGTCTATAATCAAGGATATTTCCAAAAATTCAATGACTCTCGATTCATCATCGGCCAGTCTCACTTCCATTGCCGGACAATTGGCCACGCGAGCAGAAGATATATTGTCCCGCTCCAATGGAGTAGCCTCGGCTGCCGAAGAAATGAGTACCAATCTCACTAATGTGGCGGCAGCCAGCGAACAGGCTTCCACCAATGTCAATATGGTTGCTGCCGCCTCTGAAGAAATGACGGCAACAGTACGCGAAATTGCTCAGAACTCCGGAAAAGCAAGGGGGATAACGGAAAAGGCTGTTATCAACACCAATAGAGCTTCAGAAAAGGTCAACGAGCTGGGAGAAGCCGCTTTACAAATCAGCAAGGTAACGGAAGTTATTACCGAGATATCCGAGCAAACAAATCTTCTGGCTCTTAATGCCACTATAGAAGCTGCACGTGCTGGTGAAGCCGGCAAAGGATTTGCGGTTGTTGCAAACGAGATAAAAGAATTGGCAAAACAGACCGCCACCGCAACCCTGGAGATCAAAAACCGGATTGAGGGTATTCAGAATTCAACCAATGAGACTGTCTCGGAAATCGGTCAGATAAGTAAAATAATAGATGAGGTAAACGATATAGTGGGCTCAATTGCAACTGCCGTTGAGGAACAGTCAGTATCCAGCCAGGAGATATCAAACAACATTTCCCAGGCTTCACAGGGAATCGAACAGGTTAACGAGAATGTCAACCAATCCTCCGCTGTTTCAACAACAATCAGCAGTGATATTGCCAATGTGAACCGGGGCGTTCAGGAGGTTTCAGCAAACAGCGCCCAAGTGGATACCAACGCCGAAGAACTTTTACATCTGGCATCCCAACTGCAAGAACTTGTTGGACGTTTCAAGGTGTAGGGGATTTTTTTATCAGAACTGCAGAGTAAAATGAATTTTTAAGCCGCAGGGTAATCGATTTGCCCTACACCCCGAACTCAGTCTCCTGAGCACCCGAGGTAAACTGACCGATTACCAGCAGATCCAGATTGGTTGTCAGCGAATGGGTCACCTGCGGTACAATGATCGACGAATGGTCGACAGGATTGAAAATTCCGTTAAGAGTTGCCCGAGTTAGCGGCTTGATATCGTAGGCAAACTCTTGGCAATACGACACCGGGCGGGCAACAGCATCCCGACATCCTTGGCCTGTTGCCAAATGTCTCCTGCCTTTGCTTTCTTGCCGCTTGCTGTTGAACAAACACTCAGTTCGTTTAGCAAGAACAGCATCAAAAAGACAATTCCCTGCAAAAAAGACAGGAATTCAATGCATTCAGAAAATGAAGCAAAAGGATTTCTGATGGTTCACCATCTTCTCACTGCCAACACATGGGCCGTCAACGAATATTTTGACAACCGACTGGCGTACGAGAATTTATAAGAGGAGGGTATTCCGTTGTTCTGTTGCTACAGTAGTATCCTGGGGACAAAACGCAGACGAAAGCTGGTTCCGGTGGTACAGTCTACCATAATGCGTCCGTGAAGACGATGTTCACCAAGCATCCTCACAAGCAAAAAACCCGTCGTTTTTGTCTTCGTCCAATCCAGACCGGTCGGCAATCCTACACCGTTATCCGCCACCACAAGCGTAACCGCCAGGCCATCCCACTGGGCATTGACGGTAATTTTACAATCATCTCCCCCTGAACAGAACAATTGCTCCGGAAAAGCGTATTTCAAAGCGTTTGTCACCAACTCAGTTACAAGAAGCCCGCATGGAAGAAGACTGTCAAGGTCAAGTTCAACATCTTTTGCAGCCACGGCAATGCGAATGTCCTGGGTTCTTTCATAGGTTAAACATATATGAGAGATGACATCCTCGATATAGTCCTGAAAATTAATCCGACAAAAATCCTTGGACTGATAGAGATGCTCATGGGCCAAGAGCAGGGATCGCAACATGGAGTTTTGCTCAAGAAAAACAGCATCTTTTTGATTGGCGCCCACCTTCCGTATCCGAAGATCGAACAACACCATTATATTAGCCAAATTGCTTTTAATCTGGTAATGCACTTCCCTTAAGAGATCCCGTTTTTCCTCCAGCAGATCTCTGAGCACATGCTCCCTTCCTTTGCGATCGGTAATGTCGATCATGACGATTCGGCAAAAGGACTGTTCATCCATTATTTGTTCCCAGCCGGCAGGAGAATAATCGCTAACGCTTGCCTCCAGCCAAGCCCAGAATATCGTTCCGTCCTTTTTCACCATCCGTACTTCACAGGATCTTCTAGAGCCGACTGTCCTGGTGTTTTCTTTGGCTCCTTCAAAAAGTTGCTTCTGGGTCAAGAAAAAAATATCCTGATCCTCTATAAGAATATATTGCCTAAACGGTTGTTTGAATATTTCCCATTTATCTACACCTAAAATACTCGCAGCCGTATTATTGGACTCCAGGATCAAGCCTTTTGCGCATACAGCACAGTATCCGACCGGAGCATGCTCATAGAGATCGAAATACCGCTCCCGCATGGCTTCGTGTTTTGTCTGAGCCAGACGCAGTCCTATGTTTTTCATCTCCAGTTCAAGTTGATGCACCTGGAGTTTATGAACAACCTGCCTGGTCACTTCCAGTGATTTGGCCTCTTTTTCCCTGGATATCATTTCTGCCTGCAGTCGAAGTTCAATAGAGTCTTCAGGTGTATCAGTCCTGCCGGTCATCGTGCCCCCCTTGTCTTTCAGCGAATTTGCCAGCGTCTGAATCAATGACGGTAAAATTATTCCTTTTCTACCGGATAAATAGTTTGACTGAACATGATACCAATTACTTCCAAAACATAAAGCCAGTTGCCTTGGCTACACCCTGACCATAAAACAGGGCTTGGTCGAAAATGGTGCCGCTCCGGAAATACACCCCTATTTATTATGAATCTACTTTGGTTAAAAGGATCCCCACTCCTTCAATGAATTAAATTGAACATACCGCATTGAGGATACCGATAGCCACCTTATTACCCTCGTATAATCAAATGAAGACCAATTTTACCCTTTAAACAAAAAGTTGCGTCGATTTATCCAATCGTAAGCATTTTTTTATCTGTTGTCTGCATCCAACGTTTCTTTTCCCCCTATCCGGAAAATTCCGTCAATGCCTTATTCATGCGTTTCAAGGCCTCTTCAAGTAGCCCGCGACGACAGCCGAAGTTGAGCCGCACATAACCGGGCAACCCAAACGCATCGCCATCGGAAAGCCCGACACCGGCCTGTTCAAAAAACCGTGCAGGCTGCGTAATCCCAGACTGCCTGGCATCAATCCAAGACAGATAGGTTGCCTCCGCAGCAGTGGTGTGCATACCAGGCATATCGGCAATCGTCTGACAGACCAGGTCATGATTGCCGCGAAGATAGGCGATCAATTCGCGACGCCATTTTTCTCCGTGCTCATATGCAGCCTGGGCAGCAACATATCCTAACAGATTGACATGAGGGACGATCCCGTTCATGGCGGCTTTGAATTTCCTCCGCAGTTCCGGGTCGGGGATAACAGCAAACGAGCAGCCTAAACCTGGAATATTATAGGTCTTGCTCGGAGCATTAAGCGTAATCGTCCGCTTGGCAATTTCAGAAGAGAGCGCAGCCAACGGGATGTGGCGTTTTTTTTCATCCAATATCAGACCGGAATGAATCTCGTCCGAGCAAATGATAAGATTATGGCGTTCAGCCAGTGTTGCAAAATCTTCAAGCTCCGTCTTTGACCAGACCCTTCCTGTGGGATTATGAGGATTACACAGCAAAACCAGCCGTGTTCTTGGCGTCAACGCACGCTCCATCTCCTCCAGATCCATCCCCCAGCGGTTGTCATGCAGATGGAGAGGGGCTGTTACCAGCGACCGTCCTGAAAGTGTGGGGGCCGTCATGAACGGTGGGTAAATAGGAGTAGAAGTTACGACCTCATCATCCTTTTTGCCGACGGCCCGACAGGTCACGTTCAAGCCGCAGACAAGCCCGGGAAGCCAGATCAGCCATTCCTGCTTAATCTCCCAGTTGTCTTCCTCTTTCAGTATGTTTTGTACCGTCTCAGCAAGCAAATCCGGAGGGGATGAATACCCGAAAACCCCGTGGCTGACCCGGTTATGCAGGGCTTCAATCACCTCCGGAGGGGATTGAAAATCCATGTCCGCAACCCACATCGGGATAATATCTCGTCCTTTATATTTATCCCATTTAAAACTTGCGGTATCAACACGATCAACTGGTTTGTCAAAATCATATGGAGTGCTCACGCCCTATGCCTCCTAACTGGGAACAATTTATCGAATAAATCCTGGACGCAGAAAGATGAACTGCAAGAGGGTATACATACAATTCAACACACGCCTTTAGGTCAACGAGGCAATACTAAGATCCGCTTTTATAATCATCGTCTACAATCCACACAAAAATTCTCAACCCCGGGAACCCAGTCGTAACCCACCATGAATAAAATAGGTTTCTCCAGCCAGAGCTTCATTCCGATAGATATCACAGGCAAACGAAGCGACCTCTTCCGGTTCGATCAGCCGGCCGATCGGCACTTCTGACAGGATCTTATCAAGGGCTTTTTGATTCATTTCCTTTACCATCGTCGTTCCAACATAGCCGGGAGCAATGGCTACGCAACGGATTCTGTGGGCTATGCCGCGCCTGAAAAATTCGGCAGTAATCACTTTGGGCATCACACTCATTGCCGCTTTGGACGATGAATAATTTATTTGCCCGGCAGTTCCCATGGACCCCGTAGATGAAACAAGACAAATCAGACCCTTGCATTCGTTGTTGATCATCTGTTCTGCACATTCTCGAACGGTAAGGAAGACTCCCGTAAGGTTTATATCGATTACCTTGGTGAAATCTGCAAGTGACATTTTCCGTGACACCTTTCCGGTTTCTTTATCCGGGGAGACCATCAGCCCGTCTTTTATTATCCCGGCAAAAGGGGCGACCAGATTGATCGCTCCCATCTGCTCCATGGCAAATGCTGCAAGTGCGGTACAGTCTTCTTCCTTGGTGACATTGCAGGCATATGTTGCCACCCCTTTACCAAGTTTTGCCTTAGCATTTTCCAACATATCCTCATCAATGTCGGCTATAACGGCCCTCCCTCCTGATTCAAGCCACTTCCCGGCAAGAGCCATACCAATGCCGCCGCTTCCGCCGGTAATAACCGCAACCGCTCCTTTGATATCCAGCATATGTCTCTCCTTTCGTTCTATGTACTTTGGGGATGGTTATTGAGGATTTTTAATTGACTCAGGTACCGGACCTGACAAATGTCATTAAAAAATTTACAATTTTCTTAAGCAGTTGGTAATTGATAATTCTCGACTTATCTTCTAATATCATTACAGCATCAGTCCATATCTTGCGACCAGAATAAACATGGTATTGCAAAAACCTAAACGAACTTCTTCTTCGGGCAACCGCCGTGATCGAGAAAACCGTTCTAACCTTTGCTTTTCTTTTTGTTGTCTGCAGCGGTTGCCAATGGCTGGCATGGAGACTGAAGCTGCCCCCAATTATCTTTCTTCTCTTTTCCGGGATCCTGATTGGTCCTCTTTTGAAAATCCTCAACCCGGACCGATTATTGGGCGACCTTCTTTTCCCATTTATCTCACTCTCGGTTGCTGTAATCCTTTTTGAGGGGAGTCTGACCTTAAGGTACAAAGAAATATTGGGTAAGCAGCGGGTGGTACGGAATATGGTCAGTTTCGGCCTCGTGGTTACATGGCTGATCACCGCCCTGGCGACCAGATTCTCCTTGGGTATTTCGTGGGAAGTGTCTTTCCTTTTCGGTGCGGTAACCGTTGTAACGGGTCCTACCGTTATCGTCCCCATGTTGCGTTCGGTCCGACCGACAGCCGCCGTCTCCAACATTTTGCGCTGGGAGGGTATTGTCATCGACCCCATTGGCGCATCTCTGTCCGTATTGGTTTATGAGTTCATCATTTCCGACAAGGGCGGCCAGGCCCTGGGACGCACCATTATCGGTTTCGGTGAATTGGTTGGCGTGGGGCTCATAATCGGTGCTGCCTGTGGGTACCTCTTTGGATTACTCCTCAGAAATCATTGGATTCCCGAATTTCTCCACAGTATCATTGCCCTTGCCCTCGTGTTCATCACTTTTGCTATCTCCAATATATTGCGGGCTGAATCAGGCCTTATCACGGTGACCGTTATGGGAGTGTGGCTTGCCAATATGCGGCATGTTGACATAGATCAGATTCTCAACTTCAAAGAAAGCCTGAGCATTTTACTGATTTCCCTGCTCTTCATTCTCCTGGCCGCCCGTATCGATCTCACCTCTTTGGCCGGACTTGGCTGGCAGGTCTTCTTCGTTTTTCTCGCCATTCAATTTTTGGCCAGGCCATTAAACGTCGTAGTCTCGGCATTGGGATCGGAACTCACCTGGCCTGAACGCCATCTCCTGGCCTGGGTGGCCCCGCGCGGTATCGTTGCGGCGGCAGTCTCCGCTCTTTTCGCCATCCAACTCGAAAAAGCAGGTTTTTCAGATGCCCATATACTGGTCCCCCTTACCTTCTTTGTCATATTAGCAACCGTGTTGCTGCAAAGTGCCACTGCCCGTCCTATTGCCTACTGGCTTGGGGTGGCGGAACCTGAATCCAAAGGCTTTCTTATCATAGGCGCTAACCCTGTCGCAAGGGCAATCGCCAAGGCGTTGGTTACCCACGGTTTTCGGGTTCTCCTGACCGATACAACCTGGGCAAATATCATGGCTGCAAAAATGGAAGGACTTTCCATCTATTACGGCAACCCGATCTCAGAACATGCAGGCCGCCATCTGGATCTTGTAGGAATTGGGAGAATGCTGGCTCTCTCTTCCCAGGAAAACATGAACGCTTCGTCACTTATGCATTACCGGATGGAACTGGGGTCACACTCCGTCTATGCCATCCAGTCTCAAGTGGTTGGCAACCGTTCCGACAACCGGACGGCAGCAGCTATCCGTCGCGGTCGGACGCTGTTTGGCAGCGAGGTCACCTATGCAAAGCTTGCCAATATGCTTCTCAAAGGAGCAGAGATCCGATCAACCAAGCTGACAGACACCTTTGCCTATCATGAATACGCAGCAGCTCATAAGGATGACGCCATTTTGCTTTTTGCCGTTGACATGAAAAAAAATCTCCACATCGTCGTGGAAGGTAAAACCCTGTCGCCAAAACCGGGATGGTTGTTGATCAGCATGGTCTCCCGGCAAAATAGCCCCTGAATTTTAATGCCTTGCCCGGCTGTGTAAGCGGGAGATCTCTTGCCCTCAAAATAGATCCATAATTCCAAACTGTTGCACCCATAAACACGTCATCTATTCAGATTTTCTCACTTGCATACAATCAAAGAACCAGGCTGGCATGGAAAGGAAAAGAGTTGATTATTATTTTGCATGATATTATTTTATAATAAATATTATTATGCAATATAATTTTGAGTCGAACATTCTCTGCCGCAAAACAACGATTACTGAGTCCAACACTGGAAGTGTGTGAAAAAAGCATGGAACAAATAACGATCAGAAACCTTTATAAAATATTCGGATCCGACCCTAAAAAAGGGCTACAGCTTCTCAAACAAGGGAAGACGAAAGAGGAAATCTATGAGCAAACCGGCCTGACAGTCGGGGTTCAGGATGCGGGTTTTGCAGTAAATAAAGGGGAGATATTTGTTGTGATGGGCCTTTCGGGCTCCGGAAAATCCACCCTCGTCCGCATGATCAACAGGCTTATAGAACCTACGGCAGGCGAAGTTCTCGTAGAAGGGGAAGACGTTCTCAAAATGAACAAGTCCGAACTCGTCAGTTTTCGCAGAAGTAAAACCAGTATGGTTTTCCAATCTTTTGCTCTCATGCCGCATTTGACGGTCTTGGAGAATGCCGCTTTCGGCCTCGAGCTTGACGGAATGGACAAAAAGCAAAGATTCGACAGAGCACTTTCCGCCTTGAAGCAGGTGGGTCTGGATGGCTGGGAAAATGCATATCCAAATGCATTGAGCGGCGGAATGCAGCAACGTGTGGGCCTGGCACGAGGTCTGGCGGTTGATCCGGATATCCTGTTGATGGATGAAGCGTTTTCTGCTCTTGATCCCCTCATCCGGACTGAAATGCAGGATGAACTTTTAAAATTGCAGGATCGACATGAACGCACCATCGTCTTCATTTCCCATGATCTTGACGAAGCGCTTCGCATAGGTGACCGGATTGCAATCATGGAGGGTGGCCGGGTGGTCCAGGTTGGAACGCCTGAAGAAATCCTCCAGAATCCAGCCAATGATTACGTCCGGGCGTTTTTCCGCGGAGTGGATCCGACAGGCGTCATCTCCGCCGGGGATATAGTACGTGACAATCAATATACAGTGGTATGGCATACTCCCGACGGCAGCCCTCGCGTGACCCTGGAAATGCTGAATAACCAAGATCGGGAATTTGCCTATGTGCTCGATTCGGAACATCATTTCTGCGGTATTGTGTCCACCGATTCTTTGCGCGACCAGATCGAGACAGGCACAGGAAAACGCATCGAACAGGCATTTTTAAAAGAGGCGACAGCCGTGCAGACAACTGAGAGTCTACAAGAAATCTTGCCGCTGGTCGCCTCCCATTCATGGCCGATTCCTGTTGTCGACCAAGACAACATATACCGGGGTGTTGTCTCGAAAAACAGATTTTTACGCACACTCTATCGGGCTGGCAACAACAATCAATCAGAAGCTGAGAAGGGAGAAGCCAGCATCGAAGGTTAAAAAAAATGTGCAAAAAAAGAAACTTCATGCTTGAAGAATCAGGGTCCTGCCAATGGCAGAAAGGTAAACCAAACCGCATTCTCTTGAGCATATCAACCGTTCTATTAAGGAGTTGTAAAGATGTTTACTCACCAAGTCATTCCCTTAGATACCTGGGTTAGCCAATTCATCGACTGGCTGGTCGAAGGGTATCGCTGGTTTTTTCAGGCAATCAAATGGCCGGTGGAAATCACCTTGAACGGAATGACCCACGGTCTCCAGGCAGTACATCCGTTGCTCATCATCTTGGTGCTGGTACTGATCGCCTGGAAAGTGTCAGGCATCAAGCTGGCTGTATCAACCGCAGTCATGCTGGTACTAATCGGGCTTCTCGGTCTCTGGAGTGATACCATGATCACTTTGGCCATGGTATTTTCCTCTGTTGTGTTCTGTACCATTGCCGGAATCCCACTTGGTATCTGGGCCGGACGCAGCGACCGGTTTCAGTCAATCCTGAGGCCGATCCTCGATGCAATGCAGACGACTCCTGCCTTCGTGTACCTGGTGCCCATCGTCATGCTCTTTTCCGTCGGAGATGTGGCGGGTGTCCTTGCCACCATCGTATTTGCTCTGCCTCCGATCATCAGACTGACGGCACTCGGTATCCGCCAGGTACATCCAGAACTCGTCGAAGCAGCCCTGGCCTTTGGAGCCACTGATCGCCAGGTATTGCTGAAAGTCCAGATTCCGCTTGCCCTGCCGACAATAATGGCGGGGCTCAATCAGACCATCATGATGGCACTGTCCATGGTGGTCATAGCTGCACTCATCGGAGCAGGGGGCCTTGGGTCTCCTGTTATTCTCGGTTTAAACACGCTTGACATCGGTCAAGCGACCATCGGTGGATTAGCAATTGTTTTAATTGCCATCATCCTGGACCGGATTACCCAGTCCATGGGAACAAAGAAAAAGAGTTAAGGGAGGACAAAAAATGATCAAAAACATTCTCATTGCCGGCGCGCTCGCCGTAACCATGTTAACTGGAGCGAACACAGTACAGGCAAAAACCAATGACCTTCCCGGGAAAGGTGTTACTGTGCGACCTGCACGGGCAACCTGGAACACCGGTTTTTTCCAAGAGGCCCTTGTACGCCGCGGCCTTGAAGAACTTGGGTATACTGTAGAAAAGCCAAAAGATCTGCAAAATCCGATTTTTTATAAATCCGTCGCACTGGGGGATGTAGACTACTGGACCAACGGATGGTTTCCCAATCATGACAGCCAACTGCCCAAAGGGTTTTATAAAAAGGCTGAAAAAATCGGCTATGTGGTCAAGGCCGGTGGCCTGCAGGGATACCTGGTGGATAAAAAAAGTGTCGAAAAGTATCATATCACCTCACTCGATGATTTCAAACGTCCTGAAGTAAAGAAGGCTTTTGATAAAAACGGTGACGGCAAGGCCGATCTGACCGCCTGTCCTCCGGGTTGGGGGTGTGAAAATGTCATTGCCTGGCATATGAAAGTCTACCACCTGCAAAATGACATTAATCCCGTCAAAGCCTCCTATGAAGCGGGAATGGCTTCGGCAATAGCCGCTTACAAAAATGGCGAGCCGATCTTCTTTTATACCTGGGCTCCGAACTGGACCATCTTTAAGCTGCAACCGGGAAAAGACGTCATGTGGATCAACGTTCCCAAGATTATTCCCAAAAAATCACAGGAAAAGGCCGTCGCCAGAATGACGGCTACAGGAATAAAAGGTGCGGTTACCGATCCGATCAAACTCGGTTTTGTCGTCTCGGACATCCGGATTGTCGCCAACAAGAAATTTCTAGCGAAGAATCCTGCAGCTAAAAAATTCTTCGAGGTGTTCACCTTGCCGCTTTCCGATATCAACGAACAGGCTACCCTGATGTACGAAGGACAGAAAAGTCAGGCGGACATCGAGGCCAATGTCACCAAATGGATCGCCAAGCATAAAGAAAAATGGAACGGCTGGCTTGCTGAAGCTCGTAAAGCCGCCATGTAAGAGTTATTGGCGTACTGTTTCACATACGTGACGGCTTTTGGGAAGACAGTGAAACAGCTGGATTTTCCCAAAAGCCGGAGCCGATATTCGATTCTTCTATATTCCAACAGAAATAGCTGGAGCAAGTCGGAGAAAAAGGGTATTAAGCAAAAAATGAGGGGCTATCCGCCTCAAGGTCTTTTGTATAAAACCGGGGAGACGGATTGCTCATTTCAACTGCACCATGCAGAAGACAGAGGCTACAGCAACCTCGTCCAGGTGTGCTCAGGGGATGTCCGCAACTGAACACAGGCCAGGGTCGCCATGTCTGCAAACTTCGATAAAAGACAATGCGGCCGCAGTGCAACGGCCGGTGACGACAAACCTCATAGTGTTTTGCTTACCTGTTTTACCGAAACACGCGTAATCCGGATGAGCCAAAAAGAATTTGGCCACAAATAGAACAATGGACAAAAAAGATAGACAAGTAAATGATATTTTAAATAAAATTCAAATTATTTTCAAGGCTGTACAGGCGCACTCGAAACTCGTTGAAGAAAAATGCGGACTCAGTAGTGCCAAGCTGTGGATGCTTTATGAAATAGGGCAAAACTCCGGCCTGAAGGTATCTCAATTGGCAGCAGTACTTTCCATCCATCCGTCCACATGTTCAAATATGCTGGACAAACTTGAAGAAAATCAGCTCATCTATCGAGACCGTAGCAAAACAGACCAGCGGGCCGTCCATCTCTATCTCACGAAAAAGGGAACCGAACTGCTTGCCCAAGCCCCAAGGCCCGCCCATGGCAAACTCACCGATGCCCTTGTAAAACTCAATTCATCTCAATTAGACGGCCTGCAAGCAGGATTGGAAAACCTTTTCAAGGCATGGTAGAGTTTCCGAAAAGGTTTCTCTAAAAACAAAAAAAGGTTTATTAGCTGCTTTCCAACAAGTTTTCCTGCCGACGGTCCAGTGTTGTAACCTGTTGATTTTCCATGTTGTATCTTAACCTGGATTCCGGCAGGCCCGCGTGTCTTACATTTTCCAATTCGGTCGATCTGCCAACCATTGAGATAAGGTTTTACGCAGCCAGGATTCCAGCTGAGTATTAATGTAGAAGCAAGGCTTGAGCAGATCGTCATCCGCTTTGATGATTCCCTGATTTCTGGCTATTTCAGCCAGAGAAGTAGAGGGATAAATTCGTATGCCCACAGTGAGTTTCATGGCTTCAAGATTCAAGCTGTCGATAAACTGCAGGCTCTCAATCACCGAATCTTTTGTTTCATCGGGGCCTCCCAACAGGAGAAAACCCATCCTGGATATCCCGACATCACGAAGCATTTCGGAAGCTTGACGGACATCGGCTACATCAAACCGTTTCCCCATACCTGCAAGCACCCTGTCGCTGCCACTTTCAAACCCCATGGAAACATCCGTGCATCCGGCCCGAGCCATGGCTTGGATCAAAGGTTGTTCGGTACGACAGGGATAAAAGATAGCCCGCCAGGAGATATCAAGATCGGTCTCTGTTATTTGGTTGCAGAGACTCAATGCATAACTGGAGGGAAGGTTGAAGGTATTGTCGACAAAATAGATGCGTTTGTATCCGGCCGCTCGCCAGCGGCCCAGCTCTATGACCACCGCTTCCGGCGAACGCATCCGTATACGGCGCCCTTCAATTGCCGCTGTTGCACAATAGCTGCAACCAAGAGGACATCCCCGCCGAGTTTGAAAGGGGAGGTAAAGCGACGAATCTTTAAATCCTGAGTCTGCAAATATCTCCGGATCGGGCATCGGCCAATCATCGAGATGTAATTGATACGTTCTTGGTGTCCGGCATCCTTTCCCCTTTAGGTAAAGTCCAGGAACATCCTGGGGATCTTTACCCTTTTCAAGTTTTTCCAGCAAAAAAACAAAGGAGCCTTCCCCCTCTCCCTGGATTCCCATATCAGCACCAAGATAGTCCAAGGCGCTCTCAGGAAACATACTGTACCCTGCACCTCCAAGTATCACCGGTGCCGAAGAAAGGCTTTTACATAAAGCAACAATCGTTCTTGCTTGCTCCAATAAAAATCGTGGTGCCGAACTCACCTGATCATCCACATTGCGAATGGAGATGCCGATCACCTCTGGACTAAAACCTGACATGGCCTTTGCAAGTGCTATCTCCAAATCAGATTCCGTCATCAAATCGAGGAACCGGATCGAATGACCGGCCTTTTCAGCAGCGGCTGCAACCAGCCCCAATCCCATGGGAAGAGTCGGCATGTTGATGGTTTCGGTATTAGCGGAGATAAGAAGAACATTCATCAAAGGCTCCTCCTTAAAAAAGACTGTTTCCCTTGCCTTCGTCCCTCGGCCCGGATTCTTTTTTATTCTATCTCCTTTCTATCAACCAACCAATGTTTTTCCTTTTGTTCCCCTTACTCGCAATTTACAAAGCCACCGGATGATGTGATTACTCCTTAGACATAAAAACCGATGCTCTTACTATGTTTGTTTAGGTACAAATTGTCCCTCTAAATTAATTGAGCTATTCGATGTTAACACATTGCAGTATCTAAGAAACAATCAACTTGCTAATTTTACCATGAAATACGCGGGCTGATTGCTTGGCCAAGGATACTATTTCAATAAAACCTGTTAACAAAAAAAGGTTGAGTCCTTTCATAGCAGAACCCAACCTCTCTCTTACAGCACACTATGGCAGAAGTGTGCAGCGAATCAGAATTTTAAATTAACTTAATACCTGGAAATCATTGTATGCATGCCCGCCATGTTCCGAAATATCCAGACCTTCCATCTCTTCTTCAGGCTTGACGCGCAGTCCGATGGTCTTTTTGATCACCATAAAGAGGATGAAACAGGTACCGAATGACCAGACAAATGCCGAGCCTATGCCAAGAAGTTGTACCCCTACCATCTTTGCTGATGTGCCACCGATATTGAATAATCCGGCTGCCAGGGTCCCCCAGGCACCGCAAACTCCGTGAACCGAGATAGCACCGACCGGATCGTCTATATGAATTCTGTCAATGAACAGAACAGAGAGAACAACGATAACTCCGGCCATCGCCCCGATTATGACTGAACTGGTCGGCGAGACATTATTACAACCGGCGGTAATGGCTACCAGACCTGCTAATGCGCCGTTTAAAGTCATGCCGGATTCAGGCTTTTTGAATATTACCCAGGCAGTCAACATGGCAGTACATGCTCCTGCGGCGGCAGCCAGGTTGGTGTTGACGAAAATCATCGCTATATCTTTTGTTCCTGCTGTGGTTGAACCGGGATTGAATCCAAACCACCCCAACCAAAGGATAAACACACCAAGGGCTGCCAAAGGAATATTATGACCTGGTATTGCTTTTACTTTCCCGTCCTTCCCGTATTTTCCGATTCGGGGTCCGATAACCAAGGCGCCAGCCAACGAAGCCCACCCACCAATTGAGTGAACGACAGTAGAGCCTGCAAAGTCTATAAATCCGAGATTTCCGAGCCATCCACCACCATGAAACAGGCTTCCCCAAGCCCAGCTTCCAAATACCGGATAGATAAATGCCGAAATGAAAAAACTATAGATAAGATAGCCGACGAATTTGGTCCTCTCGGCCATGGCACCGGAGACAATTGTTGCTGCCGTCGCAGCAAAAACAACCTGGAACATCCAAAAGGCCAGAACCCATGGATCGCCGCCCGGCTTGAAATCACTTAAGAAAAACCCGTTGGTGCCGAACCAGCCGGTGGTAGTTGCTCCAAACATGATCCCAAAGCCGATGGCCCAAAATGCGACTGAGCCGACAGCAAAGTCCATCATATTTTTCATCATGATATTGATTGCGTTTTTGGCACGGGTAAAGCCCGTTTCCACCATGGCAAAACCTGCCTGCATAAAGAAAACAAGAGCTGCAGCTGTCAGGGTCCAAACATAATCAAGGTGAGTCTGTACTCCGGCAATCCCCTTGGCGTTTGACGCAACCGTCGGGGCAACGGTACTATCACCGGCCCAGGCTAAAGCAGGCAGGGCGAGTAATACAACCGTAAAAAATAATTTCTTCATAACTTTTCTCCTTTTTTTAATAGCAACAAATTTGTAATAATCAGATCGCATCCTCACCCCGTTCACCGGTCCTGATCCGACAAACCGTATCCACCGGCATCACGAAAATCTTGCCATCACCAATGGTACCGGTTTTCACACTCTCAATTATGGCTTGCACAACCTTTTCAACCATATCATCACCCAGTACGAGGGACACCTTGATTTTTGGTATAAAATCTACAACATACTCTGCCCCCCTGTAGATCTCTTTATGGCCTTTCTGGCGACCGAACCCTTTTACCTCACTGATCGTCATTCCCTGTATGTTCAAAGACCCGAGGGCCTCCTTCAACGCATCAAGCTTAAACGGCTTAATAATCGCCTCAATTTTCTTCATTCCTTCTTCCTCCTTTGAGCTTTCAATGTATTTTTAAAACATGTCGCAACAGGGTTTTCCCTTGGCTTTAGACTTGCCAGGCTTTTCATCAATAATCATGCCATGGGGACTCATTTGTCTTTGATATATATTATCAATTTGATTTTATTCATTTAATAAAATTTGCAAACTTTCTCGCGTTACAATTTTCACAGATATTTTTTCCATTTTTGTAATATTTTATTTTCGGCATCATCCACAGATGACAAAAATGTCATCTGTGGATGATGCCGATATGATTGGCCAAAATCTGTTGGGCCACAAGAAAAAAAGAAACACACAGTAACAAGACGAAGGTAAAAATCCGGGAAACCAGGTTGCTGCAATACGGGGAAGAGAGAGAAACAGAAGATCTATTGACTTTACTTTTTTAGTATTTATTCGTTAGTTCTTCAGTATTATTTTTGAAAAACACAGCACAATGCCCAAAAAAGGTTGTCCGGATCAAACGTATCGATTTACTCCGCAGCGCTGTAGGAGGATACTTTTCTGGGTGAACGCATAAGGATTAATCAAGCAAGAGATACGGGTCAAACGCCTCCGCCCTGACAGAAGACCATGGCAGCCTGTCAGCCAGACACCGAGAAAAGAGATGAGGTCGCAGAGCAGTGAGTTGGCAACAACGGATTTTCCCAAATTGCCGTTTTCTACCTCTCCCAAATGCGTTTAATCCAAACAGACCCGAAGAAGCTCGCCGGACTTCAACAACCTCCTAGACATGTGGAACACTATGACTCTTTCGGTTGCCAAGGACTTGCATAACGTTATCCTAAAAAACACTCCTATCCTGGCCGTCCTTGCCGGCGCCTTTTTTATCAGCTTTTCCGGAGTTTGGGTTAAATTTGCCCATGTAACTCCTGCTGTCTCCGCATTTTATCGAGTATTTCTCGGTTTTCTTTTTCTGCTTGCAGCATCCCTTTGGAAACACGATTTCAAGAGGCTGACAGCACTGCAGATCTTTCTAATCACCTGCTGTGGCCTGTTTTTCGCCATGGATCTTTTTTGCTGGCACGGCTCAATCCTTTACATAGGACCGGGCCTTGCGACCATCATCAGTAATTTCCAGGTCTTTTTCCTGAGCCTGGCTGGAGTCCTGTTTTTCAAAGAACGGCTCCGGTTGAATTTTTTGCTCTCCATACCCCTGGCCTTTTTTGGCCTTTTCCTGGTCATTGGCATGGATTGGAATTCCCTGGGACACGATTATCGAACCGGTCTTTACCTCGGTCTGGCCACTGCCGTCTGCTATTCCGGTTTTCTACTGACGTTAAGAAGACTTCAAGCTGAAAACGGGGCCTTCTCAATCTTCTTTTTTCTGATGCTGGTGTCGCTGGCCTCCTCGGTATTTTTGGGCTTTGAGATTTTTATTGCCGGCAATTCGTTTTTTATACCGGATTCTATCAGCTGGTTCAGCCTGATAGCTCTTGGCCTTTTCAGCCAGACCATAGGTTGGGTCCTGATCGCAAATGCCCTTCCGAAGATCCAGGCGTCCTATGTAGGTCTTGTTCTTCTCCTTCAGCCAGCTCTGGCATTCGTTTGGGATGTTATTATTTTTTCGCGTAAAACAGGTGTTGCCAATTGGCTTGGGGCAGCGATCGTTCTGGCAGCCATCTATATGGGAATGTCCCATGCGATAAAGAAAGAATAGTCTTTTCCCCTCGGCTGGTATATTGTAAAGACGTAGCAAAAGATTACCGGCCGACGTTTACAGCTGCATCTACTACGGCATTAAACCATCCTTGTGGGTTGTGTGTTTAAAGGCAACCCAGCCCATATACGACATGAGAGAAGACTTGGAGATAAAGCAAAATGAAAGTTATCAACTATACAAAATCAGAAGCCAAAGCCTTCGAGGGGGAGACGGTTCAAGGTGTCATGGGCCGGGTTGTTATCGGCAAAGATGACGGAGCAAGAAATTTTTGCATGCGCGTTTTTACTGTTGCTCCGGGTGGTTTCACCCCCAAACATTCCCATGCATGGGAGCATGAAGTTTTTATCCATTCCGGCCAAGGCTCGGTATTTAAAGAAGGCGGCTGGGTCGACGTAAAGAGCGGCACTGTTCTTTTCATCCCAGGCGGAGAGGAACACCAGTTCAAAAATACCGGAGATGATAAACTTATTTTTGTCTGTCTCATCCCCTCAGGTGCGCCGGAACTCTAATCTGCTTTTCTTTATGGATTACATCGCTGTTTAGGGATCGTGACCCTTCCTATTATCCAAATTTTGCCTGCAATAAAGGCAGCACTTTCCAGTAGTTCGACTATCCTCAGCGCCCCAACCGGCTCCGGCAAAACCACCCTTGTCCCTCTTGCCCTCATCAATGAAGGATGGCTTTCCGGCAGAAAAATCATCATGCTTGAGCCAAGAAGAATTGCAGCTCGAGCAGCCGCACTCCGAATGAGTGAAATACTCGGTGAGCCGTTGGGAGAAACAGTAGGATATAGAATTCGATTTGATCACAAGGTTTCGCGCAAAACCAGGATTGAAGTAGTTACTGAAGGAATTCTAACACGCATGCTGCAAAACGAACCCGAGCTTCCCCAGGTCGGGTTGGTTATTTTCGACGAGTTCCATGAACGGAATCTCAACGCCGATCTCGGCCTGGCCCTCTGTCTCGATCTTATGGAACTACGCGATGATCTTCGTCTTCTTGTTATGTCCGCGACCCTGGATATCCAACCGCTTGCCAAACTTATTCATAAATCAAAAATAATAATAGGAGAAGGCAGGGGATATCCGGTTGCCGTTACCTATCTCCCGCCGCTGTCACCGAATCGTGATATTTCCTGCTGTATGCTCCGGGGAATCGAGCATGCCTGGCTTGAAACTTCGCAAGATATCCTGGCTTTTTTGCCGGGTGCCGGTGAAATCCTGAAAACCATGGACTTATTAAAAGACAGGTTTCCGGCAGCCGACATCCTACCCCTCTATGGTGAACTTCCGACCGTCGACCAGGATCGTGTGTTCCACCCGGCTCCAAGCCGCCAGCGACGAATTATACTAGCCACCCCCATTGCCGAAACAAGCATCACCTTAGAAGGTATCGGCTGTGTTGTTGACAGCGGACTTGCCAGAAGGCCGCGTTTCAACTCCGCCACCGGTCTGGACAGACTTGAAACAGTCCGCATCTCAAAGGCTTCAGCAGAACAACGACGAGGACGGGCCGGCCGGTTGGGGCCTGGACATTGTTATCGACTCTGGAGCGATGAAGTCGACCAGGGTCTGATTTTACACACTCCCCCTGAAATTGTGACGGCAGACCTTGCCCGTCTCGCCCTGGAACTTGCTCTTTGGGGAGTGACCGACCCGGCCCAGCTGAATTGGCTCGACCCGCCGCGGACGGGTTCCTGGGATAATGCCAAATTTCTGCTGCAAAATCTCGGTGCAGTCGATAATAAAGGTCATATCACCGAAAGAGGACGGTTGATCGCTGCCTTGCCAATCCACCCGCGCCTATCTGCCATGCTGTTTGCTGCCAAAAGGCTCGGTCTCGGATCTACCGCCTGCCTGCTTGTCTCTCTTCTTACGGAGCGCGACCTTCTAAAAAGCCGCAACCGTTCCTGCGATTTACGGGAAAGGATACAGCAGTTCCAAGACCGTTCTGACTTTCTCCCAGGTGAAATCGACACACGGATCAAGAGCAGAATCTTAAAGCAAATGGGGTATTGGAAAAAGCTGCTGGCTATCGACTCGATCGAGAAGTTGCAACCCGAGGCCTGCGGCATCCTGTTGGCCTTCGCCTATCCCGATCGCCTGGCGGTATTAAGGAAGGGATCCCGAACTTCTTACCAACTTATCTCCGGCAAAGGCGTCCTGCTCCGGGAAAACGATTATCTGGCAGGAACCCCTTTTCTTGCCATAGCCCACGTTGATGAGGGTGGAGCTGAGGGTAAAATTCACCTTGCAGCTCCAGTGGATGAAAGAGATCTGCGTCATCACCAGCCCGAACTTTTCTCCTCAGTGAGGAAAATCGGGTGGGACGAAACCTGCGATCGAATCCAGGCAGTGAACGAGAATCGCCTCGGAACTGTGGTCCTTTCCCGGATTTCCTTTCCCAGCCCGAATCCGGAAAAGGTCTTGGCTCTCTTCCTTGAAGAGGTACAAAAAAGGGGCATCGAACTTCTGCCCTGGAACGAGGAGGCAAGACAGTTTCAGGCACGTGTCGATTTTTTAAGACTTCAAACAAACAGAAAATGGCCCGATATCAGCGACGAATCTTTATCGGCTGATCTGGGTTGGCTTGCCCCATTCTGTTCCGGCATGACCGGTTTTACGGATCTGAAACAACTGGAGATGAAAAAGATCCTCCAATCCCTGCTTCCGTGGAATCTCCTGCAGCAATTGGAAAAAGAGGCCCCGACGCATATAATCGTCCCCAGTGGTTCAAAAAAAAAGCTGCTGTATTCAGCTGGCAAGCCTCCTGTTCTTGCCGTAAGGCTGCAGGAGATGTTCGGTCTGGACACCACGCCGGCTGTCTGCCAAGGTCAAGTAAACCTAACGCTCCATCTTCTCTCCCCTGCCAATCGACCAATTCAGATCACCTCCGATCTAGCATCTTTCTGGCGCACGGCCTATCCCGAAATAAGAAAAGAGCTGGCCGGCAGGTATCCGAAACACTACTGGCCTGAAGACCCTCTTTTGGCAAAGGCTACGACATTGACTAAAAAGGCCATGCAGCGGAAGGCACAATAACTATCCCGATGAGCTTCATTGAAGAAAAGATGATTTTTTCGCCATAATCAGGTAATACTTGAAGCGGATCTTAATATTGGTTACCCAATCGGGTAGAGGCAGAGCATCCGGATACCGTTACAAACGTTCATTTCAGTTGGAATCAAATATAAAAGAGGATAGTTATGCTACGTCGATTTTCCATTTCATTGGAAGAGAACCTCCTGGAAACCTTTGACGACTATATCAAATCCCATCGCTACAATAATCGTTCGGAAGCCATCCGGGATCTGATTCGAAAGGCCTTTGTCAAAAAGGAATGGGAGGCCGATAAAATCGTCATGGGTGTTATCTCGCTTGTCTATGATCATCATCAACATCAGTTGCAGGAGAAAGTCACCGAGGTGCAACACGACTATCACCACCACATTGTTTCAACGACCCATGTCCACATGGACCACCATAACTGCCTGGAGGTAATTATCGTCCGCGGCAAGGCACTTGAGCTCAAAGAACTCGCCGATGAGCTCATGGCGTTGCGTGGAGTGCGGGATGGAAACCTGGCCATGAGCAGCACGGGGAAATCCCTCCATTGATCCGAACGCAAGGGACGAGCCTTTTCTTTTTTGTTCTTTTTTTGGATCAATCTGAACCGCCAAGGAGTTCTTTTCGTAGATCCTCGCTAATTGGTTTCTTGCCCAACCAGACAGACAGCAAGGCATCATTGAAGTCCTTGCCGGGGATTATCCCCTTTGCCTGACCGCGAATGGTTACCTCGGTACCCGTTCCCGGGATATAGTCCAATACAATGTCATCCCCACTTTTAACTGTTTCAAACGTGCTGTTGAATTGGTTGATCTTGCCTTTAAGGGCTGCGAATTGCAGCTGATTAAGATTTGTCTGAAAATCCTCGTTCCAGGCATCATTGAGATCTTCTTTTGTTACCTTGCTGTAAAGAAAATGCATCACCACCCGTTTACGGCCCTCATCCGCAATAACCTTTTGAGCGTCAGTTGCCGGATGCTCAACATAGAGTTCGGCTATATAGATTTTAAAGAAGAACTTGTAGCGTATTCCGGCACCGTTCAGCTGAAGGTGCACACTGTCTCCGACAGTAATCATGTCAGGGACATTCACATCCGCAATCTCCCTGGCAAAAACGGGTGTTGAGAATAAGACAAGCAATATAAGAACATTAATTATCCGCATAGTTATCTCCCCTTTTAATGGTTAAGGTTCTGATATATACCTACACGACTTTTGCCAACTCCTCAAATAAAGTCTTACGTCAACCTGCATTTTTTCAGGCTCTACTTACTACTCTGAAATAAAAGACTATTTTTTCAGAGACGGGGAAGCTGGACTTTTTCTGCATCACAGGATGCACATTTTGCACAAAAGCATTGCGATATTTTTGCTTATGCTCGCAAAAAAAACGGCCAATCAACATAATCTTTTCTGGAAAATTCCAGGCTATTGAAACCGAGGCTTATAATAGCAGGCTCCCCACAGGAGATGTACCTGGGAGGCATATGGGCAATACCGGAGTCTAAACTGATGAGGATTCCGGGCCAGGATACAATTTTTGTTCGAACACAGAGTTTGGGAGAAAGGACATTTTACAAGAAGTTCGTTTGATCTGATTATTCTTTCAGTGCCCGGCAGAACAACCTTCCGTAATCAAGTCCGGCGAAAATACTGAGAAAAGACGCGAGAATAAGAGCATATAAGGTTTTCTCGGGAAAAAGAAGGACGGCACCGAAAAGGATAAACTGTCCACAGGTAGCCAGCTTCCCGGTAACTCTGGCATCCATATCTTTGAAAGCACTCCATTCACGTTGAATTACTGCATAGATAACAGTAATGGAGACGACAACGTCCCGGACAATCACCGGGAAAATCCACCAGAGGGAAAATTTATCGGCAACGACAAAGACCGAGAGGGTGACAAGTATAAAAAACTTGTCTGAGGCTGCATCAACAAGTCCGCCTTGCCAGCTTTCAACATGCCACCTTCTGGCGAAAAAGCCGTCGAAAAAATCGCTCAAGGCAGCCGCAGCAATAAAGAAAAGCCAATATTTTTCCTGGCTAAACGGAAGATAGACGGCAAACAGGACCCGTAGAATCGAAAGAAAACTGGGTATGAGATACTTGTACCGCATCATAAAAGGATCTCTTTAAATGAAAGTCTCCTATAAATGGCAGCCTTGCCATACCGAAGTGATGGGTTTTCATGTCTGTCTGCACCCTCAATGGGTAATACGGCTATCGGAATGCTCCAGCCATGCTGCTTAGGTATCGCACAGGCACAAGATTTCCTGCAACCGGCATAAGGTCCCTCACATCGGCAAAATCAGGCCTTTTCTCAGTCTTACTCCTTCCAGTCCGGACGAAGATAAAGTTCCGTTAACTGCTTTCGAGATACAGTGGCCGGCGCCTCCGTCAATGGGCAGGTCGCCTTCTGGGTCTTTGGAAAGGCAATCACATCACGGATTGAATTGCTGCCGGTTATGATCATCAACAACCGATCCAGACCGAAGGCGATGCCGCCATGGGGAGGCGCTCCCAGTTCCAATGCCCGAAGGAGGAAACCGAATTTGTCCTGAGCCTCCTCCTCTTCAATCCCAAGTGCTCTCAGCACTCGCATCTGGACATCCTTTTGATGAATACGAATTGAGCCGCCGCCGATCTCAGTGCCGTTCAATACAAGATCATATGCCCGGCTCAGGACCACTGAAGGCTCTGCTTCGAGTTTTTCCACATCTTCTTC
The DNA here is from genome assembly GCA_046704745.1 of Desulfocapsaceae bacterium. Taxonomy (GTDB): domain Bacteria; phylum Desulfobacterota; class Desulfobulbia; order Desulfobulbales; family Desulfocapsaceae; genus CAWGGS01. The sequence continues at coordinate 11,857 of JBJKRL010000037.1, read as the reverse complement.
CTTTGGGGCCGTGAACGGATGGTGCAGGGCCTGGAATCGCTTTTCCTTCTCATCGTATTCCACAAGAGGAAAATCGGTGACCCAGACGAAGTTCAATTCCTGTTTTTTCAAGAGGTTGAGCCGTCTGGCAAGCTCAAGTCTAAGTTCGCTCAATACCTGAAGAACGACTGCTGGCCGGTCAGCCCCGAAAAAGAGTAGATCGCCTTCCGAGGCGTCAAGGGCTTCGGCAATGCCTGCCCGTTCTTCATCGCTGAAAAACTTGGCAATAGGCGACTGCCATTCTCCATCGGCCTTCATTTTAACCCAAGCCAGCCCCTTTGCTCCAAATTGTACTACAAAATCAGTCAGGTCATCCAGGTCTTTCCTCGAGAAGGTCGCGCAATTTTTGGCGTTGATCGCCCGAATAATACCGCCGGCATCGGCTATCTCTCGAAAAACCTTAAAACCGCACCCGGAGGCGATTCCCGTCAAATCCACAATTTCGAAGCCGAAACGCATATCGGGTCTGTCCGTGCCGAAGCGGTCCATGGCTTCCCCGTAGGTGATACGCTTAAACGGTGGGGTCACATCGATATCCAATGTTGCCTGGAAAAGAGCAGCTATCATTCCTTCGGTCACCCTAATGATCTGCTCTTCATCAACAAAGGAAAGCTCCATATCGATCTGAGTGAATTCAGGCTGGCGGTCGGCACGAAGATCTTCATCACGAAAACATTTGACGATCTGATAATACCGGTCCATGCCGGAGATCATGAGTAACTGTTTAAAAAGCTGCGGCGACTGCGGCAAAGCATAAAATTTTCCAGCATTGACCCTACTGGGAACCAGATAGTCCCTGGCCCCTTCGGGCGTCGACCGGGTAAGCATAGGCGTCTCTATTTCCAGAAAGCCGCTATCATTGAGATAGTTCCGCACGGCCTGGACGGCTTTATGACGGATGATCAGATTGGCGGCCATCTCCGGTCTCCGAAGGTCCAGGTACCGATACTGCAGACGAAGGGTGTCGGATACTTCGATTTCCTCGTCCAACGGAAAGGGAGGAGTTTCACTGGTATTTAAAATCCGCAGCTCTTCTACGAACACCTCTATTTCTCCGGTGGTAAGTTTCGGGTTGGCCATGTCATCGGGCCGCATCGCGACTTTTCCTTTGACCGCAAGCACCCATTCACTGCGTAGTTGATGGGCTTTGGCATGGGTCTTTTGGTTGACTGCCGGATTAAAAACAACTTGTGTAAGTCCTTGTCGATCACGCAAATCTATGAAAATGACACCGCCATGGTCGCGCCTGCGCAAGACCCAACCCATAAGCACGACCTCTTCACCCACATTTTTCCTACCAAGATCATTGCAAGAATGAGTCCGGCATAAACTTCCCATTGATTCCATATCTTCCGTCAACCTAGTTAAATGAGCACAGTTACATGCTTGTTTTGGAAACTATCCTTCTTTCGTATCTTCGATCATTACGTATGACAATCAATATCACAAAGAGGAATCTTGCCAGATATCCAATAACGAAATTAAGTATTTTTTCAACACAATAGCTTTGTTACCTGGTGTTTTGCAAAACACTTTGCACAAGAACGTCCAGACCCTCTTCGCCCAACGGCAATTCCAGCTGTTCCTGGTTGGCCATATTTCTAAGCACTCCAACCCCTTTGGCGATTTCGTCGTCACCGATGATCAAAACATGGCGGGCACCAGCCTTATCAGCCTGCTTCATTTGGTTTTTCAACCCCCTTCCATCATGATCCATGGCAGCCCTGACTCCCTGTTTCCTCAGAGTGTGTATCAGAGAAAAGCTCAGACGCGATGCGGCTTCTCCCAATCCTGCAATAAAGAGATCAAGCTCGGAAGCAATCTCCTTCTTTTCTTCTTTCTGGAGCATGAGCAGGATAAGACGCTCCATACCCATACCAAAACCGATGCCGGGCACCTTGGGACCGCCCAATTCTTCAATTAAACCGTCATAGCGCCCTCCGGCGCAAACCGCCGATTGTGAGCCGAGATCGGAAGTGATGAATTCGAAGGTCGTCCTGCAGTAATAGTCAAGACCGCGCACCATAAATTTATTGAGACTGTAGCTAATACCAAGCTGGTCGAGCCCTTCCTGTACGGCCTGGAAATGCGATCTGCATTCCGGGCAAAGGTGTTCCTGAATCGAAGGGGCATCTTGAACTATCTGCCGACAGCTTGGATTTTTGCAATCAAGGACCCGTAAGGGATTCGTTAATCTCCTTCTCTTACAGTCATCACAGAGCTTATCTTTTCTCTGCTCGAGAAAGGTAAGGAGATTTGTCCGAAAAGTGGGACGACACTCGGGGCATCCAAGCGAATTCAACTCAAGGCTAACATCGAGTCCTAGTTCCAAAACCAGCATACTGCCCATAGCGATCAATTCTGCATCCACCCTGGCGTTGGCCGATCCAATGACCTCCACATCCATTTGATGGAACTGGCGAAGCCTACCATGTTGCGGACGTTCATGACGAAACATCGGACCGATGGTAAACAATCGCTGAACGGGCTTTTGGACATGCATCCCATGTTCTATATAGGCCCGCAGCAATGAAGCGGTAGCTTCGGGACGCATGGTTATTTGTTTGTCGACAAAGGTATACATCTCCTTTTCAACAATATCGGTAGCCTCGCCGATCGATCTTGCGAAAAGCTCGGTCTTTTCCAGGATAGGCAGTCTTATTTCGCTGAAATTGAATCGGGAAAAAATGTTCCGAGCCTCCTCCTCTACCTTACGCCAAAGCTCCGTTTCTCCTGGCAATATATCTTTAAAGCCATTTAGGGCCTTGATTTTCAAATTTCTCCCTCCGAGGAACTGAAGTTCTTGCCGGTTTTATGAAATTAGTTCATACTTTATAAAAAGGAAGTAAGAATAAACGCAAACACAGGGAAAAGTCAAGTACAGCGCCGCAAATCGCCCTGATTTCGCCATGGTCTTGGGTGATAGATCTTAAAAGATGCTTATAGTGCCGAGATGAGTATGCTTGACAATACCAGGCAGGTATGCTATCGAAGGCTGGACTTGTAGTCTTATTTATAGGAGTTGTCAAAAAGAATGAAGTTACCCTCACTGAAGATCGCCGGATTTACAGCCTCCTTCCCGCTTATACAAGGCGGTATGTCCATTCGTGTTTCCACCTCGTCTCTGGCTGTTCCGGTAGCCGATTGCGGAGGAATCGGCGTTATCGGAGGTTCTGGAATTCCTCCGGAAGAATTGAAGGAGGATATACTCAAAGCCAAGAAGGCAACAAAAGGAATCATCGCTGTCAATATTATGTACGCGATGAAAAACTTTTACAACCTGGTCATGAGTTCCATTGAAGCTGGCGTCGATATGATAATAACCGGAGCTGGATTCTCCCGGGACATCTTCAAGATCGGCAAAGAGCACAAAACTCCCGTGGTTATGATTGTCTCCTCTCCTTCGCTTGCCAAACTTGCCGAAAGACTCGGCGCCTCAGCAGTCATCGTCGAAGCCAAGGAAGCCGGCGGACACCTCGGTACCGACCGGCCTTTGCGTGAGATTTTTCCCCCTATCCGAGAGGTCGTCAAATCCATCCCGCTCATTGCTGCAGGAGGGATTACCAACGGTTTTGAGATGGCCGAAATGATGGACAAATACGGCGCAGACGGGGTTCAAATCGCTTCAAGGTTTGTTTTGAGCAAGGAATGTGACGTGTCCGATAATTTCAAACAAGTCTTTCTGAATGCAAAACAAGACGATATTGTCCTTACGACCTCGCCTGTCGGTCTTCCCGGTAGAGCCATTGCAACTCCTTTTCTCAGAGCATTAAAAACCGGTAAAGATCTTAAAACCAAAAAATGCGAATTTGTTTGTCTGAAAAAGTGTGATCACCATTACTGCATTAACGAACGGTTGACGAAAGCCCGGGACGGAAACCTCGATGAAGGTTTATTCTTCTCCGGTGAAAATACCTATAAAATGAAGGACATTCTTTCCGTAGCCGAAATCTTTAAGCAATTCAGAACACAGGCAGAATCCGTCTACAAAGAAGGGCGAGGATTTGCGCCGATTGTCTGACCAGATATCTCCTCCGCGTCCCCCATGGTCATTCCCAAAGATATCGAGTTATCTCCAGCAACTCCGCAGGAAAAAGCCCCGCTTATTATCGGAGCTGAGGACCATCCGATTACCCTTGATCAGATCGATAGAGACGCCCTCGCCGTCTTGAAAAAACTCAATGGTGCCGGATTTTCCGGATATCTTGTAGGAGGGGCTGTTCGCGACCTGTATCTTGGCAAGATACCAAAAGATTATGATATCAGCACCGATGCCAGGCCCGGACAGATACGCAAACTTTTTCCCAACAGCGCCACAATCGGTAAACGCTTCCGTCTGGTTCAGGTTTTTTTCCCAAAAGGAAAGGTCATCGAAGTTTCCACCCTGAGATCTTTGAGTGAACATGATCTGGAAGGACCAGAGTCTGTGCTGGCCCCGAACAATACGTACGGCACTCTCGACCAAGACGCCCAGCGCCGCGATCTTACCATCAATTCACTTTTTTTTGAGATTGAACACTGCACGATCATCGACTATGTGAACGGAGTGAGAGATCTTGATCGTTGTGTTATCCGTATGGTCGGAGACCCGGAAAAAAGGATCCATCGCGACCCCGTCCGGATGATGCGCGCTATCCGCCACAGTGCCCGTAACAACTTCACCATTGAAGAGGCAACCTGGCAAGCGATATGTAGAAATGCCGATAAACTTATTCTTTGCCCGACTTCACGGCTTCGGGACGAACTCTTTAAAGACCTCTATTCAGGTGGTGCCGCTGAATGGTTTAAGTTGGCAATGGATTCTGGAATCTTTTACAATCTTTTTGCCATTTATAAACAGATACTAGGTTCGCCTTCCGCCAAAGGCCCATCAACAAGGGAACATCTTGGCAAGATTCTCCGTGTCATTGACAGGCTCAACCTCCTGCAGACCAACCAAAACAAATCCAAACCTTCCCAGTCCTTCATTCTGGCCCTTTCTCTCATCCCCTGGGCCGATGGGAAATATGGTCTTACAAGGCAACAACTTAAAGGTCATGCCATTTTTCACTTCTCAAAAAAACTACGGGAAGATCTGGATAGAAACATTGGGCCTCAATTGAATCTTCGTCGATCGATTCGCCAGGAAATTGCCATGCTTTTGACCAATCTGCCCATTTTAATGCAGCATTGCCGTAATGGAAACTGGCCCAAATGGCTCCAAAAGAAGAGCTACTTCAGGGATTCTTCTCTCTTTTTTCATGCTTACCAAGAGGCTCTCACCGATCAGCTTGTTCCTACGAAATTTGTCGAAAACATCAAGGACTCTCGGACTCATATTGAGAGTGAGCAGTCCGATGACCTCACTCGCCGCCGGAAGACCAAGCCGGCATTTTCTCCTCGAAGACGAGGTGGTGTTTTCGGTTTCAAGAAATAGTCTTTCTTGCTATTGATTTCCATTCTCTTCTCTTGCTTCCGTTTTTCACCTCCCTTCTTTTCCCGCGATCATATTAATATTACAGGATATCGCCACAATATTAATTTTATTTGATTTTTATATTAAATATTTTTTATCTAATATTTCCCGTTTTTATTTGACATTTACCAGGTATTACCTCAATTAACAGGCATAGTTTACAATTTATTGAGTCGTGACATCTACATGCACAGTTTGCACACACGAGCGCAGGAGGATCGATCAAAAGAAGTGCAGATTCTAGGTTTATCTTTTTCGGCACACCCATGTCGATGATATCGCGCGATGCGCAGAATCATTCTTACAGCAACAGGAGGTTGATATGGCAGACACAGTAAAGAAAACTCTGGTTCCGCGACTTGATCGGCGCGGTTTCCTCAAGGGTTGCACCATGGCTGCAGCTGCTCTGGGACTCTCCGAAACGATGGTCCCGAAACTTGTCGAAGCTGCTACCACAGCTCAACGGCCACCAGTAGTTTGGCTTCATTTCCAAGAATGCACAGGATGCACAGAGACTCTTCTCCGTGCCTCCCATCCGGATATCGCCAGGCTTTTGCTTGACATTATATCTCTGGATTATCATGAAACCGTCATGGCTGCCGCAGGAGATCAAGCGGAAGAAGCCCTTGCCGGCACACTTGATAAATACAAAGGAAAATTTGTTCTTATCGTTGAGGGTGCCATTCCTACAAAAGAAAACGGCATCTACTGCAAGATCCATGGAAAGACCGCCATGGAGATTCTCTCCGAAGTTGCACCAAAAGCAGGAGCTGTCATTGCCATCGGAAACTGTGCCACCTACGGCGGTGTGCAGGCTGCTGCCCCGAACCCCACCGGCGCGGTGGGCGTTGAGAAATTAGTCAACGGCCCCGTGGTCAACATTTCGGGATGTCCGCCTAATCCCGTCAACCTTCTGGGAACGGTTCTTCATTATTTAACCTTTAAGCGTTTGCCGGCCCTTGACAAACTTGGGCGGCCACTCTTTGCCTATGGTCGCAGGATTCATGATCACTGCGAAAGAAGACCGCATTTCGATGAGGGACGTTTTGTCGAACAATTCGGCGATGCTTTCCACAGGGCCGGTTACTGCCTGTATAAAGTCGGCTGTAAAGGACCTGAAACCTTTGCTAATTGTCCGGCCGTTCGTTTTAATGATGTCGGTGTTTGGCCGGTCAGCGTCGGTCATGGCTGTATCGGTTGTACTGAGCCGAGCTTCTGGGACACCATGACCCCCTTCTATGAGAGACTACCGAATGTGAAGATTCCGGGATCAGGGATAATCTCCGATGCGGATCATGTCGGGAAAAAGGTTCTTGGAATCACCGCAGCCGCTGTTGGTATCCACGCAGCCGTCGGAGTCGGAAAACGCCTCGTTAAAGGGAAAGACACTGAAAAATAGCGCGAGTTGAGTCCAAACAGACTTTGCAACCGATGCTCTCATCAGGCAAATAAAGAAGAATCCGATGCAAGAATTTCGAATAATATATGGAGGTTCAACAGATGGCTCAGCGAATTACCATTGATCCGATTACCAGGATCGAGGGTCACTTACGAGTAGACATAGAGGTAGATGGCGGGAAGGTCAACAAGGCATGGTCTTCCGGACAAATGTTTCGTGGTCTTGAAATAATCTTAAAAGGCAGGGATCCTCGGGACGCTTGGCTCTTTACCCAGAGGATCTGCGGAGTCTGCACAACGGTCCACGCCCTTGCTTCCGTGCGTGCCGTTGAGAACGCACTACAACTTCCGATCCCGTTAAATGCTCAATACATACGCAATCTGATCCTGGCTGTTCATGCCCTTCACGATCATATTGTCCATTTTTATGCCCTTTCGGCTCTGGACTGGGTTGATGTAGTTTCGGCTCTGAAAGCGGATCCGGTTGCAACCCAGAAGCTGGCGGATAGTCTTTCCGATTGGCCGGGGAACAGTTCAAAACGGTTCGCCGCCGTCAAAGCAAAACTCAAAGCCCTAGTTGAAAGCGGGCAGCTCGGTCCATTTGCCAATGCTTACTGGGGTCATCCAGCCATGAAGCTGCCGCCGGAGGCCAACCTGATGGCAGTGTCCCATTATCTCGAGGCGCTCGATTATCAACGGAAGGCAACTCAGGCGCTGGCTATCTTTACAGGTAAAAACCCGCATATCCAAAACCTCTCTGTTGGCGGGGTTACCTGTGCTATTAATCCTGATAGCGATTCGGCTCTGAATATTGAACGGCTCTATTTTGTCAAGCAACTTGTTGAAGATGTGCGTGGTTTCATTCAACAGGTGTACCTCACAGACGTGGTAGCGGTAGGCGCTCTGTACAAAGACTGGCTACCTTACGGTGCCGGCGTTACCAATTATCTGGCCGCACCGGACATGTTCCTAAATGTCGAAGCAACCGAGTTTGACCTGCCTGGCGGAACAGTCATGGGTGGCGACCTCAAGACGGTAAAACCCATCTCCAGTCTCAATGACAAATATTTCAAGGAGAACGTCCAGGAGTCCATCGCCCGAGCCTGGTACAACGGTGACTGGTCCAAACATCCGTGGGAAGAAGATACCGACCCGAAATTCACCGATTTCCAGGACGATGGCCGTTACTCCTGGTTAAAGGCACCCCGTTTCCAAGGAAAGCCGATGCAGGTCGGCCCACTGGCCCAAATGGTCGTCGGCTACGCACTCGGCCACGAGGGAATCGTGAAGAATGTCAACGCCACCCTGGATCGCATCAGCGCCGTAGCAGGCGTCAAGGTCGGACCTGCAATCCTTCATTCTACCATCGGCCGTCATGCCGCAAGAGCGATACGCGCCTCCATGTTGGCGGATCTGGCCTTAAAACACTGGGGCCTTCTGGTTGAAAACATCGGCAAAGGTGATCTTGAGATCTTTAACCCGCCGGTATTCCCGAAAGGCGAGCAACGCGGTGTTGGTGTACATGAGGCCCCCCGCGGTATTCTCTCTCACTGGATCGTAATTGAAAATGGTAAAATAAAGAATTACCAGTGCGTCGTACCGTCCACCTGGAATGCCGGTCCACGTGATGCCAAGAATCAACTCGGACCCTACGAAGCCTCATTGATGGGCAACCCCATTGCCGATGCAAAGAAGCCATTGGAAGTACTGCGGACAATCCATTCCTTTGATCCGTGTATCGCCTGCGCCGTCCATATGCTGGATCCGGAAGGAAAAGAGACAGTTAAAGTAAAAGCCCTGTAAGCTGACAGTTTAGTATACTGAAACTTTTCTTTCGGAAACACCTCAAGGAGGTTATTATGACATACGAGAAGCAAAAATGCTGGAGCATTCTACTGCGCCTCTATCATTGGGCCTTTGCTCTCTCCATCATTTTTCTGGTGGTGACAGGCTTTTATATAAACAGCCCATGGACAAATACCATGATAGAGGGAAGCGCATCTTTTCCGATGGCATGGATGCGTTACATACATTTTGTGGCCGCTTATGTGTTTACGGCTGCGGTTTTAACGAGAATCTACTTGTATATTTTCGGCAACGCCCAGGAAAGGATTCTCGACAGTCTCCCTGTAACTGGCAGAAATATAAAGAACTTGGTTAAAACACTTCTTCTCTACAGCTACGTAAGTGATGAACATGACGAACGCCGCGGGCACAATGTCCTGGCAGGCATGACCTATCTGATCACCATTATTGTGGCTGTCTTTCAACTGATCAGCGGCTTCTATCTTCTATTCCCGGAAGCCGCTTTTTGGCAGGGCTGGGGAGTAGCAATTTTCGGCAGTCAGCAGGAGGCACGTTTTGTTCATCATATGTTGATGTGGTGGTTTATACTGTTTGTAGTAGTACATTTGTACTTTGCTATATGGAACGACATCAAGGGCCCGGAAGGACTCATATCCTCAATTTTCACTGGTGTCAAATTTAAGCACAAAAAAGCATAAGAAAGAAGGGGTTGAACTGCTGATCCATGGGATTGTCCAAGGTGTCGGCTTTCGCCCTTTCGTGTACAACCTCGCTACTCATCTAGGGATCTCCGGCACTGTAAGCAACTCCAGTGCCGGAGTTCTGATCAGAGCCGCTGCCGACAGGGAGCGGCTTGCGTCTTTTAAAGATATGCTGCAACAAAATGCCCCTCCCCTTGCGCGTATCTTTTCCATCGAAGAGCACCAAATAACAATTGATTTCCCTGATGATACATTCCGGATCCTCGCCAGCACAAAAGAGAAAAAAGTAGCGACATGGATTCCGCCAGACATCGCTTTGTGTCAGGATTGTCTGGCGGAACTCCTGAATCCGGACGACAGGCGCGCAGACTATCCTTTTATAAACTGTACAAATTGCGGACCACGCTTCACCATAGTCGAAACCATCCCTTATGATCGTCCGAAGACATCGATGAAAGTCTTTCCTATGTGCGCCGCCTGCGCCGAGGAATATAACGATCCCACCAACAGGAGATTTCATGCTCAACCCAACGCCTGCCCGGACTGCGGACCGCATTTGAGCTGGCATGATCGCCTGGGCAAACCTTTATTACGCAAAAATCCGGTCACAGAAGCTATTTCGGCACTACAAAAGGGCAGTGTTGTAGCCGTCCGCGGATTGGGAGGTTTCCATCTGGCTGTTGATGCCACCCAGAAATCAGCTGTGCAACTTTTGCGGGAAAGAAAAGGGAGAAAGGAAAAACCTTTAGCCATTATGGTTGCAGATTGCAATGAGTCTAAAAAACTTGCCCACCTCTCCCCTATCGAAGAAAAATTGCTTCTCAGTCCTGCATGTCCGATTATTCTGCTAGCCAAAAAGGAGAACACACTTCTTGCTCCGAATCTGGCTCCGGGTGTGGGCGATATCGGAATCATGTTGCCCTATACCCCTTTGCACCATCTGCTTTTCCATCACCCTGACTGCCCACAGGCATTGGTGATGACCAGCGGCAACGCCCGCGGTGCCCCGATCTGCACCGACAACGACGAGGCAGTCCGAAGGTTGGGTTCCATCGCCGACTTTTTTTTGCTTCATAACCGGGAGATCGTCACCCGTATCGATGATTCGGTGGTCAAGGTAATGAACGATACGCCCCATCCCTTTCGCCGGGCTCGCGGTTATGTTCCTGCACCGCTACCGATTTCCTGTTCACTGCCGCCGATAATTAGCTGTGGCGGCGGACTTAAGAGCACCTTCTGTCTGGCAAAAGACAGAATGATTTTTCCCAGCCAGCATATCGGCGATCTGTTCAATCTCGATTCCTATGAATTTTACTGTGAATCAGTGGAACACCTGAAAAAGGTCTTCGAAATCGAGCCGGTTGCCGTCGCTTGTGATATGCATCCGGATTATTTGAGCAGCCGGTTTGCCAAAGACCTAAATTTGCCGCTGTACCCCATTCAGCACCATCATGCGCATGCCGCCTCGGTGATGGCGGAACACGGACTCCTGGAACCGGTTCTTGCCGTGGTTCTCGACGGGACAGGGTATGGACCTGACCATACGATCTGGGGAGGAGAATTTCTCCAGGCAGACCTTACCGGATTTAAACGCCTTGGACATCTTCAGCAACTTTCTCTTCCCGGTGGTGATGCAGCAGCAATGGAACCCTGGCGAATGGGATATTCTGCGCTCTTTCACACCTACGGCGTGCAATCTTTGTCAGAGAAATCACTCCCTGCTCCACTTTCTTCCATTGCCCCGGGGAAAAGAGAAATCATCAAGGAGATGTTGGAAAAAGATTTCAACAACCCTTTAACATCAAGCTGCGGACGTCTCTTTGATGCCGTAGCGTCTTTATTGGGGGTGTGTCTGACCGCCAGCTATGAAGGACAGGCGGCCATGCAACTTGAGGCCCTGGCCATACGGGCAGTCTCGAAAGACTGGCTGGAGAAACTTTTGGCAAGGGTCAACCATGACGATCCCAGCCACTTATCTGAACAAAACGGCATGTGGCAAATCATCACCACCGATCTGGTAACGATGATCCAAAATGCCAACAACTGCGGTGCGGATAGAGAGGTTATCGCCCTGGACTTTCATTTCGCACTCATCGGAAGTATACTACAACTCATTCGGCAGCTTTCCCTGCAAACAGGTATCCAAGACATTGTGCTCAGCGGAGGATGTCTGCAGAACAAGTTGCTTATGGAAGGTCTTTACCACGTTCTGTCTCAAAACGGCTTCCATGTCTTTACCGGGAAAGACATCCCGATAAACGATGGCGGAGTCTCAATCGGACAGGCACTTATCGGAGGTTTGCAACATGTGTCTTGCTATTCCCATGCAGGTTACGAAAGTTGAAGGTGATCCTGAGGATTTCACCCAAAACCAAATTGCAACCGTTGATGCTGACGGTATCAGCAAAGAGGTGCGTCTGGACGTCGTGGACCGCTGGCCGACGGTTGGGGATTATGT
>JBJKRL010000036.1:0-18648 GCA_046704745.1 Desulfocapsaceae bacterium | reverse complement strand
ACGCGTAGTCTAACGCCTTTTACTTTCTCTGTCAATACCCTTTCATCTCGCCTTGCGCTTTATTTTGCCTCACTTCCAGCGACGAAAAGACCGCGGCAAACTACACGAATCTTGAGGGACTGTCAACGGGAAAAGTGTCTTTTTTAGAAAAAAGATACTTGTTTATGAAGAAAGGATGAGCGGCAATTAAGGCTCTGATTGAAATGCATTTTTTCTCAAAGTATTTATCCTCGTAAGTACCGGGGGATGGCTGTAATGGAGAAAAACGTGCAGGGGATGCGGTGTCAGATTCGAAAGGTTGAGACGGCTCAATTTTTTAAGTGATGAAATCAGGTTTTCAGCATCTCCGGTGGTCATGGCTGCATAGCGATCGGCATCATATTCATGCCGTCTTGAAAAGAAATTGAAGATGATGGAAACAAGAAGATTGATTGGTGAGAAGAGAAAACCGAAAAAGACAAGGCTTGCATAAATGGACAGATGTTGCATCCCAAAGGCGGCAAAGAGCCCTTTATTATACAAAGTGAGTGAAAGCAGATAAAAAAGAACTCCGGTATGCAGGATTGAGGCTGCGATCATCTTGAAGATATGGTGCAGTTTATAATGGCCCATCTCATGGGCGAGAACGGCAAGAATTTCACTCTCCGAGAGTTTTTCCATGAGAGTATCGTAAAAAACGATCTTTCGGAACTTGCCAAAACCCGTAAAAAAAGCATTCAGTTTCGTCGATCTCTTGGAGCCGTCCATGGTGAAGACACCTTTCATCTTGAATGCCTGTTTTTGGGCGTAGATTGTGATCGCCTCTTTGAGACTTCCTTCCGCAAGCGGTGTGAATTTATTAAAAAGCGGCATGATGAGAACCGGAGCCAGGTATTGCAGCACTATGGAAATAAGGACAATGCCGATCCAGCAGTAGAGCCAGGCAACTGGGCCGCTCTTTTCAAAAAACCAGAAAATGAGGGCAAGGACGGGCCCGCCGATGGCTGCCGAGAGCAGAATGGTTTTGATCTGGTCAAGGATAAACGTTTTGGAGGTGGTCGTGTTCAGGCCGAAACGGGCTTCAATAACAAAGGTTGAATAGACGGCAAAAGGGAGGCCGAGCAGCCAGCTCAGAAGCAGAAGTATGCCCGTGTAGAACAATCCGGTAGGAATCATGGAAAATCCCATGGATCTGGCGATAATATCTATGAGATTAAAGCCTCCCATGAGAAGAAATGCCAAAGTAATCACGGTGGTCCAGCTCTCTTCTATGAGGGAGAATATGGTCGTTGTTTTTGTATAGTCCAGGGATTTGAGATAGTCTTCCCGGCTCATATCTTCTTCGAATTCCCGGGGCAGATCAGGGGCAAGAGCCTTGAGATTGAGAATAGAGATGCTGACATCAAGGAGGAATTGGATAAGAAGAATTGCAAGAATACAGAGTAACCAGGGATTCATAACGGTATTTTCTGAGTAAATTTTTGATGATCTTTCAGATTGATCATAGACCTGACAAAAGTTAACATCAATAAACCGGCGAAGTCATCGCTTTCGGTCGATGCCCTCCGCCTTCAGGCTTAAGGATATGCAGGCATAACCAAAATGGACTGTTTATGAATGGACACCAGAATCTTCCGACAGAGTGTAAACTGTTGTGGAAAAAAAGAAAAGCCCTGTGAGTGAACTTCACAGGGCTTTTCTCGTGTTTGGGGTAAAGAGAGTATCTTTACATGATCGCGTGGATGGTGGTCTGGGCAAAGTGGACGAATTTTCCAGGAGCAACGCCCATGACAACAATGATGATCAAGAGGATAACTGAGGTGGCGTTGGTTAACACTCCTGTTTTAAAACTTTCCTCATTGTCCGGATTACTGCAATAGGCCACCCTGACCACCGACAGATAGTAGTAGATGGCAATTGCGGTATTGATGGCGGCGAGGATGACAAGATACAGATAATCCTGTTTCAAGGCACCGACCAGAATCAGAAATTTTCCCATAAAGCCGACAAAGGGCGGAATTCCGGCCAGGGCAAAGAGGCCGATGGCAAGGGTCAGCGCCATGAGCGGCGAGCGTTTATGCAGACCGGAAAGATCTTCTATCAGGACATTTTCTCCATTTTGGGCAACGTTGCAGATGACAAGGAAACAGGCCAGATTCATGACGGCATAACCAGCAATATAGTACAAAGCGTTGGCGTAGCCGGTTGTTTGGAAAGTCAAAAGACCTAAAAGGACAAAACCGGCATGAGCAATTCCTGAAAATCCAAGCATGCGTTTGACATCTTTTTGCACCAGAGCAGAGAGGTTGCCGTAAAACATGGACAAGACTGCGCAGACCTTCAGCAGGTTGACAAGGGTGTGGCCTTCAGCACTGGCCATGCTGATAAGGCGAATCAAAAGGGCAACGGCTGCAAGTTTCGGTACCGAGGCGATAAAAGCAGTGGTCTCATTGGCTGATCCTTCGTATACATCCGGTACCCAGAAGTGAAATGGGAAAATAGCAAGCTTATAAAAGAATCCAGCCAGAACCATGGCCACGGCTACAACGGCTGCGGGCTGACTGTAATTCAAGGTCTTTACTACCACATCCAGATGGGTGGAGCCGGTCAGACCGTAGATATAACTCATGCCGAAAAGCAGGAAGCTGGTGGCCATGACACCGAAGAGCAGGTATTTGGCTCCGGCCTCCATCTGAAAGTTGATAGCACCGGAATCATCCCTCATCGGTACCATGATATAAACCGCAAAGGAAGATAACTCCAGCGACACGAAGATAGCCAGCAGTTCCACACTGGATACCAGCATCATCAGTCCGAGTACGCTACTGAAAAGGAAGAGGTAATATTCTGGCTGAACTTCCCTTTTTATGCTTGCAAGCTTGCGGCCGAAGATCAGGACGGCGAGCATGGCCCCGGCAATGAGTATCTTGAAAACCTGGGAAAAGAGATCAACTTTGTAGGCTCCGTAAAAGAGAACGCCCTGTTGGTGAAAGCTCAAGAGTGAGGCTATGAGAATAGCAGCTCCCAACCCGATGGTAATGTTTATAATCGTTTCATCATCAGGTTTCCCCAGGCTTACGAGGAAAAGAATGAGACCTGCGCCCAGTAGTGTCAACTCAGGTAGAAATAGCATTGTGTTACCTTCAATAGGTCGTTAATCGTTACTTGGTTCCCAGTCAATGCAGAGCCAATCCGGCAGCGGCGATCACATGTCCATGGTAGGCATGGAATTGAGCCAGGAGGTTGGCGACACTGCTGTGCATCAGCTTAATAAAGGTTTGCGGGCCCAGTCCGATCCAGAAAACAAAGAAAAGGAACGGTGCCAGGGTTACAATTTCCCGCATATTCAAATCAGTCAACCAGGACTGGTCGGGATTTTTCGTGCCGCCCCAGACAATCTTCTGCAGCATCCTCAACATATAGGCGGCAGCCAGAACCGCACCGGGAATGGCAGCCAGACCGAGGGCGATGTTATGACTGAACAAGGTATTTTTCGTAAAAGTTCCGGCCAGGATCATGAATTCGCCGATGAAGCTGTTGGTCCCCGGAAAGCCGAATGATGACAGGGAGAAGAAGGCAAGAAAAGTAACGTAAATGGGCATGAACTTGCCGACTCCGGTGGCTGAACTCAACTCCCGGCTGTGGGTACGCTCATAGATCATACCAACGCAGAGAAAGAGCGCGCCGGTGGTCACGCCGTGATTGATCATCTGCAGGATGGATCCTTCAACGCCCTGAACGTTGAGGACGAAAATACCCAGCGTGACAAAACCCATATGGCCCACCGATGAATAGGCGATAAGCTTCTTCATGTCGTGTTGGCCAAGTGCCGTAAAACCGCCGTAAATGATTCCAGCAATGGACAACCAAAGGATATACGGCATCAGTGTTACCGTAGCCTCAGGCGTAATCGGCAATGCGAAGCGGAGAAAGCCGTAGGTTCCCATTTTCAACAGAACACTTGCCAGGATAACGGAGCCCGCAGTTGGGGCCTCGACGTGGGCGGCAGGCAACCAGGTATGGAAGGGAAACATCGGCACTTTGATGGCAAAGGCCAGGAAAAAGGCCAGGAACAACAGGATTTGCGCAGTAAACGAATAATTTCCCCACATCATGTTGGGAATATAGAAGCTGTAGTTGTTTGTTTTGTAGAGCCAGATGATACCAACCAGCATCAGGATGGAGCCTGCCAGGGTATAGAGGAAGAATTTTATCGAGGCATAGATCTTTCGCGGCCCGCCCCAGATGCCGATGAGCAGGTACATGGGGATGAGCATGGCCTCCCAAAGGATGTAGAAGAGGACAAAATCAAGCGCCATGAAGACCCCGACCATGGCCGTCTCCATAATCAACAGGCAGATCATAAAGGTGGAAACCCGGACTTTTATATAATTCCATGAGGCAAGAACGCAGAACGGCATTATCAGCGTGGTCAAAAGAACCAGCAGAATCGAGATGCCGTCCACCCCCAGGACATATTGGATGTTCAGCGCCTTGACCCACATATGCTGCTCAGCGAATTGGAATTTTACCGACGTTGCATTAAAGCCGGTAACAAGCCTAAGAGACAGCAGCGCCACAACCGTGGTGACAATAAGCGTCCAGTAACGGCTGAATGAGTCATTCTTAACAAAGAGCAGCGGCACAACACCCACCAGGGGGAGGAAGATAAGCGTGCTCAGAAGGGGAAATCCGTGGTTGAGAAGTAGTTGTTGATCCATTACAGATGGTCCTCAGATTCAGTAATTAGAGCCATACATAGATAAAAAGAACGATAGCGGCAAAAGAGACCGTGTAATAGATGGTCTGCTGTATCTGTCCCCTCTGGAAAACAAGAGCCGTTCTTCTTCCGATGGCGCGAACACATCGGGCGGTCCCGTCCACCACGCCGTCAATTCCGTGCCAATCGAACCAGGACCAGAACTTGGCCGTGGTCATCAAGGTATACAAACCGACCACCCGATAGGCCATACCCCAGGTAGTATCTGCCCATTGCAGGGGATATTTAGCCAGCCAGAAAAAGGCCCGGCCCCCCATCCTGTAGAACCAGTCCAGATCCAAACTGATGGTGGCTTCAGCTCCAATCTTTTTGCGGAACAGGTAAAATGCCAGAGCGGTAAAGGCAAGGATCTGCAGCGTCTCGCTCATGTGGGCGGCGGTGTATGGATTGAATTCAACACCCTTGTTGGGCAACATGTCATAGAGAAACGGCAGGTAGGAGCCGATCAGAAGACAGAAGAAAGAGGCGATGAGCATGGCTACCTGCATGTTCCAGGGTGGATCTGCAGCCCTTTCATAGGTTTCCTCGGAGCCCTTGTTGTCACTGAAGAAGAGAAGATAGGGCAGCCTTAATCCTGCAACCAGAAAGGTGCCTGCCGCAACTAAAGAGAGCAGAAAACCGGCCACATACATGTGCTCCTCGAAACTTGCGGCAATGATCATCGATTTGGTGACGAATCCTGAGAAAAACGGGAAGGCGGATACGGAAATTCCACCGATTATCGTATAGACCATTGTCTTGGGCATCTTCTTGTAGAGGGCGCCCAGCTCGGTAAATTTGTTTTTCCCGGTCATGTAAACGACCGAGCCGGTTCCCATGAACAACAATCCTTTGTAAAGAATGTGGGCGAAGGCATGGGCCACGGCGCCGTTTATGGCAAGTGCGCTGCCGATGCCGATGCCGGTGACCATATATCCCACCTGGCTGATGATCTCATAGCCGAGCAATTTTCTGATATCGTTTTCTATGGCCGCATAGACAATGCCGTAGATGGCCATGATGACACCGAGTACGATCAGGATTTCGAATCCGGCGCAGCTCCTGATTAAGGTGTAAACAGCGGTTTTGGTGGTGAAGGCACACATAAACACGGCGCCGGGTACGGTTGCCTTGCTGTAGGCGTCGGGCAGCCAGGAGTGCAAGGGGGGGACAGCGGCATTGAGCATCAGGCCGATCATAATCAGCCAGGTGTAGAGCTGCGGATGGTGCACGTCGAGCAGAACAAAAGACAGATCGTGGGTTGCCTGGTAGCGCAGGACGAAACCGAGCAACAGGACGATACCGCCAAACGTGTGGACCAAGAGATAGCGGTAACCGGCAGCCAGCGCATCTGCATCCTCCTTGTTAAACCAGACGAGAAAGGCCGAGGCAAAGGCCATCATCTCCCAGAACAGGAAGAGTACAAGGTAGTCCGCACAGAAAATCACGCCCAGCGAACCTGCCACATAGAACCAGGCCGCTATATGCTCCCAGTCGTTTTTGACATGCAGGCCGTAGATGGTCCCGATGATCGCCATCAAGGCCATGATAAAGCCGAAGACCATGGACAGCGTATCCACTCGGCCAAACGTCAGCTTCCATTGCATGAAATGAATGATGCCGTAGGTCCCGGGATGGAAACTCAGGTAGAGTACGTCGATAAAAGCCAGAACCGGCACCAGGACCAGATAGGGCTTCCTGAACGGCTCCTTGATAAAGGGGAGGATACAGGCCCCTAAAATCATGACCAGGGCGGGATGAAAGAAGAAGTTACTTGTCATAATAATCCTCCCTGGTTTTCACACTCTTCCCTAGCCAATACGCAAAGAAGGTGACTACCACACTTGCCAAGAAGCCGAAAATCCCCCAGAAGACCGGGAACTTTTCCACTGCAACCTCGACATGCGAGGTATCAAGCGTAAGACTCCAGATCACGATCATCGCAATCCCGATACAGCAATAGAGCTTTACCAGGCGCATTCGAGCTTTCAAATAGTCGATGAGTTGAACAATCATCCTGTCACCACCTTAACAAAGTGCATCATAAAGTCTGGATAGATCCCGATAATAACCGAGATCGCACATGCAATGAGAATCGGAATCAGCATGGATAAAGGCGCCTCCTTGATTCCGGTATATTCCTCCCCTTCAGGCCGCTTGCCGAAAAAGGCCTTGTAGGTAACCGGGGCGAAATAGCCGACATTGAGCAGGGTGGAGGCGATAAGAATGAGCATGATGCCGATCTGGTGTGCCTGCATGGAGCCGACCAGCAGATTCCATTTGGTCACGAATCCCGCCACACCGGGGGCGCCGATCATTGAAAGTGAAGCTATGAAGAAGGCTGCGAAGGTAAAGGGCATGGTCTTGCCCAGGCCTTCCATCTCGGAGATGTTCTTTTTATGGGATGCGACATAAATGGCCCCGGCGCAGAAGAACAGGGTGATCTTGGAAAAACCGTGATTGACTATATGAATAAGACCGCCCTGGATGCCTGCAGGGGTGAGCAGGGCAACACCCAATATGATATAAGAGAGTTGGGAAACAGTTGAATAGGCCAGCCTGGCCTTGAGATTATCCTTGGATAGTGCAATGATCGAGGCCAAAAGGATCGTAATACTCACGAAATAGGCTGTTGGAATCCCCAGGTTTAAAGAGTTCATCAAATTAACGCCGAAGACGTAGAGCATGACCCTAGCCGTACAAAAGACCCCGACCTTGACCACGGCAACCGCATGCAGAAGGGCGGAGACCGGAGTTGGTGCCACCATGGCTCCCGGCAGCCAGTGATGGAACGGCATGATGCCGTTTTTGGCAAAACCGAAGAGGCAGAAGATATAGAGCATGATGACCAGCGTCTTGTTCACGTCCGGTGGGAAGATTCCAGTGGAAGCGTTGGGAGCAAAATTCAAGGTTCCGGTCAAGACATAGATCAGGATCATGGCCGGCAGCAGGAAGGCCTTGGCCGTGGTTGTCAGATAAACGATGTATTTTCTCGCACCGTGGTAGCCTTCCTCATCCTGGTGATGGGCGACCAGCGGGTAGGTGCAGACGGAGACGATCTCATAGAAAAGGTACATGGTGAAAAGGTTGTCGGAAAAGGCAACCCCGATAGCACCGAAAATGGCCAGTGCGAAACAGGCGTTGAACCGGGTCTGGGCATGTTCCTTCAGACCGCGCATATAACCCATGGAGTAGAAGACAGCGATGGTCCACAGCGATGACGCGACAATGGCGAAGATCATGGACATGGCATCGGCTCTGAGCGTGACCGTTACCCCGGGTAGAAGGGTGAACATATGAAACACCAATCTCTTGCCATGCCAGACATCAGGCACCAGTGAAAGGACGAGCCCAAAAAGAACCACCGAGGCGACGCAGGAGATGCCTTCCCTGATGTTTTCATCATTGCCTTTCAGCATCACTCCTATGGCCCCGATAAGCGGGACGAGAAGAGCGATGAGGAGTATAGGCGAACTGACTGTTTGCGCGTTCATCACAAAAATTCCTTTTCTAACCTTTGAGTTTGACCAAATCTTCCGTATCGATGGAGGTGTAGTTCCGATATATGGCAACAACGATACTAAGGCCGATGGCAGCTTCTGCTGCGGCAATGGCCATGATAAAAAGGGTGAATATCTGACCCACAACCGGATCGGGTGCCGTAAATCGGTTGAAGGCCATGAAGTTGACCGAGGCCCCTGCCAGCATCAGCTCGGCTGCAATCAGCATGCCGATGATGGTTCGTCTGGTAACCATACCGTAAATGCCGATGGCAAACAGCAGGGCGCCGATGACGAGGTAGGTTGCAAGATGATTGTGCAGTGTTAAAACAGTCATTCTTAATTCCTCCCGCTTCGGGCCAAGATCAAGGCCCCGAGAATAGCG
The DNA here is from genome assembly GCA_046704745.1 of Desulfocapsaceae bacterium. Taxonomy (GTDB): domain Bacteria; phylum Desulfobacterota; class Desulfobulbia; order Desulfobulbales; family Desulfocapsaceae; genus CAWGGS01. Next base: position 10,025 of record JBJKRL010000036.1, on the reverse strand, counting down.
ATTAAGAGAACAACGGAGACCAGTTCAAAGACCATGGAATAGTTGGTGAGCAGCTGTACTCCGATGGCCTTGACGGTTCCGGTATCGATCTTGACCTTGACCGGCCAGGTTGTGCGGATGCCTAGGTAGGCCAGTCCGCCGAATGTGAGACCTGCCAAGAGAAAGCCCAAAGGTCCGGCCAAGGCTCCGACCGGGCCGAACTTTTTTTTCTGTTCCGGAGCTGCAAGCATGATAGCAAAGGAAATGGTTACCGAAACCGCTCCGACATAGATGAGAATCTGCATCATGGCCACAAAGGGCGAGTTCAGGTAGTAGAAAATCCCGGCAACGCCGACGAAAGCAACAACCAGTCCGGCAACTGATCTGACCAGGCGATCCGTGGTGCAGGCCACCAGAGCTCCGAAGAGAGTGACGGCGATTATGATCAGAAAGATAAGGCCCGCCAGACCGTCCGCAGTGAAAAGGGCGTGTGCCTGGGACGCAAGAGATGACGCATTCATGGATTTCTGTCCTTTAAACGTTGCAGAAGATCGAAATGAAAATCTTCTTTCCTGGTACTTGCAAGATTGTATTCCTTGGAAAACTCGATGGCGTTAAAGTTACAGGACTCGACGCAGGAGCCGCAGAGTGAACATTTCGTGAAATCAAGCTGGTATTTGGTTAACTCTTTTTTCTTGGCTCCTTCGGGTTTTTCACCGGCCAGCGAGATGCAATTGGAAGGGCAGGCCTTTTCACACATCCCGCAGACCACGCAGTTGGGACTGCCGTCCTCTCCGGAAATGAGTTCGATGTGACCGCGATATCGGTCCGTCATCGTGAGTGTTTGGTAAGGGTACTGGACTGTTACCGTCGGGCTGAAAAACTCCCGGAAGGTTATGCCCATGCCGACGAGCAGGCTCCATAGTCCGCTGAAAATTTCACTAAAATAGGCGCCCATATTAAAAAACCTTGAGTAATCCTGCAGTAAGAAGCAGGTTGAACAGGGAAAGGGGAATCAGGATTTTCCAGGACAGGTTCAAAAGTCCGTAGATCGTAGTCCTCGGGAAGGTCCAGCGTATCCAGATAAAGGTGGCGATGAGTAAATAGACTTTCAACAAAAACCACCATACGCCGGGGAATAAGGCGAAGGGTGAATCCCAGCCGCCGAGGAAAAGAATCGTGGTCAAGCAGGCACCAATAACGATATTTGCATATTCACCCATAAAGAACAGACCGAAACCCATGCTGCCGTATTCGGTATGGAAACCGGCCACCAACTCACTTTCCGCTTCACCCAGGTCAAAAGGCGCCCGGTTGGTCTCGGCCAGTGAACAGGTGAAAAAGATCAAAAAGGACATCAACATCAAGGGATTGAAGAGCCCCGCCTTGAAAGGGAAGATATTCCAGTGCCAGATGCCCCCCATCTGGCTGTGGACGATCTGGGTTAGGTCGGTGGTGCCGGAGATCATCACCACGGTGATAGCCGTTACCAGCATGGGAATTTCATAGGCAATGGCCTGGGAAACGGCACGCACACAGGACATGACCGAGTATTTGTTTCTTGAACTCCAACCGGCAAAGAGTAGCGACATGCCGCCCATGGAGGCGAAGGCGAAGATCATCAACACACCTATGTTGATATCATGGGCGACGATAATATCACTGAACGGGATGGTGACAAAACTGAGAATAGCCGGGGCCATGGCGAGGACCGGGGCCACCATGAAGAGGATCTTGTCCACATCTCCCGGGATCGTCAGCTGCTTGGCCATCAGCTTGACGCCGTCCAGCGGCGGTTGGAAGAGTCCGAAGGGGCCGTTGATATTGGGGCCGGGCCGGCGCTGGATGCGGGCGGCTCCCCTCCGTTCGGCCCAGACCAGATAGGCGGCGTTTAATGCCGCAAAGGCAATGGCAATGACCACAGCCACGATTACATTGAGTAATGTCAAACTCATCAGGGTGCTCCTTTACCTGTCAATCTCGGGTATTACCAGATCAAGACTGCCCATGAACGCCAAGGCATCCATGATCATCATCCCTCGGCAGCTCTCATCGAAGAGGTGCATATTGGAGTAGGTCGGTGACCTGAGTTTCAGACGATAGGGATTCTTGCCGCCATCACTTACCAGTCTGATACCGAAACTTCCGCGGGCGGTTTCCACGGCCTGATAATAATCTCCCGGTGGTACTTTAATTTTCGGCTTTTTCTCCGGCATGACCGGCCCATCCGGCAGTTTATCAAGGCCCTGTTCGATGATGCGCAGGGATTGTTCCATTTCCGCCATCCGCACATTGTAACGGGCCAGAGAGTCACACTCATGGAAGACCGGGACATCGAAATCGAACTCGGGATAGACTGAATAGGGCTCGTTTTTGCGGACGTCAAAGTTGATGCCCGACCCCCTGGCCACAGCGCTTGAGGCACCGTATTTACGGCAGACCTCCTGGGTAAGCGGCGCTATCCCTTCCAACCTCTTGCGGAAGATGATATTACCGGTTACGAGCTTGTCATACTTCTTCAACGACTTCCGCATCCGCGGGATGAAACGCCGGGCAGCGGCGAGAAACGTGTCATCCACATCGTTGTACAGACCGCCGAAGCGGTAGTAGCAATAGGTGAGCCGGGAACCGGTTATCCCTTCCAGCATGTCGAGTATGTATTCGCGGTCCTGAAGCGCATACATCAGGGGGCTGAATCCGCCGAGATCCATGACAAAGGCGCCGAACCAGAATAGATGCGAGGCAATCCTGTTCAGTTCCACGGTGATGGCCCGGATGTACTCTGCCCGTTCCGGCACTTCGATACCTGCCGCCTTTTCAATGAGCAGCACATGGCCGTGGGAATAGCCCAAAGCACCCAGATAATCCATCCGGCTCAGGTTCATAAGAAATTGAGGGTACGTTTTGAGCTCACCCATTTTTTCGTGCATGCGGTGGATATAGCCGATAACGGTCTCGGCATTGACGATATACTCGCCGTCCATATCCATCTTGACCCTGAGAACCCCATGGGTGGCCGGATGTTGAGGCCCGACATTTAAGGTAAAGGTCTCGCCCGGTTTGAGCTGTATTGGAGCAGTCATGCCTTATAATCCTTGAGAAGTGGGTGATAATCGGCATCTTCCGGGAGCAGCAGCGGGATCAGGTAGGGGTGGCCCTTAAACTTGATGCCGAAAAAATCATGGGTTTCCCGTTCATGCCAATTTGCTCCGGCATAGATTCCGGTGATGGTAGGAACTACGGGATTTTTCCGGGGGATACGGGTCCTGATAACGACCCGGCACAGATCGAAATCGTAGCGGCTGAAATCATAAATGACCTCCAACTGGTCCTCTTTGATCCAGTCCACTCCGGTGATACTTTCGATAAAAAAGTCTTCTTGATCGACAAGAGTTACCGCGTCCAGAAGTTGGTCGACGGAGACCTGGGCATCGACATGATAGCCATGCACTTTGTAGTCGCGCTCGACGACGCCGTTGGCCCTTGGTTCTTCCTTTTTCGGCTTTTTCGCCTTTTCTTCCGCCTCCGGCGTCTCTTCTGCCGGTGGAGGCGTTTTAGCCGGCTCTGCCGCTTGCGGGAAGAGACCTTTGAGTTGTTGCAGTATCTTTTCTTTTATCATGGTGTTACTCCAAACGACTCTGAACAGTGACTACATTACGCCTTGTCCGTCTGCAGGCTTTGATCGGAAAAGGCCTTATATTTTTAGAGATATCCTGAAGTTAGTCCGGCCCGCAGTCTTACAAGAGTGTCTACCTCCCCACTCTTGAACGAAACTCACCCACGCATATGGGACCGTCTTTTAGGCGGCTTCAGGGTTTTTCCATCGTTTCCAGCCTGAAACCTTATGTTCCAATTCGATAATACCCTGCAATAGGGCTTCTGGGCGTGGAGGACAACCCGGAACATAGACATCAACAGGAAGAAATTCATCGGCTCCAAGAACAATGTTGTATTGGCCTTCAAAGGCGAAGGGGCCGCCTGAGATGGCGCAATTCCCCAGGGCCATAACCCATTTTGGTTCCGGCATCTGGTCATAGAGGGTTTTGATGCCCGGGGCCATTTTCTTGGTAATGGTGCCGGCAACAATCATCACATCACTCTGACGCGGAGACGGACGGAAAACCTCGGCTCCGAAACGGGACATATCAAACCTGGCGCAACCGGTGGCCATCATTTCGATGGCGCAGCAGGCAATACCAAAGGTGAGAGGCCAGAAGGAGTTGACCCTGCAGATATTAATGAGTTGCTCGGCTAGAGCGAACTGGATGAATGAGGAAGGTATCCCATCTTTTATCGTTGGTATGTCTTGCGTTCCCACTTAAATACTCCCTTGATCCATGCATAAACGATTGCAAGTGATAAGATCCCGACGAACATGACGATCTCGAGAAAATCACGATACGATGCGGTAAAAATTCCCCTATTATAGGTCAGCGAGACCGGGAAAAGAAAAAGCACATCAACATCGAACGCGAGGAAAATCAGGGCGTAGAGATAGAAAACAACTCCGTACCTGATCCAGCTGTCGCCGATAGGCTCCATGCCGCATTCGATATACTGTTCGGTTTTGTTGAGGATCTGCCGTGTCTTGCGTGGCATCAAGAGATAGACAATCACTATGGGACCCAGGGCGAAGGCGAGCCCACCCAAGGCAAAGGCCGTGATCCAGAGGATATTGTCACGATAGAGGAATTCCGTGAATTGCATTTCCATGCCGACACTCCATCCTTAATTTAAGTACTACAAAATTTTCAATCAAACGAAAGCTAAGTTAGTTAATCGGAAAAATCCTGTCAACAAGAAACTGAATAGCCATTCAGTAACCATGCAGTTTATGAGAAATAAGTGTTATTTATAATAAGAATAAATTATATAAAGACTTGAAGAACGTTTTATAAATGATATGATGAATCTGCACTAGTAAAAAAATCAGATGAATTAGATCAAAAAAAGTGAACAACGGTGTGATGTATGTCTATTACTTTGAGACAACTCGAAATATTTATTGCGGTGGCTGAGACTGCTCAAGTCACCAAGGCAAGCAAAAAATTGTTCGTTACGCAGTCGGCAGTGAGCATGGCTCTAGCTGAACTGGAGAACCAACTTGGCGGTTCGTTGTTTGATCGGCACGGTCGAAGCCTGTTGCTAAATGCCCGAGGTCGTTACCTGTTACCACTTGCCAAAGACATTACCACCCAAGTAAGCAACGTCGAGACGATCATGTCTGAGCGCAACGACAAATTGGCCGGCCATATTGAGGTTATTGCCAGCTTATCCTTGGGAAATTACATTCTTCCATACCTTGTTGGTGCCTTTAAACGTATTCATCCCAGGGTGCATATCAATATGCTTGTCTATAATACCCAATATGCAGAGCGAATGGTGGTGGATGGTTCCATGGATATCGGTTTTGTTGAAGGAAAGGTAACCCATGAAGATATAACGACAAGGCCTTGGTTTAAAGATGAACTCGTAGTCTTGGCCGGTCCTTCCGACCCCTTGGCTCACAATAAGGTTTTTAATGTAAAAACAGACCTTAAGAACAGCAAGTGGATTATGCGAGAACAGGGATCGGGAACGGCTGCTATTTTTCTGGAGAGGATGAGAGACTATATCGATGATATCCATATCGTTATGGAAATGGGACATCCTGAAGCGGTGAAGAGGGCTGTGGAATCAGGTGTGGGAATTGCCTGTCTCTCCTCTCTGACCGTCTGCCGTGAAGTGGAGAATGGCTGGCTGAAAAGCCTCAACGTCGATGGGGTGGATATGACCAGGCAGCTGCAGATAATTTATCGCAAAGATAAGGTGATGACAGATGCCATGCACGAGTTTCTCGATTTTTGCGATGTGATGTCGACATGTGATGATGAGAGTATTTGCCTTTCTTCCCCCTGGAAACTACAGTCTCTCTTGGCACGACAGTCCATACGAAAAAAATCATAGAATACAAGAAGATACGTATTTGCAAACCAAGTAGGGTGTGCAATTTATGCGCGTTATTCTTCTATTAAATGTATAAGCTTCTTTTTTGTCTCCTTCTTTCTTTTCCGTAATCGAGATCATTTGAAAATCTTCAATAGATCCGGGAAGATCTAAAATAGAGTGAAGGAATTTCCCTTTTCCTGTTGTAAAGAGGAAAGGAAAATTGCGTCGCGCTTCATAAGAGTGATAGGCGGTTGTGCGGGGTAATAACCTCTTTTGCTGACTTATCCCCTAAAAACAACGAGGAGTTGGAGTATATATTGTGTCAGGATGTTCCTGTCCTCCAGTAAAGAAAAATTTTGCTGGTCAAGTCTTGTTGCGAAAAATACGCCTTGCGCTCAACTGGTTATGCGATTTGTGCGAAGATTATTCTGGGGATTTTGTGGATGTCAAGGAATTTTTGCAGACCTTTTCAATGACCTTGGTGTCAAATGCGACTTGCCTTCAGTAGATGATATGCAGAAGGGTAAGACCGTGGGCAGGGGCTGGGGGACCTGCCTGGGCTCGGTCCCGGGCATCTAGAATTTTTTGAAAATCATCGCAGCTCATTCGACCTTTGCCGACTTCCAGGATGGTTCCGACCATGATCCGAACCATCTGCCGCAGAAAGCCATCGCCCGTAATGGCAAATTGCAAATGCCGGTTGCCCATGTCTGAACATTCCGCCGACAGAATGGTGCGCACCGATCCTCTACCGTTCTTGCAGTTTTTATCCCTTGACCCCTGCATTTCAAAGCTGGCAAAATCGTGGGTCCCTCGAACCCTGGTCAGACAATCTTCGATTCGTGCACGATCAAGCGCAGTGGGGATATGGTAGGTGTAGAGCCTTTCCGCAGGCAGGAGAACCGGTCCGATAAAAAGAGTATAGAGATACGTTTTGGCTTGAGCGGAAAACCGGGAATGGAAATCAGCCGGCACATCTTCCACCGCAAGAATTCTGATGCTTGCAGGAAGCAGGGAGTTTAATCCTTTGAAAAAAGCCTGGCAGGAAAGCGTCTTTTCTGTGTGAAAATTTGCGACCATGCCAAGGGCATGCACCCCCGCATCCGTTCGCCCGGCGCCTAGCAGGGAGACCGGGCCGGCTGTGAGAATGGCCAGCCTGCTCTCGATCTCCCCTTGAATAGTGGTTGCATTCTTTTGCCGTTGCCATCCACCGTAGCCGGTGCCATCGTAGGCGATGAAAAGTTTGATGTTGCGCATCCGTTGTATCCTTAGCCTGCATATTTCATGAAAAAATTAGCCAAATAAATTGTTTCTGTTGTTGCAGTAGATTAACATCGGGCATCTCGATTTGCTTAGAGGGACAATTTGTACCTAAGCTAGTTCCTGTCCGAAAACTGTTATTCGAAGTCTCCGCTTATCTGTACCGATATCTTCGTTAAGCTCAAATTTTTTATCCTCGGAGGTAAGCACCCTGCGGGTATAAACACCCTCCGGGCATAAACTCTGACTCCGATATCACCTATATGCCTTTGGTAAAAAGTTTGAGCATGCCTCGATCTCGAACCAAATCCCTGGTTTTCGGATAGAAACTAAGCTAAAATATTTTGAGAATCTATTTTTCCATCCTTCGGGAGAGCAGACTGCCTTGACTCTCAAAATATGCAGGTTAGGGGAAAAACGGAGCACCCTCAAGCCCGGTCGTCTCAGGAAAGCCGCAAATAAGATTCATGTTTTGCACAGCTTGTCCTGAAGCTCCTTTGACAATATTGTCGATGGTGGACATGACGATAATCCTGCCGGTTCGCGGATCGATTGTAAATCCGATATCGCAGTAATTGGAACCGCGCACAAACTGGGTGGCGGGAAATACTCCTTGAGCAAGAACCCGTACGAAGGGTTCATTTGCGTACATCTCTTCATAAAGTCCACGGACGGTCTCGGTCGTCACTCTATCGTTTAATTTGGCGTAAATCGTACTCAGAATTCCGCGCGAGATCGGCAACAGATGCGGGGTGAAGTTGATATTTACCTGGCAGCCACCGAGCCGGTTGATCTCTTGCTCAATCTCTGGTGTGTGTCTGTGGTTTGCCACCTTGTACGGTCGGAACCCGTCGGCAACTTCGCAAAAGAGGGTGCCGACCTGAGCCGACCTGCCTGCCCCGGATGTCCCGGATTTTGAATCGGCAATAATGGTCGTGACATCGATGACCCCGGCCTTGAGAAGTGGAGCCAGCGCCAGGATGATGGAAGTTGGATAACAACCGGGATTGGCGACCAGTCGGCATGTCTTGATGACCTCCCGATAGATCTCCGGAAGTCCGTATACGGCTTCATCCAGGATGTCCGGCGCCGTGTGATTTTGATACCATTCTTCGTAGACAGCAACATCTCGGATTCTGAAATCGGCCGAGAGATCGATGACCTTTTTGCCTGCAGACAACAGCTCGGGAACGATATCCATCGCTGTTTTGTGTGGAACGGCAGTGAAAAAGACATCGGCCCGGGAAGTGAGTTCTTCGACTTCTAAATTTTCGCAGACCAGGTCGACCTTTTTGACCAGGTTCGGGAATACCTGTCCCATGGTTTTGCCCTCATACTGTCTCGAGGTTACAGCCGTCAGAGAGACCTGCGGATGGTTGCAGAGGATTCGTGCCAGTTCCGCTCCGGTATAACCGGATGCACCTATAATTGCGACGTTTGTCATATTGGTATCCCCATCAATTGCCTTTTCATATAGGTTGAAGCTTACTGATAATTATAAATAAAAAAGGGAATAACAGATACTCTGTTATTCCCTCAAGTGTAACGCAAGTCAGAAGTATCCGCAAACTCCAGGCAGAAAAGAGCCGCGCGTTCCGGATACAACCTGAAAAGAAACTTACACCACAAGGGCATAAGTTTCGTACGAGCAGGCGAGCTGCTCGACTCAGCTTTAACGTTTCGAGAACTGGAACTTGGCGCGTGCTGCCTTCTGGCCGTACTTTTTTCGCTCTTTAATACGCGCGTCGCGGGTTAAGAGGCCGGATCTTTTCAGCGGCAGCCTGTAATCAGGATTGGCGTCGAGCAGGGCTTTGGAAATGCCGTTTGCCAAGGCGTCGGCCTGGGCCGACTTTCCGCCGCCTTTAAGTGTGGCCATGACATCGTATTGTTCGGTGGTCTCGGTGAGCTGGAATGGTTTGCTAATCTTGTGATCTTTAAACATTCCGGCAAAATAGACATCTACATCTATGGTATTGACGGTCATCTTTCCGCTGCCGGGAATCAGCCAGACTCTGGCGACTGCGCTTTTCCTTTTGCCGGTAGCATAATAACGATCTTGGGCCATGGTCATTTTCTCCATGTGAGTTAAATATCTAATTTAACAGGCTGCTGTGCTTCATGTGGATGATCGGCACCTGCATAGACTTTAAGTTTTTTCAGTTGAGCGCGGCCGATCCGATTTTTCGGCAGCATCCCCTTGACTGCGTTCATAAGCAGGTCGGTGGGATGGTCTACCAAAAGTTTCTTGGCATTGGTCTCTTTAATGCCACCCATATAACCGGTGTGATGATAGTATTTTTTATCATCCCATTTGTTGCCGGTCAGGACGATTTTGTCGGCATTGGTGACAATGACGAAATCACCGTTATCCATAAAGGCGGAGAACGTCGGTTTATGTTTTCCTCGAAGACGATTGGCGATTTCAACTGCCAGTCGACCGAGTACTTTGTTCTCTGCATTGACAACGTACCATTTTTTCTCGATCTCATTGACAGGAGCAAGATAGGTCTTCATTGTGTGCCTCAACTTCTTTTAATTAATAAAAAAAGGCTCGACCTGGCATCGAACCTTTTGAAGTCTTCCTTGGAGCGGGAAACGAGATTCGAACTCGCGACTTCAACCTTGGCAAGGTTGCACTCTACCACTGAGTTATTCCCGCTCGTTACAAATGTCAAAACGGAGTAAAAATACAAATTTTATCTTTGAGTGTCAACGAAAAAACATTTTTTTTTCTGATTACCACTAATCTTCAGGTAAAAACGACGGGGTTGTAGCCACCCCATTCACGGGACGCCATAAACCCGTCCATGGGGGCCCCACTGTGCCCATCCAGGGCACAGACACCCGTGAAAAGGGTT
>JBJKRL010000035.1:0-4945 GCA_046704745.1 Desulfocapsaceae bacterium | reverse complement strand
TTTCATATGTTACCCTTCCTCTTCCCATGCCTCTGTATCCATCACTAACCAGTCTGCCGAAAAATTTCGCGGGATGGAATGGAACGGAGACAGAGTGGATCGACGGAAACTCCTTATTCCCTGGGGCGGATGAACAGATAGAACGGGTGTATTATTCAAAGGAGCATTACAAACCCGTCTATCTCTATATTGCCTATTTCAACAAACAAACAGCTGATAAACGTCTTATCAGGCAACTTTCCCAGCCTTTGGAGAAAAAAACCACAATACAGGCCCTCGCTGTTTCCCAAGATGGAAATACTCTTCACAAGGTTAAAAGAACGGTCCTCCTCTCAAACAGAACGCATTTTACTGTCTTTTTCTGGTATCAGTTCCCACACGACAAAATTTTAACCGGGCAAAACCAAGCAAGACTCCTGGCATTAAAGAATGGCATTCTGCACAGACAAAATAATGGCGCATTAATGGCTGTTGCCGTTGAGCAAGATTCATCGAAGGCTGGAGAAAATGCTATCGGCATCCCCCCATCTGTTACCGAATTTCTCAAAAGAGCAGGTCCAACTATTGCTAAATGGCTTCCTTGAATATCCTTATAAACTTATGGTACTTTCATTATACATAAGTGAGGTGCCGGAAAAATTGTCCATAACAAATCCTCTCGATCAATGATCACGAATCCGGAAATTCCGTCTCTCAATTTTACAGCAAGCATAATTGAAAAGAGAGCAGAGCTTACAATGCTTGCTTCAGAATGGAATGTCCTGTTACAAACGTCCGAAGCAGACTCGATTTTTTTAACCTGGGAATGGGTATCGACATGGTTGGAGACGGTTTACAGCGGGGATTCGCTCATGGTCGTGACGGTCAGGAATGCCGATGGGCATCTCGTTGCACTAGCCCCCTTTTACCAAAGGACTTTTTTTTTATTGAACCGCTTTCCCTTTCGCTGCTTATGCATCCTTGGAGAAAGCAGTACCGGAGCTGAATATCCTGACATTATCATTAAAAAAGGCATGGAAGATGCCGTCCTTCCCGTAATCGCCCAAGCTTATGCATCGAACACCGGCAAATGGGACTGGGTCTGGTTGCTCAACATCGCCGGATGGACTGGGGCATATGAGCGTTTAATTAAGGTCTTTACAACAAGTACCATAAGTATACGCAGGGATCGGTATTCTTTCAGTTCGGCAAACCTTCCCGGATCATGGCGCAATTTTGTTACCCGCCTGCCCAAGGGGAAGGCATCCATTATAGATCGACAAGAAAAAAGGGCCTCCAAACAAGGCAATTTTGAGATGCAAGGTTGTAACCGGCTGGAAGATCTGCCTTTCTTTTTTGAAAATTTTTTCTTTCTTCATGTCAAACACTGGCAGAGCAAAGGAGAGCCGGGTGCCTTTGCTCGCTATCCGCAGATGGATGATTTTTGTAGAAACTTCGCCCCGAAAGCACTGAAAAAAGGTTGGCTGGCCTTCTTCCAACTCTCCATCAACGGGAAAGTCCAAGCCAGTCAGTATGGATGTATCTACAACAAGACCTTTCTTCAGATCCAGGAAGGCTTTGACCCGGATGGTCTTCCGGGCCTTGGCAATGTGCTTCGGAAGCACGTTCTATGCTGGTGCATGGACAATGGGATTCGTGAATATGATTTCCTTGGCGGGCATTCGGAACACAAGGCCTCCTGGGGAACCATTGAACGTTGGGGATGGAGGCTCTTTCTCGGGCGCCGAAACATCAAAACTTTTCTATTGAAACTTACCGGAATCTGGCCGTTAGGAAGATTCATCACAGCTGATACTGTACGTTAATCGCCCTTATTACCTGGATGAGAATGGCAACTTCTCAATAACCTGACAGTCAAGAGTTCTAATGGCCAAAGACCCTAGCCGGTCTTTTCAAAGGTATAACCCATCTTTTATGGTGTAAATTTCTAAGTATCTTATAGTTCGCAGTATGTTTGGATCCGCGAAAATCTTTATAAAATCAGGATAAGGTTCTTCACTATCTCTTCAGGAGGAATTTCGGAAGAATAGGTGCGAAGCCACAAACAACGAGGGTTTCGGATGCTATCCGCATGTTCGATAACAAGAATTTAAAACAAATAACTGGTGATTACCCCAAGATTGACAACAGCCTCAGGTTAAAAGTTACGAAATTGGCACCTTTTGTTTAATTTCATGGCAATACAGTATACAGGCAGCCTGCCGGAACCGTTGATACCTCGTGGCGGAACAGACAGGCAGGGGCCTGATATGGGCATAATGAGTGACCGAAGAAAATATTGCAAAATCGGTCATAAAAGAATAAGGTAAAGATTGAATATGCAGTGGATTTGATAGGGAAACTGCTTTTTTGAGCACTCCTGGAGAGTGCGGTTTCTTATCACCGGATTTCCCGTAATTCGACTTAAGGGGAAAATCCTTGGCTGGAACCTGTACAAGGGCAATCTCGCTGGTTTACATTAGCCGGGCGGTGAAGCATCCATTTGCAAGATGTAATATTTCCCGGCGTCGCCCCCCTTTCCGGACCAGGCAGTCGGATTAAACCCACGAAACGAATGCTGCCCTAGCGCTCAGGAACCACCTCACGATGAATGACAACAAGCCTGCCATTTGCTTCATTGCGCAGAATGCCTATGGCGTTTTGGCCCAGGTTGACACTGGCCACGCCGGGGGAATCGAGGTCCAGGTGCCGCTGTGGGCAACATGGTTCGCCGAACACGGCTACCCGGTGAGTATGATCACTTGGGACGAGGGATATAAAGACGGCACCATGATCCGGGACGTGCGGGTCCTCAAGCTCTGCCGCCGTAATGCGGGCCTTCCCGGGCTGCGTTTTTTCACCCCCCGCTGGAGTTCGCTTGTATCGGCGCTGCGCCGCGCTGACGCCGATATCTATTGCTATGCCTGTGGCGACCTTGGACTGGGCCAGGTGGTTCTCTGGGCTCACACCAACGGCCGCAAGGTGCTCTACTCGGTGGTCAACAAGGTTGATTGCGATCCGGCGTTGCCCGCTCTCAAGCCGTGGCGTGAGCGCGTCCTCTACCGCTATGGCCTGCAGCATGCCGACCGGGTGGCGGTACAGACCGGCGAGCAGCAAGAACTGCTGCACATTGGTTTCGATATCGACTCACAACTGGTACCAATGCCGAGTAAGGGATTCCCCATTACCCGGGAACCCGATTCGAAGCCCGACGCCCCATCGCCGCGGCGGGTGCTCTGGATTGGCCGCTTCTCCAAAGAAAAGCGGCTGGAGTGGCTGCTCGATACAGCGGAACTCTGCCCCGAACTCCACTTCGACGTCATCGGGGCACCCAACGCTGAATCGGACTATTCACGGTCAGTGAGTACCCGCGCCAGTGCAATCCCCAACGTCGAACTCCATGGTCGAGTCAGTTACCTTGGGCTTGGCGAATTCTACAACCAAGCCGACCTACTTTGCTGCAGCTCGGTTTATGAAGGATTTCCCAACGTATTCCTCGAGGCCTTCAGTGTCGGCCTGCCACTGGTCAGTACCGTGGACCCCGACGACATCATCCGCCGCTTCGGGTTGGGAGAGGTAGCCACCAATCCAGACGAGCTGCGAACTGCACTCAAACGCGTCCTCACGCCGGAGACCTGGCGCCGTACCTCGCAGGCAGTACGCCGCTACTACGAGGAACACCATACCCCGGAGGCATCGATGCGGATACTCGAAGAGGAGTTTCTGGCCCTGATCGACTAAACTGAGGTCAAAAGCTGTTTGCAGCAGCGCCTCACAACACCTCACACAAGGAATCCTGACAATGCGCGTACTGGTACTAGGAGGCTGTGGTTTTATAGGTTCCCATGTGGTGGACGAACTGCTTGCAGCAGGTCATTCGGTGCGGATACTCTCCCGCAGTCCCGACCCCTTTCGACCGCCCTTGCCTGGTGTTGACTACCGCCTTGCCGACTTTGGGGATCCGCCCTCCGTCGCTGAAGCATTGGAGGGGATGAATACCGTATTCCACCTGATCAGCACCACAGTTCCCTCTACCTCTAACCTCGACCCGGTGTGGGACATCCAGACCAATCTGATCAACACGGTGCGTCTGCTACAGCTGATGATTCAGAAAGGGATCCCACGGATTGTCTACCTCTCTTCCGGGGGCACTATTTACGGCAAGCCGCAGCAATTGCCGATCCCCGAGGATCATCCAACCTCCCCGATCTGCTCCTACGGCATCGTCAAGTTGGCGGTGGAACGCTACCTGAACATGTATCACGAACTCCACGGACTGGAATGCACGGTATTACGCCCCTCCAACCCCTACGGTGAGCGCCAGGGCCATTTCGGCGTCCAGGGGGCGGTTGGCACCTTCCTCGGTCGAGCCAAACAACACGAGGAGATAGAAATCTGGGGTGACGGCAGTGTGGTGCGAGATTATATCCACGTTCGTGACCTGGCCCGGCTCTGCGTGCAAGCGCTTGAGCAGGGCGGGAGCAGCGTCTACAACGCTGGGTATGGTGCCGGCCATTCCCTGAAGCAGATCCTGGAGGCCATAGAGGCTGCAGTTGGGCGCCCCTTAAAGGTCAACTATAAGCCGGGACGCGGCTTCGACGTCAAGGAGATCGTGCTCGACATCAGCTGCGCCCGGCAGCAGTTTGACTGGAAGCCGGAGATCGATCTTACTACAGGCATCGCCCAGACCTGGGAATGGCTAAGCAAGCAGCCCTGACCGATACCTGCGCCTCCCTTTTAAAAAATTTAGCATACTGATATCATATAGTATATGAAAAGATTAATTTTTTCCTGGGGAAGAAGCTGTATAAAAAATTCAGTTCCCTATGCTGCTTTCTCTCAATTGAGCGAAACTCTTAACTCCAGCAAATAATTATGCAATCACCATTTTGGTACTTCCAGCGTTTAAAAAGCATGTCGGCAGGAGAAATCCTGTGGCGTCTTCGTAGTAAATATTCGGACTGGG
>JBJKRL010000034.1:0-4448 GCA_046704745.1 Desulfocapsaceae bacterium | reverse complement strand
TGTTTCCTCATACAGTTACCCCTTTTTCATAAAACCACTGGTTCAGCCAGTTCTCACCGAAACTCTTCCGGAGCTCACGAACTCGCGCGATATCCTCTTTTCCGGTAGCACCGGCTAAAGCCATTGCCACCGGACCGAGTTGCAGGTTAAACAACCGTCTGCCTTCGGGGTTGCGGAAGTAGTATTCTCTTTTGGGGATTGCTTTTGACAAAAGATCGATTTCACGCTCATTGAGACCTAAGCGGCTGTAGAGCTTCGAGGAGCTGTCATCTTTTGCCACAGCATTGGGCAAAAATATTTTGGTGGGGCATGATTCATTGATTACGTCGAGAATTCCGCTGTTGGATGCATCCGAAATGGACTGCGTTGACATGACAACAGCACAATTGCATTTCCTGAGTGTCTTCAGCCACTCACGAATCTTATTCCTGAAAACCTCATGCCCGAGGGCGATCCAAGCCTCGTCGAGAAAAATTACAGCGGGCTGTCCGTGGAGCTTTTTTTCTATCTTATGGAAAATATAGGTCAGGACAGGAAGAACCATATCCTCTCCCATCTCCATGAGACTTTCCAGCTCGAAGACATTGAAGGAGCCGGTTTCAAACGTATCCTCTTCAGCATCCAGGATGGCGGCATTTTGATGGTCGTTTACCGTATACCTCTCCAACGCCAGGGACATTTCGTTATCCTGGAGATTGACGACAAAATCATGCAGAGATTTATCGCTGCTCAATCTGTGCTGATGCAGTGCTGCCGTAACCGCCGCCCTTTTCTTTGGAGTGATCTGAACGTTCTGGAGTTTTAAGGCGTTGAGAATCCAAACTTCCGCCCATGCCTGCTCGGAATCCGTTTTCAGTTCTCCCAACGGACAAAAATCAAGGGTGTTTTCCCCCCCGATATCAAAATGTGACCCTTTGATGGCCGAGCATAAGGGATAAAAGCTGTAGCCTTTCTCAAAGACAAAGACCGTTGCCTCCCGGTATTTCCTGAATTGTGCTGCCAGCATGGCAAGCAGCGTCGACTTCCCCGCCCCGGTCGGGCCTAAGATAAGGGCATGCCCAAGGTCTTGAACGTGGAGATTGAGCCGAAAAGGCGTATTTCCGGTTGTGGAGGCATGTAATAGCGGCGGGCTGTTGGACGGATAGTACGGATTCGGGCAAAACTCGCGGCCAGGCCATATGCTGTTTAAAGGCAGAAAATCGGCGAGGTTGAGCGTGTGTATGACCGGCCTTCTGATGTTCTCCGAAGAGTGGCCCGGCAATGATCCCAAATAGGCTTCGTTGGCGTTTATGGTCTCGATTCTGCCGTTGAATCCCAAGTTGTTGATGAGGCTTTGAACGGCCTCGCAGCCCGATTTCATCTCGTCCTGATCTCGACCGAAGAGTACGATGGTGCTGGTGTAATAGCCGAACAAAACGACACCGCTTGAGGCCTCGGAGATGCTGTCCTCGGTGTCCGCTTCCATCTGTTGCGCATACTTATCGACGGGAGCGTTGTAATTTCTTATCAACTGAGCAACAAACCCGCGTTTTTTTTGCTGCCATTGGCGGCGGAACTTATGAAGGCTTTTTATCGCCTCAAAGGGATCTTCATAAATGAAGCGGTTGTTCCACCGGTACTCGAACTGGAGCTGGTCAAGCCCTTCCAATATCCCGGGAAAAGAGGATTGCGGGAAGCCGTCCATGCAGACCACACCGATATATTTCCCCCCGATAACCGGGATCAGGCCGGAGAGATAATCCTGGCCGCCGATGACCCTATCGAGATACATGGCCACCGGAGGAAGTGAAATCGGATGGTCGTTGCCGGTAATGCAACGGTGTATGAACCTGAGCTGATCGTCGTGGATCTCTTCGGTTCCATGGATATCGACAACCGTCGGTTCACCCTTGAGTCTCGTCATTTGGCAAACAGCGCTCATTGACGTTTCAAACTCACGGCAGGCATTGATAAAATACGAAATGTTCTTCCTGCCGATGCCCTTTAGGTTAAACGCGTCCTCTCCCTCCACCATCAAGGCTGTCGTTCTCGATTTGTGAATCGAGGGTGGAAGATAGGTCAGGGTGACAACCTGGAAATTTTCGTGATGAATGCCCGATTGATAGACCACCCTTCTCTCTTCATCCATCATTTCGGTTACTGGATCCGGAAAATGACATGACGATTTATCGGGATAGCTCTTGGATTTTGTCCTGAAAACATCATGCTGGGTCATCCAGCCGGAACCGAGGCGTTGGAGGGCATTATTGACTTGGGAGCTTCTGTTTTCCAACTCATCAAAGGTAAGAGAGGCGGAATCCTGGCCTTTATAACTCCAGCTTGCCATGAGAGCCCCGTTCTTTAAGATGATTATGCCGTTGTCTATGACGGCGGCGTAATTCAAAAGATCGGCCAAAGCGGGGTCTTTGCTTCGATAGGCCCTTAAATTTTTCATTTATTCCACCCATTGTATTTTTTTCGACATACAGCAAAGGGGGTGGCGTGTGCCGAATAGCGCTCTTTGTATTTGACATGCCGTACATACACCTTGCTCATGAGGGGGTCCGCTTTGCTCATCATTCTCAACGCCTCGTAGGTAAGAAACCAGAAAAGCAAGGCAAAGGAGGCGAGGAAGAGACTGAAGGAAAGGAAAATGTACATAACGGTGATCATAAGAGAAACGAGGACCAGCTCACGCTCCGCCCCCCAAAGATGGTCGGGGCGGCAGAGCGCTTGATTAATGGGGATCTCCCGCCGGCCGGTCATAGTGAGGCCACTATTGTGGGGATAATTTTCAATTGGACTGTGATGAGATATGATGGAACGACAGCCCCGGAGCCATAGAGTATGGACATCACGTTATTTGCAGACACCAGCAGACCGGCAACAAGGATGATGTAACAACACATCCGAGCGAAGTTATTAATCTCGCCACCAAAGATCAGCATCGAACCGGCAACGGCTATTGCGAGGACGGCGATAGTTAGGGCAACCGGTCCGGTGATGGAATCGCGAAAGGTCTGCAAGGGTGTTTCCCAGGGCAGGCCGCCTCCTGTGGTCGTGGTCGCATGGGCGAAACTTGGCAAGAGGATAATCGCCAGTAAAACAAGTGATACAATTTGATACTTTTTCATTTTTTACCTCTTCAAATCGATTGTGTTTGATATTCTCCGTTTCTGTATCCTAGAACTTCCGTAATGTTGTTTATCACCCTCCTTTTTTGAGATTCCTTTATACAAACCAGGACGTTGACGGTTGAACCGATCAACCGGCTGATAAAATCGTTGCTGAGTTTGGCGTTCGCGCGGGCAATCAGCATTTCGAGGCGTTCAAGGCCAGCTTGCGGAGATGCGGTATCGGCGTGGGCCGTTGCAATCCCTCCTCGATGGCCTGTGTTCCAGATCTCCAGTAAATGCAATGCCTCGGCCCCCCGGACTTCGCCGATTATTATCCGGTCGGGTCGCATTCTCAGGGTTTCCCTGACCAGCTGGTCAAGGCTGCGGTTATGGGTTGTATACAGTTGTTCCGTGTTAGGTGCGGAACATTGGATTTCCCCGGTATCCTCGATGATGATGATCCGGTCTTCGGGAGTGAGTTCGACCATCTTTTGGATCAAAGCGTTTACCAGGGTGGTTTTCCCCGATCCGGTTGAGCCTACAACGAAAATGTTTTTACGATCCTTTAGGGCCTGACAAAGGTATCGGTAATGATCTTTGCCTAAAGATTCCTTCCCGACATAGTCCTCCAAAGAAAAAATGAGGCTCGGACGTTTTCGAATGGTGAAGGAAGGCCTGCGTGTTTCCGGCGGTAGGTTTCCATGAATCCGGGAACCGTCAAGAATCAGTTCTCCGTCCAGGTGCGGATCGTCGGGGGTAATGGAAACTCCTAGGGAACTTGCTATGGTCAAGAGGATGTTTTGAGCTTGGATATCATGTAATTCAAACTCCTTCGTCCAGGGTTCCCCCTGCCGTCTTATCCAAACGAAACCGTCGCTATTACGGCTGATATCCTCCACTTGAGGATCGTTCAACGCATCAAGGATTCGAGGCCCTAATTCCCTTTTTAATTTTGCAACCGTCCGTCTGAGATGTTCTCTTTCATAATCAGGCATGACACCCACCTCGCAAATTGATAGAGCATATATCTTTTAAGTAAATCGGGGTTTGCTTCCAGGGAGAAAGTGCGAAATTCCGGATGCAAAAAAGAGGAATCCTTTCGCAGAAACCTTTTAAAATAAAAGGAGTTGGGAGGGCTATGTAAAATAAGGTTTGTACAAACCTGTAAATTTGGTGTACTTTTGTAGTAACCATGTGGTCCTAATGCCAATTAAACTATGTGGTTAGGTTGTGAGTGGTGTTCCCGCACCGCTCACAACCGCTTCGATTCTATCCTAAATTTTGTCTTTTTTATATTCTCCAAAGGAAAATTCTATTATTTGAATACGTTTTTCCTATATTATTTTCAAAAAA
>JBJKRL010000033.1:0-48350 GCA_046704745.1 Desulfocapsaceae bacterium | reverse complement strand
TTCGTGCACCGGAGAGCGACAAAAGAAGAGAGGCTATCCGGCGCACCACTATTTTCGCTGAAGTGAATGCGTAAGGAAACTTCCCCATTTTCCGTCAACACAACGTTGTCAGGCAACGCCTCCAAACCGATATCATGGGCGGCAATGGCGATATTTTCAAGCACTGCTCCGAATGTGATCAGCGTTGATTCCTGGTTGACGTCATAAAAAAAATGGGTTCTTTTCGGGTCACCTTCAATCAACAAATCGCATTCTTGCCATGAGAAAAAATACGGCTGGCAATTATCGGCAGAAGGGGCAAGAATACCCTTGCCCAGCACATACTCCCGTGCCGACCGGGTCAGCAGTTTTTTGCCTGACTGAATTTCTATACTCTCTCCTTCAGGTTTCTCAAAGGTCAAAGGAGGAAGTACCGGTTCATTTTTACTGATCATCTTTCTTGCAATCCAAATCTTCATCTGCTGAAGAAGATTTTTATTCCCCTTGTTTAACTTTTTTTTATAATATTTTTGGAGAAAGGGATCAAACTGGAAATAATAGGGCACAGGCTTAAGTCCCTTTTTTTTAAGAATAATCCGAACTACCTCCGTCCCAGCCATAGCGGAGCATAGTTGGCAGGCAAGATTCAAGGAAGGGCCTTTCTTGGTTTTGAAACTTACTCTGGAAGTATCCATATATTTGAACTGAAGACGTTTGGGAGCCACCCCAAGAGCAAAGAAGAGGTATTTATCTTCCTGTTTCATTCCATCGATAATGTTGAAATATTCATCAAAACTCATCCCCTTGTCAGGTGCGAAAATCAGCATGGCGGAGCTGTACCCCAATGGTCCGGCAGTGACCACATGAACACCCTTCTCCCTGGCCCGTGTGAAAAGCAGGCGTCTGGTATCAAAGGCGAAAAAATCAAGAGAGTCGAGCACGACGTCCAGGCCTTCGAGAAATTGATCAACAGTATCTTTGTTGATGCCTTGGGGAAACTCTTTTATGTTGATATAAGGATTCACACTCAGGGCCTGCTCTTTCATCACTTCCATTTTTGGCCTGCCAAAATCAGGTACTCTGGCCCCGAACTGCCGATTGATATTGACAGGTTCATACTCATCAAAATCTGAAATATGGAAATTGCCCACACCGGTACGAACCATGGTCATAAAATGGACACCACCAACGCCTCCCATTCCAGGGATACCAATTCGTGCTCCTGCAATCCTCTCCTGCTCTTTTGGGGTGAAGAGTCCAATATTACGCGAAAATGCTTGTTCCCTATATTCTTTTTCAGAAAATATTCCATAATCCTCAAGCTTTTCGAACAACGGTGCCAGATCCATGGGATACTCCTTTTTGCGATTCGTCCGGATTGAGCGTACTTTTGCTAAGCTGAAAGCAGTAATTCGGCGGAGGTCTATGAAGGCAAAAGAACCACGTCTCCGATCACGGCGATCAATTAATCACGGCACTAAGTATAATAAAATTGACGGTATATTTTTCACAGTATAGCATACTGTTCAAGCGATAAGGAAGAATAGAAATCAATCAAGGAAATGGCTCGGAAAGATCGATAACCGAATTTTATGAAAAAATCTGCATACTTTACCACCAAACTGGCAAATAAGACCTTTTCCATTCTCACCAAGGCGCATAAATGAAATTGTGCATGGGAAAAGATCAATTACCGCAGACACTGCTCTTCCGCTTGGACATTTTTTCAACATGCCACCTCAGTTTTGGCTCAATCTTTAAACATTATACTGTCTTGAGATAACTGAGGTTTTCCTTCGGTCTTTCTCCGGATACATTGATAAAGGAGGCGTTGACCAAGTTGAAGCACTCTTGACAATTTTTCCGGAATAATGTACACTTAACTGTACACATAAGGGGGCAATAAATTGAGAACACTTTCATTTACCGATTTTCGGAAAAATGCTTCCGGCTTCATCACTGAAGTGGAACATGGAGAGACACTTATTCTTTTACGTCGGGGAAAACCCGTTGCGGAAGTGGTGCCTTTTTCAGATGAAACTTTACGGAAACCATCATGGAAAAACTCCTTGACCCGTTTGCGATTAAAAGGCAGTGATCTGTCTTCGGCAATTTTAGATGAACGTGAGGCAAGTTAGTGAGACTGATTGTTGATTCTTCATCATTTGCGAAAAGATATATCCAGGAAGCGGGGAGTGAACAGCTTGATGAATTTCTTCAGCAGGCTTCCGAATTGGCTCTTTGCGTGATTTTGGTTCCCGAGCTTATTTCCGCATTGAACCGACGTTTACGTGAAGGCGGGATAACCAGAGAAGAGTATCGGAAGGCCAAGAAATATCTATTGAATGACGTAAGCGATGCAACTGTCCTGCAACTCACTCCTGCGGTTATTTCACGTTCTGTATATCTTCTGGAAAATTTTACATTACGGGCAATGGACTCCTTGCATGTTGCTTGTGCATTGGAGTGGAAATCCGACCTCTTTGTAACATCGGACAAGAGACAATTCGATTCAGCCTTAAGCTCGGGTCTTCGCACGGAATATCTCCGCTGAAAAGGAGCTTGCCCCGTCACCGCACGGCAAGCAACCGTTCTGTAATGGAAGAAAAATGAAATCCATTACCCGCATAACGTTTGACGTTATTATCGGATTGCCTTATTATTTCGGCCATGATAAGAATGAATTTGGTGTGAGTACGTATACCCTTTTGTGGGGTGTTGGGAGGTACTATGAGTAAACAACTTCCGCCTATCCATCCTGGCGAAATTCTTATGGAGGAATTTTTAGAGCCCATGGGAATCAGCCAGTATCGTTTGGCAAAAGATATAAGTGTGCCTCCAAGGCGCATAAATGAAATTGTTCATGGGAAAAGATCAATTACCGCAGACACTGCTCTTCGGCTTGGACGTTTTTTCAACATGTCACCTCAGTTTTGGCTGAATCTTCAAACTCGATACGATCTTGAGATTACAGAGGATTTTTTAGCCGGTAGACTTGATAACGAAGTCCATGCTCTTCATGCTCAGACTGGCTAAGAACTTATCAGTAAATAATCTTAAGTCCGGCTTTATAAAACTCTTTTCAGAATCGCATTATACAGACATTGTTGATGGTAGAAGGTTTTCTGATTTCCGAACAAACTTGTAGAATAGTAATCCTTCAAGGGTAAGGTTCGGAAAGATTGGTATCCGGATTCTATGAAAAAATCAGCATACTTTACTGCCAAACTGGCAATCAAGACGTTATCGAGTCTCTCCAAGGCAAATATCTTCATTCACGGCGAGGGCAATATACCTAAGGGGGCGATAATTTTTGTTGTTAATCATTTCACCAGGATAGAGACTCTTCTTCTTCCCGCCTATGTAAGTACCATCACCTCTACGCCTGTCTGGTCGCTTGCTGATGCCTCATTATTCAAAGGCGGTTTGAAAAAATTGTTCGATTTAATCGGAGTCATATCGACTCGAGACCCGTTACGTGATCAGATTATTCTTAAAAGCTTGCTGACAGGTGAGGCCCACTGGATCATTTATCCGGAAGGACAAATGGTCAAGACCAAAAAAACCATTGATAAAGGCGAATTCCAGGTTTTATACGACAGAGGTGGTCATCGGCCGCACACAGGAGCCGCACTTTTTGCCCTGCGAGCAGAATTTCTCAGGGAGCACCTGATTAAAAAACAAGCCGGGTCCTTCGGAGAGGTAAGGCAATTTCTCAATAAATTATCCATTGATTCAATGGAACAAATGAGGGAAAGACAAACCTTTATTGTTCCGGTCAATCTCACCTTTTATCCTATTCGTGCCAAGGCGAACATTGCAACAGTCCTGGCTGCCCGATGGATGAAAGATCTTCCGGAAAGGGCGGTGGAAGAAATCATGACGGAAGGGACCATGCTGCTTTCCGGTGTGGACCTGGATATCCGTTTCGGAAAAGCGATCGGCATTAACTCGTATATTCAAGGCCCTGAAGTAGAAAAAGAACTTGAATGCCCGTTGGCGGAAGATCTTACCGCACCTGAAAGACTGAAAGAGTATTTTAAAAGGCAATCCGCTTTGATCATGAGCAGGTATATGGAGGCAATTTACAACCTGACTACCATAAATCACGAACATCTTTTCGCCTCGTTTCTTAAACTGTATCCCAAAAAAAAGATACGGGTCACCGATCTGAAGCGCCGGGTGTTCCGGGCTGCCACGCTGATGGCCGACCAGGAAGATATCGGTTGTCAGATGCACAGCTCCCTCAGGAAGGATCAGATTCATCTTCTCATTGACGATAGATACGGTAAGTACCGAAACTTCCTTGGTTTTGCCTTGGAGAAGGGTATCGTTACGGAAGCCGACGGACATTTGATCAAGGATAGCTCTAAGTTCTCAAAATTACTTGACCTTCACCGGGGAAGAATTGACAATCCAGTGGAAATCATCGCCAACGAAGTCGAACCGCTTAAAAGATTGCAATGTTTGGTCCGTTCTCTCGCCTGGCAACCCGATCCCCTTATTAGAAAACATATTGTTCGCTATCTCCTGGACAAGGAAGAATCACGGCTGCAGGAAGATTTTAGATTATGTGAGTTGAGAAGTGCCGCAATGCCGAAAGGTTCGGCTCCCTATCTGTTTCGTAAACCTATTCGACGAATGGGTGTTGTGCTGGTTCACAGCTATTTGTCGGTTCCGGAGCAGGTCTATCAATTGGCGGCCCATTTGAAGCGAAATGGAATTTGGGTGTATGCGCCACGGTTGCCAGGGCATGGAACGTCGCCGGAGGACCTGTCAAAAAGAACGTATCACGAGTGGCTCGAGGCGGTGGAAACAGGATACGCGATCATGAGCAATATCTGCCGTCATGTGGTTCTGGGAGGGATGGCGGTTGGGGGATGTCTGGCCCTGGAGCTTGCGGCCAGAATGAAACATCTGGCAGGGGTTTTTGCAGTCTGTCCGCCCTATTCCCTGGATAATTTTTCCACGATGTTTATGCCGACCATGGATGTCTGGAATAAAATACTCAGCATGATCAAAAAAAATGCTATAGAGCAGAGGTTTATCGATCTGCCGGTGGATCCGATGACCATGAGCTATCCTCGAAATCCGGTTTTCGGAATTATGGAGGTCGACAGGCTGCTTATAGATCTTCGAAGTAAACTGGGCGAAATGGTTCATCCGGCTTTGATCATACAGGCAAGCAACAATCCGGTTGTAAATCAGAGAGGCTCAAGGGAGGTATTCAACAGACTCGGTTCGCTGGATAAACGCTATCATGAGGTGAAGAGCGATCATCACATCATCATTAACGGAGAAGGTGCGGTCAGGGTGCATCGGTTGATTGAAGATTTTATTCGCAATCTTTGATTAAGGCTTTTTTCGAGATGTTCAGAGGCTATTCCATCGGCAACCGTATGTCAGGTTCCTTTGGTGGAGAACATTTTGTTCTGGAATGGAGCGAGCGGTAAAATCTGCCATTATTTTCATTGATCCCCATCGCGATACGTGGTTTTCTCTTTAGGGACTGTTCACAGATACTATTGATAAAAATCTCCACACGGATGAGGACGCCCGTTGAAATTTATCGCCGACCTGCATATTCACTCCAAATATTCCCGCGCCACAGCTAAAAATCTCGATCTTGAGCATCTATATATCGAGGCCAGGAAAAAAGGGATTACTGTTATTGGAACCGGTGACAGTACCCATCCGGGATGGTTTGCCGAACTCAAGGAAAAACTTGTTCCGGCTGAAATTGGGCTTTTCAGGCTCCAGCCGGAGATTGAACAGAGACTGGATATCCAGGTACCCATGTCCTGTCCTGGAACGGTGCGGTTTTTGCTCGAGTCCGAGATCAGTTCCATTTACAAAAAAGGCGGCAAGACACGGAAAAATCACAATCTGGTCTTTTTCCCGGATGTTGTCAGTGCCGAGCGTTTCAACCTCAAGCTTGACGCCATTGGCAACATCCGCTCCGACGGTCGTCCTATTTTGGGGCTCGATGCAAAAGACCTGTTTGAAATCCTGCTGGAGACGGATCCTCGGTCCTTTTTGATTCCGGCCCATATCTGGACGCCGTGGTTTTCCCTTTTGGGATCCAAGTCGGGATTTGACAGCCTTGAGGAGTGCTTCGAAGATCTGGCCGGGGAAATATTTGCTGTCGAGACCGGGCTTTCTTCCGATCCGCCCATGAACTGGCGGGTCTCCTTTCTGGATCGCCTCACATTGGTGTCCAATTCCGACGCCCATTCCCCGTCCAAGCTGGGGCGGGAAGCCAATTTGTTTGATACGGATCTGTCTTTTCCAGCAATTCGGGACGCCTTGAAGACAGGAGATCCTTCCCGGTTTCTGGGAACGCTCG
The DNA here is from genome assembly GCA_046704745.1 of Desulfocapsaceae bacterium. Classification (GTDB taxonomy): domain Bacteria; phylum Desulfobacterota; class Desulfobulbia; order Desulfobulbales; family Desulfocapsaceae; genus CAWGGS01. The sequence goes on along the minus strand of JBJKRL010000033.1, from coordinate 42,025 downwards.
AGTTTTTTCCCGAAGAAGGCAAGTACCATCACGACGGACATAGAAAATGCCAGGTCAGCCTGTCGCCTGAGGAATCGGCAAAACTTCAGGGGATCTGTCCGGTGTGCACAAAACCCATGACTCTGGGCGTGAGCTATCGGGTGCTTGAACTTGCCGATAGGGAAGAAGGCCGGCGCCCGATGGCTCACCACCCGTTTCACAGCATCATCCCTCTTGACGAAGTATTGGCGGAGATCCTGAACTGCGGACCAAAAAGCAAGCGGGTCATGATGCATCTTGCAAAGGTTGTTGAAAAAATCGGCCCGGAGTTCAGCATTCTAAAAGATATTTCCATTGCCGATATCAAGGAAGCCGGAATCCCCCTTTTGGGAGAGGCAATTGATCGCATCAGACACAACAAACTCCATATTCAGCCTGGGTATGACGGGGAGTTCGGGAAAATCAAAATCTTTACCGAGGAAGAAAAAAGGGAATTGTCGGGTCGGAAAATGCTCTTCGCCTGTGGTAAAGCCGAAGCAGATCCGAGCTTTGTCAAAGCAGGCAGCCGGAAAAGCAAAGGCCGAATCAAAAAAAAGGACCAACCTGAACCTCAGCTTGACTGGGACAAAATTGCCACTGGCAACCCCGAGCAAGAACGAATAATTGAGTCCCCCGGAGGCCCGCTCGTCGTGGTGGCCGGTCCCGGAACCGGGAAGACCTATACCCTGACCCAGAGAATAGCCAAATTGATCACCATGGGCAACGCCTTACCGGAAACCGTTCTGGCCATTACCTTTACGGTGAAAGCGGCGAAGGAGATGAAGGAGCGGCTGGCGTCGCTTGGCGTGCCCGGAGGAGCAAAGGTCATGACCTGCACTTTTCATGGGCTGGGGCATGCGCTTCTTACAGAGTGGCAGGATAAGAAACAACCGTTTTCCATCCTTGATGATCAGGGACAGCGCGCCCTGTTTGAGGACAAGTTGATTCCTGGGTTAGCCAGTGACCTGGGGCAGACGCCGCAGAATTTTCTTGCCATGATAGGATCGGCCAAGCAAAATGTCCTTGGGCCGGAAGACGATTTATCGGCCATTACCCAGCCCTTTTCCATGGACCCCGGCCTGTTTGCCGGAATATTCGCCTCCTATCAGGCATATCTTACGTCTTCGCGTCTATGGGATTACGATGACCTCGTATCTGAAACGGTCATGCGGCTGGAGCACGACCAGGTGCTCCTTGAGATGGTCAGAAAACGCTTTTCCCACGTCTTTGTGGATGAGTATCAGGATGTGAATCATGCCCAGTACCGGCTGGTGCGAATCCTTTGTCCTCCGGGATCAAATATTATGGTGATCGGTGATCCTGATCAGGCCATCTATGGCTTCAGAGGGGCGGATTCAGCCTATTTCAGGCGCTTTGGACAGGATTATTCCGGAGCCCAAAGCCTGAGTCTCAGTCGGAATTACCGGTCAACGGATACCATTTTATCCGGCGCTTTTCAAATGATGGCAAAAGGAGAGGAGAACAGTCCCCGAACCCGCGTCAAATCAGGAAAGAAGGGGGCCGGAACCATAACGGTCTTTGAAAATCCCACGGAACGATCTGAGGCAACCGCCATCGGCAAATGCATCGAACAGCTCATGGGCGGCACGGGGTTCCACTCGCATGATTTTCAACAAGAGGCTCTGCTCTTTGAGCATGATCTGGGTTTTAGCGATTTCGGGATACTGACCCGGACGCATGCGCAGGGCAGGGTGATTGCCGAGGCCCTTGAAAAAGGAGGGATTCCCTGCCAACATGTAAGCAAGGAGGGATTCTGGTCCCATCCCGTCCTGACGCACCTGTTGACAGGTCTGAAAATCATCCATGACCTGCCGTGTCTTCGCCAGGACATGAACGCCTTTGAATCAATCTTTCCAAAAGGATTTGAAGCACTCAGGTGTATCTTGAGCGAACAGAAAGAGTTGGCGAACCAACCACTGCGTGCCCAACTCGAACTCCTCGTACGGATATTGCCCGGTTGCAAAAAAGCGCTTGCCGGCAAACAAGTCACGTCCTCCTACGAACAATTGCTTGCCATGGCAACTCCTTTTAAGTGCGACACGGCAGATTATCTTAAGACCCTTTATCTTTCCTACGACCAGGATCTCTTCGATTTGAATGCAGAAAAAGTCTCCATCATGACCATGCATGCCTCAAAGGGCCTGGAGTTTGAAGTGGTCTTTGTGGCTGGATGTGAAGATGGACTGTTGCCGTATAGAAAATCCGGAAAAACCGATACGGACAAAGAAGAGGAGCGGCGTCTGTTTTACGTGGCAATGACCCGGGCCAAAAGCCTCTTGTTCCTTTCCTTCGCCAAGAAAAGAATGCGGTTCGGTAAGACGGAGGCCACCGTGCCGTCGCCTTTTATAAACGATATCGACCGGCAGCTTCTCCGTTTTGAATCCCCAAAGTTCACCCGGCTGGAACAAGAGAATAAACCGGTTCAGCTGTCTCTTTTCTAAAGACTGAGACCCTCCCGGGCCAGCCCGCATCATGGGGGTGCTTCTGTTGGGTGTTTTTAGCGTACAGTGTATCGAACAGCCAATTGTAGTTTTCTGCACCCATACCCGAAAAATTTCTACCTTACCTATTATCCGAAGAAGCTTCTCATGAAAAGTTCTCAATAAGATTGTACTCCCATATAAGCGTAACAATTGAAGGGTTGGTTCAACTAAAAATGTTACTATATCCTATTAATAATAGTATATTTTCTTTCCGCTCTCTTTTTTCTTGATCTTTTCAAATAAAGGGTTACATGATTATTTATTTCCGCGCCTTTGCCTTGATGAATTCCGGAAAAGAGCTTTGCACCTGAGTGTCAGATAGAGGAAGCGGGTTATGGCCATGGGGAAGTGAAAGTTTTCAAATTTCTAACGGAGGAATGTATGAAAACGAAAGCAAAAATGATTGCTGTTCTTTTTGTCATGGTTTTCTTCGGTATGGCGACGAGCGTACCTGTCATGTATGCAGCAGAGTCAACGACAGAAAAACCGGCGGCAACAATGGAAAAACCAGCCGCACCAATGCAAAAAACCGAAAAAACAATGAAGAAGCCCGCTGCAAAGATGAGCAAGCATGCAGCGAAAAAAATGCAGACGCATAAAGCGAAAGCAAACGCTGAAGTGAAAATGGCACAAGAGGAGTTGATCAAGGATGGTGCCAAAATCAAAGCTGATGGGATCTTTGGCAAAAAGACCCGCATGGCCGTTAAAGACTTTCAGAAGAAAAACAAACTAAAGGTTACCGGAAAACTCGACAAGGAGACTCTGGCTAAACTGAAATGATTCCTATGTGGCATGATTCAAGATGCCATTTACCATCCTGATATTCTCTGGGATTGCAAAAAGCTTACACTGCCGATCCCCGGTAGCTTAAGCGCTTTAAATGTCGTATTTGCCTGAAGAATCAGGGGGATTCGAGATTGCCAAGTTTTGCTGGACTAGACGAGGGCATGCCGGGCAACCGGTTTTGCCCTCATGTCCTTAAATAAGGATGCTTCAGCCTTCTCAAGCAAAAATCACTTCCAGTCCATTATTCCTCGAAGGTCGCATAATAGACTTCATGGGTGCTGTCCGGATTTCTGCCCAAAGAGTTTTCCCATGAAATGAACGCACCATAGGCTGCATCATTTGCCAGACATAATCCAGGATGTCATCGCCGTACACCCTATTCGGTAGATGCCGGTCATTCTGGCCGTGAAAAGGGTTTTCTCCCTAATTTTCATCAACGCTTCTAAAAAATGACACGTTACACTTGCTGCACAATAAGGGCTTGCCTTGGATCGCTGTTGGGGGCAATTATCAGGCCTTGATGATTGCGGATGATTCATGGTAAAAAGACGTGTTGTTCCGCCAGGATCAAGACGCTTTTCCATGTAATAATGTTTTATATTTTCATCCGGAAGTGATAAGAAACGGCTTTTCTTAATCCTGGCCTATCAATACCGGAAGAGCAATACCTCCTGCGCATTCTCTGCGAGTAATTTGGATAGCAGATGATGGGGAGCACCTTCGATGTACTTGCGCCGTATTGGTGCTGCCAGATTTTACCAGGGAAAAGCCTTGCGGAATTTTTGGCAAACGGCAAAGCCGGCTCCTTGACATACCAAGATTCCGGTTAATAATGTCTACCTTTTACCGATCCGTGTGATTTGCCGATTTATTGTAGTAAGGCAACCTTGAAAAATTGCCTTCTCGAAGTCTTGCCGGCTCGCTTACCGGTCCAATCTCTGCGTTTCGCGGTAAAATTTTATAACGCGCCTTGATCTTGACCGAAAAAATGAACTCTTCAAGACAGCCTTAAACGAAGTATTAGGAGAAATTCAATGCAGGACACAAAAAGTTCCACCAATGCCAGTGTGATTATATCAAGAATTATGCTTCCCGGGGACGCGAACCAGATAGGAATTGTGCACGGTGGAGTAATTATGAAGGAAATCGACAATGCCGCCGGCGTGGTGGCTGTTCGGCATACAAGAAGAGTCTGCGTCACAGCCTCGATCGATCGGCTCGATTTCCATAAACCGTCATTCATTGGCAACCTGGTGACGGTCAAAGCAAGCGTCAATATGGTTGGAAAGACCTCCATGGAAATCGGTGTCAGAGTAGAAACCGAAGACCTTATGGCCGGAACAGTTACGCATCTTGCCTCGGCCTATCTCACCTTTGTGGCGCTGGACGAAAACCGGCGTCCGGTTGCGGTCCCTCCGCTTACATTGGTTACGGAAGAGGATAGACGAAGGAATAGGGAGGCGCTGGCTCGCCGTGCCCTGCGGCTGTCCGAAAAACGAAGCGAATCAGCCTGCCAGGAAAATCCCGGTACGTGTTGATCCCCCTTGATTGTGTGGCTGGATTGGTGATTTTTTAACGATTCAGGTATAACGGTAAGTAAAGGTTCATCCGACTTATGTGTACTCTTCTATAACCCGAGGAGGTGGAGGTCATCGTCTGTGGGCGCATCACGGAGGTCCGTCTGGAAACCACATCAGGCCCGGAGGGTTGCGGACAGGACGTCCGCAACTGACAGCAGGCCAGGGACGGCCTGTCTGTCAGCCAGGTTTCACGGGCGATGAGGCCGCAGGGCAGCGACCGGAAGCGATGAACTCAACCGGAGGGATGCTTTCAGCTTTCCCAGAGTACCCTTAATCCGGTTGAACCTAAAAAAAAAGATTAGCTGCATCCGATCTTGCATTTTGACAAAGAAGATCCGGATCCTTTTGCCGTTAGATCTCTTTTACTCTTTGTTGCCTATGAAGGTCTATATCAACAAAAAGGAAATACGTATTTTTCAGGGGGCCCGCATCCGGGATGCCGTCCTCTCCTGTTCGCCGCGCCTGCTGAAAATGGTTCTTGCCGGCAGGCTTACGGTCCATGACCGGTTTGGCAATCTCACTGAGCTGGACGGGCCGCTGATCGAAGGCCAACGCCTCATCTTAAAACGAGTACACCTACCATGAAAATCCTCGCCATTCTTCTGTTTGTTGTATCTGTTGTTTTTTCTGCCGGTTCTGTTACCGCCCATGCCCAAGGTCGTGATGGCACAACGGAGATTGTGATTCTGCATACCAATGATATGCATGCCAGGATAGACAATATCGGCAGGCTAGCCTATCTGGCGAAAAGGCTCCGTAAGACCCATAGATATGTGTTTTTGGTGGCTGCAGGCGATAATTTTACAGGTAATCCCATCGTCGATATGTATCCGGACAAGGGGTACCCCATGATCGACCTTATGAACCATTGCGGCTTCAATCTCAGCGCCTTCGGCAATCACGAGTTCGATCTTGGTCAGAAGGTCTTAAACAAGAGGATTAAGCAGGCAAACTTTCCCTTTATCTGCTGCAACGTCGATGCCACAGGTGCTGTGTTGCATCAGCCCAAACCCTACTTTATCCTCAAGGCGGGCAAAGTCCGGATTCCCATGCTGGGAGTATTGGAACTCGGACCAAACGGCCTGCCCGACACCAACCCGTCGGGGCTTGCCGGTCTGAAGTTCGTTAGCGGTATAGAAAAGGCCGAGGAGTACCGGTGGCTGAAGAAAAAATACGGCATATTGATCGGCCTGACCCATTTGGGCGTCGAGGAGGATGAGCAGCTCGCCAGGGCCATGCCCGAATTAGATCTGATTATCGGCGGGCATTCGCATACCGTGATCAAAGAGCCGATGATGGTCGGCAAGGTCCCGATCGTCCAGACCGGCTCAATGCTTAAATACGTCGGCATGATAACCTTGAAGGTCCGCAACAGGGCTGTCATCGATTTCTCCTATCGTCTCATTCCCCTGGATACGGTCGCACAAAGCGATCCTGTGGTCCAGGCGCTTATCGACAAATATAACGACAATGAAGTGTTCAACAGAGTAGTCGGCTATGCCGAAGCGCCGCTTGAAGGAGTGGATGAGCTGGGCAGCCTTATGACCGATGCAATCACGCATCGGCTCAAGATCGATTTCGCCTTTGAGAATGTCGGCGGTATCCGGATGTATTCACTACCTGAAGGTCCCATCAATTTGAAAGAAGTCTATCAACTCGACCCCTTTGGTGATGTCATAGTCCGCTACAAAATGAATCGTGATGAGATCAAATCCCTCATCTGCAATGCCTACAACAGGAAAAAGCAGATAGACCTGGAGGTGTCGGGGATGACCTATACGGTTCTCACCGATAAAGACCAGAACTGCAGTGATGTTAAGCTGACTGATATGTCCGGCCGCCCTTTGGCAGCAGATAAGACCTATTCTGTAGGACTGAACAGCTATATCGCCGCTTCCTATTCCTTTGATCACACGGATCCGGGCACCTCCACTGCCATAACCTCTTCTGGGATACTGATCGACTATCTTAAAGAGATGAAAAGGGTGAACTACTCGGGGGTGAAACGAGTGGATGTCAAACAGATACAGTAGCTTGTTAGATAGTTTCCATCTGAAAACGGCGCTTTTCTCCTGACTCGTCGTTGCGCCGGCAATTTTAATCCTCGGAGGTAAGCACCCTCCGGGCATAAACTCTGACTCCGAAATCCCTCGCTTCGTGATGGAAACTAATTAATAAATAAATTTCATATATTTCATATTGATACAGCTTTTCAGTGTGCGTTGCATCAGTATTTTGCAAGTGCAGGAGAATTGTAGGGTCATAATTTGGTTTAGCAATCTCAGCAAAAGGCGACTGGGAGATATCAGTTTGGATATTTCATAATAAATTTAGTCGGCAATAAATTTATCATGTGAATATGAATGCTGCATTTTCATGGACACATCTGTCTCTTCCTCACTGATAAAATGTTGCTCTCCTGTTGGTGATCGGCTAAGGTCAATTTTTTCTGACAATGTAGCCCGGTTTGGCTGCCCCCTCTTCCTCCTGAATTGATACTTCAAGGGCATTCGAAGTCGAAGTGCATACCCGAAGGGCACTTTTTTCAGGGCGCCGTTGGGAAAACTGTTTAAAGTGTGTAGGTACAGGTGCTTCTTCGAAATATTTCGTCTTTTCTGAAAGGGAGTCAAGTTGATATAGTGTTTATCCGAAAATCATTCCTGCTATGGGGGGCGGCTGCTGAAGACCAGCGTGGTCGAGTCACGCCGGTTCATGAGAGATTCAGGGTATATCTGTATGAATACGCAGCTCGACATCTCCTTGTTGACCCCATCCTGTATTTGCTTGAAAACCGATGAATGACAATCAATCAGCATCCGGGGTCCTTTCTGCTTTTGCGGCATTTCTCATCTGGGGATCAAGCCCCATTTACTGGAGAGCCCTGGCACAGGTGGGAGCCTTCGAGATCATCGTTCACCGAATCATATGGTCCGCTCTTTTCCTCTTTCTCCTGGTCATGGCCAGGCGGCGTTGGCCCGAATTAAAAAAAACGATAACCTCACCAAAATTATTGTTCATCCTCATGGGAACCTCCCTCCTGGTAGGCGGCAACTGGCTCGTGTACGTATGGGCCGTCACCCACGACAGGGTGCTTCAGGCCAGTCTGGGATATTATATCAATCCTTTGGTCAATGTCGTGTTGGGGATGATTTTTCTGCACGAAAGGCTGCGCCGGGCCCAGACAGTCGCCGTTTTACTGGCGACCTTGGGCGTTTTAAACCTGACCCTGCGTTATGGCTCCATTCCCTGGATTTCTTTGACGTTGGCATTCAGCTTCGGGACGTATGGGCTGGTGCGCAAGATGGCAAGCATCGGTCCCTTGATGGGACTTTCCGTGGAAATGCTGCTTCTGAGTGTTCCCGCATCCGTATGGGTGTGGCACCTTGTTCAGACCCCGACGGGGAGTTTTTTGCACTTCGGCTTGCCAACTGATCTGCTTTTACTGGGAACGGGCATTTTTACGGCCACGCCGTTACTGCTCTTTAATTTCGGTGCCAAACGCATCACTCTTGCGACACTGGGATTTATTCAATATACCGCTCCGACCGGCATGTTCCTGCTGGGGATCACCCTTTTTCATGAACCGTTTACCCATGTCGAGGCACTCACGTTCCTGATGATCTGGACGGCACTTGCCATCTACTCCTGGGATACGGTTCGTCTCCATCGAAAACGGGTCATTATGGGGGTGGAAAAGAGGCGCCCTTCTGTGAAAATAGAAAGAGCCTAAGGGAATAGGGAGGAAGCAATTACGAACGGCTTCCTCCCGCCTTCTTGAGTTTGACAGGGTTGAATACAGAAAAAACTTGATGTTTCATTGGATCGCCGATCATCACCGAAACAAGCTCACTCGGGCACCTTTTCCGTACCTTGATGGCAAGTTGGATAATGGTTCTCCTACTATTTATTGTGTATGATTTTATTAATGAAATATGCAGACTAATACTTACTCAGGTATTCCACCATGCAACCAGTGATCGACCTTAGAAGCGACACCGTCACCAAACCAACAGCGTCAATGCGACAGGTCATGGCTTCTGCCGAGGTAGGGGATGATGTGTATGGCGACGATCCCACCGTCAACCGTCTCCAACGGTATGCCGCTGATCTTCTCGGCTTCGAGGAGGCGCTTTTCGTCTGCAGCGGTACCCAGGCCAACTTTGTAGCCCTTCTGGCACACTGCCAAAGGGGCGACGAGTATATCGTCGGTCAGGATGCTCATACCTACCGGTATGAAGGAGGAGGTGCTGCGGTTTTCGGTTCCATTCAACCCCAGCCGGTCGAGTTCGAGAAAGACGGCACGTTAAATCTCGAAAAAGTGGCCAACAAAATCAAACCTGACGATTTTCACTTTGCCAGAACCCGGCTCCTTTGCCTGGAGAACACCTGGAACGGCATGGCCCTGCCCCAGGAATATCTGGAAAAAGCAGGCGCATTTGCCCGGCAGCACGGCCTTATGCTGCACCTCGACGGTGCCAGGCTCTTTAACGCCGCCGTCAAGACAGAGGTCTCCGGCCGTGAAATAGCCCGCCACTTCGATTCTGTTTCCTTCTGTCTCTCGAAAGGATTGGGCGCACCTGTCGGTTCAGTGCTCTGCGGTGCAAAGGAGTTTATCGACCGGGCCCGTCGTTGGCGGAAAGTGGCGGGAGGCGGCATGCGCCAGGCCGGCATTCTCGCTGCCGCCGGACTCTATGCCCTGGAACATCACATCGAGCGATTGGAAGAAGACCACAACCACGCCCGGCAACTGGCCAAGGGCCTCGGGGAAATTGAACAGCTGCAGGTTGATTTTGCCGACAGCCAGACAAACATGGTCTTCGTCACCCCGCCCGCCGAACACGCGGTACGGCTGCCTGCCTTTCTCGGCGAAAGCGGCATCTGCGTCAACCATGGTAAACAGTTACGTCTGGTCACCCATCTGGATATCAGCAATGGGGACATACAACGTGTGATCATCGCCTTTTCCAGCTATTTTGCCCACCATTCATAAAAGCTACTGTATGTTGTATATATGGTGTTGCTGGACAGCTCTAAACACTAAAAGGAAACGTAATGCCGGGATGATGCTGGTAATTAATCAATTCAAAGTCATCGGTCGTAACCCATGTTTCTAAATCTCTTAACGTCTTTATTTCAGGGTTGATTTTAAGTTTTGGCAATGTAAAAGGTGTTCTTTTGAGCTGGACGTCCTGCAAAAGTTCCAGCTGATCTTCATAAATGTGAAGATTGATAATTTTGTGAAAGGCTTTCATCGGTTTCTTTCCTGTAATCTGAGCCATGACCAATAAAAACCATCCGACTTGTATTTGGTTAAAACCATGACCTAGCGGCAAATCATCCGATCTCTGGTAGGAGGTAAGATACAAATTATCTCCTACCAGACTGAACGTGTGCGTATGCATGCATGATCTGAGACAAGCCCTGTCTCTTTCTCCCGGGTTCCAGAAAGTGATTATTTCACCCCTATTGTCAATTCCTTGTCTAAGATCATTATAAACCTCCAGCAATTGATCAATTTTTTTACCTTCCGGGTTTCTCCAGCCTCTTCCCTGCGCACCATAACATCTCCCCATATCGTCTTTACCTTTACGAAATGGGTTTTGTAACCAATCAGGATTTTCATTTGCATTCGCATTCCAGGTGTTGCAACCAATTTTTCTAAAATCCTCTGCGCTTGTGTAGCCTCGGAGATATCCCAGCATTTCAGCGATTGCAGCTTTCCAGTGCATCTTTTTAGTAGTGAGAACTGGGAGCGTATTGTCACTTACATCATATTCAAGATCGGCATTTATAAGCGTCAGACATCTCTTTTTAGTTCTTTTGTTTTCAATCCAAGTTCCTTCGTCTATAACCTTTTTGCAGAGTTCTAAATATTTCTTCATGTGCCTTTCCTGTAGGTGGGTTTTTGGGTTAGGGAAATCATAAAGAATGCCTGTCGCAGGCTCTCAGTATCAGCACTCTTGTCACTCTCAAACTGATTAGAAACAAATAAGATTTAGCCCGGATGAATCCAGTTTAGGAAATGTGGACATCCTTACATAGGCCGCTCCTCCCAAATCAATTTCAAGAGCTCCAGGTCTTCGCTGTAGTCCTGTTTTGATTCGTCTTTATCATATTCAAGACGTTCCAGCACCTTGATGCTGAAGCTGTCGGCGCCTTGCTCTCTCCACTCATCTTGCAATTTTCTATTGGGATGCGAACCCATATTCAGCTGGAATTGAAATCGGTTTATCAAGCTTTTCAAATCGTTAGACGTATAGAGATACCGGTTGCCGCTTATTTTGGATTCGATATGGAATATTCCCATCTCCGGTCGCATCCTTTTATACCGCTCTTTGAGTTCCTTTTTAGTGGCCATCCGTCAATAACCCATTTCCTTTAGAATTTGCGCCAGAGTTTTGAGCCGTTCTCCGATAATTTCGTCATCATTATGCAATGCCTGATCGAAAAGTTTAAGATCTTCTTCGATCATTTCATTGTCCACGCAGACGGCAACCGTCATGGCGTCTCCCTGGAGGCCGATTCTTGCGATTTCAGGCTTCTTTTCGTCGTAGAGTTTTGTATATCCGTACGCTTCCCTGAAGTGGAGCAGAGAGCGGCATATGAGGATCCCCAGGTCCAGAACCCGATGCAGAGGAAGTTCCTCGGATTGGCGGGACCATTTTTCACCTGTGTATCTCCAGACTTTTGCCGAAATGTCGACTTTCCCCCGGTCGTTCCATTGGGCGAGTCCCAGCGACAGTCCTTTTGCGTCGGACTTGTAGGCATATCGACCGTCGATATTTTCATAATTAGATGATATTATAACTGGTTTATGTTTAAGGCTTGTAGGAATTTTCATGGCGAAGTCATATTTTATTTTAGTAATTAAGTAGATTACTAGTTTAGTAAAATGGATTGTAAATGATTGTGCCCCTTTTGTCAACGAGGCAGAGAGATGTGAAGGTGATAGGTACTTTTTCAAAGACAGGATCAGCCGATAATGATATAGGCGATCTTGACCGGTCCATGTACCCCTTGGACCCGCACCAATTCGATATCGGCGGTTGAACTGGCGCCTGAGATAAAGTTTATCGAGGCAGGCAGTCCTGCCGGCATCCGTTCTTGCAGATGTTCCATGGCCTGGGTCAGACGGGGACGGATGTCCTGGCGACGGATAACGAAAATGGTCGTCGTCGGCAGCAGCGTCACCGCTCGACCGCAGCCTTCATGGCTGTATACCATCACTGTCCCGGTTTCCGCCAGAGCCAGTTGGGCCATGCCTATTCCGACTGCGGCTTTTTCGGCGTATTCGAGATTGTCCTCCCGGCTTTTTTGGCAATCCCATAATCGTACATGTTCATACACCTGCCGCAGGGCGTCGACAGTCTGCAGTTCCTGCCACGGCGGGTCGTCCGAGAGCAGTAGCGGCCCTTGGGCCAGCTGCGGAATAGCCTGTAGGATGGTTTCATTGAGCTGGCCGGCAGTGCACCGGTACACTGCTGTTCCGGCGGCAGTGGCATTCTTGATGAAAACCTCAACCAGTTCTTCGTTTGCGGCCCCGGCGAGAAAGTTCAATTGAACCTGGTTGGGAGAAACATACCCCGAGGGAGCGGACGGTATGCTGGTCCGGCCAAGGGACTTGGATATACGATTGATAAAGGCAGTGCTGTTCTCGCTCATCATTTGCCTCCTGTGCGGTTTTTCTTATACCAGTCGCGGAACCGTTCCCCGGCGATATGCGGGCGTTGCCGGGCTTTGCTCCACTGGCCGAGCGGGCCTAGGTCCGGAGCGATATTGGCCAGGGGCGCCATACGGGTGGCTATTTCGTAGAGAGTGCTGCTGCCGATGATTTGGCCATAAAGGGTCATAGCGATGCCTTCAGCCGTGCCTTCCAGTTTTTTTTCATCGGCGATAATGCGCCGCTGTTCAAAAATGAATTCATACAGGGGAATTTTTACCGGGCAGACGTCGTTGCAGGCTCCGCACAGCGAGCAGATTTTCGGCACATCCTTGAAGTCCTCATAGCCGGCCAGAATCGGGACCAGGGCGGCACCGAGCGGCCCGGGATAAAGTGCGCCGTATCCATGGCCGCAGACGTGGCGGTAGGCCGGGCATTCCAGCATACAGGTGCCGCAGCGGATACATTTTAAGACCTCACGGAAGGAAGAGGCAAGCACTCCGGAACGGCCATTATCGACAATGATGATATACAGCTCCTCCGGTCCGTCTTTGTCGTCTTTACCCCGCGGGCCGGTAAAAAACGTCATGTAGGAAGTCAGTTTCGCTCCCACCGCACTCCTGGCCAGCATACTGAGCATAACATCGAGGTCCTTGAATGTGGGGACCAACCGTTCCATGCCGAGAAAGACGATCTGGGTCTTCGGCACCGTGGTCACGAACCGGCCGTTGCCTTCGTTGGTGACCAGGGTGCAGGTGCCGGATTCAGCCACGGCGAAATTACAGCCGGTGATGGCGATGTCCGCCTCGAGAAAGTCTTTTCTAATCTTCTGACGGACAAATCCGGTCATGTTTTCCGGATTGGCGTCACCGTCGTACCCCTTGCGTTCATGGAGCACCTGCCGTATCCGGTCCCGGTTTTTATGGAGGGCCGGGACGACAATATGCGAGGGCTTGTCGTGGTTGTCGATCTGCAGCAGGTACTCGCCCAGATCGGTTTCGATGACCTCTATGCTGGCTTCCTCCAGCACCTCGTTGAGGCCGACCTCCTCGGTGACCATCGATTTCGATTTAACCGCCTTCTTCGCCCCCTTAGACCGGCAGATGGCGAGTGCCCGGTCGGTTGCCTCCCTGGCGTCTGCGGCAAAAAAAACCTTGGCGCCGTTATTTTGGGCGCTAGCGGCAAAACGGTCCAGATAGAAATCGAGGTTTTCCAGGACATGGGAGCGAATGGCCGATGCCTGTTCCCGCCACTGCTCATAATCGCCAAGCTCGGCAAAGATAACCTCCCGTTTCTGGTTGAGAAGATCCTGGGCGTTGGCAATGGCGGTGCGCATGAAGGATTTTTCAAGCTCGGCGCAGATTCGTTCATGCAGGGGAAGATCACTGGTTTTGATGCTCATGGTATTCCTCTTTTTACTTGCTCATCAGTACTTCGGCGATATGCATGACCTTGAGCGGATGGCCGATTTTCTGCAACCGGCCTTGCATATTCATAAGACAGGCAGAGTCGCAGCCGATCAGGTAGTCAACGCCTGCGGCGATGATGTTGTCAACCTTCTCGGCAACCATCGCCCCGCTCAGATCAGCCATCTTCACAGAGAAGGTGCCGCCGAAACCGCAGCATTTCTCTTGGCCTTTGAACGGAACCAGTTCAAGCCCCGTGACGCCTGACAGCAATTGCAGGGGCGGTTCTCGTACCCCAAGTAGCCGGGTCATGTGACAGGAAGGATGATAGGCGGCCTTGCCGGTCAGTTGCGCTTCAACTTTGGATATTTTCAGTACATTGACGATGAAGTCGGTGAGTTCTCTGGTCTTTTCCGCCAGAGTTGCCGCTTTGGACAGAAATTCGCTGTCGTTTACAAAAAAATGCGGATACTCACGGATCTGGAGAACGCAGGAACCGCTTGGCGCAACGACATAATCGGCATCATCGGCCAGCAAGGTGTCGATTGTCAGACGCATGCTCTTTTTCGCCTTTTCGTGATATCCGGAATTAGAAAGAGGCTGGCCGCAGCAGGTCTGTTTGGGGTTAAAGATGATTTCGCAGCCAAGGTGTTCCAGCAGCTTGACGGAACTTATGGCTACGCCGGGGAAGACATTGTCGGCAAGGCAGGTGGCGAAGAAAGACACTTTCATAGTCAGCCTCGTAATCTATTGGTTCACATTATAGACCGGAGCGTGCCGGCTGAAGGGCATTTCGGTCTGATAATGGATGAGAAAAAGAACGATATATTTCTATTGTAGCGCGTAGAAGTTTTTTGGGTAGTAGAAAATCATGGTTTTAAAAAAACCATTGCTTGAGCAAAACCGAGCAACCGACATCCTACGATAGATGGGAAAATAAAAGATAGGACAATTACTAGGGAAGGGGGCAGCACAAAATCAACACGGCAATTGGCAAGACGATTTATAGAAAGTGTCTGGTTGGGAGTGTGCCGATTCTTGCGATTTCAGGTTTCTTCTTCGGCTTGCCTGCTTCAGGCAAAAGAAAAACGGCTTTTCTCCTGGACACAAATTCATCCGTTATTAATATAAAAACAACTTTGAAAAATCATCCTCCCGGAGTCTCGCGGGCCCGCTTACCGGCCTCACCTTTGTATTGCGCAAGACAATGGCATCCTTGGGATGGTTAGTATCAGACTTCTGTGATATTGTCTCACTCGACCTGAATCAAAGCAAAGGATCATTTTTCAAAGCAGCCTGAAGTAGATTGAAGCCGAAAGTTGAGCCGTTATAACACAAGAAGAGAATAAAAATGGGACAAAAAAAGACGAGATGGCCACTCTTTATCTTATTCATGGTGGCGGTAATCGTGGTTCTCGTACAGATCATGAGACCGTTTGGCAAACCGAAAATCGTGCTGACCATCGATCAGAACCCGTCGGTTGCCGGCAATCTGGAACTCAACTGGCCTCAAAACGCCCAGGGGGCAATATGCATTGCTGATCAGGAGCTGATTGCCAAGACCCCGGACCAGTCGCCGAAACCGACCGCCAGTGTGGCAAAAATAATGACGGCCTACCTTATCTTAAAGAACCATCCGCTGACCGTATTTCAGGATGGCCCCACCCTTGTGCTCACAGCCGAGGATGAACAGACATACGCCCAAGATAAGAAGGACGGCCAATCGGTAGTAAAAGTCGTTGCAGGAGAGAAGCTCACCGAAAGACAAATGCTGAAGGCCTTGCTCCTGCCTTCCGCCAATAACATTGCAACGGTACTGGCAAAGTGGGATAGTGGCAGCGTCAGCGCTTTTGTCGAAAAAATGAATAAAACTGCCGTGATGCTCGGTATGCAAAACACGCATTACGCAGACCCGGCCGGCATCAACCTGAACACGCAGAGCACCGCCTATGACCAGTTACTGATCGCCCAGCAGGCAATGAAGATCGATACCTTCAGGTCGATCGTGAGCCTGCCCCAGGCCAAACTGCCTGTTGCCGGCATCGTGTACAACGTAAATTATGTACTCGGTAAGGGCGGTATTGTAGGGATTAAAACAGGTTCCATGCCCCGGGTCGGGGGAAACTATGTTTTTGCATCCTATGACAACGTCGATAATCAGAACATACTGATTATTGGGGCTTTATTTGGTGTGGGAGGGAAAAAGCCCATTATGGATGCCTTGGATGGTGCTTTGGATGTCCTGCAAAAAACAAAAGAATCCCTCCGATTGATCCATGTTGTAACCAAGGATCAGCAAATAGGCATGGTGACCTTCAGGCCGAAGCATGTCTTGGCTCTGCAAATTACTAAACCCATCGACAGTATCGCCTGGCCCCAAAAAGTGCTCCACTTGAATGTGCAACTGCAAAAAATGACCCTGCCGATCCGGAAAGGGGATATTCTTGGAACGGTGACCCTGGAAGGAAGAAATCCACAAAAAGTTACGATTGCCGCGGCCCAATCCGTTTCAGCCCCGACCTTTCGTGAGCGGTTGACACGATCGTATTGGTAGGACGGAAGGCGGGCAAGTATACACCTGTGACCGGAAGAAGAGGCCACGTTAGACATAATGTTTCACGGGTTGAGACGGTCTGCCAGTCAAGCAGACGTGGGAAGGGCTATACATGCGTATGCTTTTTCCAAAAGCGATACAGAATAGCGGGCCATACATTATCCGCCCGAAGGGTGAAAAACACATAAAAGCTAATGAGGAGATCCGGTTATAAAGTGTCCTTTTTCTAATGGGTAAATCGTTATTCAAATATATTTATTTCATATAATTATGCGTATAGCCCGGTGTTTTTCATGGAATGTGCGGGTAAGGCGTGTCATAAGAAAGGGATAACCTTAAAATTATACCTTGTCCCGGATAATAGGGTTGGATGCATGTACCCGGTTTTACCGGCAGGGGACGTTAAAAAGATTTACTCGAAGACAAGTCGTCCGAAAAACCGAGGGAGATGAAAATCCGGTTTCGGGGCAGAAACAGGAGCCCATGTCAACCAGTGCGGGTGCGAGCTTGCATCGGCGCATTTATAGAAGTTGCAGCGCCAGACCGTACCGGGCGCCGGGGCGATGATGCGGTAATATTCTTCCAGGATGTCCAGAGGAATACGAAAGGCAACGGTCCAGGTATGGCTTTGGCCGATTTCAGGATCCACGATCCGTGGGAGGGAATGATGGGATGTTATCCTGCTGCAGAGGGTTTCGGGAAGCTCGACAAAGGTCTCTCTTGTTGACCGGGGATGGAAGTGAAAAAGAAATGTACCGCCGCAGTTTATCTCAAAATTAAAATAGCCGCGGTCGCTCTCGGGTCCTGGTGAAAAAAAGAACTCGACACAGCTGTCTTGACAGACGCTTTGTTGGTGTCCTGCTGCTGTTGCACGGATGTAGCGGTCGGCAACCTGGAAGATCAACGCTATAGAATTGTTGTCGTAGCCGAGTTTCACCAGGGTGTTTGGGAAGTGCTGCGGTCTGTTTCCCATAGAGTGGCAAAGTGTTTCCACTGGGATATTTCCCCACTCCTCTCTGTCCCAGAAGGTA
The DNA here is from genome assembly GCA_046704745.1 of Desulfocapsaceae bacterium. Classification (GTDB taxonomy): domain Bacteria; phylum Desulfobacterota; class Desulfobulbia; order Desulfobulbales; family Desulfocapsaceae; genus CAWGGS01. The sequence goes on along the minus strand of JBJKRL010000033.1, from coordinate 24,486 downwards.
TTGCCTGAATACAGATCAGGTATTTTTTTAACAGTGCATTGCATATCTTCTGCGCATATCATTGACCCGAATTTCTCGTGTACCTTACATTCCCGCAGCGTGAGCACAACAAATAACGAAAATTGAGTTGAAATCAATACCTAGGAGCCGGGGGGCAACCTTTTCACAGGACGCCTGCGAAAAAAACACCCTTCAGCTCCAGCAGATTTTTGGAAAAACACTGTGTTGCTTCGCTATACTTCAGGAAGGACCGAATTTTGTCAATAAAGAAAGACCAGGAGCAGCTCCTTGCCTTTCCTAATGAAATCCGCTGTTCAGATTCACGAGAAGGGCAAAAATCCGGTAATTAAAATCGAGCATGCTGAGTGCTCGATAGGCCTTTTGGTCACCCAAAAAGCTGTGGAGCATCTTTGCCTGCCATTTATTAAATTCAGCCCCGACAGGTTCTGTTCTATAATCTATTTTATAACTCATAATATTTGGTGTTTTGTTTTCATTGATGTCGTTTACAGGGTCAGAGGTATGGTCAAAAGAATGGAACAGTTCGAAATTGTGTGAAATTTCGTGGACAATATTCTTTGCCCAGTATTTGTTCATGAGCTGATTAAGAGTAAAGCCACCGGCGGCATGTTGTGACAGAAGGGATTTGTCCTGGAGAGAATCAACGACGATCAAAGATGTGTTCCTGGTCAGTGCAAATCCTTTGAATTCAATGACATCCGCGGGATGGAGCAGTCTTTGAAAATCTCGGTTGGTGCTGCCAAGTATCGATTCCACCCGAGCCAGCCATTTTTCGGATGAATATACTTCAACTATCTGATATTTCGAGGGGTCTTTATCAATTTGTGAAGCAGGTACATGATGAAGCATTTCAACATCAATACTGATGTTATATTTTTCAAAGGCTAATCGAACCCGTGCCAGAATATTTGTTATGTTGCTGGCAAATTGACCGAGACGAGGATCGCTGTCAATAAAAAATCCTAATCGTAAATGCTTGGTTACGGTTGTATCCGTGTCGATTTTATGAAAGTCGAACAAATCGGGCGGGGTCTTTATCTGGGACAGCAGATTCTCGGCAAGCTTTAAATCGTTTTTATGGGAAACAACCATCGGGAATCCTATTTCGGAAGTGATTTCCAACTTCCCGCCGGCCAATCTTTCAAGCATTTGAAAATAGAGGATATAATTGGTGTATAACTCGAAAAACCAGTGAGAACTCACATGACATTCGCCCCTGTTGATAAGGGAGAAGAGATTGTCCATTGCCGCAACTTCAAAAACAATTTTTGAAGAAACATTGTCTATCCTCATATAGTCTTTCCGGCTGAGATGAAAAGTAGAACTCGAGCCGACAAATTCCCCTGTCCGCAATATCTCTACCTCCAACCAAGAGAATGAGTATGCCGATGATGCTCCAGGTTGCTCCTCCAATAAAATTGTCGGTGCGACCGGTTTCATTTTTGCCTTTCATTCTTTTCAAGATTTCTTCTCCACAAGCAAGGGTGATACGAAGCATCCTGCGTCTGCATGCCGTCCTGAGTGATGATTTCACAATAATTCATTGACGGATACGGATCTATTAAGAAACAGAAATCCCCTTTATTCTGTCTGTTCGATTGCCGGTAAAATCCCTGGTGTTTTTTAAATAAACATAACACAAAGTAGAAGCCGACGCTTTGTTTCACACTTAATAATTATGAGAATGATTGTCAATAAGAAATCAGCCGATGTTTCGCGAAAAATTCCCTAACACGTTATTTGCAGTTAGATGTGTTTTGATACCCGCAGGCGTTGCGTACTTGAATCTAACATTATGAAATTTAAATGAAAAATATGAATGACAAGCAAATGGGGCCGGCTGAAACTGAGAGCGTCCCCCCATTTTTAACTACTCCGAAGTGGAGGCATAATTTTCAACGAGCACTTGAATAGTCCTGGGGAATCATGTAGTAATAGGATCTTAAACGTCAATGCCTGCAAAAGGCCGCAGGTAAAGAAAAAAAGATGATGTTCCATGAGATAAAAAGATGAAGGCCGTTGACGGTCTACCCGTGGATTGTTGCATCTGTTGTGTGGAGAATACTTGCATGCTCGATTTCTTACAAAACTTGTCTATAAAATCGAAAATATTCGGTTTCGTCGTCCCCAGTACCATCGCTTTCGGAGTTCTTCTGACTCTGCTCAGCCTTTTCTTCATCAACAACTTTGAAAAAACTACTATCGACAATTTTGCCCATGCGCTGGAGACACAGGATGCAGCGAAAAAAGACAGCGGCGGTTCACATAAGATCATTACCGAAATAACGCGGCAGGCAGATCAAACTATTCACACCATAGAGGTGACTTTAAGTTCCATCGTGGCGGTGGTGATTCTGCTGGCTGCAGCCGGAGCCTTGTTTGTCGCCACTCAGATTGCGAAGCCGATCGGAAAGGCCGCCTCCGGGTTGGAAAACATCAGTTCAGGCCATGCAGACCTGACCCAGCGACTTCCAGTCGCCTCGACGGATGAAACCGGCAAGGTGTCGCGATATTTCAATATATTTCTGGAGAAACTGCAAGTTATAATGAAAAGTCTGCAGGGTGATGCCGAGATGCTCAACGGCGCGGCCGAATCAATACACTCTCTGATTACTACCATTCAGGAAAAGACATCTTCTGCCAAGACCCTGTCCCAGACGGTTTTTCGTTCAGCAGGATACCAGAGCAGGGACATGGGTACAATTGCAGCTGTCATAGAAGAATCGACGGGAAATTTTAACACCATTTCCTCTTCCGTTGAGGAACTCAACGCCACCGTGAGTGAGATAGCAGCAACCGCCGCCAGGGCCCATTCGAATACCACTGAAACCTCTTCAAGAATGGAGCAAACCTTGGACAAGATTTCCTCGCTGGGCCAGGCGGCCGACCAGATAGGGAAGGTTACGGAAACGATCTCTGAAATTTCCGACCAGGTCAACCTACTGGCCTTGAATGCGACTATTGAGGCGGCCAGGGCCGGGGCGGCGGGGAAGGGATTTGCCGTCGTGGCAAATGAGATCAAGGAACTTGCCCATCAGGTTGCCAGTGCGGCCACGGAAATAAAACAACGCATCGAGGAAGTGCAGCACGCCGCCCAGACCACCATCACCGAGATACGGGAAGCGGCTGAATTCATCACCCACAATACAGAGATTGTCGCGACCATCGCCAGTGCGGTCGAGGAGCAGTCAGCCACTGTGCACGAGATCGCGGGATCTCTGGCAGAGGCGTCGGAAAGGCTGGGGGACTCCAATGTCAAAGTGTCCCAGGCCTCAGTCTACGCGGCTGATATGGCCAAAATGTCAAACAATGTAACAGAAGCGGTTGATCAAGTCGATGCAGCGGTAATGTCAATTATGAGCACCTCGGTAGAATTGCAGGCCATGGCCGGGAAATCAGCGGACACCACTCGCCAGTTCACCACCTGATCCGAATCGACCGGCCCGTTCAACCGAAGAGGACTGGCTGTCACCTCCTAGCCTACTTTGGAATCCAATGTCAAAGTCGATCCCGGGAACGGCTCCATAGGCAATTACTGCGTAGAATTCACTTTAACTGAAAGTCCTTGCAAAACGCTGGCCTTGCAATGCGGAGCACAGTGCTTTCAGGCCATTTCTCCTTGTAGGGGGCACAAACGGTATGCTCTCCATTTTACCAGAAACAGGAATACAAGAACTAACCAAAATTTTTACACTCTTAATTCATGCACTTATGCGTTTAATAGTACAGTTTGGGTTCGGCAGTATCTGCCCGCTGCAATTGTCTCGTGAACATTGATCTGATTGTATGTGATACCAATTGGAAAGCTATACTTGATTGCGGCTGAAACGGCCTTATTGTCAAAACAATGGATAGAGAAAAACAATTGTACATCGGCACCTGCAGCTGGAAATATCCTTCATGGAAAGGACTTGTATACTCAGAAGGGAAGGGGATAAACTACCTGCACGAATACAGCCGCAAATATTCCACGGTAGAGGTTGATCAGTGGTTCTGGTCGCTCTTCAAAGGAAATACCATTGTCTTACCAAAACCTGAGAATGTACGGGAGTATGCGGACTCGGTTCCACCTGGCTTCATTTTTACAATCAAAGTACCAAACAGCATCACCCTGACCCATCAGTATTCTAAGCAGAAAAAAGCCCCCTTGGTTCCGAATCCTTATTTCCTCTCAACCGAGTTGATGGAAAGATTTCTGAAATCAATCGAGCCGTTGGACGATCATATCGGCCCGCTCATCTTCCAATTTGAATATCTGAACAAAACCAAAATGACCGGCCTCATCCATTTCATGGAGCTGATCGAAGTGTTTTTACAAGGACTTCCAAAAGAGTTTCAGTATTGTATCGAGATCAGGAATCCGAATTTTCTCAAAGATCGATATTTTGATTTCTTGGCAGAGCAGCACCTGGGGCATGTTTTTCTCCAGGGGTACTATATGCCGTCAATCTTCGAGGTTTATGAAAAATTCAAAGAAGAGCTGGTCAGCCCTGTTGTGATCAGGCTTCACGGGGCCGACAGACTGGAGATTGAAGAGCAGGCCAAAGAACAATGGAACCAGGTTGTTGCGCCAAAGGATGAAGATTTAAGAAAGGCAGGAAAGATGATTGGTGAGCTTCGGGAAAGAAACTATCAGATTTTTCTCAATATAAACAATCATTACGAAGGAAGTGCTCCTAAAACGATCGAGCGGATACAGAAGTTTATTTAATAGAGGATGTAGGTATTTAAGATGCGATTCCGCTCATTTAAATGGCGTCACCAATAACACGATACCATCCGAAACGTTCAGGGGTAATCCTCATTTTCCTTTAGCTGGAAGTTTTGTTGAGCACATTTCTGATTTGATCTGACAGATCCTGAATAGTGAATGGCTTTTGAATAAAATTCACTCCTGCATCAAGAATACCGCGGTGGGCAATAACATCAGCCGTGTAGCCGGACATAAACAGCCGTTTGAGGCCGGGGCATATGGATAGCAATTTCTTTTCTAGGTCACCTCCACTCATCTCCGGCATGATGATATCGGTTATGAGAAGTTGGATCTCACCTGGATATTTGGAGGCAAGCTCCATGGCTTCGCTGGGTTTTTTCGCCGGCAGCACGCTGTAGCCAAGCTGTTCCAGCATTATTGTCGTCATTTCCAGAATTGCCGGTTCGTCCTCAACCAGGAGTATTGTTTCGCTCCCGCGTGCATCAGGCTTTACTGAATCCAGCGTTATGAGTTGTTCAACTTCGCTATTGTGCCGGGGGAAATAAATTTTAAAGGTTGTTCCCTGACCCGGTTGACTGTAGACAGAGATAAAGCCGCTGTTTTGCTTGACGATTCCATACGTTGAGGCCAAGCCCAAACCCGTGCCTTTGCCCACCTTTTTTGTGGTGAAAAAAGGCTCAAACAGATATTTCTGCGCTTCCTCATTAATGCCGCAACCGTTGTCGCTCACCGACAGCAGGACATATTCGCCCGGAGTGAAGTCGGCATGGTGGGTTTGATCGGCTTCGTCAACCACAACGTTGCTCGTCTCCACGATAATTTTGCCTGTATCATTGATGGAGTCCCGGGAGTTGACGCAGAGATTTACCAGGATCTGATCAACCTGGGAAGGGTCTATCTTGATCAATCCTCGTTGTTTTCCTGGAATCCATTCCAGATTAATATCCTCGCCGATAAGTCTGCGTAACATAGAAAGCATGCTCTCCACTGTAGCATTAAGGTCAAGTATCCTGGGATTCACGATCTGCTTACGAGCGAAGGTTAATAGTTGGCTCGTAAGATTCGCCGATCGTTGCGCGGCTCGTTGGATTTCCTTTAAAGCAGAATAAACAGGTTGTTTTTTTTCTACCTGTAACAGAGCCAATTCTGAATACCCCAGAATTACTCCCAGCATGTTGTTAAAGTCGTGGGCAACACCACCGGCAAGACGACCTATGGATTCCATTTTTTGAGCCTGCTGGAGTTGTGCCTCAAGCTTAAGCCTTCCCTCTTCATTCTTTTTAAGCTCGGTTACGTCGCGTGCCACAACCACTGCCCCGGCAATGGCACCTTGCTCATCACGAATAGGACCGAAGCTGTAACTGCCGACCCATGTTTCACCCGTATCCTTCCGACGGATGGTATACTCGACATTCGTGGCAGTCTCGCCCCTCAGGGCTCTGAAAACAGGCCTCATCTCTTGCGGTACCGGGTCTTCGTCGATTATAAAGAAATCGAGAATTTCCGAATAGTCATCACGTCTTCTATAACATACTTCCTTACTCTCAAAACGGTGGAATGTTGCAAAAGCCTCATTGATTTCAATAAAATTTTCAGTACTGTCGCAAATAAAAACCGCATCAGTCATACTGGCCAATGCTGCTTTCAGTTTCGTCTGACTATTCCGAAGCTGTTCTTCGGCCTGTTTGCGGCCAGTAATGTCCTGGGTATAGCCGGTTGTACCGATCACTTTTCCTTGTGTGTCAAACACCGGAGTTTTGAATGTTTCAAACCACTTTGCCGCACCTCTGTCGAATATTTGTTCTTCCACCACAAAGGACTTCCCTGAATTCAATACCTTAGTATCATCTGTAATATATTTATCTGCTAATTCCTTGGGCCATATATCTGCATCGGTCTTGCCGACCAGGAGTTCCGGGAGATCCAAACCACATGATTTAGCAAATGCAGTATTGACCGATAAAAAATGGCCTTCCGTATCTTTCAGCCAAAACAAACCGGGCTGATTTTCGATAATGGCTGTAAGATAGGACTCGCGCAAGCGCAATGCGTCCTCTGATTCCTTCCGCTTGGTGATATCCTCATACATACCGAGAACCCCTATAATTTCATCGGTCTCGTTACGTATGGGAGCTTTAGAGGTGCGAAGCCATATTTGCTTTCCTTCCGGCGTAGTTTGTGGTTCATCATAGGATAATTTGGAAATCCCGGATTCGATAACATGGCGGTCATCTGTTCGATACAATTCTGCCTGTTCTTTCCACACTAACTGATAATCATCTTTACCAACAAGGTCCTCCGGACATTCAACCCCGGCATCCCTGGCAAAGGCCTTGTTGCAACCCAAGTATCGGAGTTCCCTGTCTTTGAAAAAGATACTCATGGGCGAAGTGTTTATTATTGTCTGAAGAAGCTTATTGGAGTTTTTTAACTTTTCCTCAATTTTTTTTCGATCGGTAATATCTCGCAGGGCTGTCAACCGAACAAGTCTGCCTTGATACGAGAGGCTTCTCGCTCGTGTCTCAACGGTTATAATTGAGCCGTCCTTTCGAGATAACTTGTTGTCGTAAGGCAATTCGTAGCCATCATGGATTTTCTGCTGAACAAGGTCCCGATCCTCCGGGACGATGAAATCAGCCACCGGCTTGCCAATGAGTTCTTGAGTGTCATAGCCGAGCATTGCCGCCAACTGTCTATTCACATCAAAAATCACCCCATGTTCGGTAAAACTGATTCCTTCAAATGTGGCCTCTGATAGAGCACGGTAGCGCTCCTGGCTGGCTAAAAGCTGGGATTCTGCTTCCTTACGTCCAGTAATATTACGAGCGATGCCCTGGATAGCGAAAGGTTTCCCGTCGCGGTAAAGGAGTGAGGCCTGGGTCTCCATTAAAACAGTCTTCCCATCCTTGCAGCGCACGCGATACTCGTTTGGACTCTTCTGGAAGCCGGTTCTCTTGATTTCGGCAATTGTCTGTAATGCCAATGGGTGTTGGTCTTCTGCTAACAGGGAAGCGAATGTAAGTTGAGAGATGTCCTCGTGTTGGTATCCCAGCAAATCCAGTGCCGCGTGGTTGGCGTCGATAAAATGACCATTAAAATCAATAAGATATACACAGTCTAGCGAGCGATCGAACAAGGCCGTGTAGCGCTCCTCGCTTTCGAGGAGTGCTGCTTCGGCTTGCTTTTGCTCAGTTATGTCATGCAGGATATGAATAAAACCATTTGCATCTCCTTCAGATGATAGCAAAGGGTCCACTGTCAGATGATAGATTTTCTCACCGAGCAGAAGTTCCGTCTCTTTGCGAACATCGCTGTGACTGGCACCGACCAAGGGCCAGGGTTCATCCAAGGTTCCTGTCCGGCGGAGAAGTTGATAGTATTTATTTTCTATCGGTGCTTCAGCATCCCTGTCGAGAATCTCGGCGAATGCCTGGTTGCATTGTTCCAACGTTCCATCAACACTCAACAAGGCCATAGGATCGATGCTGGCAGCAAAGATGGCCTTCCACTTGTTTTCCTTCTCAAGTAATTCGTTTTTGGATTTTTTGTAATCTGTAATGTCCGTCAGCAGAATGATCTGGTCCCCGCCATCTTCCTGCCTTGTCAGGTATTGAGGGATGATATACCGGCCGTGTATTTCTATATACGCATTATCGGCTGAAAGCGCCTCAACGATTGTGGAATTCAGGCAGGGGGCTAGCTTATTCCAAAGGGAAGAGTCCAGAATTTCGTCAAGATAGGTACCTAAAAGGTGTTCCCTATCCACCTGAAGAAGAAAAAGTGCGGCTGGATTCGCGTAGAAAACCCGATTATCGGAAATGGCCAGAACTCCTTGAGACATGCTTTCCAAAATAAGCTGCAATTGTCTGTTTTGGGAAAGGAGTTCACTTGTGATCTGTAGGGGATGGAAATTTTCAGCTCCCCGGATTTTTATATTGGCGGACGAATGTCGGGGGCTATCCGATTCTGCTATTGTCTCGAGAATATGATGACGCATTAAGGAAAAAGGACCCTTGGCGATGTAGGCATCAGCACCGATCTTGAAAAGCTCATTGTTCTGCTCAAGCACGGTTGCGGAAACAATGGCGATGTAACAGCCTGCCAGGGTTGGGATTGTTCTGAATATTTTACAAAGAGCATCTCCTGCGATCTTGGGCATAACCAAATCAAGAAATATGATCTGCGGAGTAAATTCTTGCAGGGCATCAAAGGCGCTGAAGGAATCTTCAACACTCACGACCTCGTGTCCTTCCTCTTCCAGGAAGGAGGCCATCAGCCTCAGCATTACCGGATTGTTATCGACGATCAGAATTTTCTTTTTTCCCATAAGACATTTCACCACGCATATTTTCCCAAAATGGACAGTCGATCTCGGAGCGTATACGTTGCTGTGGCCCAGGCAGGTTAAATTTTAAATCGCTTTGAAACCTTGATTTTATTGCAATGTTACTTCAATTATGCATTTCCGCCAAAGAGAGTCAAGGAGGTTGCCGACTAACAGGAGCTTGCAGGGCAGTCGGATTCTATGCCGATATTCCTGGATAAACGAGCTGCATCATATTGATGTCATTGGGTTGCAGTACCTCCTCGAATTCCAGTCCCGGTTTCTAGCCATAAGTAGATTTCCCATGATTATTTTCATACCGGAGGATACCGGGGAACTTGATGATCTTTTGCTTTCCACGACTGGGCTACTGTCTAGCTGTTTCCCAGTATCCTGGGATGCTAAAAGCGAGGGGGTGGAACAAAGGCAAGCTACAATGGAAAAGACGTTTTTTGCCCACATTCAGGTGGCGTAACGAATGCTATTTTTCCCTGTCGTTTATGCTTGAACAGACCCGTATTGACAACCGCAGGGCAGACCCTTATCAATCTTCATAGGTGATGTCTGTTTTTTGAAAAACTCTCACCTGCGCGGATTAGCCTGACGTCCATGAGTCGAGGCGGTCGCAAGCCTTAAAGACGTGAGGTTCACTATACTCCAGTATGTGAACCTCCCAAGCGATGGGGATTTCGAGCCGGATAGGCTCTCACCCCTAGGGTACTCTAAGTCGAAGTTTATACCCGTAGGGTGCTTATCTCCGATGAGCGCCCGAAGGGTGTTTTTCATGAACGTCAGGTTAGTGTTGTTTCCATGAAATATCAGTAAGGGAAGTCGATCTCATCGAACCTTCCCGTCGCTTCTCACTAACGGAGGTACTCCGATGGTAACTTCATCACGATCTCACCCGATAGTTTTCAATCTCTTATTGGGATTCATTGCCGGCTTTCTTGCCACTTTGATTTTCCACCAATTGGTAATGGCTCTGCTCTGGAAAGTTGGCATGTCGCCCGGGCCACCGTTCCAGATGGCGCCAAGACCTCCATTTGGGGTTCCGGCTGTCATTTCACTGGCGTTCTGGGGCGGTATCTGGGGCATATTTTTTGCCACTATCGACAAACATTTTCCGCGCAAGGTGGGCTATTGGCTGACGGCCTTTTTCGGAGGCGCAATCTTCCCATCTCTTGTGGCCCTGCTGATTGTGGTTCCTCTGAAGGGAGGTCCAGTGGGTGCCGGCTGGAACCCGCATATCTGGCTGTTTGCCTTCATAGTAAACGGCGCATGGGGTATCGGTACAGGTTTTATTTTGTTGGAGTTGCGCCGCTATAGCGGAATTACGCATTCAATATTCGGTTCCATGCTCATAGGACATAAAAGGTAAATCAGCCTCGGTTCGAATTCCCCCACAAGGACATCATGCCCTGAGGCTCAAAAAATACAATATCCGTCTCATAGCAGCATAGCGCAGGCAGTTTGGAAAGACTGCCTGCGTTGTGTCCGTAGGGAGGATTTCGCCGCCTTGGCCTGGGTATGGGACTCCACCCTTCTGCTCCATATAGCTCAAATTTTAAAGTGGGGATTATAAATATTTGATTACTTAAGGACCCACTTTCATACTGTCTGTCTCGCGGCGATGTAAAAAAGAGCCCGGGGAGGTTCCAAGAGGATGCAGAGTATCCCTGTACCGGCTAAGCGGCGCGAGCGATCATTTGGGTGGTCAGATACAAGCCCGATAGGATCAGAAGGCCGCCGGCGAGATGGAAGCCGTGCAGACTCTCTCCCAGGAAAAACCATGCCAGAACAGCCGCGAACAGGGGATTCAGATACATGAACATAGCAGACCGTGCCGGCCCCACGCGGAGCACGCCGTAGTTCCAGCAGGCGTAGGCGATGATCCCCGGAAAGATCGCCACATACAGAAAGGGCGGGATCAGTCCCGGACGCAGGGTGAAGCCGCCGTGAAAGGCCAGTTCCAGCATATAGAAGGGGAAGATGACCATCACCCCCAATGCCACCTGGGCGGTGAGAAAAGCGAGAGGATCGAGGGGAACCGCCTGGCGACGCAGCAGCACCGAGAATAGCCCCCAAGAGCAGACCGCGCAGATCATGATGAGGTCGCCGGCCTGGAAGGAAAACTTGGCAAAGGTCTGCCACTCCCCCCTCCCGATGATCACCAGCATGCCGAGCAGGGCGAGCGCGATTCCCAGGATCTGAATCGGCCTCACTCGTTGGCCGAGAATCACCCAGGTGAGCAGCGCCACCACCACCGGAATGGTCGAGTTGAAGAGAGTGATGTTGACCGCCGTGGTGGTCTGGGCTGAGAGGTAGAGAAGGGTGTTGAAGGCGCCGACGCTGAAGGTTGCCAGCGCCAGCAGAGAGCGCCAGCGTTTTCGCACTACAGTCCATTGGCGCCGCACCCGCGGCAGTCCGAAGGGGAGCAGGAACATCAACGCCAGCGCCCAGCGCCAAAAGGAGAGCGCCAGAGGCGGGATTTCCCCCACCACGCCGCGGGCCACGACTGCGTTTCCGGCCCAGAACAGGGCCGTCAGTGTCAGGCCGCCATAGGCTCGCCACGAGGAATGGCAACCGGTGTCCTCTCGACCGTTCATGATGCATCTGCCTTTTTAAAATTCTTTATCAAGTTTCTAAATTCCCATTTAGTTTTGAATAAACCCACCTCTATTAGCGGTGGACCCGGAAAGGTTCTACCGTTCCAGCGAGAAATAAAAGAGGTTCTCCCCCCGGGAAAGCCCTGAAGAAAGGCAAGTTGGAGGAAGAACCTCTGCATGAATGGAAAAGTTTATCTCACGTGAGATGGGATTGCAAATACCATGGAGCAAAATTGCACCGAAGTATCGTAATAGGAGCCTGTAGGGCAATGCAAAATGCCAAATTGGCGCGGCAGGAAAAAGCGGAATGGGGCAAGGCTGTGGTGGAGCAGCTTGCACTTGATCTCCGGATGGGGTTTTCTGGAATAAGTGGTTTCTCGGCCTCCAACTTCTGGAGAAGGAAGGCTTTTTGCAAGGTGTATGTCCGTTCGGAAAAACTCGCACCACTGATGCGAGAAATTGCTTGGAGCCATAATCGGCAATTTGGGAACGGGCAAAAAAACCAATTGGGCAAATGTATTTTAACATTGGTGTTGGAAGAAAGAACGGGTCAAAAAAAATAAAAATACGAAGAGATTGCTCATTGACCAAACTCCATGAAAGTGTTTTATGTTAGAAAACATAACGAATTGTAAGAACAAGTTCATGCGGGGGGCGTTGTGAATTTTGATGATCTATTAAGGTTGCTTTAAGACATCCCTCTGGTGTCTTGTCTCTCTGTTTTCCGGGCAAGCCTGCTGCAAGAGAAGGGTTGGAGCCAAGCGAAATTAAAATGTAAAGGGCGTCGCCTAAGTCCCTAATTAAGGAGATCGGGTTATGTCAAGACAAGTGCTGATCATTCACGGCTGGAGCGATACCTCGAAATCCTTTCATGCGCTCGCCAACTTTCTTCAGGAAAATACCTATCAGACAACCGAGTTGTGGCTCGGGGACTATATTTCGATGGACGACGATGTCCGTGTCGCCGACGTCAGCAAACGCATGGCCCAGGTTATTGATGATATGATCAAGGCAGGCAGCCTGCCAAAGTCGTTTGACGTTATCGTCCACAGCACAGGAGGGCTTGTAGCCCGTGAATGGCTGACCACACATTACCGCAGCCATGCGCAGGACTGTCCGATGAAAAGACTGATAATGCTGGCGCCAGCCAATTATGGGTCCAAGTTGGCAGCTACCGGCAAGAGCATGCTGGGACGTATCGTCAAGGGGTACAGGAACTGGTTCCAAACCGGTCAGGGCATGCTCAATGATCTGGAGCTGGGTTCGCCTTACCAGTGGGAGTTGGCTCAACGTGACATCCTGATTGCTCCTGGCACTCCAAACACGGATAGCTATTACGGGAATGACAGGGTGTGGCCTTTCGTCATCGTCGGCACACACCCTTATGCAAGCCTGCTGCGCCAGATCGTTAACGAGAATGGGGCCGACGGCACAGTGCGGGTCTGTGCTGCCAACCTGAACACTCAGGGGGTCACCATCGATTTTCGCCAAAGCGACTCGGAGCAGGCCGTTACTTTCTGGGGTTCGCGCCTGGACGGTTTTTCCATTCCGCTGGCGGTACTGCCAACCCGAACCCATGGATCAATTGTCGACCCGAAACGGGCAGACAAAGACAACCAGGACGGCATCGCAGAAACGCCGGAAGAACAAGCCCAGTTGGGGCAGTTTATTCTAGAGGCACTGAGTTGCGCCAACTTTGACCAGTACCTCCAGATCCAGCAAAAGTGGTATGAATTCAGCGAAAACACTACGGCACGACGCACACAATCGGACAATCCCGATTACTACCACCAGTACATGCAGGCAAATTTCGACGTCAGCGACGATTATGGTCGGCCGGTCACTGATTATTTTCTTGAATTCTTCTCGAATACGGCGAAGAAGAATGATGATGCAAACGTGTATCTTCACCAGTCCGTAATAGAAGACGTCAAGGTAAACTCCCAGAACAAGGCGTGTCGTAATATCTATTTCGACCGTACCGATCTTGTCGAGGGCTACTATCCGAAGGTACCGGGTCGCGCCGCCCCTGTGCTCTACCTGTCGATTTCGGCGACAGACCCAGGAAAGAACATCAGCTATTTCGCCAACCCAAAAAACCGCGCAGATATGAAAATATGCGTCCATCTTCAAAGTGAGACCGCATCTCGGTGGCTAAAGCGCAATTCCACCCACTTCGTCCGTATCATCCTTCCACGGCAGCCCATAGATAAAGTGTTTAAGCTGACTCGATATGATCAGATATGAGCAAGTTTGCGAATAGTTGCGGAAAGAAATGAATGACGGATTGATGAACAACCGAGTTGGTTCTTCGTAATAAGATGTTAAGGGCGTCCTTCTTATGGATCAACCGCATTGTGGTGGAATTCGTAGACAAAAAGGCCGTATCAGAGATTGGGGAAAGTAAAATAAATCATAGAATATTAATTAATTACAAAATTATTTAAGTATTTAAGGACACCCCCAAGACCCCACCCAAGACCCCACACCCCCAAGACACAATTATCTATTTTTTACAGACAGATAAATTCTTTTTCAGCATCGACAAATTACATAATCCATACTACTCGCTTTAAGAATCAAAATGTTAGGGTTCCCCTTTTTTATGGAGAGATGATGATATTTTTACCAGAGTGGTTATCGTCTATGCTAGATTCCATCTGATCTTCTCTTGCCGATCGAGATTCTAACCTTTTATTTCCAACCGCCGGCGAAGTGAGTAAGGAGTGATGAAAAGCCACCGGCTTCACACCTAACAATAAAATGGGGTGTCATCGTGACTGAAAACAAACTAAAAGGAATAACAAGACGGGATTTTGTCAAAACCACAGGAGCGGGGCTGCTTGCATTGGGAGTGGGGAGTACGCCCTTTCTCTCGCCTCGTCGGGCCAGAGCGGCCGGAAAATCGCTGAAAATTCTACAGTGGGCCCATTTCGTTCCTAGCTATGATAAGGAGTTTTTTGATCCATTCGCCAAAAGATGGGGCGAAGCAAATGGCGTTGACGTGACCGTTGACCATATAGGGTTGGCAGAGATTGCCGCCCGTACGGCAGCGGAAATATCGGCAGGAGAGGGGCATGACCTTATCGAGTGGGTGGCTCCGCCTTCGCAGCTTGAGCCGAAGGTATTAGATCTTACCGATCTGAATCAAGCGGCGGAAAAAAGATTCGGCAAACAGAGCCGCGTCTGTACGATGAGTTCTTTCAATCCTTTCACGAAGAAATACTATGGGTTCAGCCATGGTTGGACCATAGATCCGGGTAACTATCGAAAGAGTCTGTGGACGAAAGTGGGCAAGGCTTCCGGCCCGGAAAGCTGGGAGGACCTGGTGAAATACGGCTCCAGGATCAAGAAAGAACTCGGCGTACAGATGGGCATCGGCATGTCGCAGGAGATTGACTCCAACATGGCGGCACGTGCGCTGCTGTGGTCATTCGGCTCTTCGGTTCAGGATGAGAAGCAGAGGGTGGTGATCAACAATCCGAAAACGGTGGAAGCGGTAAAGTATATGGCAAACCTGTATAAACAGGCCATGACCCCGGAAATATTCTCCTGGGCCGCCGTTTCCAACAACCAGTCGCTGATCGCCGGTAGAGCCTCCTATATCCTGAATTCCATCTCCGCCTACCGGTCCGCTCAGGCGCAGGTTCCTGAGATCGCAAAGGATGTGTTTTTCGTCCCGGCACTGAAGGGGCCGACCGGGATGCGGTGGAGCAGTGAGCATGTCATCTATATCTACATCATTCCTCAGTATTCGAAAAATGTCGACACTGCCAAGCAGTTCATACTGGATTTACTGGAGAATTACGACAAGGCGGTCTATTTCAGCAAGCTTTACAACTCTCCGGCTTTTTTCAACACCCCAATCCTTTCGGGGGCCAGGGGCTATTCACAGGTCAGGGACGCTAAGAACCTTCTGGACTTGAGCAATGCCTGGTTCGACGATGATCCGTTCAGGCTGAAAGGCGAGGCCAAAGGGAAACTGGCCGTACTCAAGGATGCCCGTCAATGGACCACAAATGTTGGTCATCCCGGTCCGGCCGACCCGGCCATCGGGGAGATTTTTTCCACATTCGTGCTGCCCAACATGATGGCCGAAGCCGCTCGGGGCAAAAAGGCTTCTGAAGCTGTAACTGAGGCGGATAAACGCATCAAGGCGGTATTTGAGCAGTGGCGGAAACGCGGCCTGATTGGCGGTTAGTCGGGAAAGGAGGAAGCAGTCGATGGCGCAGGTTGAGCTTCGAGGGCTTACAAAAAAATATGGGACCCAAACGGCAGTTGAAGACATTTCCCTGACCATTAAGAAAGGGGAGTTCCTTGTCCTGCTGGGTCCTTCCGGTTGTGGCAAGACGACGCTTCTCAGGATGATCGCCGGACTCGAAATGCCGAGTTCGGGCGAGATTTTCATCAGCGATAGGCAGGTAAACGACATGCCGCCCCGGTTGCGGGACATCGCCATGGTCTTCCAGAGTTATGCCCTCTACCCCCACATGACGGTATTTCAGAATATTTCTTTCCCGCTGCAGGCTCTGAAAATGGGAAAGGAGGAAATCCGTGACAGGGTGGAAAAGACGGCGCAGATGTTTGAAATCGAGAGACACCTTAAGAGAAAGCCGCGGGAGCTGTCGGGGGGCGAGCGTCAGCGGGTGGCGCTGGCGCGGGCCATGGTACGCACACCTAGTCTTTTCCTGCTGGACGAACCCCTGTCAAATCTCGACGCCAAGCTGCGCACCGCAGCCCGTAAGGAGCTCAAACAACTTCAAAGTCATACAGGTATCACTACTATCTATGTGACCCACGATCAGGTGGAGGCCATGGGCCTGGGCGACCGGGTCGTGGTGATGAACCAGGGCGGAGTCAGGCAGGTAGGTACACCGGGGCAGGTGTACTACGAGCCTGAAGACACCTTTGTGGCGACTTTTCTGGGTGCCCCCGCCATGAACATCGTCGAGGGGCGCGATTGTCTGTTGGGTTTCCGTCCGGAGAGTTTTCTTCCGGTGCAGGTGAACCAGGGATACTCTGATCTTGAAAGTTTCCGGTTTGCTGTAAGCCTGGTAGAGGACTTGGGCGGAGACCAGTTGGTATACGGCAACCTCGAGGCACCCTTTGACCGGGAGCTTGTCATATCCCGGTTCGCTTCTCATATTAATTATGGCGTGGAGGCCGGGAAGATATATACTTTTTCTGTACCCCGGCAGGGACTGCTGCGGTTTGACCGGCAAACGGGGAGGCGCATCAAAAATGGATCACCGTCCTGAGAACCGAATTCGAGAATACACGTCTGCCGCCGAAAGACGAAGACGCTTTTGGGATACCAAAAGCGTCCTTGCGCCCTTGATGCTCTTTCCCGCAATAACCTACATCGTTGTGCTGGTAGGGTTTCCATTTGTATTGGCCATTCTCTACAGTCTGAGCAGTGCCACCACCGGCAATCCTACCCTTCATTTTATCGGGCTGGAAAATTTCAAGAACATCATCCATGATCCTGTTTTTATACGGGCGCTTGGAAACACATTTCTATTCACATTCGTTTCCCAGCTGCTGGTGGTGCTCTTTGCAAGCATCCTCTCCATAGCCCTGTCCAAGGATTTTTATGGAAAACGCGTGGCGCGATTTTTTATCCTGCTGCCCTGGACCGCCCCCATTTCCCTGGGGGCCATCGGCTGGTTATGGATTTTTGATTCGGTCTTCAGCCCCATCGATTGGTTTTTCCGTGCCTTGGGTATGCTCGGGCACCCGGGTGCTGTTTTGGGGGGCGACTCCAACCTGTATTGGCTGGGGAGGCCGGCCCTGGCCATGACTGCGGTGATCCTTGTTCAGACCTGGCGGATTCTGCCGTTGGCCACCGTGATCATGCTGGCCGGTATCAGCGCCCTGCCCAAAGATGTTTTGGAGGCCGCGGAAGTGGATGGAGCCGGATTCTGGCGAAGATTATTCCGGATCGAAATTCCATTGCTGATGCCCATAATCAGCATCGCCGTGCTCTACGGCGTGGTCTTCACCTTTACGGATATGACGGTTGTCTATGTATTAACACGCGGTGGTCCCGTTAACAGTACCCAGGTTCTGGCGTCCTGGGCCTACTTCCTGGGCATCGAGGCGGGAGACCTGGGCCAGGGGGCGGCGGTGGCCCTGTTCCTGCTGCCTGTGCTGGCCGCCGGGGTTGTGCTGGTGCTCAGAATGGTGCGCCGCATGGAGGTGACATAATGCGTTCCCTGAAAAAAGCGGGAAAGGTGGGTGCCGTCTATTCGGTGGTGACTTTCTTCGTTCTGTTCTGTGCCTTCCCTTTCTACTGGATGTTGATTACCACTTTCAAACAGGACAGTGATCTTTTCAATCCGGCGAACAATCCATTTGTTTTCAACGTCGCCCCGACCCTTTCCCATCTTCATGTCCTGTTTTTCGATACGCTGTTTCTCCGTTACCTGCTGAACACATTCGTCGTGGGGGGCGCCGTGGTGATCATCACACTGGTGGTCTCGGTGCCTGCCGCCTACTGCCTGACCAGGTGGGCGGGCCGCTGGGGTGAGGGACTTGGAATCGGAATCTTCCTTACGTACCTGGTTCCCCCGACCCTGCTGTTCATCCCGCTCTCCCGGGTGGTTGCCGCCCTGCACCTCACCGAATCTATCGGATCTCTGATTCTTGTTTACCCCACATTCACCATCCCTTTTTGCACCTGGCTTCTAATGGGTTTTTTCAAATCCATTCCCCGGGATATCGAGGAACAGGCGCTTATCGACGGTTACAGCCGGCTCGGGGCCATGGTTCGGGTCGTGCTGCCGCTTTCCATTTCCGGAATTCTCACTGTGGTGGTCTTTGCCTTTACACTCAGTATGCAGGAGTTCATCTACGCTCTGGCCTTTATCTCCGTTTCCGCCCAGAAAACCGTGAGCATAGGAGTGCCCACCGAACTTGTACGGGGAGATGTTTTTCGCTGGGGACCTCTCATGGCAGCGGCATTGATTGCCAGCGTGCCTGTGGCCATCCTCTATAGCCTGTTTCTCGACCAGTTCATCGCCGGTTTTACCATGGGAGCAGTTAAATGAGGGAGAACGGCCTTAACCCCGATAGTTCACCAATTGAGATTTACGTAGTATTTTTCTAGAAAAAGTGGGTTAACCCTTTTCAGCGAAACAGTCTAATATTTAGTCAAAAATAGGATTGCCATGGGGAAAGCTGGGTCAGGCTTGACGTATAGATATTGTTTCCAGGCTTTACTTACCCATTTGTCATGCCTGACCCATTTATTCCATCATAGTTTCATATAGCTAAGACTCAGTTCACCCCGTCTTGGGGTGAAACTTGTCGCTGGAAACTTTACGACCCATTTATTTATACATTCTGAATTTGTGTATCTTATCAAAGAGTAATATCAAAAATACACCATCAATCCGTTCAGAGATATTGAGAGAGAGTTATGATTTTAAGGATGTCCCTAAGACTATTGATCCAGACCATCCAATTCGGTCTTTCCGAGCCAGTAACAGGCCAGAGGGGCAGGAATCTTTGCGATCCTTACAGGTCGGCTGCCATCTTTTGTCGGGACATCAAAGCGTAAGGGCAGGATTGAAAAATCCTGCATCTCCCTGGTGATAACGTATCCGCGGTTAGCCTTTCGTTTTTCGCAGAACTCTGCCAGTCCCTTCAGATCACCGATGCCTGTATTCTGCGAGCGGTATTTCACCTCAAAGGGAATCAGTTGTCCTTCGACCTCGGTAACGATATCCACCTCGCGGTTCCGTTTGCCTCGCCAGTAGGAAAATCCGACGCTCAGGGCATAATACCTGGCAAAGATATGTTTAAAAATTGCTGTCTCGACAGCGACTCCAAGTGCCACCGGATCTTCCAGGAGCGATGTCCCTTTGAGCAACACCGATGGAGAGATAGCGGCATCGGCCAGATAGACCTTGTATCTGGCTCGCAGAATTTCCTTGCCGTAACCAAATGGTGCCAGTTTATAGATGAGATGGGTTGATTCAAGTAGATTGATGAAGTTGTTGACTGTCGGTTTTTTCAACTCCAGATCTTTGCACAGTGCCTGGATGTCCATCAGGCCGCCTCCGTGCAGGCAGAGGTAGAGAAAAACCTGCTCCAATTCCAATACATGGCGTACGCCAAAGAGCGCCGTCATGTCGCGTTTCAGCACCTTGTCCACGATATCCTCGCGGAGCAGTTTCTGGGCTGCGGTTACGCTGGCCACCAGGGTGCTTTGCGGAAAGCCGCCCCGTAAGAGATATTCGTGAAAGTGGGCGACCAACGGTGCAGCATCCGCTGCCACGGATACGAACTGTTCAGGTTGCCAGTCGAAAAGACGGGCGAGAGAATTGATATCCGGCAATGGCGGGACAGCCACTTGTTTGAGTTGCAGGTATTCGAAAAAAGAAAGGGTGGAAAGCCGCAGGGTATGCCAGCGCCCGACACCCGATTCTTGCCCTTCCGTCACCAAAGGAGTGGCCGACCCGGTGACGGCAATGCGGCGCTTCTTCTCAAAATCCACCTGCAACTTCAACCAGGTCTGCCAATCGCGGATGGTCTGAATTTCATCAAGAAAGAGGTATTCGATTCCTTCACTTTCCGGTTCAAATTCCCGCCAGAGCTTGAGCAACCCGTCCAGTCCCAGGAGTTTGAGCAACGGGTGGTCGAAGGTGGCGTACAATATTTTGTTGGCAGAGACGCCGGTATCTATGAGCGCCTGGATGACTTGGAGGAAGAGTGTTGTCTTGCCGACCTGCCGGGCACCGGATAGGAGGAGCGCCCGGGGAGCAGGAGGGGATTGCATCCAGGTGAGAATGTCGCGGAAGGCCCTTCGCCGCCATGTTGGCAAGTCGGCGGTGGGTGCGCCACGCCACCAGGGATTATACTGGCGCAATACGGTAATCAGTTCAGACGAGGTTGCTATCATAAAATTTCCTAAATGCAAATAATAAGGAAAGTATACTTTACTTAAATATGCATTGTAAGGAAAATCTCACTCATGAGAAAGTTTTTTTATTGAGAATCACTGTTGAGGCAGGTACTCCATAAATTTCCCACATGATGACCTGCCGGGGATTTAAGTTGGCAGTGACTATCTCCTTCTGGACTGACTATTTTATTGCTCAGCACAAAACTAACCTTGTGAAGCTCCCACCTCAATGCCATACCTTTTCCCAATCTGTGAATTCTGAGGGGCGTAATTGATATCGGGCAAAATTCCCCTCGTGCAGATTGATAAGCTCAGTCTCGACCACTTCCACAAAGTGAGCTTTATCTTTGGTTGGAATCTCTTTTTCTGTCCACTTGGCTATCCAGATCGCGGCCCTTCGCTTATCCATGCACTCACGCACCACCTCAGCCACGAGCTTTTTTATCTGCTGCCGGTACTGCAGCCTGAACGGATCGGGCTCGCCGAGGGATTGCCGGATTGCAGAGTACCGCTTACAGGATCGTCCATAAGCCCAGACAAAGACATCGCGGAGGAGTTCAACCTTATTCAACTCATAGACAGCCACAATACCGTCAATGTAGGCCTGATTCGGCACATCAAGGAATGAGAGAGGGCAGAGGTTTCGGCGAATCAACGGGATATTTGCGGCAAGGCGAGAAACACGTTTGTTAACATCCAAAAACGGCTGCAGATATGGCAGATGTACCATTGCAAAAAAGGCCTGTTCAAAAGGGTCCTTAACTTCTGATGCAAGGGTAAGGATTTGCCCGAAACATTCATCAATCAGTTGAGGTACTTCCAAGGGATGATACACACTTCCACCGATCGTTACCGGAGTTGTTCTTAAGCGACCGCATGCCTGTGGATCTGCTAAAAGGTTGTTGGACAGCAAGGCATGCAGATTGAGAATGGTGTATCTATTGAAACCTACCTCAGCTGCCTGCTCAACCAAGAGCTCGATGGCATCCTTATGGTTCAGGAGCATCTGCGTTTCCATGGCATTCCTGCCTTCTGCTGCTTCACCTTGCTCAAGAAGTCGTTCTGTTTCTAAGAGCGAATAGGTGTTTCCTTCCAATCGGCTCGAGTTCCAGGAAAGGTCGATCAATAATCGATTGAAGATCTGTCGCGCATAGGTTCCTGCGAATTGCTGATCGTCAGACGATCGTCCCATCTCGTAAAGCCTGTGCCGAATGTCCTCATCAAGATAGAATGTCCGGTTTGGTTGGTATGCATCAAGAAAGGCACGATTGTACCCCACAGGGTTCCGATTCTGGATGGGTGCACGAACGGCCCTCTTTATCTCTGCTCCTTCGGGGGATAGAGGGATGTACGTCTCACCCGATAGAGCCGGTATTGGGGGAGAGATTTCGATATTAAGAGTATTTGGCAATCGATAGCGACTCGCCCTTCCCTTGCCCTCTGCTATGAGGCGCTTCTTTTCAACAAGCAGTGAAAGACGCCGCTGTAAGGTTCGACGAGGTATCTTCTTCCCCTTTAATGCCGAATTGACTTCTTCAATTCCACCCCCATTTGGAAGTGAACTCACGGCTTTTACTATACTGTCGAGGTCTTTTTGAGAGATTTGTTTTGGCATGGTAAAATTATTATGGCGCAATTTTTGAAATCACGCCACAATAATTTGATTTTTTGGCGCGGTTTTAAAAATTGCGCCACTTAATAGAACGGTATGGCACGCTGAAAATTTTATGTTCTTCTTGCAGGATATGGAGGGAAAGAGCGTTTCAATCCTCGCGTTGGGCGACAAATCACTTTTATCTTACAGTGCAGATTTTCTAACCTGGTTAGAAAAACAAAAAGGGCTTACAAGTCATTTCTTGTAAGCCTTTGAATTTACTGGTGGCGGGGGGAGGATTTGAACCTCTGACCTTCGGGTTATAAGCCCGAAATAAGCATCTTTTACGCTGTTCTCCTAACTTTTACCAAACTTTATATAATATAAATAACAATAAGATATCAATAGTGCAACTTTTATTTCACCCGATGAAATTCGTTTGATATTGACAGCCTGGTTAGGAATAGGTTAGGATAAATCAACTAAAAAATTACCCGATAAAGGGACCTTAACCTCTATTAAGCATTTTCCTAACCAGGTTTTCTGAGCTTGAAGTCGATTGAGGGGCAAAATGGCAACCAAATATAAATACAGGCGATATCATCCCAATAAATGGATTGGTGTTTATATCTATGAGCTCGAGGAATTTTTTCGAGGCAAAAACGATATATGCTTCAACATCAATTACCGGAATGGGCGGCGTCTCATATGGGAGAAAATAGGCAAGCTCTCTGAAGGCTATAGTGCCGAGGTTGCTGCCGAGATCAGGGCTGAACGTATAAAGGCACTCCGGCATGGTGAAGAGGTCAAGACCCAGAAAGAAATCCGCCAGGAGAAGCAGCAACGGGACAAATCTTTCCGGGAAGTGGCGGCGGATTATTTCGAAATCAAGGGTGCCAACTTAAAAGGTATTGTCACCGATAAAAACCGATACGAAAAACATCTCTCCCCAATATTGGATAGTCTGCACGTCTCGGACATCACTCCCCAGGTGGTGGAGGAACTGCAAAAGACATTGGCTGAACGCAAGCCGGCAACGGTTTGGAATGTGCTGGAGCTTATGCGCCGTATCATCAATTTCGGCTACAAGACCAACCGGTGCCCGGAATTGTCCTTCCGCATCGATATGCCTGTCAAAGACAATGAGGTAATCGAGTATTTGACCCTGGATGAGGTGAACAGCTTCCTCGAAACTGCCCGTCGCTGGCCTCATCGCGATGTGGGGAATATGCTGTTGCTGGCCTTTTTCACTGGGATGAGAAGAGGAGAAATTTTTAAGCTCGAAGACGAGGATGTGGATTTTAGTCTCAAACTGATTCGCATTCGTGGCCCGAAAGGGAAAAAATCCATGTCCATCGGTCTTAGCGCCTTGTCTGAGGAGATTATCCGGGAAGAAATGGCATGGAGAGACGAGAAGTATCCCGGCTGTACCTACCTCTTTCCGGGTCGAAACGGACAGGTGCGCAAAGATTGTTCGGCGGTGGATCGGTTTAAGCAAGAAGCAGGGCTACCGGCAAAGTTCCGGCCGTTCCATGGCCTGCGCCATCACTTCGCCGTTACCCTTGCCAATAGCGGCAAATTCAGCATGAACATCATCGCCGACATGCTCACCCATAAAAACGTCGACTTCACTCGAAAAAAATACGCACAGTTCCTGCCTGAGACACTCACCGCCGCCAGCAATGCTGCTGCCGATATTTTGGTTGGCAAATAAAAAAGAGTGGTTATTACCAAATGTTATGACGGTCCTTTGAGAGGATTTATCGGTTTTCCCTGTCTTTCATTTGCATTCCTGCAATATTTTTAAGTGATAGGCGATACTACCGCATTGATCACAGCTTGACTCATCGTAGGGAGGAAAAAGCGAAATGGTTGGAAATATGAAAAATATGAATATGTTCCAGCGTGGTGTCCTACAACAATTCCTGACCTATTTCGTTTTCTTGGGTTGTGTGGCGGCAGTCATATTCATGATCGAATTGTCCATCAAGGGAATGTACATCACCGCGGCAAATCAGCAATTGGCTGCGCACCATATTACCAAAGAAGCCTTTTCGCAAATCCTCCAGTTTGTCGGCAGCAAGAAGATTTATGATGTGGTTCAAGTCATAGGGGAGGTCGCTGCTCTTTTCTTTCTCATCCAATATGCTTTACTGAAATCAACCCACCTTAATTTTGTCCAGGACGTTATATTGCCCCGTGCCGTTGAATTCTCATCCGCCTTGCGGAAAATTGGTGTTCTTCATCCAAAAGAGCAGATGGACTTTGTCAAAAAGCACAAACTGCCTGTCTACATCGCCAAGACTTCAATTATTGGAG
>JBJKRL010000032.1:0-21071 GCA_046704745.1 Desulfocapsaceae bacterium | reverse complement strand
AAGGTCAGTCCATGCGGCGCCATCTTCTTCAGTTTTTGGCAGTGAACATAGATTACTATCGGAGTCTTCGCTTACCTGTCCCCTGCCAAAAACTTCGAACCTGACGCCGCCTGAACTGATGAGAAATCCGGGCTAACTCAGATCATAAAGGCCATACAATAAAAACCCAAAGCCTTTTCCTGTTTCATTACAGGCGGTTATTCTGCCGCCGTTTTTATCTGGAACTCATCCGGATTAGGCGACGACTTCAGCCTTCCAGGTTATAAAAGCGCAGGATTGAGCCGGATGAATTTTATTTATAATACCATAGCAGAGAAAAAGACCAAAAGTATAGGGAACGTTGACATTCTGATTTGTCTTGACGGAGACAACCATACAGGTGATGGGCCGGATTATCGAACCGACAAAGGTGGAAAGTTTGCTGTCCCTTGCGGATTGCAAGTTCATGCGCTGTGGGGGTTACTCCGACTTGCCCGAAGAAGGTGCTGAGGAATCCTCATCTGCGTCGGTGAACTCTTTTTTCATGCGCTTAATATTATGACGTCCAACAACAGAGAAACGGTCTTTGATGGCATCGACAATACGCTTGAGAAAATTTCCCGGCAGGTCCGTTATATAATTTCCTGAGGCAGGAAAGGTTGAGGAGGGCATAATAACATCGGTATGCCCCGGAGTGGGCAGAGCATTTACATGAATTTTTTGTATGGTGATTTGCTGATCGCTCTGCAAATGAATACGAGCTTTAACGATTACCAAGCCGAGATAAATTTTATCTACTCTGTTTTGGGGAATTTGGTAATGGGAACACACCCTGTTTGCTCCCGGAAGAACATTGAGAAAGGTCTCTGGGGGCAGTTCCTGCAGGGTATTAAATCGAAAGAATGACATTCCGGCTGGATTGCGATAGGCATAGGCGCAATCGATGGTTACCCTGTCGATCACTTCATTGCAGTTATTTTGAATATCAAACCAGATAGGATCACCTGCTCTCGCATCAAGCGGAGTGAGTATTTTGATGCTCACAGGAGGCTTTGAGGAAAATAATTTTCTCACTGCTCCAAAAAGATTGCGAAAGGTGCTCATTTTAACTCCTTAATGACATGTCTTTTGTCAGCATGTTTCGAGTTTTCATAAACGTCTATTCTCGCTGCACGAGCAGAACAAATGACCTATTTTCGGATAAACACTGTGTTCATTCTTTATACTTCAAAAAGCACAAAACATTTTCCCGCAGCCTTCATCTCTTCCTCCCGCCCTTGCCGTCTGATAGTTTCAATGTATGATTAAAGCAAATATAGTGCCATAACATATCAAAAAATTATGATGTTTCATCAAATAGATAAATGCAAGGATTGTTTTTGTCGTCTCAACCTGAGACGCATTGTCTCTCGTTGAGACAGAAGTAGGAAGACGATAAGGGAACGGAATTGGGAAAAACAGGAGGTAGGCAGCCTATTGGGTACAAGTCTGTTTGGAGGTGGTACGGAAAAACCTTGACCGATATATTCGGTTACTGCTAAGAACTGACATTATTGTCCAACAGCAGGCAATCGGCAACCAAAAAAAACAGAGATGTCGGATAGGCAACAGCTGCTTTTTAACCCGCAGATTTCACGGATAGATATGGTCCGCTCTTCCATGTCGGTCTGACTCCGGCTCCGGCGCCAATGAAAACAAGAGGCTTTATTCTGAATATACGAGGATAAGGCCTTTGTTGTTATTGGAAAGATAGAGACGCGTATGTCACAATGGATCATCCTGATAACAGCTGCTTTTTTTGCCGGTGTTCTCAATTCCATCGCCGGCGGCGGCAGTTTCCTCACCTTTCCTGCCCTGGTAATGGCGGGTATTGCCCCGGTTTCTGCCAATGCCACCAGTGCCGTTGCCGTTTTTCCCGGCTATCTGGGCGGTGTTGCCGGGTTTAGGAATGAGCTGGCGTCACAAGGGCGCCCTTTTATGTTGCGGTATCTGCTCTGTGCCTCAATCGGAGGACTTCTCGGTTCCCTGTTGCTGCTTGTTTCGTCAAATTCTTTTTTTAGCCTGATAGTACCCTGGCTGCTGCTGGTGTCCACACTGGCCTTCGCATGCGGCGAGCAGGTGTTGAAGCGTATTAAAAGAGAAGGCAATCGAAGCAGGCTCGTTGAATACCTGTCTCTTTTTCTGGTATGTGCCTACGGCGGCTATTTCAATGGAGGTCTTGGCATCATCCTCCTTGCCGTTTTTCTCTTTCTCGGCCACAGCGATCTGAATCTGATGAACGGGTTGAAAAATGCCATCAGCTTCTGTATCGCCATTGTTTCCGTTGCTGCGTTTGCCCTTGCCGGCATCGTCCAGTGGCCCGAGGCCTTGGTCATGATGGTTGCGACAACCCTGGGGGGATATTATGGTGCAGTGGTTGCAAGAAAGATTCCTCCCCCCGCCCTTAAGTACCTCATTACCGTCATCGGGTTTGTCATGACTGCCATCTTTTTCTTCCGGAGCTGAAATTTTTCTTAAGTGTTGAAAGCCGATGGCCGTTTCGCCCCTATTTACTACGGCAGAGGCATTCAGGTTCAGCGCAGCATCTTGCGCCATCCTTCGCAGGTAAAGCGTTTTTCCCGTTCAATGCCCCATTCCTTCATCGCCTTTATGTAGGCCAGCAGGTCGGTTTGCGCCAAGACCTGAATTTCTTCCCGTTCCTTATTCCGTCTTTCTGTATCATCGGGCGAAATTCCCGCCCAGGTGACATACCCGTTGTCAAAGATCCAATTCGCCGTCAGTTGATCCTCTCCAACACCGAAGGTTGAGGCATAATTTCTAATGTGATCCATATTCAACTCCAAAACCCAGCCGTTGTCCCACACTCTTTCAGGGCAGGCCATCTCGTGTCCGTTGCTGCATTCAGGGCAAAAGAGGAGGTGTACGGATTGATTGTCAAGGAGCATCTTACCGAAGAAGATCTCAGCACACTTTTTGCCGCATTGGCATCTCAGATGATAGCTTTCACACATGGTGATATTCCTCCTTTCAGATTGAGGATTATTTTTTTAGTTGTTCAAGTCCCTCTATAAACCGGAGGTAGTTCCGGCTGTCCACTGCCAGGTTTTCATCCGCCTGTTTAAATCGGAAAACGAGTTCGTCTTTCTGCTTTTCCGTCAATCTGGTATTGAGCCAGGGAAAGAGTACCGTATCTTCTTTATGTATATGTTCTTCCAAGAGTGATGCGTATTCCAGCATACTTGATGCAAGCTCTTGACCGTCTCTTTTCTCCAATGCGTGACGCATCCGCCCAGCCAGTTTTCGCGCTCTCTGGTGATCTTCATAGAGAACATGGAAAATATCTGCGGTATCATCAAAATAGGTAAAAAGAATGTCTTCTTCTTTTCCATGGTGCTGCCTGTCGGCATAGGCGCTGATGAAATCGATGCCGGTTGTGATCACCTGCCTCCCTATTTCCGAATCAAGATCCAGGTTTTCTGCCAGTACCGGCATCAGCGCCACCCAACGTTTGATGAGTTTGTGCTCATCCACAAGAGTTTGGAGTGCTTGGGAAAGGGGAATATCCTGCGAAGCTTGCTCGTCGAGCGCAGGGGGGTGAGATTGTAAGGAGATATTTCTTTCCGGGTAGATCTCCGCTTCGATGCGGAGCATTAACTCTTTCTCAGCGTTTTTTGAAATTTGATGAATTTCAAGTATATCTTTCAACTGGCAGATACCCACGGTGCAGGGACCGCAGCCAATGCCGTATTCCTGAAGTATGTGTCCTACGCCGGGAAATTCAGCGATGATATCTTTGATTCCTTTTGATAAATACTCTTGCATGGCAATCCTCCTTTGTCTCTTCCGAGTTGGTGCCAGGTTCGTATCGTACAACTTTATGGTAGCAAAAGAGGTGCGCCCGTGCCTTGACCTAAATCAAGCAACAAAATCTTTTTCTGATTACCACTGACATACCTCAAGGGTGTACGTACCTTCACGAAATTCATTTTAAAAAGCAATAAATGAGTTTCTAAGATACTAATGTTCAGCTACGAAACCTGGAAGAGAGCTGTTCATTTCCCGGAACGCCATAAACCCCCATCCCTGGGGGCAACGCCTGGGCCATCAAGGCTGCAGAGACCCGAAAAATACAACTCTCTCCCTTCCATACAATCAGGCTTAGTTTCAGTGATGATCAGGAATTTTTTGGATAATGCGTTTTCAGCGAGGGTAAAGGTGTAAATCACAAACCACCCCGCACCTGCAAGGTGTTCATAAGCTGGGACCTTTTTTGTGACGATTGGTGCAGACAGGAAACGATTCTAACCCGGATTTCTCATGAACGTCCGGTTAACCGGTTGAGGAGAGGGAGCTGTTTGGGAAGAAGGTTATTTTTTCACCAAGCCAAGTTGAAGCGCCTGATCGTAGAGGCGACGGGCCAGACGCACCGTAGCCTGATCCACCATCCGGCCGTCGACGGCAACAGCACCGCGCTGCTCTTTTTCGGCTGCCCCTGCTGCCTGCAGAATGGCGGCCGCCCGGTCGATATCTTCAGGAGATGGAGAGAAGACCTGATTGATGGTGTCGATCTGGCTGGGATGGATGGCCCATTTGCCGTCACAGCCCAGGGCGCAGGCTATGACCGTGGATTCCCGCAGGCCGTCCAGGTCTTTAAAATGCCCAAAAGGTGCATCGATGGCCAACAGCCCGTTAGCCTTGGCAGCCATGACCATTCGGCTTATGGCAAAATGCCAGCGGTGTCCCGGATAGATTTCCGATTCGTTTTCTCCGTGACCGGAAATGGAGACCAGTTTGGCTCCGATCGAAGCCGAGTAGTCGGCGATGCCGAAAACCAGGGTTTGCACCCGCCGGCTGGCCTTGGCGATTTCCATCACGT
Organism: Desulfocapsaceae bacterium; assembly: GCA_046704745.1. Classification (GTDB taxonomy): domain Bacteria; phylum Desulfobacterota; class Desulfobulbia; order Desulfobulbales; family Desulfocapsaceae; genus CAWGGS01. The sequence continues at coordinate 16,216 of JBJKRL010000032.1, read as the reverse complement.
CAGCCAGGCCTTCCGCGGTTTCTATGGAGGCTTCGATGCCGATGGGCGCCCGTAGTTGTTTGGCCGCCTCGATCCCATCCAGCATCCGGTCGACAAAATGGATATCTCCGGGGTGGTTGACTTTGGGGACGACGATTGCAGAAACCGAACTCCCGGCGCCTTCCCCAATCTCAAAAAGATCTCTATAGGCATAGGCCGTGTCCAGGCCGTTGATCCTCACAGTTACCGTCTTATCTTTCCAATCGATATCAATAAGGGACTGAAGCACCTGGCTTCTTGCCGCCTCTTTTGCCTCCAGCGGGACGCTGTCTTCCAAATCGAGCATGACGACGTCGGCGCCGCTTGTCGCGGCTTTTGCATGCATCTTCTGGACATGACCGGGAACTGATAAAATCGAGCGATGTATCTTCATGAGATATGTGTTCCTCCAAAAAAAATTGGCAGGTATCTTTTACCCCGTACTTTTCATGAACATTGTGTACCTTATCACAACACAAGTGTTTCTTCGAAAACTCTTGTTCTTTCTTAGGGGTAGACAAATTGACAAAGTGGTTATCCGAAAATAGGTCGAAGCTGAAGGGCAACCTTTTCACGGGACGCCATAAACACGTCCCCGGGGACTTCCCATCCAGGCTGCGTGACACCCGCGAAAAGGTTATCCCCAGCTTCCAGGCATTGAGATCATCTCAATTTTTATCATTTGTTGTACTCGCGCCGAGAGAATGGACATTCATAAAAAATATGGTTCATGGCAAATCGATTGTAAGATATCTTCTATCTGAAGACAAGTAAGACAGATGTGCCAAATTTTTTTCAACAGGTCAGGTTACAGGAATTGCTTGAAAGCAAGAACCTCTGGAGGTTATCCTCATGAATAAATCAAAACGAAATTTGATTACCACTGAATCTCAGTTTTGTACGTAAAGAGGGATTGTGGCCACCCTTTTCACGGGTGTCTGTGCCCTGGATGGGCACAGTGGGGCTCCCATGGACGGGTTTATGGCGTCCCGTGAATGGGGTGGCTACAACCCCGTCGTTTTTACCTGAAGATTAGTGGTAATCAGAAAACGAAATGGATTGCGGACGATCATTGCCGGCATCATTTTGCTCTTTGCCGTTACGTTCTTTTTTTCATCGTCGTTTTCCTTTGCTGCGATGCGGTCCGACCCGACCCTGCATTCAAGGCTGGCGCTGCAGATGCATGCTGGTGTCCATATCACGCGTGGAACGCACGTTGACCCACGGGTGGCAGCCTATAACCAAGAGCTTGCCGCCTATAAACAGTCTGTGGCCGCACTCAAAACAGTCTATGGCCGCACTCAAACGAGATGTTAAACACCTGAAGGCGCAAGAACACCGACTGGATGCGATCGTCAAGGATCTTAACGGATCCGCACAAATGGATATGATCAATCTGCAAAGCCTCATGTCGAATCGCCAGACAGCCGTGCAACTGAGTACGAATCTCATAGAGGCATTGGGTGACGCCCAACGTGAAATTATCCAGAATATCAAGAAGTAGGCCATCTTCTTTTTTCGGATGTACACTTCCTCTGCCGCTCTGTCTTTTACTCATAGCCTCATAGGTATCATCAATGTTTGAAGACCTCTTCCTTTTTTTCCCCAACAAGACTCTGAAGGAAACTCCGGCTATTGCCTCGCTTGCATATGAGGACATCTTTTTTACCGCTGAGGACGGCATCCGTTTGCATGGCTGGTATCTGGTGGGTGAAAAGGGCAAGCCGCCGGTCCTTTTCTGCCACGGCAATGCCGGCAATATCAGCGACCGCATTGAGAGCCTTGCCTTCCTGCACAGTATGGGCCTGTCGGTTCTGCTCTTTGATTACCGCGGGTACGGCCGAAGTGGCGGGAAGACAAGCGAGGAGGGAACCTACATGGATGTCCGAGCAGCCATTGCCTTTCTGGAGGGGCGCGGTTGGACGGCACGGCAAACCATCTTTCTCGGCCATTCTCTGGGTGCCGCCGTCGCCCTGCAGCTTGCTCTGGAGCAGCCGCCCGCAGCCCTGGTTCTGGAAAGTCCCTTTACTTCGATTCCCGCCATGGGGCGGCTGCATTACCCGATCATATCCCGAATATTTGGCCCGATGCTCAAAGCCAGATACGATAATATCAGCAAAATCGGCCGACTGCGAGCACCACTTTTCATCATCCACGGCGCTGCCGATACCGTGGTGCCTCCAGCCATGGGCGAGGCACTTCTTGCTGCGGCATCACCTCCCAAACACCTGCTCCTGTTGCCCGGATTCGGTCACAACGATCACTTCTCGTCTGTTTCCCAAGCCTATCGAAGTATCTGGCAATCGTTGGCGGATACGGATAGGATAGTCCTATAAAATGCGAATCTTCAATCACCTCGTAGCAAAACTGCTCAAACATCTTCTCATAAAAGACCGGCCTGTTGAGAGGGTCATGGTTTTCGCCATTTCCTGCGCTATAAATTTTTTAGTCGAAGGTCAGGCGATTACAGGTTATAATCTTTGTTTTTGTTGTCTTTTTTCTTGAATGGCGGTTGGTTCAGTCCTATAGTGACACATGAGAAAGTAAGTCTGTGGCCCAGCCGGAACTTCTCATATACAAGAACGATCCCCTTTCATAACCCGAACGGTGCGGTCAGAAGAGTCTTTGTTTATTTTTCAGAAAGCTGATTCTTTCCATGCAAACGCTTAAACAGCAGTTCACTATCGAGTACTCCTTTCCTGTTTTCTTCAGCCGCAACGTTTTTCAGGCGGAAGATTCTCTTTTGGCATCTGTACTTACAGACAGTGGGGAGGAGCGCCACAAGGTGCTTTGCCTCGTTGATTCAGGTGTTTTGGCTGCGCATCCTTCTCTTCCCTCACGAATTGAAAAGTACGCCGAGGTGCATCGGGATATAATGCAGATATGTGGACCGATTCTTGTCGTGACAGGAGGTGAAGGCTGTAAGACCGAGCCGGCGATACTCGATACGATTATGAAATGTGTTCAGGAGTACCATCTGTGCAGGCATTCGTTTATTCTGGTCATAGGTGGCGGCGCCGTGCTCGATGTCGTGGGGTATGGTGCGGCTATCGCCCATCGTGGGCTGCGGCTCATACGAATGCCGACCACGGTCTTGGCTCAGAACGATGCCGGAATCGGCGTCAAGAACGGCATCAATGCCCTTGGCCGGAAAAATTTCATCGGGACCTTTGCTCCGCCGGCTGCCGTCATCAACGACTTCTCTTTTCTTGAGACCCTTCCACCCGAAGAATTACGGGCTGGAATGGCGGAAGCGGTGAAGGTGGCTTTGATAAAGGACCGGGCCTTTTTTTTCTCTCTCTATGAGCAGAGATCGGCCCTTGCCTCTTTTACTACGGCTCCGGTAGAGGAAATGATTCATCGCTGTGCCGCACTTCATATGCAACATATAGGCCGCGGCGGGGATCCATTCGAACTGGGGTCGGCTCGTCCGCTTGATTTCGGCCACTGGTCGGCGCATAAACTTGAAGAGGTAACCGGCGGCAAGCTGAAGCATGGTGAAGCAGTAGCTGTTGGAATGGCCCTGGACAGCCTCTACTCCTTTCTAAGCGGTAGGATACAAGAAAGCGAGCTGCAGCAGATCCTCACCATGATAGGCGATCTGGGTCTGCCGCTGTATCATCCGGCTCTTTCAGGAATAGATATCGAGACTGCACTTGGCGAGTTTCGCGAGCACCTGGGAGGGAAGATGGCGATAACGCTGTTGACCGGCATCGGCAGCAAGGAAGAGGTCGATCATATCGATATATCCCTTATGGAACGCTGTATACATGATCTGATGCAGTTTAACGACAAGTGGGAAACCGGAGCCAAGCGAATTGCTAACCAGGTAACATTTTTAGGAGAATCACGTTGACTCTGCCATTTGCTACCCCGGTAGTTTCTTCACCGGATACTGTTTATGGCAATCATATTGCCGATATCCCGGCGATAACCTATTGTACTAATATTCATCCGGGGGAGAGCTGGACGGAAATTCTCAAAAATGTCCGCCGTCATGCGCCTATAGTAAAACAACAGGTATCACCCAACACCCCTTTTCCCATCGGTTTGCGGGTATCCGGCCGTGCCGCGCGAGAGGTCACCGATAAAGATGCTGAAGATTTTCATGCCTGGTGTCGAGCAGAGGGGTTTTATGTTGCCAGCGTCAACGGTTTCCCCTATGGAACTTTCCATATGACACCCATAAAACAGGCGGTATATCTTCCCGACTGGCGATTTTCCGAACGGGTGGACTATACGAATCGGCTGGCAGAGCTCCTGAGTCTATGGCTGCCCCATGACATGACCGGATCCATCTCCACCGTCCCGGTGGGGTTTCGCTCCTGTATAGAGCCTGAACATTTTCCGTTGGTAAAAAAGCATATCCAGACCGCCCTCGATTACCTCGACCGGCTGGCCCAGGATACGGGCAAGAAGATTCTTCTTGCCATGGAGCCTGAACCGGGCTGCGTGCTGGAGACATCGCAGGATGTGATCGAGCTTTTTACCCGTCTTGATCTGCCACCGCATCAGCAGGCACGGCTGGCGGTCTGCTATGATTGCTGCCATCAGGCGCTCCAGTTCGAGAACCCCGGAGAGTCCTTACACCTTCTTGCCGAAAACGGCGTCAGGATCGGGCATGTCCAGGTATCGTCGGCACTACGGCTGATGGATCCACAGATCAGCCGTCTGCAGCGTTTTCACGAGCCCTATTATCTCCATCAGACCGTGGGCAGAAAAAAGAGCGGCGGACTGTTGCGCTACGACGATCTGGATCTGGCGATTAAAGCAGACCCTGCAGGTGTCCAAGAGTGGCGCGTCCATTACCATGTCCCGGTTTATACCGATACGACGGGGGATTGCGACAGCACCCGGTTTTTTCTCCAAGAGATCCTGCCTCTTTTTCCTGCGAACCTGGTGCTGGAGGTAGAAACCTATACCTGGTCCATTTTGCCTCAAGAGTTGCAGGGAGACTCGGTCACCGATTGCCTGATCCGTGAGATCGGCTGGGTTACGGATACCATTACGAGAGCACATAATGAAAGATACAGCTGTTAAAACAATGTTTGAAACCATTGCCGAAGGCTATGATTTTCAAAACAGTTTCCTCTCCCTGCGCCGGGATGTCCACTGGCGAAAGGTCCTGGCGGATATCCTGCCGCTGGAAAACGGTGGGACGGTCCTCGATGTGGCGATTGGTACTGCAGAGATCGCTCTTTCCATCATTAAGCGGCATCCCCGGGCCCGGGTAGTAGGCGTTGATTTTTCTCCGGCCATGCTGCAGGTGGGAAGACAGAAAATTGCCTCCCGGGGGCTTGCGGGTAAAGTGCATCTCACAGTCGGGGATGGCCGGCATCTGCCCATACAAAGCAATTCGGCTGATGCCGTTACCATATCGTTCGGTCTGCGCAATATTGAAGAGCGCTCCCTGGCACTCGCTGAATTCCATCGGGTCCTTAAACCGGGAGGAAAGCTTCTGGTCATGGAATTTTCCTACCCGGACCAGCCCTTGCTCTACCGGTTGTACCGATTTTATTTCGACCATATCCTGCCTCCGGTTGGCAATTTGATCTCCGGTACCGATTATGCCTACAGCTATTTGGCTGAATCGGTGGAATCCTTTCCCCGCGACAGGGAATTTGTTGCCGAGATAGAAGCGGCAGGCTTTAAAAATCCTGAGATCAAGAAACTGACCTTCGGAATAGCCAAAATATTTCAAGGGAGCAAAGAGGTATAATGAAGGTAAGCTTTTTAGAGCGGCTCTGGGTAAACAGTCCGGTCCGTCGCTTTGTCCAGGAACAGGAGGCCCGGTATTTCAAGAAGGTAGGGGGGCTTGCCCCCGGCGGCAAATGTCTGGAAATCGGCTGTGGCTGCGGTGTAGGATCCCGGTTGATCAACCGTTGTTTTGATCCAACATCCATCCATGCCCTCGATATCGATCACGATATGCTGCGTGTCGCAAAAAAAAGGAGCGCCGGTTGGGGCAATATCCCTCTGCACCTGCTGGCGGGTGATGCCCAAGAGCTGCCGTATCCCGATGGCTCCTTCGATGCCGTGTTCAATTACGGTATCATCCATCACCTGGAAAACTGGCAGAAAGGTGTTACAGAGATAGCGAGGGTTCTGAAAAAGGGCGCTGTTTTCTACTTTGAGGAAATTTATCCACCTCTTTATGCCAACCCTCTGTTCATACGCATACTCGAACACCCACGGGAGAACCGCTTTTACGGTTCAGAATTCCGGGCCGCTCTTGAGGCTTCAGGCCTGCGCCTTATCGACGGTTATAAAGAATCCCGTTTTGCCATTCTGGGCGCGGCTGTCAAAAGCAATTGAAACTCAGCCTTCCCAAATTGGGGGGCAGGGCAGCTCTTTTCACAGGTTTCTTCAGCCCGGACGTTGGGTTGGTTGTTATATACTGCAGGTATTTTTCATCCACGATTCTTAGCCAGAGGCTTCCCCTTTACGAATACGGTCACCTTTTTGCCGGAGATTCCCTTCAAGCTTTGCCCTGCCAGAGGTTTGCCGGTCGTGGCATGGCTACTCATGCATCCCTTGTTTTTTATAATCGTAGGCTCATCGCTTGCGTGCAAAGCCGCCGGGGTGAGGGGCCCGGAGTGCGGAACTGCCGAATGTTGTTTGCCTGTAGCAAAACCGGATTTTTTTCGGGTCGAAAGAAATGCCAGCAGGTTTTCGGTTTGCTCGGTGGAAAGGATGCGGCCGAATACCGGCATGTTGTACGCGCCGTTCATGATGCGCAGTTCTATCTGGTCACGGGTCAGCCGGTCGGCAATCCACGTCAGATTAGGTCCCCTTTTTCCTCCATGGCCCTCTATGGTATGGCAGAAAAGGCATCCCATGGTGTTGAAAACCATTGCCCCCTCATATACCGGACCTGAATAAGCCCCTATAATGTCCGCAGTCAGGGGAGAGGCATCGACGCGGGGTGACCAGTTTTCATGCCATCCGGCCACTGTCAGAGCGGCGATTCCCGAGAGGATGAAGACCACGGCGCCCACTGCCAGAGGTCTTTGCGCCGGGTGACGCACGCCTTTGTTGCTTACCAGCGGGACTGAAAAGAGGACCAGACCGATCACCAGAGGCGTCAAGACCATGAAATAGTTCTCGAGAGCATGCGGCAGCAGGGCAAGGAGCGCAAAAAGCCACCAGAAATACCAGTCTGGGCGGGGATGTGCGTTAATCAGCGACGGATCGGGCGGATGGGCAAGCTCGCGTGGACCGACCAGCCAGGCCAAAAGCAGCACAACAAGAACCACACCGATAGCGAACACGAAATCGCGCAACACGACTGTCGGCCAGAAAGGGACGCCTTCTTTTTGCAGCATCTCGTGATACTCCGATCGGTAGGTTGCAGGATCCACTTCGCGGCCCCGTACGGGAGGTTCGGATACGCCGTTGCGCAGCACCAGGTACACGTGCAAGGCAATTAAGGCTGCGAGCAGGGCTGGCAGAATGATAACATGCATGTCGAATATGCGGCTCAGGGTGTAGGAACCCACCACATCCCCGCCTATGATAAATCGAGAAATCCAGGGACCGATCAACGGAACGTGGGCCGCCATTTTTGAGGCTACTACCAGTCCGAAAACGGCATCCTGGTCCCAGCGAACTATCTGACCACAGAATGCCGTCAATGCCGTGATCGCCAGGAGGAATACACCAGTCATCCAGTTCAATTCCCGCGGAAACTTGAAGCTTCCCATCAAAAATATCCTGATAACGTGAATGACGAGCAGGACGACCATCATCGACGCTCCCCAGTAATGCATCCCTCTTAGGAAATCGCCGAGCGGAGCTTTGTGGGTGATATACTGCAGGCTTGCAAAAGCGCTGCCTGAGGAGGAGACATAGGTGGTCAGCAGGCCGATGCCGCTGACCACCTGCATGATAAAAGCCGTCAGGACCGCACTGCCGAAGACATATTTCCACTTGACACCGGGCGCAGCCGGATGATCGGCAATCGATTTAGTCAGTTTGACGAGGCCGGATCGATCGTCCAGCCATTGCAGGAACTTTTTCCACTGTTTCATCCGGTTATTCTCTCTTTACGTGGCTTCCGTGAAGGGGAGGGGACGGCTCTGCAGTTCGACCTGCCCGCCGCGCACTCTGACCTTAAAACGCTGCAAAGGGAAGGGAGCGGGGCCCGCCGCAACAGTCCCGTCCTCATAGTATACGCTGCCGTGGCAGGGGCAGATAAACATCTTTGGATCAGCTTCCCAGCGCACCGGGCAGCCGAGGTGGGAACAATTGAGCACAAAGGCGATGTAGTCGTTCTCTCCGACTCTGCGCACCCAGGCCCCGGTCTTTCCAGACACACCCGCCCAAGGCGTCGCCGATGGGTTTTTAAAGGAGACCAGGACCGTATCACCGACTGTGAACTTGTCTGCCGGACCCACCGATACCCACTGACGATGCATCTTCCGGGAAACCGGCATCAGAATGTAACTGAGAACCGGTAGTCCCGCCATGGCTGCAATCAGAGCCCCGGCAGCCACCCCGAGCCTCACCAGGAAACGGCGTCTGCTCGGGTCTTTTTCGCAGGACCCGCAGGCTCTCTTATTATTGTTGCTCTTCACTGGAAAGTTCTCCTATCCACTTTATGATGGCAAGAATGGAAAGTGCTGTTCCCATCACAGTTATAATGTTTGATGTCAGTACACCAAGTCCCATGAGCGTTGCTCCCAGGGAAAGAACGAAGGGCCAATATGTGGGCGGGGGTATGATTGCAGGCTTTGGTATGCTCCAGCCTGCCGAACTTTCCTTTTCATTCTCCGGGGAAAACCCCGAGGGAGTTTTCTGGTTTTCATTGGAGTTTTGCATTTTCAAATCCTTTCTCAGCTGGTTCCCAATCTTCAGAGTTACGGTACAGCCGACAGAATACTGCCATCAGCGATGCGAAATACAACAGGCCTCCGATTATCCACATGAACATGCCGCCAAGATTGAGGTCCGACTGGGGGTCGATTTTCCAGACTGTGCGGATAAACTGGAAGATGCCGGCGTCACCGGAGGAGTGCATGTATGTGGGGTAAAATCCCAGAGGTGAAAAGGTCAACAATATTCCAAGGAGCATATTGGCCGACATGGCGGTAAAGAGATAAACCGTCCCGACGATCGGCGAAAGCCGGTGCTGCTGCAAAGGGGTGAAGACGGGCCAGAAGAATATCGTTCCCGTGACCAGTAAGCTCAGATGCTCTCCGGCGTGGATCCCTTCGTTGTTCAGTGCCGCATTATAGAGCGCGGGCAGGTGCCAGAGCCACATGGTCCCCACAGCCACCAGCCAGGCAATGGTCGGCTTGCGCAGAAGGCGCTCAGCCTTTGCCGCAATTTTAATGGACAAAAGCGACGTAACCGGCGCTGGCGGGAGGCCGAGCAGGAGAAGCGGTGGCACGGCAAGATAGAGCAGGATATGCTCCATCATATGGGCGCTGAAGAGGTACTGGTCGCCTAAGAAATCGAGCGGCCCGATCAGCACAAGCAGCATGAGCAGCACGCCTGAGCCGAAGAGTACTGTTTTGCGGTTTATGCGAAAGCGGACGACCCAGAGATAGGCAAAAAAGAGCCCGGCGGATCCGAAGATAACCGTGGGTTGGAAATCCCAGGCCTGAGCGAAAAGTTGTCCGCTCGTCATCGCAGCGCCCACAGATAGACCACGGGGAAGATGATCATCCATACCACATCGACGAAGTGCCAGTAAATCGAAACGCTTTCCACGGCCGCAGAGGGGCCCGAAACCCCCCGCTTCAGTTCAAGGCCGTAAAGGGTTGCCAGCATGATAAGTCCGATAAAAACATGGAGACCATGAAAGCCCGTGAGGGTAAAAAATGTCGTGCCGAACAGGTCCCGGCTGATGGTTACGTCTTTTCCTATGAGGGAGACGTACTCGCTGCCCTGGCCCGCTAAAAATACAGCTCCCAGTACTATTGTGGCCAGAAGCCAGGCGAGCGCCTGCCTGCGCCTGGCGGTCCTGAAGCGAATATCGGCGAGCCACATGGTGAAGCTGCTGCTTATGAGGCATACGGTGAACAGCGCGGTTCTTGGTACATCCAGGTAACGGGATGCGTCGGCTGCGCTGGAAGAGGTGGCGTGATAAGCCACATAAGCCACAATCAGCAGGAGAAAGAAAACCGCTTCCGATGCCACAAAAAGAAGCATTGCCAACCTGATCTTGTTCATGCGCTTTTTTCCTCCTTCTGAGAAAGCAGCGCCACCGCGCCCTGCTGCTTTTCGGATTGCTCCAGATCCCATAGAGGCCTGATGCTTACAATAGGTGGAATCTTCTCGAAATTGTGAGGCGGAGGCGGAGAGGATGTGGCCCATTCCAGGGTCCAGCCACCCCAGGGGTTGTCCGGAGCCGGTTTCCCCTTGAAGAGGCTGATGACCAGATTAGCGAAAAAGATCAGGAATCCCAGTCCCAGGACATAAGCAAAACAAGAGGATATCAGGTTGATCGTGGCGAGATGCGGTAAATTGGGATAGGTATAGACCCGGCGCGGCATGCCGGCGAGCCCGGCGAGGTGAAGAATGAAAAACGTGCCGTTGAAACCGAACACCATGAGCCAGAATTGTATCTTGCCCAGCCTCTCCGACAACATGCGGCCGGTGACTTTCGGGTACCAGTAATAAAATCCGGCCATCACGGTGAAAATGGTGCCTCCCAGCAGCGTGTAGTGAAAATGCGCCACCACGAAATAGGAATGGGTAAGCGCCCAGTCGACGGGCACCGTGGCGAAAATCACTCCGCTTAAACCGCCGATCGTGAACTGGATGATGAAGGCAATGCAGAACAGCATGGCCGTGTCGAAGCTGATCGAGCCGCCCCACATGGTAGCGATCCAGTTGAAGATCTTGATCCCGGTGGGGACGGCGATCAGAACAGTTGAAAGAGCAAAGACGTAATAGACCGTGAAGTTCATTCCCGTGGCGAACATGTGATGCGCCCAGACGCCGAAGCTTAAAAAACCGATCGCCACCGTTGCGGCGGCCATAAAGGCGTAGCCGAAGATCGGTTTGCGGGAGAAGACCGGAATGACCTCGGATACGATCCCGAAACCGGGCAGGATCAGAATATACACCTCGGGGTGGCCGAAGAACCAGAAAGAGTGCTCCCAGAGCAGGGGCTTGCCGCCGGCTGCCACGTTGAAGAAGAGAGCGTGCAGATGTCGGTCCATGAACAGCATCACCAGTGCGGCGTTCAGCGCCGGCAGGGCCAGGAGCATGAGAATGGCGTTGATCGACGACATCCAGACGAACAGGGGGATCCTGCTCAGTTTCATATCAGGGGGGCGCAGGTCGACGACGGTGACGAGGATGTTGATCGCCGTCATAATCGTCCCTGCCCCGGTCAGCAGAAGGCCGACTATCCAGTAATCCACGCCGGTGCCGACCAGATACTTGTTCATCGAAAAATTGATCGAGGTCAGCGGCGCATAGGCGGACCAGCCGGCATGGAGGGTGTCTCCCGTAAAGAAGCTGAAATATATGAGAATTCCGCCCATCAGGTACAGCCAGTAGGCCAGGGCGTTCATCCTTGGAAACGAGACGTCGCGAGCCCCGATCATGAGCGGCGTGAAATAGACCATGAACCCGGTGAGCATGGGCATGACCGCGAGAAATACCATCGTCGTGCCGTGCATCGTGAAAATCTGGTTGTAGGTCTCGGGAGACAGCCAGTGATGGTTCGGTTTGATCAACTGGGTGCGCATGACCATCGCCAGGGATACTCCCACCAGGAGGAACAACAGCGATGTCGTGATGTACATGACCCCTATCTGCTTATGGTCCACGGAGGAGAGCCAGCTCAACAGGCCCTTGTATTCCTTGACATCCAGGATGCTCCCTGGTTGTTTTGACGTGCTGTTTTCGCTGTTCATTTGCATCCTCTTACAGGGGGGACCAGTTGGAAATCGCTCTCGCGTCCCGTCCCGTAACCGTTCGGCAGTGCTGCAGATTCGGGCAATAGGACCTGCGCCGCGTACTCAATGTACGTAAGGCGGGCCGATCGCCTGAAGATGCGGTGCTGCTGAATGGTTACAGTCATTTCAAACCTTCAAGATAGACGGTCAGATGCTTGATCTGATCGGTGCTAAGGCCGATTTCAGGCATGCGAACGCCTTTTTTTACGGACTGCGGGTTCCTGAGCCATTTGGCCAGGTTTTCCGGCGTGTTGGGAATCGTGCCCGCAGCCAGAGTTGTCCGGCTTCCCACATGGGTCAAGTCCGGAGCCACGTGGCCCCTGGTCATAAGCCCGGTTATGGAGTGGCAGTTAATGCAGTTTTTTTCTTTGAAGACCTGGACTCCTTCCATTGCCTCAGCCGTTCCGGGCGGGGAAGCCGGCTGTCGCTGGTGTGCGAGCCAGGTGCTGAAATCCTTGGGGGACTGCGCAAAGACCCTGATTCTCATATTGGCATGCCCCATGCCGCAGAAAGAGCTACAGGTGCCCAGGTAAAGACCCGGACGCGTGATGGTCAGCCACATAAAGTTAGGGTGGCCGGGTATAACATCGATCTTCTGCCCGAATGCGGGGACCCAGAAACCATGGATGACGTCTGCGGATTCGAACCTGAGGAGCAGGTGTTTGCCCACGGGCAGATGAATCTCATTGGCTGCCGTTACCCCGGATTGAGGATAGTGCAATTCCCACCACCACTGGTGCGCGACTACTGTCAGGTCCGGCTTGTTGCCGAGCTCCGGCGGATTCACCAGAGACATGGTCCTGACAGCAAGGAAAAAGATGCCGGCGATGATGAGAATGGGAATGGCTGTCCAGAGGACTTCCAACCAGACGTTCTCGTTGAACTGTTTTGCCTCCCGTCCTTTCTGTCTGCGGAATTTGATCGTGGCATAGATCACCAGCCCTGCGACAATAACAAAGATAACGGCGCAGACGCCGAGCACGATATAAAAGGAGTTGAGAATGTAGGAGGCCTCCTTTGTTGCCGGTGTCAAAATAGATGTAAAATTATCCATTATTTATCGCCTTCTATGCAGGTGATAAGGTGAGGTGGTAAAAAAATTCCTTTCTAGCGTTGAAAAAATAGAAAAAAAAGATGTTCCGTTGTGTTCCGCGGCCGGCTGAATCCTAGGTAATAGCAGGATTCAATTAGCAAATTATGGACGATAACGCACATGATGTCAAGGAGAGATTTTTATCAAACATATATGATATGCCCTCAGATTTGGACACGGGCAACAGGTCTTCGCCAAGCTTTGCTCTTCGAGCTTCGACCCGATAAATCGTCCCGACAGGCCTTTAAGTTGACGTTCCCGGCTGCCAACCCGGATTTCGCATGAACATTGTGCCGAAAACCAGGCAAGGTGTGATTTTTTTTTAGAAATGAGTTGAAGAAACTGCTGCCGGTTGTTCGACACAATGTTCACCAAAGGCGGGCTGCAGCGACCTTAAACGACTCGCATCCCGGCTTCCGGCATGTTGCCTTGAATGACATTCCAGCTCTTTTTAGAGACCTGATCGGACGATGGGGTGCTGGTGAACGCTTGCGATCATCACATCATGCGGTAATTCAGGCTGTACATGATCCAGAGCGAGCCTCCGACAAAGAGGGCGATGATCAGAAAGGTGAAGATCAAAGCCAAACCGTTCCAGTGCGCCGCCGACGAACTGTCCAGGTGCAGAAAATAATGGAGATGCACCAGGATCTGGGCGATGGCACAGGCGAATATGCCGGTCAGGGCCACAGGGCGGGACACAGCGCCGCTCATGATGATTCCGAAGGCTATGGCGGTCACCAGAACCGAGAGGACAAAGCCGGTGGCGTACGACTTGAAATCGCCTCGGCCCGCCCCGGTGTTGTCGATGGTAGAGTGTTGCATTTAATGGACCCCCATCAGATAGACAATGGTGAATACGGCCACCCAGACGATATCCAGAAAGTGCCAGAACATGCTCAGTCGCAGCAGGCGGGACTGGACGGGCACGGACAACCCTTTCACTGCGACCTGGCCCATCATGATAGCCATCCAGATCAGGCCGCAGGTAACGTGCAGCCCATGGGTGCCGACCAGGGTGAAAAATGCCGAAAGAAAGGCGCTGCGTCCGGGACCGTTGCCGTCCAGGATCATGGCATGGAATTCGCGAACCTCCATGCCGATGAACCCGAGACCCAGGAGTAAGGTAACGAGAAATCCGATCAGGACCAGATCCCGCCTCCCCCTGTGGACGGCCAGCATGGCCATGCCGCAGGCCGCACTGGACAGCAGCAGGAGCATGGTCTCTATGAAGGTGTAGGGCAGATGAAACAGCTCCTTGCCTGTGGGGCCGCCGGCATAACTATGGGACAAAACGGCGTACGTTGCGAAAAGTGACGCGAAGATCACCAGGTCGGACATCAGATACAACCAGAATCCTAACGACTGGTTGCTAACGATTTCCTGTTCTTCAAACTCTTCGGCCGAGGCGGTATCGATGCTTGAAGCTTCACTTGCCATGATTTACGTCTCCTGTAAACTTATGACGTTTCCGGTCCGTCGACCGATATGCCGGCTGCCGCCAATTGCCGATACGAGGCGTGTTCGATGCGTTCAACGTCGGGGGCGGGCACGGTGTAATGGATGTCGTCGTTTGGAGCGCGGGCGATGTTCGTAACAAGGATCGCCAGACCGCTCGCGATCACCAGCCACCAGATATGCCAGACCATGGCAAAGCCGAAGACAAAGGTCAACATGCCGTTGATCACGCCGCAGGCGGTGTTCTTGGGCAGATGGATGTCCTCATACGCTTTGGGCCTCTGGTAGGCGACATTTTTTTCCTTCATGTCGCAAAAGGCGTCGATATCGTGAACGGTCGGTATCGTGGCGAAGTTGTAGACCGGCGGCGGCGAGGAGATCGCCCATTCCAGGGTCCGGCCGTTCCACAGGTCGCCGGTCGTATCTCTATTCCGGTCGCGCTCTTTGATGCTCACGATCAGTTGGATGATCTGGCAGAGGATGCCTAAGAGGATGACCGCGGTGCCGATGGCGGCGATGATCAGATACGGTTGCCAGGCCGGATTGTTGTAATGGTCGAGACGACGGGTCATTCCCATGAAACCGAGGATATACAGGGGGGCAAAGGCCAAGTAAAAGCCGATCAGCCAGAACCAGAAGGCCCGCTTGCCCCACTTTTCGTTCAACTGAAAGCCGATGAATTTGGGAAACCAGTAGGTATAGCCGGCAAAATAGCCGAACAGGACCCCGGGAATCAGCATATTGTGGAAATGGGCCACCAGAAACAGGCTGTTGTGAAGGACGAAATCCGCCGGCGGCGCCGCCAGCAGTACACCCGTCATCCCGCCGAAGACGAAGGTTCCGATGAATCCCATGGTCCAAAGCATCGGCGTGGTGAATCTCACCCGGCCGCGATACATGGTGAACAGCCAGTTGAAGATTTTGACGCCGGTGGGAACAGCGATGATCATGGTGGCAATGCCGAAGAAGATGTTGACGTCCGGGGTGGCGCCCATGGTGAAGAAATGGTGCACCCAGACGGAGAACGACTGGATCATGATCGCGGAGGTGGCATAGACCATCGACTTATAGCCGAACAGCCTTTTTCCCGAAAATGTCGCCACGACCTCGGAATAGACGGCGAAGGCCGGCAGGATGACAATATAGACTTCGGGATGTCCCCAGATCCAGAACAGGTTGGCGTACATCATCATGTTGCCGCCATAGCCGTTGCTGAAAAAATGCATGCCCAGATAGCGATCGAGCGCCACCAGGGCCAGGGCGGCGGTCAGGACCGGGAAGGAGAAGAGGATCAGCACGTTGGTGCACAGGGCGTTCCAGATAAAGATCGGCATGCGCATCAGCTTCATGCCGGGGGCCCGCATCTTGAGGATGGTGACGAGAAAATTGATGCTGGTCAAAAGAGAGCCCAAGCCCGCAATCTGGAGGGACCATAACCAGTAGTCGACGCCAACGTCAGGGCTGTATTTCAGCTCGGTCAGCGGCGCATAGCCGGACCAGCCGGCCTTGGAAAAGTCGCCCACTCCCAGCGAGACCATGACCAGCATGACCCCGGCTACGGTCAACCAGAAACTGACCGAATTGAGATAGGGAAAAGCCACATCCCTGGCCCCGATCTGGGTGGGGACGACGATGTTTAATAATCCGGCCAAAAACGGCATGGCCACGAAGATGATCATGATCGTGCCGTGGGCGCTGAAGATCTGGTTGAAGTGATCCGGTGGAAGATATC
>JBJKRL010000031.1:0-105172 GCA_046704745.1 Desulfocapsaceae bacterium | reverse complement strand
ACCGTCGCCGAGGGGCCGGAAAGGGGAAGGATATTTCCGATTTTCACGGTCACGGCCTTGGCCGGCACAGAGGTGCCCAGCGCCAACGAAGCGGCCACAAGGGGTAAAGTGATTTTGCGCAGTATGTTCATACGGTCCTCTCTGTAATAGGTTATGCCCGAAGGACATCTAAAAAAAACCGCCACGATCCGATGATCACGGATCCATCTTCCCGCTCCTATAACAAATAGCGTGCCAAGCTTCGGCTGGTTTGCTTCCCGACGCCCCAGCACGCATTTCTTCTCATCATTTCAGGCTGCATCAGGTTCAAAGGTTTCGGACCTGAACTCTAGTGAACTCTATTTATTGCCGAAATGCCGGGAGGGCTGACCGGACTGGTACCCCAAGGGAATTCGAAATCGAAGTTCATACCAGAAGGGTGCTTATCTGGTAGGGTGCCTTTGGAGAACACTGCGCAAATTTGACGACACATGTGTTCCTTCAAAATGTCTTGTTGTTTCTGCCGGGAGACAAATTGACCGGTAGTTATGAAAAAGGCGGACTGACAATGTTGGGCATAGCAGGAGGGAGATTCAGGTAATGCGGAACTGTCGGGGAGCCCCGGATCCCCATGAAGACGAACATGTCAACCATTTTGTCAACCTGGGTTGACAACGTCAACCCAGGTTGACAGCCACCAGCGGATTATGACAAGACAAGTAAAAAAGGTTCTTCAGACTCAGCCGTGCGTATTTATAATTCAGGGAGGCGGAGGTCGTCGCTTACGAACGCATGGCGGAGGCCCGCCGGGCAACTGCACAAGGCCCGAAGGTGTGCGGAATGTACCAGGAGAGCATACCAGAGGTTAACCATGGTTAATTACGACGCTTTTTTAATCTTTTATGCAGAGCCTGCCGAGAAATGCCGAGCAGTTTGGCAGCCCGGCTTTGGTTACTGCCGGACAACGTCAGGGCCTCGGCTACGGCACAATCGGTCAACTCCTCAAGACTCGGGAAATGCCCATACAGCTCTGAGAGTGAAGAAATTGATGCGGTAATATCCGTACCTTTCGGCACCGAGCCTGCCAAACGTTCGACTATCAGGGCCTCATCTATCCGGCCGTTCACACACCGTGCGACCGCGTCAGCGATATAGGATTTCAACTCCCGGACATTGCCCCAGAACGGATGCTTCATCAACAAAGACATGGCCCGATCTTCGATAACGGGTACCGATTTCTGCAGAGAAGATGCCGCCTCCGCCACCAGAAAGGCGGTAAGGGCCGGTATGTCTTCCCGACGATCCCTGAGCGGAGGGATACGCACCAGGTGCGTGCTGAGTCGGTAATAGAGGTCCATCCTAAATCCTCCTTCCTGGCCTGCCAACAGTGTCAGATCCTTGTTGGCAGCAGTGATGATCCGGGCAAAACACTGCTTGGGCCGATCGGAACCGAGTGGATAATAGATGTTTTCCTGGACAAGACGCAGCAATTTCACCTGGGACATCTCACTCAGATCACCGATTTCGTCAAGAAAAATGGTCCCGCCCGAGGCCTTTTCAATCAGTCCCGAGCGAACGCCGTCGGCACCGGTATAGGCCCCTTTGGCATGACCAAACAGGGTGTCGGAAAACAAGGCGTCATCAAGGCCGGACACATCGACGACGACATACTCGCCCTTACGGCCGCTTGTTTTGTGAATCGCCTTGGCGATCAATTCCTTGCCTGACCCCGTCTCCCCGAGGATCAGGATCGGCATGTCACTGTCGGCTATGGACTCGATATATTTGAAGATGGACAGCATGCTCGGACTCCTGGTCACAATCTTTTCAAAGGCCCGATGCCGGGAGGTGCCGGTTGTAAACGAGATCCCTTTCAGTGACAGCACCTCATTTCGCAGCAGGCTGATCTCCAAAGCGTTGCGCAATGCCGAAGAAAACATCTTCAGATCGATGGGCTTGACCAGGTAATCATGGGCGCCGAGACGAAGACACTCCACCGCCGTTTCGATCTCGGAATTAGCCGTGATAATAACGACAGGGACGTGGGGATGCCGATCTTTCAACTGCCTCAGCACATCCTGTCCGGTCAAATACGGCATATTCAGGTCCAGAAATACGATGGGCGACTGCAATTCATCCACCATTGTCAGGACCTTCCGGCTATCGCTTGCAGTATAGACGTTGGTAATGCCCATGGAGTTCAAGAGCAGGCTGTAGGCGTCCAGTTCCGATTGCTCATCATCGACCAGCAGGATTCGGCAATGTTTCATTTCCGATGTAATAATTGTCATGATTTTCCTTGGAAAAAAATATATATAATCCCCTGAAACCTTAATTCTTCGACAAGGTTTTCAATATAATGGTAAAGCACGCCCCTGTGGTGGTATTTTCCGCTTTCAGATAGCCCCCCATCTCTTTTTCTACTATCATTTTCGACATATAGAGTCCCATTCCGGTTCCGGAGGATGTCCCTTTGGTCGTATAATACGGATTGAAAATCTTCGGCAGGAGATGTGCGGGAATGCCACACCCATTGTCGATGATCTGAATAACGGCCGAATCCACAGTCTTGGAAATCTCGATGGTTATGCTCCCTGTGGATTTGTCTACGGTTTTGCCGACCTGCACCAACACGGCGTCCTTGGCATTTGCCAGGATATTAACCAGAACGTGTATAAATTCGCCCTGGTATCCGTATACGATCAGGGAATCCGTATCCATGGTATTGCGGATAGTGAGGCTGATATTGCTATGGCGCATCTGGGCTTCCATCAGTTTGACGGCACTGATCACCGCCTCAAAGACATCGATTGGCTCCTTGGTCTTCGAAGGCTTGAAAAAGTTACGGAAATCGTCGATGGTCTTCGACATAAAGGTAATTTGATCTCCAGCGCCGGTGACGGCCTTTTCCACCAATTGCTTGGACATCGTATTGTTGTAATAGGCGGCTTGCAGGCTGGAAATATAGGTGGCAAGGGTGTTCAGCGGCTGCCTCCA
This sequence comes from Desulfocapsaceae bacterium, assembly GCA_046704745.1. Classification (GTDB taxonomy): domain Bacteria; phylum Desulfobacterota; class Desulfobulbia; order Desulfobulbales; family Desulfocapsaceae; genus CAWGGS01. The sequence goes on along the minus strand of JBJKRL010000031.1, from coordinate 102,196 downwards.
CTGGTGGGCGATGGCACCCAGCATTTCGCCGACTGCCGCCATTTTCTGGGCCTGCATCAACTGCCCCTCGGCAGCGACCTGTTTGGAGATATCCCGGATGCTCGAGAGGACAAGGTCTCGGTCCTGCAGCCTGAAGCTGGTCAGACTGACCGAAGCCGGGAATTCCACCCCATCGCTGCGGATAAACGACCAGCGAAACAGTTGCTGTTCCCCGGTCTTGGTATCCTGCAGAATGGAGGCCAGCCTCTCCCGGCTCCGGGAACCATCCGGTTGATAAAGAGGTGAAACCTGCAAGACCGTTTTTGAGAGCAATTGATCGCGGGACAGATCGAACATTTCCTCAGCCTTCCGGTTACATTCGACATATCCCAAGTTGTTGCTGATCATAATTGCCTCGTTGGCAATATTGAAAAGCATCTTGTAGGAGGTTTCAACCTCCTCCCGCTTTGTGATATTCCACTCCAAATCTTTACTTATTCCCGATAGTTCCTTCTGGTGTTGTTGAACCGCCGTGGTATATCGTTTATTGAACAGCAAGAGCACCACAGCGCTGCCGCCAAATCCCAGCAGCACGACCAATGACAGAATAACAAGAATCCTAAGTACAATCTCCATGACGAAGATCATCGTCGTTTTCCGGGTGAGGGAATAGGCTTCGTTCCAAGGTACCGTTACACAAAGGAACCAGTCAGAACCTGGAATCGGCTTATAGGAAAGAATATTGTCCAACCCGTTGGATCCAGGATAGGAAACCGTACCGATTTTCTTTTCCTTGAACAGCTTCACCTGGTTTGCCAGGCCGGGTTCGATGTTCTGCAACTTGGCCCGCATCACATATCTCTTGTTGGGATGAACGATGATGGTGCCGCTCTTATCGACTATAAAGGTGAAACCGGACGCACTCGGCTTAAAATTCAGGACATTTTTTACCAGGGAGTTCAGTACCGTATCGGCACCCATTACACCGACAAACCGGCCGTGATCGTATAGCGGCTCGACCAGCGCGATGACCAGCCCATTGGTTACAAAATCGAAATAGGTAGTGAACCCAATGTCCCCTATCTCCACCGCACGCCGGTACCATGGCCGATGGCGGGGATCATAATCGGCGGGTGGCTGCCATTCAGCACCGTCTATCAGATCGCCGGTTATGGTCCCTATGTAGACATCTGAAAAATGCCCGGCCTTCATCGCCATATGCAGAGGGAGCATGGTTGCCGCATCATGCCCCATGGAGGACAGCGACACCGAAGCCGCGGTCGCCTTGAGGATTTTCGTCTGTTGGTTCAACCAGATCTCAACGGTATAGACGGCTTTGGTGGCGAAATCCCTCTGCTGGGCAATGACGGTCTGTTCGACTACATGCCGTGCTATCCGGTAGTTGATAACTGCAACAGCCAGAATCACAACAGAACATGCCGTAATAATAAAAATTGTTTTCTTGATATTGTATTTCATCGGTTTTGGGTCCATTCTGATACCTCATCCTACCATAAACACGTTATTTGTTCCGTAGAAAGAGTTTATGAGCAGGCCCTGAAAAGGGAACCCGGTGCTCCATGAAGTGCAAAAAGAACGCCATGTTTACCCAAGCACATATCCCCTTCCACCCCGGCAGAGTATTTACCGCACGCAGGGTAAAGAAAATCCTGGATGGCGTATATTTTGCAAGGCTGTGGACGAATCGTAAACATCGTCGGAAGGGAACTGCAACAGCCGGACAACCGGTTATCCCTTAGCCCGGATAATAAATGCGGGCTAGACCTGGGATACCGGCCGGTCGGCGGCGGTTTTTTCAACCAGCCGGTTTTTTGAAACTTTATACAATGAGGAACACAATGACATCTTCCAAATCCAACACCGCCTTACAGGAGCTTCGGAACACCTATATTGCCAAAGGAAACGTCAGTGCGACAACCTGCTTTGTCTCCCATGCCCGGGGAGCGGTTATCACCGACGTTGAGGGAAGGGACTATATCGATTTCGGCGGCGGCATCGCCGTAATGAATGTCGGTCATTCACATCCCAAGGTGGTTGCGGCTATCAAGGAACAAGCAGAGAAATTCACCCATACCTGTTTTATGGTCAGCCCCTACGAAGGACCTGTACGACTGGCGGAAAAACTTTGCCGGGCAGTTCCAGGGACGTCGACCAAGGCGGCAATGTTTGCAAACTGCGGCGTTGAGGCGGTGGAAAACGCGGTAAAGATAGCCCGTTACTTCACAAAAAGACCGGCCATTATCGCCTTTGAAGGTGGTTTTCACGGCCGGACGCTGATGGGTATGACGCTGACCTCGAAGATCACTCCCTACAAGGCAGGCCTTGGTCCTTTTGCGCCCGAAGTCTATCGGATGCCGTTTGCCAACTGTTACCGCTGTCCGTATGATCGTAAGTACCCGCAGTGCAAAACAGTGTGCGCTGACAAGCTGGAAGAGTTTTTCATAAGCTATGTGGGCGCCGACCAGACCGCCGCGATCATTGTCGAACCGGTTCAGGGAGAAGGAGGGTTCATCGCACCGCCCAAAGAGTACTTTGCCAAGTTGAAAGCCATCTGCGAAAAACACGGCATCCTGATGATTGCCGACGAAGTGCAGACCGGCATCGGCCGGACAGGGGCAATGTTTGCCATGGAACATTACGGTATCGAGGCGGATCTGACCACCGTAGCCAAGAGCCTTGCCGCCGGCATGCCGCTGTCGGCAGTGGTCGGAAAAAAAGAGATCATGGACTGCGTACATCCTGCCGGAATCGGCGGCACCTATAACGGCAACCCGGTGGCCTGTGCCGCGGCCCTGGCTGTTTTCGACATTTTCGAGCAGGAAGGCCTGCTGGCCAGAGCGCAGCATCTTGGCGACCTCCTCAAAGAAGGTCTGCTTGGTCTTCAGGAAAAATTTTCACTAATCGGTGATGTCAGAGGCATCGGGCCGATGATGGCCATCGAACTGGTCAAAGATAAAAAAACAAAAGAACCGGCGGCTGTCGAGACCAAGGCCCTGGCGAAATTCTGCTTCGAAAAGGGTTTGATCATTCTGGGTTGCGGAACCTACGGCAACGTGATCAGGTTTTTGATGCCGCTGGTCACCACCGAAGCCCAGCTGCGGCAGGGTCTTGAAATCCTGCAGAAAGGGTTTGCCTCTTTGTAATCCGGACACCGTATCCGGCAATACAACAACCCCGGATATCTCATGAACACAGTGTCCTGAGATATCCGAGCTGCCTTCGCCGATGCCGCTACGGGGCAGCGTCATGGATTCTGTCCCGTCATTTTTGCTCCGTTGGTTGCAAATGCAGAGAAAGTTTTTACTAAGACAGTCACCTATTTCATAAAGAGGAAGAACCAAATGCACGGTTTTTACAATCGCATTCTGACAATTCATCTCTCCGACAAGAGTTTTACCTTTGAACCCGTCTCAGGTGAGCTATTACAACAATGCCTCGGCGGCAGAGGCCTGGCAACACGGCTTTTGTTGGAACGAAACCCTGCCGGAATCGATCCGCTTGCCCCGGAGAATAATCTCATCATTGCCACCGGGCCTTTTTGCGGTGGACGCCTCTGGGGATCAAGCCGCTACGGTGTTTATACCAAATCGCCTCTGACCGGCTATTACGCGGAATCCTATTCCGGGGGAAAAGTCCCTGAAGCAATCGACTCCACGGGATTTGACGCGATTATCGTCAATGGGAAGGCCGATGGTCCGACGGTTCTTGTCATCCATCCGGACAGGGTCGAGTTCTGTGACGGGTCTGAGCTTTGGGGCCTGGACACCTTCCAAACAGAAGAAGAAGCCTTACAACGTTTTGCATCTCAACAGGAGGGCTTTAGGAAACCGGGCGCCGTCGTTATCGGTCCTGCCGGTGAAAAATTGGTCCGATTTGCAAATATTACCAATGATAAGTGGAGGTGTGCAGGAAGAACAGGAGTTGGAGCGGTACTCGGCTCCAAGCTGGTTAAGGCAATCGTTTTCCAGGGCGACAGAAAAAGGACGTACAGTGACGAATCCGCAGTCGCCGAGTATGCCAAGAACTTTCTACAAACCAATGCCGACAATCCCGGTGTCAAGGCGTATAAAAAGCTCGGAACGACCATGATGGTGACATTGATGAATCGTGCAGAGGCCTTGCCGACCAGGTACTGGAGCCGGGGAACGTGTGAACATGCAGAATCCATCAGCGGCGAAAACCTGCATGCAGAACATGATGTCACCCCCCATGCCTGTGCCAAATGCTTCATGGCCTGCGGGCGATTGACCAAACTCAGAAAAGGCCGCCATAGAGGCCTTAAGCTGGAAGGGCCGGAGTATGAGACCATCTATTCGTTCGGCAGTCTCTGCATGATCAAGGAGATTGAGGAAGTTGTTTATCTCAACGATCTGTGTGACCGTCTCGGTATGGATACCATCACCACCGGTAACCTCTGCGGGTTGTTGATGCAGGCCAATGACCTCGGCAGAAAAGTCTATGACATCGAATACGGTAACGCCGATCAGACCATTGCCCTGGTCGAGAAAATCGCCGCCAGAGACGGGATCGGAGCTGTTTTGGCCGATGGAATTGTTGCCGCCTCAAAGGAGTTCGGTCTTGAAGATCTGGCGATTCATGTCAAAGGAATGGAACCGGCTGGTTATGATCCCCGTAAATTGAAGGGAATGGGCCTAACTTTCGGAACTTCCCCACGCGGAGCATGCCATTTGCGTACAACTTTCTACAAACCGGAACTCTCCGGCATGATTCCTCCGGACCAGATCGAGAAAAAAGCAGAACTGCTGCTGGAGTATGAGGACAGGCTCTGTATTTTTGATACGTTGATTCTCTGCCGATTCTATCGGGATCTGTACAGCTGGGAAGAACTTGAAACCGCTGTTTCCCTTGTTACAGGAAAACAATATAAAAAAGATGAACTCCGAACAATAGCGGCCAACATCATCACGATGACGCGTCAATTTAATCTTCAGGAGGGTCTCAAACCCCAAGACGATCGATTGCCGAAACGATTACATAAAGAGGCTCTGCCGGAAGGCGGGACGCTTACTGAGGCTGAGATGGAATATATGTTGCAGGATTACTACCGGTTAAGGGGCTGGAGCAAAGACTGAACGCCTTGTCCCGATCCAAACTTCCAGGTTCAAAAACTCCTCGATCCAGTCTTTAACCGAACGTATGAGATAATCACCTAAATTCAAGGAGATATTCCTATGAATACTCTAAAAGACACCAGTCTTCTCCGTTTCCAGGTCCCGATCGGCGAGAGGTGGCTCGACGCCGCATCCGGCAAGACCATTACGGTCACCAACCCCGCTGACGGCAGCATCATAGGCTCCGTTCCCTCACTCTCACCTGACGAGGTGCGGGCTGCAATTACGGCTGCCTATGAAGCAATGCCCGCCTGGCGGCGCCGGACTGCCAAGGAACGCTCGGGTATTTTATACCGCTGGTTCCAACTGTTGATGGAAAACCAGGAGGACCTGGCGACGATTCTGACTACCGAGCAGGGAAAACCATTGGCTGAGGCCAAGGGTGAGATCGCCTATGCGGCGTCCTATATTCAATGGTTTGCCGAAGAGGCCAAAAGGGTCTACGGCGATACAATCCAGGCTGGGATGGCAAACCAGCGGATCATAGTTCATCGTGAGCCGGTTGGCGTGTGTGCATCGATCACCCCGTGGAACTTTCCGGCGGCGATGATCACCCGTAAAATCGCTCCGGCACTGGGGGTCGGTTGCACAGCAATAATCAAACCGGCCAGCCAGACACCGCTGACCGCGCTGGCAGTCGTCGAACTGGCCCAAAGGGCAGGAATACCTGCGGGTGTTTTGAATGTGGTCACCGGTTCGGCGGCAATGATAGGCTCCGAACTGACGGCAAGTCCTCTGGTGCGCAAGATCAGTTTTACAGGTTCAACCGAGATCGGCCGCACCCTGATGGCCCAAAGCGCCGAGACTATCAAGAAGGTGTCGCTGGAATTGGGCGGCAACGCCCCGTTTATCGTCTTTGACGATGCAGATATCGATGCGGCAGTGGAAGGTGCCATGGTCTCCAAATACCGGAATACCGGTCAGACATGCGTTTGCGCGAACCGGATCTTTGTCCAGGATACGATCTATAATCAATTTGCCGCCAAACTCACCGATAGAGTCGGCAAGCTGGTGGTCGGCGACGGTTTCAGACAAGGGGTGCATCAGGGTCCGTTGATCGATTCGGCTGCTCTTGCCAAGGTTGAGCAACATATCGCCGACGCCGTCTCCAAAGGGGCAAAGGTCCTGATCGGCGGCAAACGACATGCGTTGAGCGGCACCTTTTTCCAACCCACAATTCTTACCGACGTCACCCCGGACATGCAGATCTTCGGCGAGGAGACTTTCGGCCCGGTGGCGCCTTTGTTCAAATTCTCTACCGAAGAAGAGGTGCTGAGCATGGCCAACGACACGATCTACGGGCTGGCCTCCTATTTTTATGCCCGCGATATCGGCAGGATCTACCGGATCGCCGAAGGCTTGGAGTACGGGATGGTCGGTATAAACACCGGTTTGATTTCATCCGAGGTAGCACCTTTCGGCGGCGTCAAGCAATCGGGCCTGGGCAGGGAGGGTTCACGCTATGGAATAGACGATTACTTAGCGATGAAATATCTCTGCCTGTCAGGTATTGACAGCTGACCCTTTGCAAACCTGGATTCCTTCGACCCCAACGAAGGAATCCGGTTATAAAGCGTCCTCTTGTAACCAACGGATAAGATGTTGTATAAATGTACTTTTTTAGATGGTTATTACACACAATCCAGTGGTTTTCATGAACAGCGGGTTACGGGTCGTACCATCCAGTATACGAAAATCACAGAATGAACGCCAAAAGAAGAGTTGACCTTTTCCCTTTCTTCGCCCTCGCCTTTCTCTCTACTGTTTATAGATGATGGTGCCGACATGTTCCCCGTTGAGGGCCCGGGTGATATTGCCCTCGATCAAGCCGTTTATTATCTGCACTTTTTCAATAACCTCGCTGTTCTGAATGATCTCCAGGCAGGGTCGTTCGATGACAAGGTCATCCAGATCTTTTTCCAAAAGGTCCAGGGCGCCTATTTCGGCTATGAATTCGGCGTCCGGATTTTTCTTGGGGTCCTGGGTGTACAGGCCGTTCTCATCCTTTATAAACAGGATTGTCCGGGAACCTATAAGGTCGGCGAGTATCACCAGGCCGACATCGGTACGATGGATGGGGATTCTTCCCACCTTGGGTTTTATGGCAAAATAATCATACGGCGGCATCCCATGCATGACGGGAATGATATGTTCTGCGAAATAGGTCGGCAGTTTGACAATATCCGAATGCGAGATCTTCACCCCACCCCAGGGTGATAAAAGGGTCGCGATCATCAGGGCGTTCTGTTCCGAGATCATGCTGCCGAACTTGGCGATTACACCTGTGGGCATCCCCATTTCCAGACCGATGGTATAAATATGGCGGCTGCGGGTCCCGCCTCCGGTGGTGATGAGTATCTTATGATCCTTCCTGCTCCTGACTATTTCCTTTAGTATTCCGGGCAGGGCCTTTACCCCCCGGTCACAAATTGATTGACCGCCGATCTTAAGAACCGCGATATCAGGGTATAATCGCTCCTGGGGTGCGACCGTCAATTGCTCGATAAATTCCTTGCTGACCAGGCTTTCGCCCATAAGTGCACTTTTAACGTGCAGCCGTCTGCCGTCCTTTTCTCGCACCAATGCCATATATTATGCCCTTTTTTGCGTCTTTGAAGTCCCTGCAACGGCCTCTGTTTCCGGATGTTTTGAACCCCGGTGCAAGACAACCAACTCTGCCTTAACCGTCTTGGCAATCTGCTCCAGTTCCGTCTTGCGAAAATGATTGCCATACACCTTCAGGTCGACGCCGCTTACGGCAACAACTCGATATCGGGGTGATTTTGCTCCGTCTTTTGCTTTGAGACGTTCTCTATAGAATATCTGACCTGCCATTGTGTGCCTCCTTTTCAAAAAGAATCAGGGTAGCATAAGTTGAAGTTACAAAAGAAAATATATAACTTGGTGTCAAAAATGGCAAGAAACGCTTTAAAGGATTATTTTGCACTTTTCTCGATATCCTTTTCACTCAATCCATATACCGCAAATTTATCGTTTCTATAAAGTATCGGATATCCAGAATAGGACCTATCAGCTGCACCGACATACACATCGACATGATACTTTTTAGATAAAATTTTTAACGTCTTTTCAGACAAATGGGTTGCCTTTTCGCTCAACCTTCTCCTAAAAGAAATGGTGTGCAAGGGAGTTCCATCCATCATCAGTGTCATGCGATTCTTCCATTCCAATATTTGGTCCTCCCTCTGCGGCGCATGTTTGAAAGAGACTAATACAGGCCGTTCGGCTGCCAAATACCAATATTGCCAATTGGGATTTCCGGCTACCAGGGTCGTTTTGGCGGTGTGATTCTGTAACCACTTACATATGTCCAAAAGGTTCGGATCCGATCCTTTAAGATAGAACGGTGTGGAAACTAGAGAAGAGCTGCCAAATACCTGACCGATATCAGTCAACAGGCATGCGCCACTCCATGACATGACAACGAAAATAACAGTCGTAGCTAAAATTCTACCAATTAAAGGTCTCTTCAAACGAGCCAAGAATTTGCTGCCGGCCTGTTGCACCACATAGGCCATAGCTAACAGGCCGAAAAAAGGTAACATTGCATCCGGAAACCGGAACCAGTAGTATTTCAACAAATCTATCCGGTGAAGCAGCAGTAAGCAAAGTCCGACACCTGCAAAAACCAGGGGAAGTAAACCATAGCTAAAAAACAATCGGGCGGTTTTGCTCGCACGTGCCAGTAATAATCCTAAAATTAGAAACGAGAGCGTAAGCAGCAATTTAATAATCGCTGCTGCATCATGAGAGGACGTCCAATAAGACGGCAATGTATGGTGCGGCACGCGTAATTGGACATAGATTTCGCCGCCTTTTCGCGCCATATCCAAAGAGACCACATGCAGAAAGTTGGTTACAACAAAGGTAATGCCGACACTGGAAGCAATTAAAAAAGCGAGTATCATTAAAATTCTTGAACACCAAACAGGAACCCGCGCTGGCCCAACCGGTTGGAACTGGGTTATATTTTTATTAATAAACCGATCAAATACAGCCACACCGACCAAGGTCATAAACGCATAGAGACCCACTAGGACATGAAATGATATGGCCAATCCCGAAAAAGCAGCCGCCACTATATTCTTTTTATGAGCATAGGCAAGTAAAGCAGTAAGGGCGGCGATATAGGCAAACGGTTTTGTCTCAAACGACTCTATGATGTTTTCACCGGCACCAATATTTTGAAAATTCAGAAAGAGGAGTATAAAAACTGGAACAAACCAGGGAGAGAGTTTCAAATCCTTAAAGAGGCAGGCCACAACCAATGCAAACAGAACGGCAATAAGGGTACGTCCGATAATTGCTGCGACCCAGATCGGGAACATTGAACAAAGTCTGCCCGCAAATTGATTGTAAATAAAACGATATCCAATATCCTGGCTCAGGTACCAATCACCCTGTATCCAGGTTGGATCGGAATATGCCTTGGCAGCAACTAGCACATCGGTTTCGTTGTCTGCAAGAACCCGGTGCAGGGGGAAGTTGCAGCCCAACACCAACAAGGCCAAAACAAGCGCCAGAATAAAAGCACGGCCCGAAGGGCGTTTGTTGTCAGTGGTTACAATGGTTTCAACCATCTTTTGCTCCAAAAACCCTCATCAATCGCTGGAAGCACAACCTGAAATTCGGTGGTAATCTAAAATCTTTATCGAAAGCACTTCATTATCAATAGTGAATATGATGTACCCCAAAAAAGCAGTTCAGTCTCTATTGCCATGAGAATCTTTTTCGGATCTGTCCTCTGACACGAATATGACGACGGATGAGACAACAATGTCTTGGAGGGAGAGAGTGGAACTTCTTGTTTCCCTGAATTTTAGGGTTGTCTTTGACGGTCTCCAACACGACCGCCCATCTCCATGGGCATACAAGAACGGACTTTGTCGGGATGGTCGATACCAAAATAAGGATAAAGGCGGGGATTGTTTTCGGAATTCAAATGGATGCACGTATTGCGGTATTTTGAGGAGATAGCCAGTCCCCGGCTTCCAGGTAACAGACTTTTAACGGTTGGTTCTGTATCGGACATTGTGTATGCTCACATTCCAGAATATTCAAACAGTTAATATTCTCGGTTATAAAGGGCTCCTTAAAGTTATTGGTCAACATTCGTTATTCCATGGGTGATGACCAGTGATGGTTGAATTAAAGGGGAACCTGGAATTTTTTCATCCTTTTACCAGACGAACCGTAAGACTCCACTTACTCGGTCTAGATATTCGAGTTATGAGAATATGAAACCTTGTTGTTTTCATAGGTATTCCTTCAATAGTATGAACAGATACGACATCCTCTTTCGTTTTAGGTACCCGAAAAGAACTTAGGCCTCAAGTATCTTGTTGTTTTCTTACTTTATCCATCATACTGAAAAGGTCTCATTATATATCGGATTTTCATGATGCTTCCGTCAACAAAAAGTGAAAGCCAGGGAGAGAAAAGCCGCCGGTTCCGGTTGTTTTTTCATCTTTTTCCTATTGCATGATTATAAGGATCGGTATTACTCTTTATCCGAAACCAAATATCCGGGGAAAGGTTTGTCCTCTTTTTCTTCAACCTTAATAAAACTCCTGAACCTCATGACCTATCGAATTGCACTAGTGGAAGATGACGAAATGCTGCGGGCCAACTATTCCCAGGCCTTAAAGCGAGAAGGCTATATGGTGAGCAGCTATGCCGGTAGAAAAGAAGCCTCGGACGCCTTTGCCCTGCAACTGCCTGACCTTGCCATTCTCGATGTCATGCTCAACGACGAGATGGAAGGAGGCTTTGAGATTTGCAGAGAGCTCAGGCAACTTTCACCAACTATTCCGATCATCTTTCTCACCGCCCGGGATTCCGACCTGGACAAGGTCTCCGGGCTTCGCCTTGGCGCCTGGGATTACCTGACCAAAAACACCACAACGCTTGATTTTCTGCCTGTGCGGATCTCGGCGCTGTTCAAAATGCTCGAAGCCCTGCGCGGCGCCTCAGGCAGCAATGAACACGTCATCACCACTGGAAACCTGCGAATCGAAGAGGAACGCAAGCAGGTGTATTGGAACAACAAACAGCTCAATTTGACCCTTACCGAATTCTGGCTGCTCTTTTCACTGGTCAGACGTCCCGGCCATGTAAAATCCCATGAACAGCTGATGGAATCCGCCAACGTCGTGGTGACCAACAACGCCATAGCCGCCCATATCCGCCGAATCCGCGAGAAGTTCCGTGAGATCGATCCCTCGTTCGATGCAATCAGGGCTGAATACGGCATGGGCTATCGCTGGCTGGAGTGAATATTTCATGCGGTTTTCTCTGCAACTCAAACTCGCTCTGATCTCCCTTTTGCTCTTGGCCATCCCCTTTACCGGCTTCAGGCTGAGCGGTATCCTCCAAGACAACCTTTTAGAAAGTCGGCGCGAAACCCTCATGTTCTCAGCCCGGGCCGTGGCCTCGGCTTTGGCCGGCCGGCCGGGGTTATTCGACAGGGAACTCTTCCACTCGCTTGATCAAAACCGCGACCTCTACCTGTTCAAGCTGACAAACCCGATGCGGTTAAACGGAAAATTCGACGATTGGGAACCTCAGCTGAAACAGGCCGAAGTCTTCGGCCGGGATCACGTACTCTTCTCAACCGGTCCCTACGGCCCGGGCTCGCTGCATTTCAAACATCTGGTTGGGCAACGGGGAGATTACCTCTGGGCCATGTTCCTGGTCACCGACCGTAAGGTCATCTACCAGGAGAGTGGATCGAACCGGCTCGACCGCTCCGACCATCTGCAGATCGGAGTGGAAGACAAAGAGGGAAAGCTGCACCGTTACATCATGACTGCAAAAAAACCGGGATGGATAAATGCCTATGAGATTCCGGAAGGCCTCGTCGATGCCCCTCCTGTGGAAAACGACAACATCCAGGGTGTCTGGTCGGAAACCCCCACCGGCTACAGCATCGAGATGCGGATGCCGTTGTCCATGGTCGGCCATAAATTGGCGTTTGCCGTGGCTGATGTCAACGACCCGGTGACCAGGGATGTCGAAACCGTGGTCGGCACCGCCGATCCGGGCAGAATCGATCAGATCGGCTGGCTGCTGCCGCCTGCAACCTCGATCATCGATATCTTGAAATCGTTGAACCGGCCCCATTCCCGCATCTTAATCGTCGACTCCAATCAACACGTCAGGGCAAGCTACGGCAACCTCAAAGCCGGTGACGATGAACCACCTGTCAAAGATGAAGTGGAAAATGCCTTGATCAACAAGGTCAACCGGGCTTTTGCCCCCCTCTATCGCCTGTTCACCGAACCCTTTTTGTCCGACTTTAACGATTCCTCGCCACAGTCGGCCACGCTTGATATAAAAGGCGTCCAAGAAGGACTTGAGGGGAAAAGCAGCATTACAAACTATCGGATCGCCAAAGGTCAGGTGGAGGTCATGGCCGCAGTGACTCCGCTTTTTGAAAAAGGGAAGGTGATTGGTGTGGTGGTGGTCGAGCAGACCACCAATTCCATCCTGGCCCTGAAGAACAAGGTGATTGAGGGATCCATCGGCATGACCATCCTCTTCTTTCTCTTCGGCGGTATCGGCATTTTCCTCTTCGCCTTCCGCATCTCTTCCCGTATCCGCAGGCTCAGAAACCAGGCAGCGGCAGCCATCACCGAAAACGGACAGATCCTCGATGTCCTGGCCCCGGCTTCCTCTAAAGACGAGATCGGCGATCTGTCCCGGACATTGGCGTCAATGCTGTCGCAGCTGAAAATCCAGGGAGAATACCGGGAAAAGATGGCCGACAATCTAGAGCATGAGATGCGCACACCGCTGGCAAGCGTCTCGGCATCGCTTAAAAACCTGGCCCGGGAAACCAAAGATCTGCCGGAACACCTGAACAACTATGTCAACTGGGCTCTGGGAGATGTGCTGCGCCTGGAAGACCTGCTGACCTCTATTCGAGATGCCACCAACCTGCGTGAGGCGCTCGACCAGGGATTCAAGGAGAACTTCGATCTGGCCGAGGCCCTGTCCCTCTGGTTGGAGCACAGCTGGGAGCCTGCCTTTCCTGAGGTAGAATTCATTTATGATCGGCCCGAAGGCACCCTACCCCTGGATGGTGACCCGGATCGTATCCGACAGATGCTTGATAAACTCATTGAAAACGGTGTCGCCTTCCATGCCGACGGCACTCCCATCGAGCTTCGTCTCTCTCGGGATCGTGATGCCATTGTTCTGCAGGTTATCAATCAAGGACCTGATATCCCCTCAGAAATGCAAGGCCAGATCTTCAACTCAATGGTCTCGATCCGCAGCCAGAAGGACGCAAAACCACATCTGGGACTTGGTCTCTATATTGTCCGCACCATTGTTGAACATCATCGGGGAACAGTCTCCGTGGACCGTCTTACCGACGGCCGGCAAGGGGTTGTCTTTACGATCAGACTGCCCGAGCTCTGACCCGCTGTTCATGAAATCACTGAGAGAGAGATATTAATAATACAAGTCTCCTTGTCTAGCAGACCGTCTCAAACCGTGAAGAACGGGCTGGCCCGGATTTCTCATGAATACTGTGTCAATTTGTTTTCACTTCAGGCAGGACAAGTCTTTTGCAACAAACTCTTATGTTGTCAAATTTACACAGTGTTCACCAAAGATCAGTCCAAGCAGTGCCATTTTCTTCAGTATTTTGGCAATGAACATAGCTTACTATAGTCCATTGCCAAAAAGTTCGAAATGACGCCGCCTGAACTGATGAGAAATCCGGGCTAGTACCATTCCTATTCTCTGCTGGGCAAAAGGCAAAACGAGATATCACTTTTTTTATATCTTGTTGACCAACACGTTGTCTGGTAATGTAAAAATCTTCTTTTTTTTCTTAAGGAGATGTCATTGCTTACCTCTCCATTGAGAAGAGAGGCATTATCCCATGTCACAATGTATTAAAGAGTTGCGTGGAATGTTGTTGAGGTGTCTTTTTCGAGCCGAAAAGATGCGCTGCGGCCGTAAGTAATTAGAAGCACTCCTTGGCATCTTCCTGTATTGCGATGGCAGTTCCCACGGTGTTTTCCCTTTACCAGATGTTGTTTTGCCTAAATGAAAGACTGTCTCCTGCAAGCTAACAAGGCGTTTTTCTTGCATGCTTCGTCAATGCATCCTCGTTGTGACCAGAGAGGCAAGCCGGGGTCTTTAATTGCGAGAAGGTGCAGAATCAGACCTACCAGGAATACCACTCCCAATCTCTCTCCCCATTTAGATAATTTGCAAAGGCGTCAATGATGATGTTACCTCTAATCGGTGATCGAAAAAAAAGTGCAATGGTCCATATAGGGTTTTTTTTCTTTTCCCTCTATCTCATCATCGTTAATCTCAATTTTTTTGAAGCACCCATCGTTCAATTTGACGTCAAGACAGACCAACCCGGAATGTTCCAGATCTATTGGGCAGGAAAGACGTATTCTGAGGAGAACTCTGTTTTTCATAGAAATATAAGCCCTTATGAAATGCACCATTTCACTATTAAGGTCAAGGGCCGGGAAGGTCTTGTTTTCGGCCCCAAAATCCATTCCCTGCGCATCGACCCCCTGGATCGTCCCGGTACCGTATGGATAAAGGATATATGGGTGCGTCAGGGAGACTTTTATTCGATCCACATCCATACAGCCAAAGATTTTAAACGGGTGAAAATAATTGACGGCATTCGTGAAATGCAGATCACACCGGACGGATTAAAAGTGGTTTCGGATACAAATGACCCAAAGCTGCAGATCATGATCCATCCGACGCCTTGTTACGGAAAAATCATATCATATGTGCTCGCCTGGCTGTTATTTTTGTATACGTTACGGTATTTGTCTCTCACGTTTTCCGAGCTGCAGTATGTCGAATGGTTTTTCTTTTTCATCCTTGCCCTGGTCATTTGCATGGCCTGCCTGTCCGCTCCCGATGTACATCCCGATGAGCATGTCCACACCCAAGCAGCTGAATACTACAGTCATTTCGATCATTGGCTGCCTCCGGCGGCCGATAACCCAGAGATTGTCGGCAGTTATAGTACGCATGGCGACTCCAGACTCAACTCCAACGAAATTGTGTATCTTTTTGCCGGCAAATTTTTGGAATTTTGGTCTTTTCTTTCAACAAACCACTATCTTCTTCTGCGTTTTTTTAATATCTCACTTCTTGGTATTCTCATAATTCTTTGTATCAAGAATAAGGAATTACGGTTGATTTGCCTTCCGATACTTATCTCACCGCAGATATGGTATATTTTCAGTTACTTCAACTCGGATGCCTTTGGCTTGTTTATTGCCTTTCTTGCGGCCTTTCTGGTGATAAGAGAGAACTCCTCTTTCAATGCTTACATCCATGGCGAACAGAGCACTTTTTCGACGACAGTCCAGGGAATTGGTTTTGGTTTGTTTTTTTCGTTTCTCTTTCTTATTAAGATTAATTTTTACTTCTTCTCCATGTTTCTCGGTTTTTATTTTCTGCTCCACTTATTTGAAAGAGACAGTGTCGATCTCAAACGCGTAGCAAAAAGGGCGGGAATACTTCTACTCGTGATAGCGGCTGTTTTTTCGTTAACAAAAATTGTAAGTGGGGCGGTCAATAACTGGGATAGAGCCGAGAAGATGATGGAGATGCGGAATAAAACAGCAACGGCAAACCTGAATCCCTTACTGAATCCCGAAGAGACCAACAAATATCTGCACTTGAGAGATAAGGGCTACCCTCTTTCCCACGTCTGGGAAAATATGCAATGGGGACATATCACATTTATGAGTTCATTCGGTGTCTTCGGAAATATGTGTATTTATAATTCCGCTGATTTTTACAACTGGGTTTGGTCTCTACTTGTTATAGTAACTATTTGTATTTTTTATGATATATTGTTTAATCGAAAAAAGCGTAACGATCTCCTATGCTTTTTCCTGGCTGCATTTTGTGCCTCGTCTTTGGTAGCTGCAGCTCTGTATCATTCCTGGATTGCGGATTTTCAGGCGCAGGGACGTTATCTCCTGCCGATTGTCCCCATGATAGGAGGTTTTCTCTATTCAGCCCGGCGGACACTCTCCATGCCTAGAATAAATTTTTTCGTTCTCCTTCTCTTTCTCCTCTCCTGTGATTCTTTTATTTTCCTTGGAATTAAAAATATTTAAAAAGAATTTTACCCATTGGAAGAAAGTTTCAGCAGAGAATTATAGCACAAAAATGAAAAGGAAAATCATACTCATTGTAAAATTGATTATCGGAATAGGTCTGCTTGCCCTCGTTATACGGACAGTAGATTTTAAACAACTCAGTTATAGAATCTCCTCAATCAACTATTTTCTCCTGTTTATTGTATGGTTATTATTCACTTTTGATAGAATTCTTATGGCCCTCAAATGGAATTTACTTTTGAAATGGTTCGGAGTGTTTTTATCTTTGTGGCAATCTGTAAAAATTTATTATGTCGGTACTCTATTGGGAACTTTTACGCCGGGCAGTATTGGAGGTGATGCATATAGAATTATGGCATTAGCAAATTTCAACAAAAGTAAAATTATTGCATCTACCGTTATCTTAGAAAGAATTATCGGTTATTTCGTATTGGCGGCCTTTGCAGGTGTGTTATTGCCGTTCTCCGCAAGAATATTTAAAATACACATAATGACGCATTTAGGAATGACCATTTCCTTTATATTCATGTTGGCAGCAATTTTTTTACTATTATTTTTCCCCTTAGAGTCCTGTAAACTCTTGTTAAAAATAAAGGCCCTTCATCGGTTCGAACTTATTAAAAAAATGAATGGTTCTTTGGCTATTTATTTGCAGAATCCGATGATTACGAGAAAGAAGATATTTTATTTTGTCTTGCTCACCGCATTGGAGGTAGTCGTAATCATATATATGAATTATGTAGCCTCTCTTGCCCTACATATTAAAGTATCATTTTTGTATTATCTTGTGACCTTGCCGATACTCTATATTCTTATCCGCTTACCCATAACCATAGAGGGAATTGGGCTTCAAGAAGGACTTTGGGTCTATGTACTTACGCTTGCAGGTTTTTCCGCTGCCGATGGTATCTCTTTATCGTTTTTGTTGCGGGTGATGGAAATATTTTCTGTTTTTCTACCTGCAAGTATCATTTTGCTGTTTGGATCTTTAAAGGCCAAAACAACAACATAAAACACTGGATAAACATCTGGTGCAGGGCAAGCCCTGAAGCAAACACCAGCACTTGCTTACATTCATCTCTGTAGATATAAGAAGAGCGGCTGTACAGAGGGAGTGGAGAACAAAAGCCGGTTGACGTTAAAAGCAATCAAGAGCTAAAACCGGCTGTTTTTTGTTTACCTCAAAAATGGTTAGAAAAAATTTTACTTCAGATGTAAATAGCTTGGAGGAGTTCGTTTTCTATTGAAAGGAAATTTCATCTCCTACGGCAGGCAAGTCCAACAAAATTTTAAAAATCGGGCACTGCCTGTGGTAAAAGATAATTTGGACTGGGTTGAAATCTTTTTCCCAGCGTCAATACTCTATAAGGTGACTTTGGCAAAAAGATTTTATTAACTAGTTTCCATCCCGAAGCGAGGGTTTTCTCCTAAATCTAGGCGCGTTGGCAAATTTAACCGAAGGCATAATCTTCGCTAACCTGCGAGGATTCAATTTGGCGGCGTAACGACGAGTTTGGAGAGAAGCACCGTTTTCGGATGGCAACTAACTAGTTTCCATCCCGAAACGAGATATTTTGTTCTAAATCGAGGCGCGGTAATAGATTTAACCGGAGGCATATACTTAATATCGGAGTCAGAGTTTATGCCCGGAGGGTGCTTACCTCCGAAGATTAAATCTGGAAGCGCAACGAAGCGTTAGGGGGAAATAGCTGTTTTCGGATGGCAACTAGCTAACGTCTGATATAATCAGAGGTGTGTCGTGAAAATAGGGATTCTGTTGCGGCACTTTAATCAACATGGAGGTGGTGTAAAAAACTACACAAACTACCTTCTGGATGAACTATTGCCGCTTGGCCCCACCCATGAGTTTTTTTTGATCTATAATAATCCGAGATATCTAAAAACGTATGATAAATACCCTAACGTACATGAACGAGCTCTTCAAATTCCAACCCGCGTTTTATGGGATCAAATAGGAATTCCTTTTATCTCGTGGAAAGAGAAGCTAGATATCATCTTTAATCCCAAATATTCCCTGCCATTATTAGCCAGGTGTCCGACTGTTTTTGTTTGCCACGGTCTTGACTGGTATTTAATGCCCTGGGGTTCCAAAAGGATGGACGTATTCAATCATAAATATTTATTTCCCACATATCTTGCCAAGGCTTCAAAGGTAATCGCGGTCTCAAATACGGCGAGAGAACATCTGATAGAATTCTTTAAAGTGGAAGAAGATCGGATTCATACTGTTTATTTAGGTGTACACGATTCCTATTTGAAAGATATCGATCAAAACATCTTAATAGATACAAAACGTAAGTACGGACTGCCAGATAAGTTTTTTTTGTATGCTGGTCAGATCTATCCTCCCAAAAATTTTGGAAGATTACTCCGAGCTTTTGCAAAAGTAGGTCCTGAGCTAGGGATTCATCTTGTTGTGGCCGGAGAACATAGATGGCTATGTGAGAACGAATTGAAGTTGCCGGACAGACTGGGTATCAAGGAATGGATTCTAAGACCCGGCTGGATTGACCATAAAGAACTTAAATATTTTTATGGTTTGGCTCAGGCTCTTTTATTGCCCTCTTTATATGAAGCATTCCCCAGCCCAATTTTGGAAGCCATGGCTACGGGCTGCCCCGTATCCAATCGCTTTGGAATGCGTGAGCTGGCAGGAGACGCGGCGATACTGGTCAATCCGGAAGATGTTGATTGCATAGCCGAAGGAATGAGAAAAATTGTTACTGATGAAGCTACACGCAGTCGGTTAATAGAAGATGGTTACAGGCGGGCACAAAATTTCAGTTGGAAGCAGTGTGCAGTGAACACCTTGGATATACTTGAAGAGGCTCAAGCAGCGCCAAAGATAAAAAGACATTATTTTAAAATTATTAAAAACGGCAACCATCCAACTATATTAAATGATCTTAAAAGAAGTTTATAGAAAAAATAAAGACGATATAAAAGGTATACTCCAAAGAAGCTATCCTGATTTTGTTTTCAGAAAAAAGAGCAGCTTGGAAGTTGGAGAGATCCCTGTCTTTGTTTTTCATTCTATAGCTGCAGATAAATTTGAAGAACAGTTGAGGTATTTAGCTGAAAATGGCTACAAAACCATCAATGCAGATCATCTTCACGGTATATTAACCGGAAGCATAAGACCAGAGGAAAAAGCTATAGTTTTAACCTTTGATGATGGGCTTAGCAGCCTTTGGGCCGTTGCTTACCCATTGTTGAAGAAGTATGGCTTTACTGGGGTCAGTTTCTTGATCCCTTCAGTTATCAATGAAGATAGTGGAAATTATCCCAATTTGGAAGACGTATGGCGAGGCAGCGTCTCTGTTGAAAAAATATCTGAAAGAGATGAAGTTCTTCCGGTCTGCACCTGGGATGAAATAAATGTAATGCATGCAAGCGGCGTGATTGATTTTCAATCCCATTCTTATTTTCACTGCAGTGTATTTGTAAGTGACAAACTCATAGATTTTCTTAACCCCGCTTTCGAACCGTCTCTTTTTAAAACCAGTCTTAATCCTTTAATCTTAAAAGATGGAAAAGAAATACTGTCTGGAGGTAAACCAGATTTTGGCTTTCCTATTTATGAGTGGGATGCGAATCTGGCTGCCGGAAGTCGCTACATCGAAAACGAAAGGGTGAGCAGGTCATGCATAGAATTTGTAGATAAAAATGGAGGCCCGGATTTTTTTAACAAACCCAACTGGAAGGTTCAGTTAAAAAAACATTGGCGGGATATACGTTCCGTCTATGAGAGAACAAAGAAGATCCAGTCCGTTGAAGAGAGGAAGGAAGATATTAGAAAAGAACTGGAAAAATCTAAAGAGGAAATTGAACACAAGCTAGGTAAGGATGTAAAACATTTATGTTACCCCTGGTATAAGGGAAATGAACAGTCCATTACTCTTTCGAAAGAAATTGGATATGAATCAAACTATTGGGGACTGATAAGAAACAGAGGGATCAATGTTGTTGGCGATGATCCTTTTTTCATTAAAAGAATAAACGAGCAATTTATTTTTTCTTTGCCAGGTAAAGGCAGAAAGACTTTGTATACTATAGTGGGGAATAAAATGCTGTCGTTGATGAAAAACTAAATAGTATCATTACAAAATTCAATTATTATCTCAACTTTCTGAAATTTTTCATAGACATCTCACGCTCCAGATCCAGAATGGCCGTCACGGGTAAATATCCCACGCGTATGGCGTGTATCCATACAACGTATTGGAACATCGGCCCGGATTTTTTACCGGTTCAAACTTCCTCCGCAGCAATCGGCTTAGCAGCGCTCGGCGGTAAAATACTCCTGTTCCCGATAACATGCGCCAACCACCAAGGAAGCCAGGATGCTGTTTGAATGATTCTGCCGGCAAAGGCAATTGAAACCGCCTGGGCCGCAGTGAATCCAGCGAGAGATAAAAAGAGAATAAATGCTCCGTCATATACGCCAAGACCGTCAATGGAAATAGGCAAACGAGCGATGAGAATGGAGAGCGTAAAGGCACCCAGCATATATAAAAATCCCACCTCAACCCCCAAACCGATGGCTATTACCCAATTAAAAAGAATCGGCATGAGTTGCTCACCAAATGTCATGCCGAAGAATCCAACGAGCGTGGCTTTATGGCTTTTATAATCTTGATAACTGACATGGAATTCACGTATCTTTTTCATAACCTTTGTGTCTCTGAATTTAGCAAAAAGACGGTTATGGATGATGTCGAAAGACATTTGGCTAAGAGAAAAAATGAACCCGATTATTGCCAGGCCGATCATGGCACCGGTCAACCAGAATATCAGCGTGGCCCGCGGTCCGATATCGGCCTGTCGGGAA
This sequence comes from Desulfocapsaceae bacterium, assembly GCA_046704745.1. GTDB lineage: Bacteria > Desulfobacterota > Desulfobulbia > Desulfobulbales > Desulfocapsaceae > CAWGGS01. The sequence continues at coordinate 81,062 of JBJKRL010000031.1, read as the reverse complement.
ATGACAATCAGACCGATCATGCCAAGCAACAGAGCGGAAAGAAATCCTATCATCCTCTCGATAACAATAGAAACCAGAACCTCCTTGACATCATGTCCTTTGCGGGATGTACTGAACACTCTGATGGCATCAGCTCCCACTGTCGACGGCATAACCATGCCCCAGATCATTGAGGCACAGTAAATTTTCATACCCTGAAACAGAGGCAGATGGATTCTTTTCGTCCTGAGAAGCCAAGTCCATTTAAATGTCATTATGACCCGATCAAGGGTACTGACAATAAAGGCTATTACGATATAGAGGGGGTCGGTCTTGGCCAAGGTATGAAGAACACCTTTTACCCCGCCCATCATCCATAAAATAACACCCAGAAGTATCAAACTTACACTGAGTTTAAACAAAAATTTGATTTTTTTTCCGACCATCAACTGATACCTAAGCCCTTACCATCGCATCACTTACGGCATTCTTTTTGCTCCTCGGGACGATGGTTTCAAGTACATTCAGCGTCTGTTCAGCAGTTCTCTCCCATGTGAAGATCTTGGCCCGTTCCATGCCGGCCATTCGTAATTTATCTCTCAGTTCATCCGAGTTGTCGAGATCCGCCATGGCTTTGCCAATAGCATCGACATCCAGTGGATCCACAAGCAAAGCCGCACCACCCGCCACTTCGGGACAGGCACCTGTTAATGGTACAACAGCAGGGCAGCCACTGGCCATGGCCTCGACCAAGGGAAATGCGAAACTTTCATATAAAGTGGTAAGTACGAAGAAATCTGCAAGATTATAAAGGTAGACGATATCTTTATGGGGAATAAACCCTGTAAAAACGATATGATCAAGATCTTCTTCGCCAAAGCTTTCACTGCGCAAATACGTATCTATTTCTTTGCCCGCAATGACAAGAGGGAGCTTTCCGCCGTTAGCTTTATAGAGCTTATAGCCGCCTATCAACCTTTTGATATTACCACCGGGATATTTTGGCAGATTTCCGTACCCTGTGTGATACGCTCTTGCGACTGTAAGTATAAACCGGCTGGGAAGATTATATTGCAAGGAAAATTCTCGTAACCGCTTCTCATCTTCAATTGGCCGGAAATGAGGGCTGGACGCGGCGTAGGTCACGGTAACCTTTTGAGCATTAAGTCTGGCAAACTTAACCAGATCATCTACTACACATTTTGATATGGAGAGGAGTTTGCTCGCCATACGGCAATAAATCGGCATCATTAAGCGAATATAGAGATTATCCCACCATTCGTAATTGCCGGGATTGACATACCAGTCCGATCCCTGCAAAACAAAGACGCCCGGTATTCTGCTCAATAGCGGCAAAGAAAATTTCGGGTTGAAGATTATATCCGAATGATGCTTTTTGGCCGCTATCGGAACATGTATCTGATCCCAAACATGTTTGCTTTTTGCAGGAATTACCTGCATCTTTACATTGTTAAATTCAGAAAATAACGACATGCTCTTTGCAGACCCCAAAAGTATGACATACATACTTTCCTGATCCTGCTGAATCATGTTTTTTAATAAATTATAGGAATAGACACCGAGCCCGTCTTCTTGATCAAGGACCCTCCCCATCACACAAATTACCCGTTTCCTCATAATCTGACCTCTGTCATGCTTCAATGCGCCAGATGCTGAGAGAAAAAAAATCCCCGCATTTTTGCGGGCAGAACATCCGCCCATTTTTGTCTCCCTCTACCGGGTAAAAAACGCAGCCAGTCTCCTTTTATCCGATAAAAAGCAGGAAGCGGTCCCTTTAGCTTCGTGATACGATGGTAGTCTAATCCGACACCAAATGACGCTTTAATCCCAGAATCCGCCGCATACTTCATGGCCGGGTCCGAACCGAGCATCCAAGGGAAGGCGAAATAGCGAGGTGGCATCATCAACTCTTTTATAAATATCTCTTTTGACAGCTGAAATTCAGAGAAAACAAGATCCTGAAAGTGTTTTGGTGAAATAAATTCATGTCTACAACCCTGCGCATGCATACTGTCATATATCCTCTGCAGGGTATCCATCCAATGGGGCCGGGAAAAAAATTCATCCCCTCCATTCTCCCTAACAACTTCCTGGCAAGCCAGGGTAATTTCCTGGTTTTCTAACATCCGGCAGTCAGCAGAGAGTAACGGCGCGGCGGCATAGATTGGGGTTCCGGGAGGAGGACAGCCAAAGACATCGGAGCTGTTCGCATACCGCATGGGCCAATCGAAGACATCGACATGTTCAAGGTCCGCCGAAGCAAAGGTAACGAGCTTCGGCGACGTATGGACCAGCGCATGGCGGTGGCCATGAGATTGAACGTCGACCAGACCGGACCGGGCACAGATCCGCAATTGCTCCCAGGTCATGAACAGGTTGCCGTCTGGAGACGGTCCGTTCTCAGATGTTGTACTTTGACTGCGTATGCAACGGGTCGGGACGAACAGCGTTGCTTTACTCTTGAACTCCGTAAGCAAAGGAAAGGCTTCTTGCCAAAAATTTCTGCGAGCATCATCAAAGGTTAACAGTACCGCGCGGCCACTCCTTTTCTCTTCTTTGCAGGCAACGAATTCTTGAGTGCTCAGCGTCTGGTATTCATTGTCCCTGAGAAACTGCAAATCCTTTTTAAAGCTACCCGGCTCAATGTCATGATAGACAAAGACGGGGATATCTCCTTGTTGGAGGGCCCGGCCGAAGAGAAAGCGCGGATAGTGTGTCTTTATTACTCGTCTTAAAGACCGTATCAGCCTGCTCATCCTTGCCTTCCGGTGTACCATCGCCGTTTTACCCCGCCATGGAAACAATTATCAAATTGTTCCGATTCTGCTGCATTTTCCAATAAAACCGGACCGGTCCCGGTATACACTTTTTCTCTCCATCAGCACGCTTGACACTTAACTGATAGATAGATAAAGATCAACACCTTTATCCATTCTCTTTTCGATTATCTTCCGGTACCGCTGAAGATTGACATTTTTGACCCGGCTGCTCCATTTTTTCAATTTCCGGGACAGATCTCTTTTTCCGCGCGGTTCAGCGCGATTTGCCATCAACGACAGCATGTTTTTTGAGGGTTAAGGTTGCTTTGACCAAATTCAATTGGTCTCCCCTGTCGAAAATCTGCCAAAGAGTTTTCCCGTCGGAGCTCATCCATTTTTGCGGGAAACTGTGCATATAGGCAGGACGGTCCTCGCTGGCACCATCGGGATCGGGACTGTACGTCCAGCTGGGAAAATCCTTTCCATACGCAACCGTCGTCCAAGGTCCCCAGGGGTGGTCGGAATCAAACAAGCCCCACTCGCCCGACTCACCATTGTGTCTGACTGTCAACAAATAACGATGAAGGTACGGATCATAAACCGCGGTAGTTCCCCATTCCGTTCCAGCAGGATCGGTAAAAACCGGCTGCTTTTGCCCGGCATTCGAGGTCCACTGAGGTTTGCCGTTTCCGTCAAATCCCGAAAAAAATTGATAGGCCGAACGATTGGACAATTGATTTTTGTCGACCCGGGCCAAGGCCACACCGTCCGCGAAAGAAGACGCGCTGTAAACATACACATACGAATCCGGCGCTCCTTGATTATCTTTACCGAATTGCAAAACTCCGCCCGGTGAAAAATTGTCCGAAGCACTGAAAATCACCCCCTGGTCCTGCCAGGTTTGACCAAAATCGGTCGATCGAAGAAGAGAGTTTACGTCCCAGACCTGATTGTAAGCGACATACATATACAAAACACCACCTACGGAAAAAATATCTTTTGTTCCGCCGAAAACGTTCGGAATAATAGACTCGGAAAGCGGATGTACCCCGCCGGAAATATTGGTTCCGGACCATGCCGGCGGAATCCCGGACATGCGGCCCACTCCCAATCCGACCCGCCCGCTGATGTCGGATCCGCCGAAACCGCCGCCGTCTCCCCAAGCCGTGTAAATATTGCCGTCCGAACCTTCCGTACAGGGCCATTCATCACTCCCGAAAGCGGATTTGTTCAGTGTTGAGAGATCGAAGCTAATTGCGGCAATTATCGGACTGGGCGGATAAGGTGAGGCCGAAAGCGCATATTCGCTTCCGGCTAAAAGACAGATACTCAGCGCGAATATAACAAAAGAGCCAATTGAAATTTTTTTTTTAAAACAATTGTCATAATTTTTTCAAACTACTTCGGTAATCGCCTTAGCAAAACTCGCTGCCACATCAGCCAGAAACGCATCCCATCTGTCACCGTAGGCATAAAAGGCCATGGAGGCGAGTTTCTTGGTAAGTATCGCATCGCGGTAGGTCTGAAGTTCGGGACTGTTTAGGGTGGCGACAATGGATTCCCTACCCAGACGTTTGATCAGGACGCCTGGGATATAGTGTTCGAGGATTTTCCAGACCAGATCCTCATCGGCCAGGATTTCGGCGATGCGCTGTTCGAAAACCTCCTGCAACGCAAAGATCCGTTCGCTGGTCTGCTCGGTGAGGACAAAAAGCGGGACCATAGGATCCGCCTCGTGAATCTTGATCAGCATCGAGGTTTCGGCCCGGGCATGGGTGTCGACCAGGGTCATGACGTTATGAATCAGCTCCCAGCGGGTATCGGTGTGATTGAGAAGCATCTGTTCATAGTCGTCTTTGAGCAGAAAACCGGTCAGGACTTCGGCAATTGAGCTGGAGAAGACTCCGCCTTTGTTCGCCGTGGTGTCCTTGATCTGTTTGATGGAGGTAGTGGTAGCGATATGCCGTCTTGCCGCATCATCGAAGAAGACATTTGCCCCCTCCATGATGAAACGAAGCTCGGTAAATAGAGCAAGGAATCTCTTGACGTTGCCGTGATTGATAGTGTCTTTGAAACCGCCGCAGGGGATAAAGGCTGCGATATTTGCCTGTTCGATCCACCTCCTGTTGTCGGGATCGGTAAGGAAGTTACGATGGAACATGGCCCCATCGTCGATGATGGTCCCATCGGGCAGCTTTACGTTTTTTGCCAGAAGAGGCACCCTAAAGCCCTTCGGACCCAATTTTGTTTCAGGAAAGGCAAGCGTATTGGGCCGTGGTGAAGAATTGCGCTTAAATGCGATCTTCATAAGCTCTTTTTCATCCAGACCATCGGGATCGAAAAGGATGGAGCCGCCGTCAATCACCAGACAGATCTTGCCCTTGTAGCATTGAATCTCGTTGGCCCCAAGATCTCCATCAGGACCGCCGGTCATCATCAGGTTAAGCTCTTCTTCCTTGGCCCCGTAGTGGTCGATCAGGGTCCTAAAAGAGGCCATGACGCCGGTTGTGGTCATCCCGCTCGACTCAATCTTCCCTCCAATATGTTCATAAACAGTGTCCATATCGTTAGACATTACAATCGAGACACCGCCCACCTGCAGATCGACCCCTTTTCCCTGCCTATCAAAGAGACCGAAGAGATCGCCGTCTTCAAGGCGGCCGTAGGTGTCGTGGGGAATGCCGAAGCTCTTGCCGGTGGTAATCGTCCGCCAGTTTTTGTATCCGCGCTCTTTTGCATGGTAAGCGACCATGTCCATCAACAGTGCCGTGCCCTCGTCCGGGCCGAAAAAGACCATCTCCGGCCGCCCGTAATAGTCGATGATTGCCGGATCGCCAAGCATCAAATCGATGATCCCCTCTGTGTAATCCAGGACCGCGTTCCGGCTCTGGGTCGCATAAATGGCATGCGGCACAATTACTCCCTTGGATCCGCTCTCGCAGATATCCTTATGCTTTAACCGCTGGGCCTTAGGGCCTAAGGCATAGTTGAGTAAAACGGCATTGTCGAGTTCGGTTGGATGATTGGATGTGGTAATCCGTAAAAGTCTGAGTCCGCCCCGGGCTATGTCTGCTGCCCGCAGATGGGTCCCGCAGGCATAGTGGCCGTTGACGAAGAAGATACCGTAGACGAACTGGTTGAAGACCAGAGGGTCGAGAATCCGGTTATCGAACCGAAAAGAGAAAGAGCGCTTCTCCGCCTTGTAAAAATTGGTCTTCAGGGTACAGGAGACTATCTTGTACAGGAAGTTGAAGATATCGTAGCCGATAGAGAAATCCAAGAATCTCGAGGCGATTATCCGCTCGTATTCCTTGTATTTCGTGGCAAGTTTTTCTTCATTTATCCTGTCCGAACGTTCTGGATCGAACCGCCTGGCGAAGAGGTCGTACAGAAGCTTGATCAGATCCGGGTTCACCTCCACTGATTCGAGAATTATGCGTAAAACATAGGTGGATTTGTTTGAAACGTGAATCCTGCCGGCAAAGGCGTCTTTGTGATCGCAGTCGGTCAGGTTTTCCATAATCTCCCGGTCGGTACCGTTTATGCTCTCTTTAAAGATGAACATATGGGTGAAATCCACGGCGTTAACAGCAAAGAGCATCTCGACAAAGTTCAGTTCCCCCCGCAGATACATCTCGGTTACCCGGTTTATGGAGAGAGCGAGGAAAGCCCCCAGATCGGCTGCCAACTCATCCTCCTTTTTGCGGGAGACCTCACCCTGAATATAGAGAGAACAGATTGAGGACGGGACATCGGATTTGCCTAAATACGGTTCCCAGTAGGCCCGTACCACCACCAGACCATGGTCGGCAAAGAGTTTGCGTAAAATAGGCAGCTGAGGAGAGGCGAAATCGCTGTTGAACATAATGCGCGTCTCACCGGTTACAGGAAGGTTGAAGACCTCAATCAAGGGAGGTACCGTTTTATCCGAGGCGTTAAGAAAATTTTCATACCGCCTGCGCGTCGACTCCGGTGTCGTCCGATAATCCCCTGTCAGATGAAACAGAAAACGGGACTCGGCAAAATCCTCTCTGTCATAATTCCCGACGGTTTCAAGCCGGATGATATAGGTATGGTAGCCGCTTTCGGGACTGAAGTAATATTCCCGTCTGTGCCCCGGGATCAGGCTCTCCAGCATCTTTTCCATGCTGTCCCGGGTCTCTTCTGTGGCAATTCTTACCCGCTGCACATCGTTTTTATGCGCCAGATCAAAATCGACATGTGCAATCCGTCCGTAAAGAACCACCTTGCCATCCTTGAAGGTTATACTTGAGGCGATGGAGGCCAGGATGTGTTCCAGCGATTCCTTGGTGATATTCTCGAAAAAATAGTTCGGAAGTCCGAGATCATTGAGCAGGATACCGGCTGCCAGATTGATGCAATTGGCGGTGATCAGCCCTTCGGCGGAAAGATCGATTACCGCCTCGTATAGGATACTGGGATCAAGATTGAGGCTCTTGGCCTTATCGATGATATGCGCCCCCTGAAAGAGGGGAAGATGCTGGTAACTCTCCATATATTCTCCCTGCCTATCTGTTTGCACCGAGAACCAGTCCGATATCGAGTGCCCGGTTGTTCATGGCCACGAAGTCGCGGGGCACTCGGGTCTTGATTACCTCCATAATCGAGGCGGGCTTGACGATTTCGGTTATCCCCAACAGCGCTCCCAGCATACAGATATTGAAGACAATGGGTTTGCCGATCTTTTGCATCACCGTGTCGTATATCGGCAGCTGAATCTGCCTTGCATCCACCTTTTTAGCAATGGTGACGAAGCGGGTATCGGTCAGCAGGGTTCCACCCGGCCGTATGATGGGAGAAAATTCATGATAAGCTTCCTGGGTTAGGCAGACCAGGATGTTTGGCTGAGTTACCTCTGGGAAATAGATTTCTGAGTTCGAGATGATGATGTCGCTTCGAGTCGAGCCGCCGCGGGCCGCCGCCCCGTAACTCTGTGACTGGGTGGCGTTTATCCCTTCATGGATCACCGCGGCCTCCGCCAGAATGATCGCAGCTGTGATGACACCCTGACCACCCGAGCCGGTAAAAACAAGCCTCATCGTCTCCATCACGCCACCTCCTTCATCGCCACCTTGATGATCTTTTCATACTCCTCGCAGTATTCGGGAGCTTCATTGTCGACAAAGATGCCGCGGCCGATCAGGTCCGGGTTGTCTGCCATGGCCTTGGAACCGATCTTGGCTGTTCCGTCTTTATAGCGCTCGAGCATGTCCACCGCATCACCCTCCTTGTTCTTCCTTCCGTAATGGGTCGGGCACTGGGTGAGCACCTCCACCACGGAAAACCCTTTATGCATAATGGCCTTCTTGAATATGTCGATGGCCTCCAGGACATGATAGGTGGTGGTCCGGGCGACAAAGGAAGCACCGGCGGCAATGGAAAGCTCCACCACATCAAAGTTGTTGTCGATGGTTGAATACGGTGCCGTGGTCGCCTTCTTTCCTCGTCCGGACAGCGGCGAAAACTGTCCGCCGGTCATGCCGTAGATCCTATTATTCATAACGATGGCCGTAATGTCGATATTGCGCCGGGCCGCATGAATAAAATGATTGCCGCCGATGGCCAGCGCATCACCGTCACCCATGGGCACCAGAAGCGTCAGCTCTGGACGCGACAGCTTGACGCCGGTGGCAAAGGCCAGGGCCCTGCCGTGCAAAGTATGCAATGAGTGGAAATCCACATAACCCGAAATCCTGGCCGAGCAACCGATCCCGGAGGTCATGACGATTTCGTTCTTGTTCAGTCCTGTCTGTTCGACGGCGCGCAGCAAGGTGTTCAACACCGTGCCATGGCCACAGCCAGGACACCACATATGGGGAAAGAACCGCTCCCGCAAATAATCTTTGACAGCCATATTACACTCCCCTCCCCTGGATGACCCTGAGGAGTCCCTTGATATTGTTCGGTGTGATCAGCTTGCCGTCTATCCGATTGGCCAAAAAGACTGTCTCCGGATGGTCGACGCAGGCCTTGACCTGACGCATCACTTGTCCCATATTCATCTCCACCACAATTACCGCTTTGGCCCCGGCACACTTCTCCCTCACCACTGCCTCCGGGAAGGGCCAGAGCGACTGGAGTTCCAGCACCCCTATCTTTTCACCTTTTTCCCGCCTGTCTCCGGCAAGATGGATGGCCGAGCGGGCTGAGGACCCGTAGGAAATCAGAATATATTCCGCGCCTTCAAGATAGTGCTCCTTATAGCGGGTAATCACATTGACGTTGTTCTCTATCTTGTCCACCAGATGGTGGAGCAGGTCCTTTACCACCTTGGGATTGTTGGACGGGAAGCCCCACATGTCGTGAAACAGGCCGGTGACGTTGTAGCGATGCTCGGCCCCGAAGTCCGACATGGGCAGCCGCCCGTCCTCCCGGGGCAGGTACGGATGATAGTCGACCCCCTTACCTACAGAGGTCCTCAGGCGGTCGACGATTGCCAACTCTCCTTTTTCCGGTATCACCAGCTTCTCCCGCATATGGCCCACCACTTCGTCGAACAATAGGACCACCGGTGTGCGGTAGGTCTCAGCCATATTGAAGGCATCGACGGTAATGGCAAAGACATCCTGGTGGTTGGAAGCGGTCAGCGCGATAATTCCGTGATCGCCATGCGTTCCCCAGCGGGCCTGATTGACATCACCCTGGCTGACATGGGTGGGATTCCCTGTGGAAGGGCCACCCCGCTGGACATTGACAATAACGCAGGGAATCTCGGCCATGCAGGCATAGCCGATGGCCTCCTGCTTCAAAGAGAAGCCCGGTCCGCTGGTAGCCGTCATCACCTTGTGACCGGTGAGAGAGGCGCCGATGATCGCGCACATGGAGGCAATCTCGTCTTCCATCTGGATAAAGTGCGCACCCTTCTGTGGCAGCCGCTCGGAGAGGAGTTCCGCTATCTCGGTGGACGGTGTAATCGGATAGCCTGCGAAAAACTCAACACCGGCATACAGGGCCCCCTCCACACATGCCTCGTTGCCCTGGACGAATTTAATCTTGTTGTTCATCTGCCTGCTCCTCTTTTTCGATCAGCACCTCGATGGCCAGGTCCGGACACCTTAGCTCGCACATCTTGCAGCAAATGCATTCTTCAGGACGGACAGCCACCGATTTTTCAGAGGCATCCAACTCCAGAACCTGCTTGGGGCAGAACTTCACACAGATCCCGCAGCCCTTGCACCAGTCCCGGTTGATTTGGAGCTCCTTCAACTTCTTTTTTGCCATGATAACTCCTCTATATGTATCCTGCCGACGCTCCTTTACCGGACCTGGAAAAATCCTCATTCCTATCTCCAGGGCTGCTCCCGTTTCAGGAAATCGGTACAAAAAAATACTGCCGAAGCGTTCCCTCTTCAATAAATGGCATAGCTATTGGCAGCATATCGCATTTCTTGGGGAAATCCAAGCCGGCGAACCGCTATATCGCACTTAAAGCCTTCAAGTCCACCATAAAAGTGAACTGTTGGAGATTTCCTACCCTCCATGTGTCAAGACTGCGGCTTCGATTTATTCTTGAAGATAACCATAAATTCTACATTGACCAGTATACAGGTTAATCCCGATCATCAGGCTCGAAAAAGGACCAAAAAACCTGTGGAAACCTCTCTTTGAACCGTTTCTCGCAGTTGTTAATGGCGCGAATCAGCTCGGATTGTGATTGGAACTCTTCCATTTGTGCCTTTACCGCCACCATGACGTCCTTGCCGAGTTGGAAGGTTATCAGGTTGAAAACCCGGCGAATTTCCGGCTGGGAATCAAGAAAGGCTTCCATTTCAACCTGAATCCGCGGATCAACTCCCTGGCCAATGAGCAGACTCTTGACCTCGGCCCCCACAAGGATGGCCACCAAAATCAACAGCACACCGATGGCGATGGAACCTGCGGCATCATAGACCGGATTTCCTGTGACAAGCGCGGTAAGGATAGCTAAAAAAGCAAAGGACAGCCCGATCAAAGCCGCCAGATCTTCGCCAAAAACCACAAGCAATTCGCTCTCCCGGCTCTGATGAAACCATGAAAAAAGACTCCGCTTGCCCCGTACCTTTCCTATTTCTCTCATGCATCCCCACAATGACACGCCTTCGGCAACCAGAGAAAACACCAGCACACCGAGAGCAACCCATGGGGTCGTCAAAGGCTCGGGCTGTCGAAATTTGTGAATCCCTTCGTATACCGAGAAGACCCCTCCCATACTGAACATCATCACCGCCACGATAAAAGACCAGAAATAGATGCTCTTGCCGAATCCCAAGGGATAGTCGGGAGTGGGCGGTTTTTTTGCCTGTTTAAGCCCCACAAGAAGCAGAAGCTGATTGCCGGTGTCTGCCAGTGAATGAACACCTTCCGCCAACATTGCCCCGGAGCCGGTATAAAAGGCCGCTGCCAATTTAGCCAGACATATCGCTAAATTGGCAGCAAGGGCAAACAAAATGGAGAGCAGAGAATTCGACGCTTGCTGATGAGACATAATGAACCGGCTCCTGATTCATAAAAATACAACAAAAAATGAAATTCGAAGCTTCAGCCACCCACTCATACGGCAGAAACAATTTCCTCTTATACACGAAGTAACTGTTACTTGTGTTGGCTGAAACCAGAAAGGAAAAACCTTCTTTTAAAAGAATCATTACAGCATTGTAATGTTGCTGTAAGGTTTCGGCAATGTTGACATATTATAATCCAAAGCACTTGGACCGAAAATCTCATGAACACTTTGCTCAATTTTTATACTCCAAAAAGAAGAGACAATTCGAAAAAACAATCATGTTGTCACGATTAACACAATGTTTATGAGCAATTCAGGTCGGCGCTACTTAGAATGTTCAAAACCGATATTTTATCAGCAAACATAAGGAGTTCCCATGTTCGATAAATCCGATGGACCGTCAAGCACGGCAAGCCCTCCTTCTCTTTCTACGCATGGTATAAGCCCTCGGGAAGGCGATGTCTTTACTTCGATCCAGGCAATCAACGAGCAGGTAAAACTCAGCTCCGCCTGGCTCGGTCTGCTCCGACAGCAGATGGCCAAAGCCGTGGTCGGCCAGCAGCATCTGATCGACTGCCTGCTGGTCGGCCTGCTCACCGGCGGCCACATCCTGCTCGAAGGCCTGCCGGGCCTTGCCAAGACCCTGGCGGTCAAAACCCTGGCTTCCGCCATCCAGACGGATTTCAAACGTATCCAGTTTACCCCGGATATGCTGCCGGCCGACATCATCGGCACTGAAATCTACAACCCCCAAGATACGTCGTTTATCATAAAAAAAGGACCCATATTCTCATCCATGATCCTGGCCGACGAGATCAACAGGGCACCGGCAAAGGTCCAGTCCGCCTTGCTTGAGGCTATGCAGGAAAAGCAGGTCACCATAGGGAAGCAGAGCTTTGAGTTGCCGAAACTCTTTCTGGTTCTGGCCACCCAGAACCCCATCGAGCAGGAGGGGACGTATCCTCTGCCTGAGGCCCAGGTCGACCGCTTCATGCTCAAAGTAGTGGTCGGCTATCCGAGTATCGCCGAGGAGCGGCAGATCCTGGAAATGATGGATCATACCGACACCACCGTCCGGGTGAATCCGGTGGTGAGCCCCGAAGATATTCTGGCCGCCCGCAGGGTTGTAGATTCCATCTACATGGATGATAAGATCAAGGAGTATATTGTCTCCCTTGTCTACGCCACCCGCGATCCCAAGACATTTCAACTCGACCTGCAGGAATATATCGAGACCGGCGCCTCCCCCCGGGCAACCATCAATCTCAAGGCAGTTTCCCGAACCCTGGCCTATCTTGCCGGAAGAGGCTATGTGACTCCGGACGATGTGAAATCGGCGGCAATCGATGTCATGCGACATCGTCTGCGGATCAGCTACGAGGCAGAGGCGGAAGCAGTGAGCAGCGAAGATATCATCCGTAAAATCCTCGACACCGTCCCGGTACCGTAATAAGAGGACAGGTAAACTGATGGAAAAACAACTGCCCAAAGACATTCTGAAAAAGGTTCGACAAGTCGAGATCCGCACCAGTCGTCTGGTCAATGACAGCATGGCCGGCAATTACCATTCGGTCTTTAAGGGAAGCGGGATGAATTTCGATGAGGTGCGGGAATATGTGGCAGGGGATGAGATCCGGACCATCGACTGGAATGTTACGGCTCGAACCGGCATCGCTCACGTGAAAAAATTCACTGAAGAACGTGAACTGACGATTATTCTCCTCATAGATATCAGCGCATCCGGTGATTTCGGCTCCAAGACCGCCTCAAAAAGGGAGATGATGGCCGAGCTGGGATCGGTGCTGGCCTTTTCCGCGGTACGCAATAACGACAAGGTCGGCCTGGTGTTGTTTACCGATTTTGTCGAACTCTATATTCCACCGAAAAAAGGCCGCTCCCATATCCTGCGGGTTATACGGGAAATCCTCTTCTTTGAACCCCAGGGAAATAAGACCGATCTTGCTGTTCCACTTGACTTCATAGGCCGTATCTGCAAGAGAAAATCCGTGGTATTCCTGATCTCGGACTTTTGTCTTCCCGGGAATTACGATCGCTTACTCGCAGAACTGCAACCCAAGCTGCGTACAGGCAACAGACGACACGACCTGATCACTATGATCGTCTCGGATCCGCGTGAGCATGAAATTCCAGATGTCGGCTGGTTGACTATCGAAGATGCAGAAAGCGGCCAACAGGTGGATCTCAACACCTCCGACCCGGGCATCCGTCAAGGCTATGCCCGGCTTGCCCGGTCCCGCCATCAGAGTGTGTTGAAGACCATCCGCAGCGCCGGCATCGACCTGCTGGAACTCTCCACCGATCAGCCCTATATCCCGTCTCTGCTCGGATTTTTCGGAACAAGAAAGAGGAGGCTGGGTCGATGAAATTCGTACCGGTCTTCCTTTTTCTGGCTCTATCCCTTCTTTTTTGCACAGGTAACCAGGCCATGGGCGCTCAACCCACGGCGTCGCCGTCGTTTTCACTCCTGTACAGTCCTGTCCACCATAAGATTAAACCGCAAGAGGAGGATATCCGGGACATAAAAGGACCGGTTGCACTCCGGGATAACTCTCGTTATCTCTTGGCCGCTGCGGCGATGCTGGCAGCGATCATTGTCGCCTGCCTTATCTTTTGGTATCTCAAAAAAAGGAGCAGGCCTCAGGCCCCGCCGCTGCCGCCTGATGCCGTGGCACTTGCCGAACTGGAAAGAGCCAAAAAACTGATGACCCCAGAGCAGTGTCTTGCTTATGCTGATAGGATTTCCGCGATCTTACGCCAGTATATCGAAGCGCGGTTTCAGATCCACACCACCAGACAGACGACCAGGGAATTTTTCGACCGGCTCAAGGATGGTACAAGCATAGCCGAGGTAGATATAAAAAACCATGCCGGGGATATAGAGAAATGTCTGGAGCAATGCGATATCGCAAAGTTCGCCCATGGGACACCCAATAGCAACGATATGATGCAAATGGACGGCGCCGCCCGGACCTTTATCGAAACCACCAGGCAAAAGCAGGAATCGGACGTTGAAGCAGACCACAACCCATCAAGAAAAGGAAAACCGTAATGCGCTTCGTCCATCCAGACTTTCTTTGGCTTCTCCTGCTGCTCCCTCTGCTGGCCTTTATCAAGGGCAGGAGGGGGCCGTCGCCGGCCCTCGTCTTCTCGACCACGGCCATAGCATCAACCCTTGCCCGGGGACGGAAGACCCGGCCCGGTCAAATCCTGTCAGCTATAAGGTTGCTGGCCATAGGGCTGCTCATCGTCGCTTTAGCCCGGCCTCAAATGGGAAACTCGACAACATCAATTAAAGCCAGCGGCATTGATATCCTGCTCGCCGTTGACGTCTCGGGGTCGATGCAGGCAATGGATTTTACATTGAATGGAAGTCCGGCCGACCGATTGGATGTCGTCAAATCGGTCGTCGATCAGTTTATCGATGCCCGCCCCAACGACAGGATCGGTCTGGTGGCTTTTGCTCGCAGACCATATCTGGTCAGTCCACTTACCCTTGACCACGACTGGCTTCGAGACCGGCTGGACTCCCTGTCCATCGGCATGATAGCGGACGGAACGGCCATCGGCTCTGCCATCGGAGCCGGAGTCAACCGATTGCGAAACGAGCATGCAAAATCGCGAATCATGATCTTGTTGACCGACGGGATGAATAACGCCGGCAAGGTTCCACCCCTGATTGCAGCAGAAGCTGCCGCAGCCTTAAAGATCAAAATCTACACCATTGGGGCCGGCACCAGGGGTGAGGCTCCAATGCCCATAGTTGATAGTTTCGGCAACAGGCGACTGGTCCAGGCCAAAGTCGATATCGATGAAGACACCCTGACCAAGGTTGCTCAGATAACCGGCGCCCGCTATTTCCGGGCAACGGATACCCGATCTCTCAAGGAGATCTACAATGAGATCAACAAGATGGAGACAACAACAAGAACGATAAAAAATTTCGAGCATTACCGGGAACTTTTTCCATATCCGGTGCTGGCCGCCCTGTTTCTTTTCGGCATTGCCCTGCTGCGGGAAAATAAACGTCTGCCCTAGCCAGGATTTCGCATGAACACTGTGTCAAATTTTCTTAGTTTAAAAAAGAATAAGACAAGTCCGGGCTGGATAGTTTGAGGAGACAATACCATGACCTTTGCCCAACCGATATGGATTTTAGCTGGCCTCATTGTCTGCCTTGGCATTCTGTTCCTTCTCCACCGCTTGCAGTCCGCCCGCCGGATCACACTGGAGAAGTTTGCTGCCGCACACCTGGTCCAGAAACTGACAAGCAATGTCTCGCCCAAAAGACAGACAGCCAAGAAGATTCTGCTTCTTCTCGCGCTCTTTTGCTGCTTTCTTGCCCTTGCCCGACCGCAATACGGTTTCAGGTGGGAGGATATCAAACGCAAGGGAATCGACATCCTTTTTGCCGTCGACACCTCGAAAAGCATGTTGGCCCGGGATATCAAACCTGATCGTCTTGAGCGGGCAAAATATGCCATCATGGATTTTGTAAGCCAATTGGACGGCGATAGAGTGGGGTTGCTCCCCTTTGCCGGGACCGCCTACCTGATGTGTCCGTTGACCGGCGATTACCGGGCCTTCGATAATTCACTCAAGGCCGTCGACACCTCCCTCATTCCCAAAGGCGGAACCAATATCGCTGCCGCCATTACAAAAGCTGAGACAGTCCTGAGCAATGAGGCCAATTACAAGCTTCTTATCCTGATAACCGACGGAGAAAACCTGCAAGGAGACGTCCTGAAAGCGGCCAAGGAGGCCGCCGCAAAAGGCCTGCGGATCTACACCGTGGGCGTCGGCACCAGAGAAGGGGAAATAATTCCCATCTCCTCAGGTGGCCAGACAAGATTCCTCAAAGATTCGGCGGGAAACTTCGTGGTTTCTCACCTGGACGAAGCTACACTCACCCAGATTGCCAAAATTGCAAACGGGGTTTACGTGCCGCTGGGCAATAAAGGCCAGGGACTGCAGACTATCTACCAGCAGAAGCTCTCACTTGTCCCAAAGCAGGAGTTGACCCAGCGCCGGCAGAAAATTCCGCTGGAACGTTTCCAATGGCCTCTGGCGGCCGCAATCATCCTTTTTTCTCTGGACTTTATTATCGGTACCCGAAAGACAAGACCGTTCGGTCTCTCTCTTAAAAAATTTTCGGCACGCAGCAAAACCAAAAACGTCCTAACCGGTCTGCTCCTTATTTTCTCATTGAGTCTCCTGCTTCAGCCCGTAAAGGCCTTTGCTTCGGAGGGTGAACAAGCATACAAGGCCGGAGATTTCCAAAAGGCATCAATTTTCTTTAATAACCTGCTGAAAAAACATCCGGACGACCCGAAGCTGCAATACAATTACGGCACCGCATCGTATAAAAACAAGCAATTCGATGAAGCCATTGCCGCCTTCACCAATGCCCTGAAAACAAAAGATCTGAAACTGCAGGAGCAGGCCTACTACAATAGAGGCAACGCCCTTTACAGGAAAGGACAGGAGACCTTGAAGAACGACAGTCAGACAACGCTTGGCAAATGGCAGCAGGCCGTGGATTCCTACTCTGCAAGCCTCGAATTGAATAAAGACGACAAGGATGCGATTTTTAATCGAAATCTTGTGGAGAAAAAAATAGACGAGTTAAAAAAACAGCAACAGAAACAGAAACAACGACAAAATCAACACCAGGAGACCAAGGGGAAGAAACAAGAAAACAAAAAGGAGAAAAAAGAAAAACAACAGGGTAATAAAGAACAGGATTCACAGAATTCGAATTCGAAAAACTCTCAACAGCAGAAGAAAAAAAACGAGGGACAAAATAGCCAAACCGAGTCTGCAAGCAAGCAAATAAAACCACAAAAACAAACTCAAATCCAGACCGGGAAGACTCAAAATCAAGCCTCTCAACCCCAGACCGTTTCCAAAGACAAAGAAAAGCTCAGGAAAGGACAAATGAGCAAAGAGGACGCCGAACAACTCCTGAACAGTCTCAAGGATGATGAAGGAAGGCTGAACTTTGTCCCCAACTTCGGAAAGACCAACGACAATGAGCCTAAAAGAGATTGGTGATGCGTCATAACAGATTACCAAAGAGTATGATAAATCCTGCAAGCAAAATGCTGCTCGCCCTGCTGGTCCTGGCGGCAGGCATTATCTTCTTCGTCCTTCGAGGCCAAGCGGCGACATCCGTATCCGCCTCGCTCAACCCGTTGCAGTTTTCTGTTGATGATAATGCCGTTTTAACCATCACCGTCAACGGCAGCAGCTCAGCTACCATAAACATTCCCCAGGTCAAAGGACTCACGATTCAAAGACGAGGACAAAGCAGCCGAATACAGATCATAAACGGATCATATTCTTCTTCAATTTCTTATACATACATAGTAGCGGCCGATAGTCCTGGCAAGTATACGATTCCGCCCCTGAGCGTCTCCACCGGCGGTGCGACCTTACATACTGCAGCAATCGATCTCCAGGTAAGCTCTTCCGGCAGCCCGCCGTCCAATCAGGGGACTGCTAATTCCCCGGCAACTCGTCTGGGCCCGGGCCAGGCGAATAAAATCGCTTTTATCCGGGTAGATGTTGAAAAGAAGAACGGTTGGGTCGGTCAGGTGATTCCGGTTCAGATCAAAGCTTATTTCCGCCAGAACATCAAGGCCAACGTGAATTCCCTGCCTATGTTGAAAGGTGATGGATTCATAATGTCTCAACTCGACCAGAAACCGCCCCAGACTGTGGAAAACGTAGGCGGAACTGCGTACTCGGTACTCACCTGGAATACCACCCTGACAGCTGTGAAAGAGGGAAAACATACGCTTTCTCTGGAACTCGATGCCAATCTGCTCCTGCCGCAACACAACGACAATCCCTTCCCAGGATTCCGGGATGATTTTTTCCGCAATACCTTCTTTCAGAACTTTTTTGGGGGATATAGGAGCAAAAACGTCAAGATTACCAGCAGACCCATTACCATCCAATCCAAACAGTTGCCCACGGCAAATCAACCACCGGATTTTTCCGGTGCCATCGGCCATTTCAAACTCTCGGTTCAGGCCAAACCGGAGAAAGTAGCCGTCGGCGACCCCATCAATTTGGATATGATCGTGTCGGGAGACGGAAACTTTGACCGGGTAGAGGCTCCGAAATTCCCGGGTAATTCGAAATGGAAAAGTTATCCGCCTTCCTCCGATTTCAAACCTGGAAGCGGTCCGGCTCAGGGGATGAAGAAATTCGAACGGGCTATCGTCGTCAAAGATGACAAGGTCACCGAGATTCCTTCCATCTCCTTTTCCTTCTTCGATCCAACAGAGGAAAAATATAAAACACTGCAAAGCGGCCCGATCCCTCTTACGGTGGAAAAGAGCGCCCCTGCCCAAAATTCCGTCGTGCATACCGCGCCTTCGACGCCCACAGCTTCAACACTGAAAATGCAACAGGAAAACGGTATTACCGGACTGATTCCGATCCATCTGGAAATGGGAAAACTGCAGAAAAAATTTGTTCCGCTGTTTGCCAGGATCTGGTTTCTGGTAATGCTTGCCATATGCGCTTGTCTGCTCATCGCTGTCTTTGCCTGGAAGGTGCGCTTGCGGCAACTGGAAAATAATCCAGGTCTGAGAAGAAAAAAAATCATGGATGAGGTCCTGGCGCGTAATATGGCGCTGGTCAAAGAGGCAGCCGTGACAAAGGACAGCGGGCTGTACCTTGCCGCCTGCCGCAAGGCCATCCAGGAAGTTCTTGGCGGTTATTGGCAAATGAAACCTTCGGCCATCACCCTGGCGGATCTGAAGACCCGGATCGATCCGGCCTCTAAGCTGATCGAAATTTTTTCTGCCGCCGAGCAGGTTGTCTATGCAAGATACGAACTCTCTGCTGAACAGATTCAGGAGTACTCAGATCACCTTCAGAAAGAGCTTGAGGCATTGCAATGAACTTGAAAAGATTCTTCTACCTTGTGATTATCGTAAGTTTTCTTCTCCTCTGCTTCTCTTTGACCAGCTATGCCTTTGCCGGCCTGGGTCAATCTGCCAACAGCCTTTTCCAGCAGGCAAACGACCTCTACGGAAATGGGAAATACCGGCAGGCCCAGAAAATCTACAGCAGAATTGCAGCCGAAGACGGCGTTTCCGGCCCCCTGCTCTATAATCTTGCCAACTGTTATGCCCAGCTTGGCCAACCCGGTCTGGCCATTCTGAATTACGAACGGGCTCTGCGGTTGTCTCCGGGAGATTCCGATATCCGGGGCAACCTGGATCTCATTCGCAAAGACAAGGGGCTCTTTCAGGACGAACCTTCTTGGGATTCTCGATTTGCCTCTTTTCTCGATCTTGACCAATGGACGCTTTTGGCGGGTATGCTGTTCGTCGTTTTTACCCTCATCTGCCTGGTGGGGCTTCGTTATCATAACGGGAAGCATCTGCGGCTCTGGCTCGGAGGATTCTGTCTGATTTTTATACTCGCCGCAGGGGCCGGCGCGATTTTTCAATACCGACAACTCAATGACGCAGTGATCATCAGAGATGATGCCAGGCTTTTGCTCTCTCCATTTACCAATGCAGCGTCCATCGGGACCCTTCGGGAGGGCCGCATCGTGCGCTACATTGCAAAACACGGGAACTTTTCGTTGATCGAGGATCAGGCAGGGCGCAATGGATGGATTCAGAACACGGCAATTGAACTGATTGACAGCATGAATTGATATTTCAATGAGTCATGACAAATCAACTTGGATGTCTTGCAAAGCGTTGTATTCTACGACAGATCGTGTTGCAGTTTTTGGCATTCCACTAGGTTTCCCTAGAAAAAAAACACACCGTGCAATCCAATCTGTAAAGATATATGGTACTATTGAAGCAGAAGCATTTTAAAATAACCACTATCTGAATAAACGGAGAGAGCAATGGAATGGGAGAAATCGCTGGAAACCGGAATACCTGCCATAGATGCCCAGCATCGACGACTCTTTTCCCTTTGTGATGATCTCGAATTGTCCTTCCAGCATGGACTGCCCTCAAATAAGGTGCAAGAGGTTTTAGAGACCCTGCATTTTTATACAATCAGACATTTTTCCATGGAAGAAAAACACATGCGGGAAAGTGGATACCCGGGACTTGGCGAACAACAGGAAGCACACAAGGAATTTATCAAAAGACTGCAAGAAATTACCACGGCCTTCCAAAAAACCGGTCTGAACACGAAGCTGGCAAACCGTTTGAAAAATGAAATGGATAACTGGCTCAAAGATCACGTTTTACGCCTTGACAGGCAATTCAGCATTTACTGTCAAACGAATAAGACTACCTCGTAAAACGGAGCTTACGCCGTAAAGGCCAGAATATCATTGCCAGGATAAAAAAGGCCATACCTAAAACTACCGAAGTCCATGAAATGATATGATGGAGCATAAGGTAGCTGAAGCCTATTAATGGATACAGACACACCCTGACAATCGTCTTTAGCCAACTCCTCTCCCTTATAAAATCGGCAATCGGCGGAGAGTATTTATAGTAAAGATGCACAAAAACCGTCCCCGGCCTATTGGTCAAAAGAAAAGCGTCACGGAATTGCTGCAGCATTACGACACGGGCCTCAAGTTGTGATCCGAAGGCAGCCGTGGCAATAAAGCATCCCCCTCCGCCGCCGCTAGACGAGGAAGAGCCGGAACCGGCACCCGGGTCAGTGGCCGACCCTCCTGCCATGGCATTATACCAGACCCCGGCCATAATATTATATCCGGCTTGATTGGGATGCCGACCATCCCGCGTTAATGCTGACCAATTGGAAGCCACAGCAGAATAGTTATCGGCAAATAAAACACTGTTGCTGGAAGCCAAGCTGGATATGTCGGGATTATACTCCGATGGAACGAGATTTCCCAAATCAGTGGTATCCGGCAGCAGATTGGAAATAATGGGAATCATGCCGGCACTGCGTACCGCTGCAACCATCTGCTTTAGGTCATAAATGGTCGTCTGTTCGGATATTCCGGCCTCTAGATCATTTACTCCCTCAAGAATAAGCACATAACTGAGATAGGCGTTGCCGCCGAGAACCCTTTTCAGGCGGTCAAGACCGTAGGAAGTGTTTTCACCGCTTGAGCCGTAATTCAAAACCGTAGAAGCCACTCCATTAGCATTTAGCTTGGCCGCAAGAACCGGCTCGTACCCGACCTCTGTCACTCCTTCCGCATCAATAGTACCATGGGTAATACTGTCTCCGAAAGCAAGCACATACATAGTATCACACTTGGCGGTAATGGGTAACATCATTGCCACCAAAAAAAGACAACAACACCAAAATCGACGATTTTTAAGTAATGTCATTTACGGCTCCCAATTTAGTGGTGTTATTATTCGAAAATATATGGCCACTTTGAAAAATTAAATTTTAAAAGGTAGCCATATATCTTGCCCTGTCAGGGCAAGAGAACTTTATTCCGCACTGAGATCACGGACTGCCAACGTTTGCATCCCACTCTTGCTCTGAAGAATATGGATGGTCGCGCGTTCCGGATGTGATAAAAATGTCGGCAGGGTTACCGAGGTGTTTTGACCCGTATCCTGGCCGGCGGATTTCCCTGAAGTCCCGGCGCTTGTGCCGGAACCCGATCCCGCTTCCGACAGGGCAAAGCCGGCAAGCTTGACCGCTCTACCGGTCATTGTCTGCCTCCCCTCAAAGGACGATCCATTCCAATCCTCTCGAAGCTCGGTATATTTTCCGTCTTCCCACCCATACCACTGAATCCAGGGCTTGCCGCTTGCACCCATGCCAAGCACGGGAAAAATATCCGGAGTATCATTATCATCATTGACCTGCACCGGCGCCGTCCAAACGGTGCCGTTCCAGGTGCTGTAATAGATATCATCATCACTGCCGTCCGAACCTGTCCACGCCAGCCAAATTCGATTATTGCCGTCCACCAGAAGCGAAGGAGACAAATTCGATACAAGATTCGTGTCGATTTTTTTCGGAGATGACCATGCGCCATTCTTATACATGCTGTAATACAAGTCAATGGAATCTTCGGATTTTTCCGACCAGACCAGCATGCTCCCCTGGTTGCCGCTGCCACCGATGCATGGGGTAACCACCCGGTTATCACTGTGAATAATAATCTGTTTTTGCTGCCATGCCCCATTGGTATACTTGCTGTAGTACACCCCATACCCATTGTCGCTGTTTCCCTCGGCCCAGACCACTTCAAGTCCGTTGGAAGCATCGACGCCGGTAAGCTGCAATTGACTACTCTGGTTAACTTCCGCCGCCTTAACGGGTACAGAAACCAAGAAAAAGAAACAGCAGAGAACGAAAACCAGGCCTGATAGTTTTTTGTTTTTTAATTCTTTCATTTATTTTCTTTCCTTTTAAGAATTCGAAAAACAATGATAATGGGCAACATGATACTACACTCAAGAAATATTACATAAAGATTGTGCAACGAAAACACATCCATCAAAAACTGGGTCGTTGTTGCGTGCAGGAGACTGGAATGACTAAAGGGAGGGAAGATAGGATGAAAAAAGATAAAATACCTTGAACTGAGCGGCCAGAAAACGGGAATGCCAAAGGGAGGTCGACCATCGACCGCGAAATAATCAAGGAGTAGATGTGAGCTATAAGCCAGGAAAAAAAAGACAAAGTTCTTGCCGAAGGACAAGGTAGTAAAACGTCCTATCCCCCAGGCAATAACGGCGGCGGCCACAACGGCAAACCCGATGCTGTGACTGATGCCGTGATGATAGAGATTCGGTTGGCCAAGGACCAGGCCGGGGATGACATCGAAATCAGGCAGGTTGGCAGTGACGATTGCAGCGGAAAAAAGCAATTTGTCGTACTTGGGTGAAGCGCTCTTTGTCCCGATACAGTAGATGAGATACCCGGCAAGTGAATGACCGATTGGCGAACACATAGTGATTTGAAAAATTTTTCAATAGGTAATCTGCAGTAAATCTGCGTTTCCATTTCCCACGTCTGTGAATTTCATACAAAATCTACCTTTTGGAAACAGCCTGTTCCTTAAGAAAGGAATTCATGGCCTCTCGATTCTCCCCTTCAATATACATTCTGTACCAAATCTCTGCATTACAGAGTAACCATAGTCGTGTCCCATGGTCAACCTTTCCTGCAAGATGTTCTGTAAGAAGCCGGTGGATTGCCTCATTTTGCAACAATCCTGTGCCGACCAATCTTGAATGTTCAAGAAACGTCCGGAAAAGGAAAGAAAACTCATCCGCCAGCAGATACGTCAAGGCCGAGGAAAATCCCTGTTTTTTCCGCCCGAGAATCTCCGGAGGAAGGTACCGTTTGGCCAGCTCATACTGGATGATTCTGCGTTTTCGTCCATGAACTTTATGCTGAACGGGAATCCTGGCACAGAATTCGGCCAGTTTATGATCCAGGAAAGGTGAGCGGGCTTCCAATCCATGGGCCATGGTCATTCTATCCGGGATCATCACGGGATGATCGGCCATCCGGGTCATGCAGTCGGCAGAAAGCATTTTGTCAATGAGTTCATCGGCATCGGCGCTGTTGTAGTAGAGCCGGATGCACTCCTCCGGATCGAAACCCGATACCCGGTTTTTGAACTCCTCCGTATACAGCTCATTACGGAAATGATCGGAAAAATAAAAATAACTCAAACTCTTTGCGTACCGGTCGGCCCCTTTGAAATAAGAGATCCGATTGAGCCAGCGCAGCTGGTGGGTGAGGCTCCTGTACCAAAAACCCTCGGGGATCAAGCCCAAAAGTTTTTCAACCACCAGCCTCCGGACCCATTCGGGGAGCATGGCCAGGTAGTCGGCATAGATGTTTCCGTAATATCTGTCATACCCGCCGAAGAGTTCGTCCCCGCCGTCTCCACCCAGAACCACCTTCACGCTTTTACTGGCAAGCCCTGCTATCTGATACATACATAACGACAAGGGATCTGACGGCTCGTCGAGATGATAGACAAGATCGGGAAGTTCTCGTATTAAAGAGGGATAGATAGTCATTTCCGAATGGTTGGTCCCGTATTTTTCGGAGACGATCCTGGCAGCCTGTGCTTCACTGAAATTTTTATAAGGGATATCTCCGGAAAAGGTCCTGATCGGATAGTCCTGCAAACCACTCATAACCGCCAGAACAAGACTGGAATCCAGGCCGCCACTGAGAAAGGCCCCGACTTCCACATCACTGACCAGGTGGTAGCGAACCGTATCGGTAACTCTTTGCTCCAATTCGTCAACAATTCTTGATAAAGGCTGTGATATCTTCGGCCCATAACTCAGATGCCAATATCTGCTCACGGTCACCTTACCCGCATGAAAGCACAGCATATGCGCGGGAGGAAGTTTGTTGATGCCTTCAAACATCGATCTCGGAGGCGTTATGATACGCAGTGTCAGATATTCATAGAGCGCGGCCTCGTTTAATTTTCGCAGTGTAGGTTTGAGCGCCAGTAATCCTTTGATTTCGGAAGAGAAAAGAAACTGCTGTCCGTCATGATGATAATAAAGGGGCTTCTGGCCAAAGTGATCCCTTGCCATCAGCAGGAGTTCCCGGGCTGAATCATACAGGGCGAAGGCGAACATACCACGAAGCTTTGTAATAAAGGCCTCACCGAACTCCTCGTAGAGATGCAGGAGGACTTCGGTATCACTTTTGGTTTTGAAAACGTGCTTTCCTGCCAGTTCTCGGTGGAGTTCCTGGAAATTATAAATTTCACCATTAAAAACTATCCAGATGGTTCCGTCTTCGTTGGACATAGGTTGACTGCCGGCTGCAAGATCAATGATCGACAAGCGCCGATGGGTTAAGCCGACTGTCCTTTCCTGGCTCATCCAGGTTCCAGAGCCGTCGGGACCTCTGTGACGCAGAGCCTCATTCATGGCGTCCAGCTCACTCTGATGCACACCATCAGGATTTATGTATCCGGCAATACCGCACATGTTCCATTACCTATAAAATAAAAAAACCTCTACCTTACATCTCTTATACCACAAGGGCATAAGTTTCGTACGAGCAGACAAGCTGCTCAACTCAGCTTTATACGACGCAATAATCCCTTACCGTTCAGGACCAGGACCGTTTATCGCTGCACCTTCTTTCTTTATAGTGCCTAACAATGAATTTAAACCTGAAAATCCGAGGGAAAAGTCCTCTCTGGTCAAACTTAAATGCGGACTGTAATAGGGATCGCCCTGTTTAAGAACCGCCAGCCACCGATCTTCGCAGAACCGGCGTTCCTGCCCGAACCGGATCCTTCTCTCAGGGGTATCTTCATATCCGCGGCTTACGGATTCATGATGATATAACTCGGCAAAGGGCGTGTAGACTATCAGATAGCCACGTTCGCGTATCCTCAGGCAAAAATCGACATCATTAAAGGCATGACTCAATGTTTCGTCAAAACCGCCGAGCTCGGTAAAGATACCCCTTTTTGTCATCAGGCAGGCAGCCGTTACGGCAGTGAGATTCTGCACGGTTTTCAGGCGCCCGAAATATCCATAGTCTGAACGGGGAAAATATTTATGGGAATGCCCGGCAATGCCACCTATTCCCAATATAACTCCTCCATGCTGAACGGTATTGTTGGGATAATAGAGTAGATTCCCCACGGCGCCGACATCGGGACGCTGGAGGAATCCGAGCATTTCTTCCAGCCAGTCCGGAGAGATAACCTCGGTATCATTGTTTAAGAAAAGAAGGTACTCGTTCTCGATATTTTTTACGGCGAAATTGTTGATCGCGGAAAAATTAAAAGGCCGGTCATAGGTGAGGAGCGTGATCTTTTCCCGGGATGCCAGCGAAGAATAATAGGCTTTTGTCTCACTCTCAACGCTTGCGTTGTCGACAACGACGACTCGATAATGAGGATAGGAGGTCCGTTCACAGATCGAGTCGATACAGCGTTTAAGGACCTGGACTTTGTCCTTGGTGGGAATAATGATAGCCACCTGCGGGGTGTTTACAAGCCGATAACGGTGCCGGTACGAACCGAGGAAGAGTCCGTTTTCCACCGTCGCCTCAAGATTCAATCGCTTAAGGTGTTCCCGCAAGGCTTTTTGGGCACTTTCATAGGCGTACATCTTGGCCTCAGGCCTTTTCCCGACAGAACCCGCTATGGCCCGCCAATGATAAAGGATATGTGGAATATGAACTACTTTTGTTGCCGCCTCCGTCACCCGCAAGAAAAGGTCATAATCCTGCGATCCATTAAATCCCTGGCGAAACCCGCCGACTCGTCCGACCAGAGATCTTTTCATCACAGTGAAATGACAGAAATAATTATAGCTTCTTAATGTATCAGGCGACCAATCCGGCTTAAAAAACGGATCATAGCGTTTTCCCTGTTCGGTGATTTTATCCTCGTCACTGTACAGGCAATCGGCGTCCGGCTCGGATTGCAGTGTTTCAACAACCCAGGAAAGGGCATCGGGTGCCAACGTATCGTCATTATCCAGCAGTCCGACAAAATCTCCCACAGCCATCGACAAAGCGGCATTGGAAGCGCCTGCTATGCCGCTGTTTTTTTCAAGTAACCGAACCTGAATACGCTCATCGCCTGCACTAGCCTGTTTGAGGATGTCCTGTAAGCGCGGGTCGGTTGAGCAATCATCGGCTATGCAGAGCTGCCATTTCTGATAGGACTGTGCCTGTACGGATTCGATAGCCTGCATGAGCCATTCGGGTTTGACGTTATAGACAGGCATGATAATGCTGATGAAGGGGAGAGTATTCAACCCGCTCAGGTCAACGCTATCCTCCCTCTTTTTCTCTCGTAGCTGCTGCTCAAGTTCAATCCAGCGTTCATACTCACCTTTGAGCAAACCAATCCGAGCCAACGGCAGAAAGAATTTGTTGCGGCACCAGCGTCGTATTGTCGGGAGGATAAAAAGCTGAAGAGAGGGGAAAGCGTTTAATAAAAGGTGGCCGTGCAGAAATTGCCTGAGATAATCGGTATAGCGCCACGCCTTTGAATCAAGGACTTTCTGTAATTCCTCCTCCAGCCGCTCAATCTTGCGCTGTTGCTGATCGAGCAGCATCTGCTGCGTACGAATTTTCTCCTGCAGCGCTTTTTGTTTTTCCTGTGATGACGTGTGGTGCACCTTACAATTCCTCACCGACGATTGACTGCGACTGCTCCTGCAGGATGCGTTTTCGTTCTTCCTGGGACTCATACCAAGAAAAGGATTTTCTTTCAAAATCTTCCCTGCCCAGGCTCAGATTACGATTATAGTAGGGGTCTCCTGCCGCAAGGACATCTTTCCATTTCTCTTTAAAAAAATCCACCTCCCGTCGAAACCTCGACTTTTTCTCCGGTGTATCTTCATATCCTCTAGAGGCTGATTCATGGTGAATGGCTTCGGCATAGGGCGTATAGATATTCAAGTAGCCTTTTTCGCGCAGCTTCAAACAGAAATCGACATCGTTCAAGGCCACGCCCAGATGTTCCTCATCCAGGCCTCCCACTTCCTCACAACAGGTACGCTTCACCATCAGAAGTGCCGCCGTCACGGCACTGACGTTCTGTGTACAGAACAGGCGGTTGAAATATCCCGGAGACTCCTTGGGAAAATGCCTGTGACCATGTCCTGCAAATCCGCCGATGCCGATAATTACTCCCGCATGCTGGATAGTCAGATCGGGGTAGTACAATTTTGCTCCGACTGCAGCAACCTCCGGGCGTTGGGAATGTTCAAGTAACGCCTCCATCCAGCCGCAGCTCAATACCTCAATATCGTTATTCATCAGAACCAGATGTTCGCCACGGCTTTGGCTGGCACCAAAGTTATTGATCGCCGAAAAATTGAATGGCCTGTTGTATTCAATAAATCTGACGCGTCTGTCTTTTGCCGACAAGGCCTCCATCCGGTCAAAGGTCTGTGGTTGTTCACTATTATTACTGATACCGAGTATCTCAAACTGCCCGTACGTTGAACGCTCAAGGATTGCCGTTATGCATTTGTCAAGATACTCCGGCTGATCGCGAAAAGGAATAATGATCGAGATAAGCGGATTTGCGATAAGCTTCCGATGTACCCGATAATAAAAAGGAAGATTTCCCGGCACCACATCTGCCTGAACTCCCTTTCTCCTCAAAGCCTGCTCCAAGGCATTTTTCCCGGCAGTATCGGCATAAGATTTGGCGCCTGGATTACTGCTGGTGGAGGTTTCCAGGGTTCGCCAGCGATAACATATTTTAGGGATGTGGAAAATCTGTTTAGCCTTTTCCGTCATCTTGAGCAACAATTCATAATCCTGTGCTCCATCGAATACGGAACTGACCCCACCGACCTGGTCAAAAAGGGTCTTTTTAAAAACCAGAAAATGGGTGATGTAATTGTGGCTTAACAACAGATCTGGAGAAAAATCGGGTTTATGATGGGCATGCAGATATTCGCCATTGCTGTTCACGATACACTCATCGGAGTACAACAGGTCCGCTTGGAAACGATGAATTGCCCGCGCAACCTCATGCAACGCATCACGGGTTAATTCATCGTCGTTATCGAGAAGTCCGAGATATTCACCGGTTGCCATGGAAGCCGCTATATTCGTAGCCCCTGATATCCCAAGGTTTTTTTCAAGGCATCTGATTTTGATCCGGTTATCGTGTCTCTCATATTCTTCTAAAACCTCACGGATATGAGGTGTGGTGCTGGCATCGTCAACAAGACACAATTCCCAATTCCCATAGGTTTGATTCACAACCGACTCGATACATGCTCTCAGGTAGAGGGCAGGTACATTATATACGGGAGTGATAATGCTAATCTTCGGCTGACGGGAAATGACGTCTTTGTGCTCGCGTATCTGCCGTCCTTCCCAGATGCCGGCTCGCATATAATGGACGAGAGGATTCTCTCCGCTGTCTTTAACATCTTGATATTCATTTAAATAAAAGCCCGAATCAAAGAGAGGGTTGGGTTTATATCCCTTGCGGGCACCCTGATTAAAGAAATGGGCAAGCGGATTAACCCCTGCCTGTCTGACCTCGGGATGGCAGGCCAGGTAGTAGCTCGATTCAAACATGGCGCAAGGGTTCTTGCCCTCTTTCCATCCCTTGCTGATAAAGTGATACAAAGGATTGATCCCTGATGCCGCCACGTTGGGATAAATCTGACAATACCAGGCATCATCGAAGAGGGGGTTGGGGCTTCGTCCCTCCCGACAGCCGTACTTGAGATAGTGAATAATCAGATCGAATGGTTTTGTCAGCAGATCGGGGTTATGGGAAAAATAGTAGTCATGGTGGAACAACCCGGATTTTTTGATCGTCCTGTAGGGTGGATAGATCCGATAACAAAAAGATGTGAGGGCGCATTTTATCTTTCGAGCCCGGAGGAGGACTGAATCTTTTCGGGTGAGCGGAGGAAATTTCTTCTGAGACCACACCGCTTTCATACGACTCCAACTCTTTGATTTATCGTAACATATTTAGGTATCATGATGAAATTCACTTTCTTATATTGCCTTCCCCTGTTTTATTGCATCCCGTCATGAGGTTCCACTGCGGCACAAAAATGTTCATTTCCATGGAACGATGCACCTGCTACAAAGGTTTACCCGGTCGGAAAAACGTCATCGGAGTATATAACCGTTTTTTTATAGAAACTCGACATTATTGCTCCAAACGACTCAAAAATCCATCGAAATAGCAGGTAATAAAACCAACATGTTTAGAATTCTTGAATCTAATTCAAGTACGTTTTAAATCTTCGTAAGCCCCAAAAAGAGAAAAGAGGATGAAGAAAAAAGAAAGAGGATGAAGGTAAAAAAATTTATCCGGCCGATATGAAGCCGCTGCCCAGCCGAATAGAGAAAGATGCCGATCATGGGGACAATCGGCAACAAATATCGCCCCTGTGCCTGATAATCCGAATTCCAAGAATGAACAAAGGAGGTGGCTATCAAAGCAGCGGAACATCCAATCACAGCTGCGAAAAGCAGAAAATTACCGTCGAAAATCCGGTTCCGTAGCAGGTCATACAGAATGCAGAGCAAGACAATATAAAGAAAGAGGGATATCGAGTCATAAAATTCCAAGGAGTTATAAATGGACATATTCCCAAAGACCCCAAAGGTACTCATAAAGGTGATACGCCCCCATTGCAAGGTATTCCAAACATAGGAAAGCGGAAAACCTTTACCTTTTAAATTGAGATATTGATTGCTCTCTGTTGGATTTTCCTGCGGGTTGTACTCTGCTTCCGCCGTTTCATTCTGCATCTTGACTATCTTTTGAGTCCGGTGCCAGTCATTTACTGCAGCGTTTACGGTTAAATGTACGGAAAAAAGAACGGCCATAACAGCAAGAATGGCTCCAAGCCTTGTAATGGCAGATTTTGGTCTTAAGTAGCTTTTGTTATAAAACTGGAGAGCAAAATAGAAAAAAAGAAAAACAGGGAAGAAATAAAAATTTTTCTTAATAAGGAAAAGAAATGAGAATAAAGACCCGAGGCCAAGACATGGCAAAAGAAGTGCTGTAACTTTTTTTTCACATCTGAGATAGCGATTTAACCAGGAATCGTAATTCATCACCTGGTACGTTATGACAAAAAGAATGAACAAGGCAAAGGCATCGGAATTGAAATAACTGAAAACATACCAAATTTGTGGTGATATGAATACCGGTAGGGAAAGGAGCCTCATGTCCGGCTTTTTTAGACAAAAGATTGCCAATGTAACAAAAAGAGAGATATTAAAGAATCGTAAAATCAGATAACCGTCTACTGGTAAAAAGGAAAAAAATTCCAAGAATTTCCCGGCAAACAGATAGACGATCTCCTCTGAGTTGAGGCGGGAAACACCATGGAGACTGTAGGTTGGCCTAATCTCCGGCGCATCGGCTGCAGGAGGCAGCCAATGGTTATACTGACTGTAGTATTCGGCGGCACTGGTGTGAACGCCTTCATCCGGATGCATATCAGGCCCACTGACAACCGTCATGGTCGCAATCAATGCCAGGACAAAAAAGAAGCACCAGTCAATGTACTGCAGGTTCAGGAATCGGACTGCCAAGTACTTAAGGGAATACAAGATGAGCAGGCATCCAAGGACAAAGGGCACAATGATTGCGTAATGGGGCTTGACGGCAACCTTGATCTCAAGTTTCGGATCATTTGTATCTGTTACGACATGCAGGCCATCCGGCTGAATTTGAAGGGACGTAATCCCGTCTACTCTCTTGATTCGTTTAAAATCAGCGTGATCGATGGTGATGGAAAACAGACTTCCTTGTCTTAGCCGTAGATCTTTTATCACTATTTCCCCGGGTCGGTCCAGAGGGTCGATGCGCAGATAACGAACATTCGGGCCGAAAACCAGCCCCTTCGGATCTGTGATTCCGATAGAAAAATGATGGGGGGCAAACGGGGTTATGTCGCGCTGAAAAACCGACTCCTCTTCTCGATAGGATTTTAATGAACCTGCCCAGAATACCTGGAACATCCCGGGTTGGGCGGTCTTCACATCGAAATCGACGACCGGGGGTTGGAACAGGTTGACATTGGCTATGATGAGGTAGAGAGAAAAAATAAAAAAGGCTGTGTGGGTGATTGTACTTTTTGTTCGCGGACCGATCCGAGGCATATCCATCAATGCTGCTCCTGAAAGACATGGATATTGGGTGAGATATCACTCTCAGGGCTCTTCGTTAACTGGACACCGTGCCGTCTACCATCCACCGGAGTACCTATATGCCAGATGAATATATTGGTGTGATCGGAATAGACGATATAGTTGGAATCGTTTGAGATTGATGGCCAATGACTCTGCCCCGCGCCGATGAGATACCTTGATTCACCAACCGTTCCCTGCCCTCGGACTTCTGCAAAGGTTGCCATATAAACAGGGCGGACCCACTCTCGCCGGGTTGTGACAAGAAATTTTCCATTCGGCGCCCAGACAGGATTGCAGTCACCTGCTTTCATCCCATCATTCATGATATATTTCTTCTCCTTTAGATCGACGATAACGGAATGATGGCCGTCGTCTCCTGTAAAGGTCAGGAGGTACCGGTTTCCCAGGCGAAGTTCGGCGCTTTCCAACAGACGATAATTATGAAACGGCGGTTTGCTCTCATCATGAAGCACCGATATTTTTTGGGACCGAAGAGTATACATAAGGACCTGGTGCGGGTTTTTCCCGTTAATGGCCGTCAATGCCTCGCCGTCGCTGGTCCAGAAGGCCCCCCCATCCGTCACCACATCCTTGAAGAGCAGTCTCCTCTTATTGAAATCCCGATCCATCATCCAGACATCATAACCTCTGATAAAAACGATCCGTGAACCGTCAGGCGACCACCGCGGGCTTTCTCCTTCAGTGACCTGCACCGGATGCCAGGGGGTGAGCATCGAGAACATGATCATGTTTTTTCTCGTCCACAGCAAAGCGGCCTTAGGCAACTTCCATTCCGCTTTAGTTCCGGGAAATCCATAAGATCTTGTATCGAATCTCTCAAGAAATTTTCTGGCCGAGAAAAAGACGATGACAAGGATGATTGCAAAAAAAAGAACCTTTGGAAATGACAATCTGGTTTTTGCCATGATCATTGCCGGGAAAGAGGTTGGGGCGCCTGCTTTGATCCAGGCAGCCCCATTTCTTTTACCACCCTTGCCGGAACTCCTGCTGCCACACTCCTCGCCGGCACATCCTTTGTCACCACCGCACCGGCACCGACAACGGCTCCGGCACCGATCTGTATCCCGTCAAGAATAAGAGCTCTGGTTCCGAGCCAGGCCCCGGGTCCAATATTTATGGGGCCCTTGGAATAGGTTTCCTGGTCCATAACCGGTGTATCAGGATCATCAAAGCGATATATTCCGCCGCTCAGGCAGCACTCCCCGGCGAAAAGGACGGCTTCTCCAGTCGTAAGACCATCAATGGAAACCAACACCGAACCACTCCCGACACTGGTTCGGTTACCGAGATGGACAGGTCCTGTTTTGGCTAAAACCGTCGAATTCCTGTTGATGATGACGTCATCGCCTATGACCAGCCCGCCTAAACCGCTTCCACGGGCATCAATAAGACAGTTGTCATCAATGGTCACATGGTTGCCAAAGGACATATTCTGAGGATTGCGGATCACGACATTGCGACCGACAATCAATCCCTTGCCAACGCTTTTAAAAAGAGGACGATACAGTTTTTGGCGTAAAAAAAGGCCCAGGGCGCCAGGCAGAGGCCCCAACAAGCAGGTCAAAAATTCATAGGCGAGGAAGTAGCCCCATCCTCTGTCTCCGACAGTCAGGGATTTATAGAGCCGAAGCGGCGACGATTTTCCTTGGGAGAGTTTTTCCCGTATCAATTTCGCCTTACCGATTTCTTTCACGACATCGTCCCTATTTTTTGCAGATGGCGGCTATCTTTTTAGAGAATAATCGGTTCTTTTTCCCATAAAAGAGAAAAGCAATGCGAAACATCCAGCTAAGAAGCCAGTCCAAAGCCAGCCCGATATAGTTTAACGGATTTTTATAAAACACATAAAGCTGCAGAGGAAAGACCGTAGCTTCTTTAAAACCGGTCGAGTAAAGCATCTGTTTGACACTGTATTCGGTAAATGTGTTGTAATGATCGAAGTTTTGGGCCAAGGCCTCGGAACCGGTTATCGGATTGGCCCCGTTAAGAGAATGCATCACCAGCACCCCATGCTCCAGAAGCGTCCCCCGACAAAGTTCGAGAAAGGTGAGTATTTCATCCTTTGTCAGGTGATTCACCTCCTGTTCGGCAATGATCAGGCCATATTCTTCCCGGGTCTGCTTTAATAACTCAAAGGCCTGGGCAACACGGCAGTTAAGTCCGCGCTTCTCGGCAAACCGCACCTTATCGGGATCGGAATCGATTCCGACAACATCCGTATACCCTTCCTCTTTGAGAAGATTGACGAAATACCCCGGCCCGCAACTGATGACCAAGATCTTGGTCTTTCTATCCTGCGGGAGACGCTTGAGATAATTTACCCGATAGAATTGGGCAAACGAGGTGTATCCGCGCTCCACATCCGACGGCGCCTCCCAGAAACTGTCAAAAGGCTCCATTTTGGCGGTTGTCAGGGACTGATCGAATTTCTTTACGTGCATCTCTTGACCATTTTCACGTTGGCTGCTTGAGGCATTGAGATCCCCCTGGGTTTGATACCATTTTGCAGTTTCCACCACTCCATGGGCAAAGGTATATTTCGGCTCGAAATCCAGCACGGATCTTGCTTTGGCGGTTGAAAAGGAAAAGCTTTTCTTGAAAAAATCCATTCTCCTTCGATGCAGCGGCGGCTGAATCCCCAAAGGCCGCAAAACCGTTTCCATAACAACCGCCGTCCACATAAACAAAAAGAGCGGCGCTCGAAATTTAGGAAGAGAAACACGCAATGCATCGGCGATACATGTAACCATGGCATTGGTCGTCACCGGCTCTAAGCCAGCCAGAACGAGAAGGGTTCCCGATTCCAGCTCCTTTGCCGCAGCCAGAAGAAATCCTTCTATTAGATCGTCTACATACAGGAGATGATGGAGATTGTTTCCCGGGCCGATCATAAAAAACATCTTCTTATTGACTGCTTTGAAGAGCTTCAATAATCGGCGGTCTCCCGGGCCGTAGGTCTCAGGTATGCGGATTATCACCACCATGAGCTGCTCTTTATACGCCAGTACCTTTTTCTCTCCCTCCAGCTTTGTCCGACCGTAGATATTATCTGGATTGCAGAGTGTCTGCTCATCGATTACACCTTCCATATTGCCGTAAACGCCTATGGTGGAACCGTGGACATAGCGCTTCACTCCTGCTTCTGTACAGGCCTGCAGCACATTTTCCGTACCGGTCACGTTGACATCGTGAAAGACCTGGTCGGAAATATTGGCTTCATGTTGAGCCGCCGCCAGGTGATACACCACATCCACTCCCTGGACCGCATTTTCAATGGACGATTTATCCGTGACGGAACCGTCGAATACGGTAATCCCGTGCTCTTCAATCTCACGTCTGTTCCTCTCTTCCGCTTGGGTATTCGTCCGGCCGTATACGGTTACCTGGTGGCCCAACTCTTTGCATTTCAGGGCAAGACGGGAACCGATGAAACCTGTTCCTCCCGTAATCAGTATATGCTGTTGTGTTTGCATCGTTTTCTGCTCGTATTAAGAGAATTGCGGCAGAGCATGTTCAACCTCAGAAATCTCCCGATCAACCTTTTCCCCGCTCCATCCCAACTCCGCTCCCATGAGAAGGCCACACTCTCTTAATACATTTTTTTCAGGAAGTGCTCCGGATGCCAGGTCGGTTCTTCGAAAGACGACGTCGCTTAGGTGTAGAGCCATTTCATGACGAATGGCATACACCACTTCCGCCTTAAGCACATGTGATCCTTTGAAAACCGGCAAAAGATCCGGCCCTTCCAAAATGATCTGCAATACCTCCTTGTACCGCGTCCCGTGATTTCCCACAAGCGCCGTCAGGGAATCGGGTTCCATTCTGGCGGGCCGGATTTTCTGTGCTTCTTCGACAACATCTTTCAGGCTGTCCATGTCACCACCGAACAACGGTGTTGTTTCTGTAGAACAGACTTTGTGATTTCCCGGGATTTTTCGGGCAACCAGATCGATGGCCTTCTCCGCCATGCCTCGGGCGGTCGTCGCCCGAACTCCGATCAGCGTTATCAGTCCTCCGACTTTATGGTCTTTTTCATGATCAATCATCAGCGATCTCTTGCCGAAACTCATGGATACGGCACCTTGTTTAGCCTCTTCGCCGTAGAGCGTGAGTCCGGTGTTGACGCGAACTATCCCTTCGAGATCAATTGCCATGGCAGGATAGCAACGGTTCACCTCTTCGGCAAAGGCCTGCAGTTCATCCGGCTCAACCGTAATGTTTTCCGGAGGGGATTTTACGATCTTATGCCATACCCCAACCAGGGTGTAATTACGCCAGGGGGCGAAGAAGAGATGGCGTCCGCCCCTATCAAAGACGGCATCAGCATCTTTGACATAGGTCGGCACCGCCAATCCGTAATCATGAGCAAACCGCTTTTTGACCATGAAAGAGAGGTCTCTGGAAAAGACCGGCTGCACATCCTTTCGCAGGTCGTAAAGATCGTCCATGAGGTGGGCGGCCCATGGACCGGCGGCGTTGACTACCACCCTTCCCTTGATATCCAACTCCTCGCCACTTGCTTCATCTCTGGCAACAACGCCTACCACCCTTTTGTCTTCCCAAAGAAATTTTTCCGTTTCCAGATAATTGGCCACTACAGCTCCGGCCTCTACGGCGGAACGAAGAAAACAAAGGGAGAGACGAGGGGTGTTGCCGATCTGACCGTCACAGAATATCGCACCTCCGGTAAGCCCATCGGGAGAAAGATCCGGAAAGAGACTCAGTATCTCCTCTCTGCCGATCAAACGCCCACCCGGAATTCTATGCCCGTCATGCAGCCCCCTGTTCCGGTCACAGGTCAACATGTCATACACGAGCATACCTGTCTTCAGTATTTCCTTTCCTTTTTTTCCATGACCGTAGGTAGGCATGACGATGGGAAGCGGTTTCGTAAGGTGGGGAGCTATTCTCAACAGGGCCGAACGTTCGCGGCTCGACTCCCTGACTCGGTAAAGATCGCCGTGCTGCAGGTACCGTATGCCCCCATGAATCATCTTCAGATGATTGGCCGAGGTGGCATGCGAGAAATCCTTCTTTTCCACAACCGCAACCGACAAACCGCGCGAGGCGGCGTCCCAGGCCGCGCAGGAGCCGAAAATACCGGCACCGATTATCACAACGTCAAACGTTTTATTCGTAAATAGTGAAAGATCTCTTCTCAAAACTTCAACCTTTTCCTACAATAAATTTTTTATCTTACCTGCTTGTCTTCTGAGATCTTATCCGTAAATAAAAATAGCAGCCGATCAAACTCAAAAAGATCAAAAAGACTCTCATGATAAGCATTACCATTACCCCGTGTTCATACTCCATTCCCATCAAATCGGCAACGTAGATGAAAGAGCCGTCCATCAGTCCCAGTCCGTTCAGGGAGATAGGGAGCATGGCGGCCAAATTACTGATCATCAAAGCAACCGCCAACTTAAAAATGGAGATGTCGGATTCAACAGCCCGGGCCAACAACAGCATCCACGACAAAGTATATGCTTGGAAAACAAACGATATTACAAGAGCATCAAACGTTTTTCTGGGATGGCGTCGATAGTCATGAATCCAGCCTAGCAGGGTAGTCAGCCAGGCGGGAAGAGCTGAAACGCCTTTATAACGGTTGCTTATGAAATAGGCAAAGACCATGAAAAGTCCTGAGAGCAGCAGGAGGCCACCGATCGCCCAGAAAAATTGCTGGGAATAGGGAATACCTCTCAATTCGGACTCCTCGATAAACAGCCCTCCGATAAATCCGAGGAAAAGCAATGCCCATAACCCTGAAAGCCTCTCCACAAGAACCGCCAACACCGCATGCCCCTTGGTACCGACCTTGCCAGCGGTTTTATAGATGCGAAAACCGTCGCCACCAATGGAACTCGGCAAGAAATTATTGAGAAAGACTGCAATGAAATAATAACGATTCAAAGTGGACAAAGGAACGCTGGCCTCATGAACCGACAATAATACCTGCCATTTGAAGGCGCTGATGACGACACCGCCGACCATATAAATGAAAACAAGGATCAGATACGGGAGTTCAATGCCTCTTAGGGTGTCCAAGGTTAACTTCCAGTTACACTCGGAGATGATAAACGTAATAATAGCAACACTGATTAATAGCTTTACAACCAGAAAGGACCGGCTATTTTTCAAAGCTTTGTACTTTTCCTGCAACTGAATCACTTCTTGTCCTCGTTCGATCTGTATTCCTGATAGAGGCGGTCATATTTTTCCGCGCAACGATCAATGTAGAATTCTGTGACATGCCGGCTGTTATAGAGGCTCATATCTTTTCTTATATCTGCATTTTTGCAGAGTTGGACAAGATTATCGACAAATCGGCTTCTGTCACCAAAGGGCACAAGAAAGCCGGTTTTACCGTCCTCAAGGAAATCCGTCTGCCCACCCTTGTCATAACATAACACCGGCAGGCCGGTGGCCATAGCTTCAAGAAAGACAAGCCCAAAGCCTTCATGATCACTTGTGGAAACATAGAGATCACTCAGTGAGAGAATTTGGAATTTTTTTGTATCATCTATGCGGCCGAGAAACAGAACCTTGTCCCTTATTTTTAAGTCGTCGGCCTGTCTCTCAAGGCTTGTTTTTTCAGGTCCGTCACCGATAATCAGCAATTTTACCCTGGGGTTCTTTATTTCGTATATGATCTTTAAAAGTTGAGAAAGTCCTTTGCGGGCAACCAATCTCCCCACCGAGACCAAGAGAATATCCTGTTCGGCAAATTGAAAGTCACTTCGATTTCTTTTCTCAAATTGAGGTTCTTCGATACCGTGATTGATGAGATCAATATTCTCTCCATTTCCGTAATATTCAAGGGCCCTTCTTTTCAAATCCATCGAACAGGCAATAACTCTGTCGGAATCATGGATCATTTTCCTGACTGTCTGCTTCAACAAAGGGGTATTATGGGGAGACAGTTTCTTGCTGGGATCATAGACGTCCCCTCCCAGCAACGAAAGAAAATGGGGAAGCCGGAACTTTTTAGCCAGGTGAAGTCCGGCAGGTGCGGAAGGGATGGCGAACATGGAGTGGACCAGATCAAATTTTCTTTCTTTAAGCAAGGTGTTGCCGATATTAAGACAGGAAGGGTAAAAGGAAAGCATGGAGACGATGGAAGCCGCATTCATATTTTTACGAAAGAGCACCGGCACACGGATTATCTCAACTCCGTTTACCGTTTCCTGCTTTTTCAACTCTCGAAAACCCGATGTAATAACCGTTATGGAATGGTTTTTTATCAACACCTCAGCAAGCTGTTTGTGAACAACGCCCCCCCCACCTCCAACCGGCGGATATTCATAATCAATCATTAAAATATTCATAGTCAGCCTGTGCTGAAGGTTTCCATATTTGCTACTTATTCATTCATAGAGAGAAAACGCCCTGGAGGAAATCAACTCATCGCCGCCTGAAAAGTCCTTTGTGTTCCCAAATCGGGTGCCTACGGATAGGCAGTATAAAGTGGGCCACAACCTAGTCCATCAGCCCCATCGATGCAACTTTTTTCTTTTGTATTACCTTCGTCCCTTCCGTTAAGATAATTAGCATGTTTTTCTGCTCAAAACTCCTTAACTCGCATTTCTCATAAACACTGTTTCAATTTGTCCTCACCCATAGAAGAGCATGACATTGGCCCTTGAACCCGTCCTCTGCGTTCTGCTCAAAATTTTATCCTTGGGGGTAAGCAGTAGGGCGTGAATTTCGACTCCGACATTACCGATTGCCTGTGGTAAAATTTTTCGCATACCTTGATTTTGAACAAATTTATCAGCTTACAAGAGGTTCTGTTTATACTGTTTTCTCAGCTCCTTCTTGTTGAGTTTACCGACGCTGGTCTTGGCGATGGAATCGGTGATGATAACCCTGTCGGGTACCCCGTATTTCGGAATAACGCCCTTGTCTGCTTGATCGAGGAAGAACTGTCGAAGTTCCGCTTCGGTGACAGAATTTTTATACCCTGCACGCACCACCACCAGAGCCAGCGGCCGCTCTCCCCACTTGTCATCGGCTATACCTATTACTGCGGCCTCGTTCACCGCCGGATGGCGGCTAATAATATCTTCAAGAGCAAGAGAAGAGACCCATTCGCCGCCGGTTTTGATCACATCCTTAAGCCTGTCTGTAACCTGGAGATACCCTTCCTTGTCGATGAAGCCGATATCACCGGTATGCAGCCATCGGTTTTCCCAAAGCTCCTCGCTCTTGTCCTGATCTTTCAGATACCCTTGCGTCAACCATGGCGTCCTGGTTACGATCTCACCTGTACTTTTGCCGTCATGGGGCAGCGCCTTTCCCTCTTGGTCGACGACCTCAAGCTGGACATTGGGTATCGGCAGACCGGTACGGCAACGTATTTTTATCTGGGCATCGGTGTCCCATTCCAGCATGTGCGGCTTCAGTCCGGCAAGGGTCAAAATGGGGCAGGTCTCCGACATACCGTATCCTGTATACAGGTTGATTCCTCGTTCTAAGGCCGCTTTACACAGACCGGCAGACATTGCCGAACCGCCGATAATAACCTTCCAGCCGTTCAGATCGACCTTCCCGGCAGCAGGGTTGGCTAATAGCATATTCATAATGGTTGGAACGCAGTGGGAAAAGGAGACCTTTTCATCTGCTATGAGTTTTAGCAACATTTCAGGCTCGTAGCGTCCCGGATAGACCTGTTTGGCACCAAGCATGGTCATCATATACGGCACTCCCCAGGCATGAACATGGAACATCGGAGTTATAGGCATATAGACATCTGCCGAGGTGATATTTGCCTGAGATTTAATTGCTGAAAGGGCCGAGATTATACCGTAGGTATGAAGAACCAGTTGACGATGGCTGAAATATACTCCTTTGGGTAGACCTGTAGTTCCTGTTGTATAGAAGGTGGTTGCCCTGGTCTTTTCGCTGAAGTCGGGAAAATCGTACGTATCGCCTGCACCGGCAAGCATGGCCTCATATTCTTTATCGACAGCCAGATCGGTCTGCGGCAACGTCTGCCCATCCGAAATCAAAACAATCTTCTTGATTGTGGTCAACTGGTCGTTGACGCCTGCCAAAAGTGGCAGGAACTCGGCATTGACCAGAATGACATCGTCCTCGGCATGGTTGATGGTATAGGCGAGTTGGTCGGCAGATAACCTTACATTGACGGTGTGCAGCACGGCGCCCATCATCGGTACGGCAAAAAAACACTCCAGGTAGCGGTGGCTATCCCAATCCATGATTGCCACGGTATCCCCCTTTCTGACACCCAGGTCGGCCAGGGCCCCTGCCAGGCGCGCCACCCTCCTGCCGAATTCCGCATAGGTATAGCGCCATCTGTCTCGGTAGACAATTTCCTGATTGGGGGAGTAGATGAGGGGCGTTTTCAGGAGATGTTTAATCAAAAGTTGGTAATCATAAGCCGAAGGTGTGGGAACAATATGTTGTATTGCCATGGCTTCCTCCTTCAAGGGATATTTGAGAGTTGGAATATTACCGTAGGGATATTTACCTTTTTTACGCTATCATCCCGTTAAAGAAAAGAAAAATCGATCGAACAGGAGGGCAATCAAAAAGCAGAAGGTTTTCCTGCAGACAATTGCCATTTTTACTCATCTGCAAGCTCCGGAAAAAGGCTACTCCCTGTCCACCCTCCTGGCCTGGAGAGTTGTCAGACTACATGGTGTACCGACAAGGGGGGATAGTCTTCTTCAAAAGCACATCCTGGTCCGGCTATACTGGTTTTAAATGGATCCGCAAAGATATTGCAGAATGGCAACCGAGGCGATTGCCGCCGTCTCCGCCCGAAGAATCCGTCTACCCAGACTGATCGTGAGCCAACCGGCAGTTCTGGCAATCTCAACTTCTTCCGGAGTGAAACCACCCTCAGGTCCTATAAGAACGCAGACGTCTTCAACATTCTGGAGCGGGAAAAGATCATGCAAGCCCACCTCCTTTTCTTCTTCCCAGAAAAGTATTTTCAAGCCTTTTGTTTCTGAATTGAAGTAGGTGGTAAGCCGTTGAAAATCCATGGCTGCCAAAAGCTCCATGGGCCTTGTTCTCCCGCACTGCTTGCAGGCCTCGTCAATTATTTTCAACCACCTCGCATGTCTTTTTCCTTCACTTGTCAGATCAGGCCTTCCCTGGCACCGGCTGCTCAACAAAGGGATGAGACCGCAGACACCCAGTTCGGTGTATTTCTGCACCACCATATCCATGTTTTTAGGCTTGAGTAACCCTTGACCAACCCAGATGGCGACCTCATCTTTGGCAATCGCCCTACTTGCGACAATCCGAGCCCGAACTTTTGCTCCGATCTCCATTAATTCTGCCTGGTGTATGCTGCCGGATCCGTCAAAAAGCTCTACCTTGGACCCTACCCGCAGTCGCAATACCCGCCCGATGTGATGGGATTCCGCTGCCGATAGCACAACTTGATCGCCTATCCTTTCTTCCGGTCTGAAAAAAAATCTTCTCATGGCATGATGAAACAGGGTTCTTTACAAACCAACCTGATATGGTCAGGAAGTCGTATCGCTCAACATAAAATTTGACAACAATCACGTTTTCAACTATCTATTTCACATACTTTCTGTTCGTAACCGCCTTAAAATATTTACGACACGTCTGTAATCTCATGGAAAGGAAAGAACAAAGGCATCATGAGCGGTTTTCCCTTGATCTCCAAGTGAAAATTTCTGCAACCGACAGAAACGGCGCCGTACTGTTTTCCGAAGAGACGACTGCTGCAAATATCAGCGCCGGAGGAGCCTTTATCGTGACCGATAAGCAATTTCCTATGACCTCCTTGGTTCAACTGGAATTTCTTTTGGCCTTCGAAGACCTGGAAAAGCTTCGTTTCATCCTGTCCGTTGAAAGCCTGCGCGCCTGCAGGGGCAAGCATGTCCAGGTCAAGGCGTCGGGTATAGTCATTCGCGCAGAGGAAAAAGGTGTTGCCGTCATTTTCGACACCGATTATCAAATCCATCCGATGCAGCCTTCTGCGGATGGCTCTTATAGACCTTAACTCCCGAAACACGATTTTCAGCCTGCAACATCAAAACTCTATCCCCTCTCTGGCCATGACTCCGTTTTTGTAATAGTGCTTGACCTCATTCATCTCCGTTATCAGATCGGCCGCCATTAAAATTTTTTCCGGCGCCCTCCGGCCAGTAAGGATCATTTCGACATTATCCGGTCTCTTTCCCAGGACATCCAAGACTCGTTCAAGACTGGTGATACCGAACCATATGGCAACATTAATCTCGTCAAGAATAACCATATCGTATTCTCGTAAGGCCAGGACCTCCTCAATTCTGGCAAGACCTCTTTCGGCATGCTGCCTATGGACATCTGTTACCTCATCACACCGGATACAGCCGGCATCGCCGAATTGCTCGATATCGATTTCACCAATCTTCTCCAGTGCCGTCAACTCCCCGTAATGCTGACCCTTCATAAACTGACCGATGAAAATCCGCCGTTTATGGCCTGCACTGCGCAGGGCAAGCCCCAGCGCCGCTGTTGTTTTACCTTTCCCGTCACCAGTATACACCTGTACATATCCCTTTTGCATGCAAACACCTTTCCCTCTGAATGGACTTTATATGTCCAGTGCAGTTTACCATATCACAAGAAAGGAAGCAGTGAGAAAGACCCTCATGTGTCGGCAACACTAAATGTTTGCAACTTTGAACTGTTATCTCGATACAAAAGAAATCCGTCCCTTGAGAAATAAAGAAAGGACAGGTATCAGCCTCCCTGTGCCCGGGAGACAAGCTGTCTCTTCAAATCCCAGAGGTTTCTAGTCAAAGAGACATGATAGAGATGGGGGTTGACGAGGCGTTTGACACCGTCATAAAGGCACTCCAAATCGATATCCTTACGCCGGCGTATCTCCTCGATGGTATCACCAAGCGGGGATTCGGGGCCACTCTGCGGGAGATCGACCCACATCTGTTCGATACGGCTCAGATCTTCTCTTTTCAGTTTTCGCTGAACACTGAAATCCAAGGGATGGTGAAGATACAAGACCGGCAATTCATCCATCGGTTCATTATCTTTTGCCAGGACATCGACAATAGCCTTCCCTCTTTTATCGTAGAGCCGCCAGATATTTTTTGCTCCGGGATTGACTGTTTTGCTTGGGTTTTCCGATACCTTGATTGCCGGATGCCACTGTCCGTGTCGATGTATTGCCGTCAACTTATAGACCCCGTCCAGAGCTGCCTGCCCTTTGCTTGTGATAAGCGAGGTGCCGACCCCGAAAATCAGGCGTTTAACGACAGAGCCCGGATCCAATCCGTATTTCGGCCCCTCCTCACGAATCTGATGAATAATCTGCCAGATAACCAGCTCATCCAACTGGTTTGACAAGACGATGCTTGTGTTGGAGAATCCTGCCGCATCCAGGGCTTGGGCAGCCTTCAGGGTGAGGTAGGCCAGATCGCCGGAGTCGAGCCGGATTCCCACCGGCTGGTGCCCCTTTTTTTTTAGCTCTTCAAAAGTCCTGATGGCATTGGGAATTCCGCTCTCCAGCGTGTTGACAGTATCCACCAGCAGCAGACAGTCATCAGGATAGATATCGGCATAAGCGCGAAACGCTTCCAACTCGCCTCCACCCATTGCCATGAAGGCCTGAACCATGCTATGGGCGTGTGTTCCCTTGGGATCGAAGCCCAGGGCGTGGGAGATGCCGACGTTGCTTGAGGCGTCGGCACCGCCGATCAAAGCACCCCGAACGCCTGGATTGGCACCATACCCTTGCGCTCGTCGAAGACCGAACT
Organism: Desulfocapsaceae bacterium; assembly: GCA_046704745.1. GTDB lineage: Bacteria > Desulfobacterota > Desulfobulbia > Desulfobulbales > Desulfocapsaceae > CAWGGS01. The sequence goes on along the minus strand of JBJKRL010000031.1, from coordinate 36,405 downwards.
CGAGAATAGGCCGCCCCTCGGCTGCCTGATGCATCCGGGCAGCCCGGGTGGCAATCAAGGTCTGATAGTTCATATGGTTGAGAAGAGGCGTTTCCAATATCTGTGCCATGGCAAAGGGCCCTTGAACGGCCAGCAATGGAACCGTAGGATGGGCGACCCGTCCTTCCTGAAACCCTCGAATATGTACCTGCTCGAAATTCCCTTCACGGGAAAGCCAGTCAATAAAATCGCCTTGAAACAAAGGGGTTCCGTTTCGACCCTTTTGCCGGCGCAAATAGGAAAGTTCGTTTTCGGCGAAACCGGCCTCACTCATCCAGTCCCACAGGCTGCCGGAACCGGCCAAAATGGTAAAACCCGATTGATGAGGGCCGTAGGAAGGGTTGTTGCGATAGAAATATTCAAACTGGACCGGCATGTTGTGCAGACCATACCTGAAATACAGATGGGCCATGGTCAGCTGATACTGGTCCGTCAGCAGTATTCCTTCGCTCAACTCACGTTGTGATCGTTTCATGGACCCTCTCTCCAGATCTTACAGATGCTGGCAATCATCTCAATTGCGGTTCATCCGGCTCAACTATATCAGTTTATGACACAGGACGTGATGCCCTCCTCCGGGTTGTTGCCTACACCTTTATCAGGGTGCGCTGAAGCCGGATGAACCGCAATTCTTACCACGTTCAACAACAGCGTATCCCATTCCCATCAGAGTTGCAACCTGCCGACCCCTCTTATCTATTTCCCCTTACCGTGAAATTGAATCTGGTTTCAGCGCTCTCGCTCTTCACGCGCAGCAGATGAGCTATGATGCCGCCGTCAGTGACAATATCTTGAATAAAGGGTGGTAAAGGTTCGATCGGATATCGCTTTTTCGTTGTTGTATCTGTTACGCAGTTGCCCGATATCAAAAGGTTGGCAAAATCTGTTATTTGATCGGCACCCTGGCAAATAACCACCGGCAAGCCAAGATTGATCGCATTTCTGAAAAAGATGCGGGCAAAGCCTTTGGCAACAACTGCTGCAACTCCTCTTTCCTTCAAGACCGCCGGAGCCTGTTCGCGAGAGGACCCGCAGCCGAAATTTTCCCCGCCCACAATGATATCACCGCTTGTAAAGTGGTCCGCAAACTGCCGGTGATTTTCAAATGTATAAGGCGCCATTGCAGCAACAGAGGCAAGAGTGAGATGATGGGCTCCGATAATTTGATCGGTGTCGATGTTGTTGCCGAAGGTAATTGCTTTTCCTTGTATCATAAAATCCTCCTCGGATCGGTAATGGTTCCCGTTACGGCAGAGGCGGCAACTGTTGCCGGACTTGCCAGATAAATCTCACTCTCGAAACTTCCCACCCGGGCACGAAAATTCCTGTTCGCGGAGGTCAAAAGCCTCTCCCCTTTCCCCAGAATGCCGCCCGTACCACCAAAACAGGCACTGCAGCCCGGCGTACCGATCATGGCCCCGCTTTCGACAAAGATCGAGATCACCCCGGACTCCATAGCTTGCAAATAGACATCTTTTGAGGCGGGGGTAACCAAAAACCGAACACCGGGAGCAATTTTGCGACCTTTCACTATTGCCGCGGCAATTTCCAGATCCTCATATCGGCCGTTGGTGCAGGCTCCGAGAAAGCATTCATTTATTGCCGTTCCCTCATAAGCGGTAACCACATCCACATTATCAACACTGTGGGGAAAGGCGATCTGTGGTGCCAGTCGGCCGACATCATATTCAAGAATCAGTTCATAACCAGCATCCTCGTCGTCTTCAATCTCCTGGAACTCCGGCCGACCCATCTTTTCCAGATAGACCCGCGTCTTGTTATCCGGCTTGATGTAGGCAAATTTTGCACCGGCCTCGATCACCATATTGGCAATGGTCATCCGCCCGGCAATGGAAAGCGCTTCGATTGCCTCTCCTTTAAAATTCATCGCCTTATACGTTGCGCCTCTGGCCGTCAAATCTTTTATGATTTTCAAGATCAGGTCCTTGGCAAAAACGCCTTTGGGCCATTGTCCGGTCACGATGATACAGATAGTCTCCGGGACCTTCATCCAAACCCGCCCCCGGCTCCAGGAGACAGCCACATCGGTTGAGCCCATACCCGTCGCCAACGCCCCCAAAGCTCCATAGCTGCATGTGTGGGAATCGGCACCTATTAGCAGCTGTCCGGGAACGACATGGTGCTCCATCATCAATTGATGGCATACTCCCATGCCATCATAAACATGGAGCAGTCTCTGTTCTATTGCAAAAGCTCGCATCTTGCTATGCGAGTCGGCTGCCGCAATGGAGCTGCTCGGTGTATAATGATCCATGACCAGGATCACTTTTCCCGGATCGAAAACCTGTTTTGCCAAAATATGTTCCTTGAAGATATCGATGGCCAGGCAGGCGGTGGCATCGTTGGCCATAACCGCATCAAGGGCGGCATCGACAATCATGCCCGGATGCACTTGGTCCTCACCGCTATGGGCGGCGAGGATCTTTTCTATGACATTCATTGGTATCCTCCTGAGTTGATGAATCTTTCAAATTGGAAAATGCGGACCGGCCCGTATTTCTCTTGAGGCTATATCACCAATTATGATATAAATGAAATACATCTTTCTCATGTTTAATATAACTTGAGGTTATATATTGATCGATATTGAACTCTATAAAGTCTTCTATACCGTGGCCGCGTGCGGCACGGTATCCGCTGCCGGAAAAAGCCTGTATGTCAGCCAGCCCGCTATCAGTAAGTCCATAAAAAAACTTGAGGATCTGACCGGTTGCACCCTCTTTATCCGCAGCTCGAAAGGGGTCCGTCTGTCAACGGAGGGGAAAATACTTTTCGACTATGTGGCACAAGGTCTGGAATATCTGCAAAACGGTGAACGGATACTGAAAAAAGTTCGAGACCGGGGTCACGGGCAGGTCAGAGTAGGAATCAGCAACACCTTGTGCCGCTACTACTTTCTTCCATATCTGGAAAGATTCCACCAGGACTATCCTGGCATTCGAATCACCATCGTCAACCGCACCTCGCCGGAAACTTTGCAGTTACTGGAAAAAGGACTCATCGATTTCGGCATTATCAGCATCCCAAAGGACCGATCCCGATTTACCTTTTTCGACTTGATGACAATAACCGATGTTTTCGTCACCGGACGCAACACAATCGATCTGCAAGGGCCGGTTCAGTTGCAGGACCTGGCCCGATATCCATTGATGATGCTGGAAAAAGACAATGTCACCCGATCCTTGATAGATGACTATCTAAGTGGAAATGAAATCGTGCTGCAACCGGAAATCGAGATCGGCAGCATGGATTTCTTAATAGAATTTGCTAAAATCGGGCTTGGAGTGGCTCTGGTAATCCGAAATTTCGTCACAGAAGAACTTGCCTGTGGTCTCTTACAAGAGATCCCGACCCAACCGGCACTACCGTCGAGAAAGGTCGGGATCGTACTGCCCAAAAACCTGCCGCTGTCCATTGCCGCCGAGGCCTTTATAGAGGCGCTTCGTTCATAAAGGATCCAGGTCATCTCCTTTCGAGAAGATTTTTGACCAAGCTGATCTCGACATAGGAGGCCCCGTTGTCAGAGCCGAAATTACCGGCCAAAACGGTTATCAGGCTCTCCTCAGTCAGAGAACCATCTTTAAGCAACCGGTTGAGAGCAGTGTGCAAAAACTCATGGGAGGTGAGATCTCTTTCCATGAAGGAAGCGTAGACTCCGAAGGACAGCGCCAACTCCCGCATGACCCGCCTGCTGTAGCATTGGGCGAAAATGGGGTTTTCGCCGCGATAAGCAACAAGGCTGCGTATGGTTTTGCCACTGATGGTATCGGCGATCAGGGCATTGGTCTTCAAGCGCAGGGATGCTTTGACGGCTGACTTGGCAAGGTAACTGGTCACAGTTTTTTCTTGTTCATACGGAGAGTCGGTAAACGTAGCACGGCTGGACTCAATCTCTTCGGCAATCTTTGCCATCATTTCAACCGATTCCAGAGGATACCTGCCAAAGGCCGTCTCTCCGGAAAGCATGATTGCATCGGTATGGTCAAGACAGGCATTGGCGACATCGGAGACCTCGGCCCGCGTCGGTCGAGGCGACGTAATCATGGACTGCAGCATCTGAGTGGCTATTATCACAGGCTTGCGGCGTTCGATGCATTTCTTGACGATTCTCTTCTGGAGGATCGGGATTTTTTCGGCAGGGATCTCAATGGCCAAATCACCACGGGCCACCATCACTCCATACACCTGGTCGACAATTTCATCCAGATTATCAACGCCCTCCTGATTCTCGATCTTGGCTATAATCTTTATTGCGCTGTGCCTGGCATCCAGAATCTCCTGGATCGCAAGAACGTCCTCCTTGTTGCGCACAAAGGAATGAGAGATAAAATCAACATCCTGATCAATGGCAAAATCGATAAAATCTTTATCCTTATCAGTTAAGGGAGGAAGATTTCTCACTTTGACCGAAGGCAGATTGATGCTCTTTTTTCCCCTGATGGTTCCGTCATTTTTGACCTCGCACATCAATTTATTTGAGCGTTTCTCCTTCACCTCCAACTCAACTTCACCGTCGTCGATCAGAATTTTGTCTCCAACGGCGAGATCGTCGAAAAAACGCTCATAGGTTACACAGATACAATCAGCCGAACTCTCGCATTTTCTATTGCCGGCTATGGGAATGATTTGACCCGTCTTTACCGCAATATCAGCCGGGGCGGCAGTTGTCCTGATCTCGGGGCCCTTGGTATCAATCATGATCGCGATCCGGTCGGATACCGCCCGTACATTTTTGATGATTTTCAGTGCATCTTCGGTTGCCTGGTGAGCGGTGTTCAATCTGACGACATCCATTCCGGCGTGATGCATCTTAAAGAGAAGCGGGACATCGCACATCTCTTCCGAGATTGTTGCAATGATCTTTGTTTTTTTCATAATCTGCCTTCTGGAAAAGTATTGTTTTTAAATTTCCACGGTATGTATTTTCCCCGCAAATTTCAAGATCGTCCGCTCACCCGATCAATCTCCGCCTCGAACGGTGTCTCGTCGAAGTTTGATCGCGACCTTGGTGACAGGCCCGGCAACACCGTCAACCTTAATTCCCGCCACTGTCTGAAAATCTTTGACCGCCATTCGCGTAGCAGGGCCGTAACGGCCGTCAACGACAAGTTTTGGCTTAGCACCGAGGTCATTGAGTGCCTCCTGCAGCCATTCCACATTTTCATCTTTGTCACAGGCCATCCAGGCCTCTTCCGGATCGGTCTCCGATTTCAAAAGATTCCACGCCTTGTCAAACCATGCCTCACGTGAGGCGAGACCAATGAGTCCTCCGTTGATTTTCAAGGTGATGGTCCGGATGTCATTTCGGTCAGCAAAGGCATTGAGGTTGTTTTCGGTCCATTCATGAAGGGCCGGTTTGAGAGCATGTTCCGGAGCCGTCACCAAGTCTGGATTCTCCTCAAAATCGACTTTCGAAACTATACCTAGACGCCTGTGATTGCTCCGCCCTGTGATCTGCAAAATGCCATTGCCACGATAGCGATACCCGTCACCATCTCGGGTATTGCCGAGTTCTATGGCTTTATGGGAATTTCCAAGGCCATAGACCCTTTCAGCAATGGCTTCCGGATTGTGGGCAAGCGCCTCCGCCTCGCCGACGGTTATAGAGGCCGAATGCCTGCCCACTCCAAATATCTCAAGCAAACGCTTGGCCGAATAGTTCATATTTTCCCTCAAGATCGTAAAGCCATCGGTTTCATGCAGAGCCTGAGCTAAAAAATGGGCCATACGTAGCGGTTTTGTGATTTCGTGCTGCTCAAAAAGCGTCTCTCCCCACCGAATTGCCTCAAAATAATTATCGCGCGATCTTGGAGCAATTCGAGCAATCTTTTGAACGGAAATCAGCTCCATAATCACTTCCTCCATGTCTTAAAAAATCAACGGCTAAAAAGAAAGGCCGACCATTCCTTTTTTTGCAGATGTCTCTTAAGTGATAGACCTCTCTTACAAAAATGTTCTTTGATATTGTCACTCTGCTTACCAGTCAAGATCCCCGATAAGACCACATTTCCACCTTGGCTGGTTAAGCGCACAAGGTCATCGGCCAATTCTATCAAGACATCATGAATGATATTGGCTACCACAAGAGAGTAGGTCTCCTGCACCTCTTCGATCGGCGTCAGCGAAACAGACATTTTTTTCTCCATTCCATTACGGCATACGTTACTCAAAGCGGCATCCACCGCATCGGGATCATTGTCGATACCCAAAACTCGCTCCGCCCCGAACAAGACTGCCGCCATACCGAGAATGCCGGTGCCGGTACCAACATCGAGGACACTTTTACTCTCCGATTCTGCGAGCACGCTTTTTACGAGTTCCAAGGACAAGGTTGTCGTGGCATGATGGCCTGTGCCAAAGGCCATACCCGGGTCCATTTCTATTACCCTTTCCCCACCAACCGGGCAGTATTCCTCCCAGGTGGGTTTGATGACGAGACCGGGAATGATGGCAAAGGGTTTGAAATATTCCTTCCAGGTATTGGCCCAATCCTGGTCCTCTATAATCGAAGCTGCTACTGGGGGGACCGAGACCTGAAAAATATCTGCAAGGTCTTTTACATAATCGGAAATTTGTCCATGTATATGATTTTCTTGTGTGTCGTCTTCTCCCTGTTTTTCTATAAATGCATTCACTGTGATGAAAGGACTCTCGTCATCTACGGCTATTTCCACTTCGGCACCCGTCACCCCAACCAGAAAATCACTAAGGGCATCAACAAGAACCGGATGGGCCTTGATGGAGAATCTAAGCCAAAATGGTTGTGATTTATCCAGAATATCCATATGCCCCTCAACATTTTCCCTTTCTAAACAAACTGTTATCCGATTCCCACCGAAACTCGGCCTGGATTTCCCAGCGATTGATGGAGGAACCCAAAGTGCATCGCGGAAGGCCCCAGAAGGATTGTGGACATGACGTCTGCAACCGGCAAGCCTGGCCATGGATGGCCTGTCTGCCGGCCTCATCGGCTCGGTGAAGAGGCCGATGTATCCCATCAATCGCTTTCCCAAATTGGCCGAGGATTAATGGTACTCATAAATTGTTATGTCAGTATAAAAATCTAGTGATACTGTCATTATCTGATTATATAATAGGGAAATAATCAAGGGCCGTGAACATGAAATCTTTTCCCTCCACAAAAAAGAGAAGTAAAGACGCTCTGATTACCATTTTGTGTTTCTTCTAGTCTTCCCTGCGCCGGAGATCTCCCGGTTCAGGGAGTAGAGAGACCACCTAAAAAATATTTTTTGAGATCGTTTTGTTTCCCCAACGTACATGCCACAGATCCATGACAGTAATTTCGTCTTCCTGGACTCCCAAGGAAAACGATGGCCTAGACTTCGTCTGAACATTCTCCTTTTCGGCGCTGTTTTTTTCATCTGTACGATTCTCTTCGTGCAGTCTCTTTTTGTCGTCACCAAACTTCAACTCCCACCCTCTGTCCTGCTCCTCAAAAAAAGGTTGAAGGTAATGCAAAACAATGAGGGGCAATCTTTGATAAAACCCCTCAAACCTATCTGGCTTGAGTTTTCCCGAAACAAACATGGTGGAAAAAAAAAGAGAATATCCTCTTTGAAGGCAAAATCGAAACAAATCCCCTCCCAGCCATCATTGCCGGCCGAACAGATACAACCGCAGATGAACCCCTCTCAGAAAAAAATCTTTCTTGGTTTTTATGCAGATTGGGATCCCAACAGCCTCGCATCTCTTGAGGCGCATGCATACCAGTTGACCCACGTCTGCCCGGAATGGCTAACCATGACAGATGGCACCGGAACAATTGAAGCAAAACCGGACCCCACAGTACAAAAAATAGCCAAGGCCAAGGGGATCGTATTACTGCCGCTTTTGACCAACCTTTCAGAAGACGATACCTGGCAACCTGAGGCTGTGGAAGGAGTGGCCAACGGTCCCGAAGCAAGGCGATCGCGCTTCATCCACACCCTTATTTCGCAACTCATGTCCGCCGGAGCCGGAGGTGTGGTTATCGATTGGGGAAGGGTCGATCCCACCTATCAGGATACTGTTACTGTATTGCTGCAAGAAATTGCTGCGGCTCTGCATATGCACGGCATGGAACTCTGGCTACGCATACCCATGGGACGCGAATTGATGGTGTATGACCTGGAGGCTCTCTCCCAGGATGTCGATCATTTTGTTGCTGTACTGCACGATGAAAATTCCGATTCCGATCCGCCTGGTCCCATTGCCGCTCAAGACTGGTTTGAGGGATGGCTCAATACGGTAATCGCATATGGCAAGCCGTCCCAATGGATTGTGGAATTAGGGTCATACGGATATGACTGGACAAGCAAGGATCCTAAAGCCGAAAGCATAGGGTTTGCCGATGCCATGACCCGTGCCGGAAACGCCGGTCTGCAGACAGATACAGTAAAAGCACCATTCTATAACCCGACCTTCTCCTATTCGGACGAAGGAGTAGAACATACTGTCTGGTTCCTGGATGTGGCTACATTTCTCAATCAACTGCAGGTTGCCCGTAAACTTTCGGTGGGGGGGCTTGCCCTTTATGAGCTTGGTTCGGAAGACCCGGCCATTTGGAAAGCCGCCCCCAATGACTCCTTTGCGCTTCAAGGAAAAACCCTTGCCGATATCGGCTCTCTCAGTTCAAACGGTATTACCCAAATCGGCAGCGGAGAGTTTCTCACCATCCAAGACTTTCGATCGGACGGTATGCGGAAACTTGCAGCTGATTCTGCAGGAAACGTTACGGAAATTTATGAAAAATTTCCTAGTTATCTCACAGTGATTCATCAGGGGAACGGTAAGGACGACCAGGTTGCCATAACCTTCGATGATGGCCCTGACCCCCAATGGACTCCGCAGATTCTCGATATTTTGAAGGCCAAAGGAGTTAAAGCCACTTTTTTCATGGTCGGCATGCAGATGGAAAAAAACCCCGGCCTCGTTCGCCGTATCGTAGAGGAAGGGCATGAAGTGGGCCTCCACACCTACACCCATCCCAACCTGGCACTCGTATCGGACGAACGTGTTCGTCTGGAGGTCAATGCCACCCAAAGGCTCCTGGAGACCATAACCGGCAGATCGACAATTCTTTTCAGGCCTCCGTACAATGCCGACTCGAGACCCTCAAGTCTTGGCGAGGTTCTGCCTTTGAAAACGGTGCAGGATATGGGATATCTGACCGTGGCTGAAGACATTGATCCTGATGACTGGGCTAAACCTGGGGCTGATAAAATTTTGGAACGCATAAAACTCAATCGCCAACTTGGCGGCAATGTCATCCTTTTGCACGATGCCGGTGGTGATCGCAGTCAGACTGTGGCCGCACTGCCGGCTATAATCGATTACATTTATGATCGTGGAGATCAGATCGTTTCTCTGGGCAAACTCTTGGGAGAACAACCGCAGGTACTGATGCCGGTTGTAAAAAACGATCAAAATGTGTTGACCCGCTTTGTCAGCGGCAGCGGTTTCAGACTCGTTCATTTCGTGGAAACGTTCTGTTGGTCCTTCATGATCGTCTCTTCCGTTCTCGTCATCTTGCGCACCCTTGCAGTCTGCTTTCTTGCACTTCTCCAGCAAAGAAGGTGGACAGGGATTGGAAAAACGCCTTTTGCTCCCCCGGTGAGTGTCCTTATCGCCGCTTATAATGAAGAAAAGGTGATAGCCAAGACATTGCAATCCGTATTGCAGACCACCTACCCCGGTCGAATCTCGGTCTGGGTTGTCGATGACGGCTCAGAGGACAGAACGTCCGACATTATTGAATCTTTTGCAACAATAGATCCAAGGGTGCACCTTATCCGACAGAGCAACATGGGAAAAGCGCTGGCTCTGCGCCGGGGCCTTACATCCATATCGGATGAGATCGTAATCACACTGGATGCCGATACCCAATTTCAGCCAGATACTCTTTTTAAGCTGGTACAACCACTTAAGGAAACGAAAGTTGCTGCTGTTTCGGGACACGCAAAAGTTGGAAATCTAAGAACTTTTATTGCTCGTTGCCAGTCTTTGGAATATATATGCGGCTTCAATCTCGATCGGCAGGCCTATCAGTATCTCAACTGTATAACCGTCGTTCCCGGAGCCGTCAGTGCATTAAGAAAAAGTGCCGTTCTTCAAGCAGGAGGCATCAGCACGGATACCCTGGCAGAAGACACCGATCTGACCATAAGTCTCCATCGAAAAGGTTTTCTCGTTTCATACGTCCCTGATGCCTTGGCCTTCACTGAGGCCCCTGAGAACATTGCCACCTTGGCCAGGCAACGTTTTCGCTGGTGTTTCGGTACAATCCAGTGTCTATGGAAACATAGGGATATGGTCATGAACCCGCATTTTAAGGCGTTAGGCTGTTTCAGTCTCCCGGGAACTTGGTTTTTTCAGGTCCTGCTGGTAGCTGTAGCACCCATAATTGATCTCCTGGTCATTATCTCACTCTTGTTCGGCTGGAGTAGCCCCGCCCTCTATATGTATTTTGCCATCTTTTTGCTTATGGATTTTGTGTTAGCCGCACTGGGTTGTCTGATGGAACACGAGCCGATCTTTCAGGCCTGGCTGGCAGTGCCGATGCGTTTCATTTATCGGCCGATGCTGGCCTGGGTTGTGTGGAAATCTCTTTTCAAAGCCGCTAAAGGGGTGCTGGTTGGTTGGGGAAAAATTGAACGAACGGCATCGGTAAATTGATCTTAACGTAACAGTTCGATAGGATTTCTACTCCTTGAAGACAAGGATAAATTTGATTGAAATGAATACAACAACAGCTCGCTATCTTTTTTACTTTTCCCTCTTTTTTTCTCTTATAGTACCGGGCGGTATAGCAGGTTTTACTCCTCCCCTGCTTGCCGCCGGTCACGCAAAAAAAACGGCAGGCAAACTCATCGTACCAGACAGCGGTGCTTATACCGGAGCCTATATCGATTTTGGCGACGGTGAAGATAACGTTACCCTGGAGGCCTTGGAGAAATTTGAAAAGATGGTTGGGAAACACCAGGCTATCATCGCTTTTGGTAATTTCTGGGGCGAGCAGGGTTTTGACTTTAAAAATGCCAGGATAGTAACACGATACGGAGCTATTCCGCTGATTTTCTGGTCTCCATGGGACAAACCTTATACCGAAAGCATGCTTCCGGACCGCTTCAACCTCTATAATATCCTAAGCGGGATGTGGGATGATTACATCGATAAATGGGCAAGAGACGCAAAGGTCTTTGGTAAACCTCTGCTTGTATCATGGGGACTTGAAATGAACGGGACCTGGTTCCCCTGGTCCGGTTATTATTACGGTGGCGGCCAAAAAGACCTCCTCGGCAATCCGGGCCTATCACTGGGACCGATGATCTACAAAGAATGCTATCGCTATATCGTCAAACGAGTACGTGCCCAAGGAGCCAAAAATATCCAATGGGTTTTTCACGTCAACAATATGTCCTCTCCGGATACAAAATGGAATCGATTTATGGCCTACTATCCCGGTTCGGATTATGTCGACTGGATTGGTGTAAGCGCCTATGGGAAAATTTCGAAGTATACGGATTGGGCCTCTTTTTACACTGTTTTTCATCCCATTTATCAAGAGCTGGAAAAGCTCAATCTTGCAAAACCTCTTATGGTGGCGGAATGGGGAGTCGGCGAGTATCCAAAGGCCGGAAACAAAGCGGAATGGATAAAAGAGGCCTTTATTGATTTCCAAAAGCGTTTTCCCAAAGTCAAGGCAGCAGTCTTCTGGCATGAACGCTGGCAAAATAAAGATGAGTCCTACAGCAACCTTCGGGTAAATTCCTCTCCCGAGGCCCTGACGGCATATCGTGAAGCTGTGCAGATACCTTTTTGGATCGACCGTCCCCGTTTTCATTTACAACGATGATTTGAAAAAAAACGAACAGTTGAAATTTATCAAAATCGTAAAATCTATTGATCCACAAAATTTCGTTTCATATTTGTTTTCTCTATCCATTCGATGTAAAAAAAATTCCTCTCGTGATTCTCCTGCCTCCTGCTAAATCGGGTATATATTATGGCCATTATCTTCCTTATATTGATGCTTGCTTTGTCTCTCTCCTGTTGATAGGATTTAATGATTGCCCTACTCATTTTTTTATCATCTCGGTAAAAGGTGTCGACAGCAATAAAGACGGTCTTGATCCGCAGATTCTCGATATCCTGTTTGACGGTATTTGGATAACCGACAAAGAAGACGTTATCGTCTATGTCAACAACTCAATGTTGAACGTTGCCGGGGATTCCAAAGTCAAAATTATCGGTACGAAAATCATCAAGTCGTATTCCAACTGGACGCTCCAACATTTTATCCCTTTTTATTTCAAAGCAAAAAATCTTGGCAAACCTGTTCGGTACGAACAAGTCCTCGCACGGACACCTGCCGGAAAAATCACCCACCAAACAGGATGGATGATTCCTCGCTATTTTCAAAACAACTTCAGTGGTATTATCTGTTCGGTAAGTAATGTTACAGTTTCAAAACAGCTTGCCTATTCGGAAGCCAAATTTCAAGCCATGTGCAATGCCTCTCCCAACTGTATTTTGCTTATCGACCTTAAAGGGAATATCCTGTATGTAAACCATAAATTGCCCGGTTTCTTCCCCAATCAGACAATTGGTGCCAACATCCTCAATCTCATTCCCAAAACCTATCGGAATGAAGTTGAAAACTGCCTTCGACGGGTCCAAAAAACTCAAGCATTGGATCGTTATTTCTGGGCATCTCCAGACAACGATGAAAAAAAAGAATATTATGAAGCAAAGGTCTCGCCTATCATTCAGGACGGTAAGGTAATTGCCATCATTGTTAACTCTTCAGACATCACGAAACAAAAATTGCTGGAAAAAGAGCTTGAACTACAACAGGCAAGTCTTGAGGAGACCAACATTACCTTGAAAGTCCTGTTGAAAAGGATTGAAAAGGAAAGATTGTTGTTCCAGGAAAACCTTTCCACAAACATACTCTGCAATATTGAACCGTATATAAATAAACTAAAACAGTCCAACATGGATAAGAACCAGAAAAGAACTCTTGAAATCCTTGATCAAAATATCAAGGATATGGCCTCACCTCTAGTCTATTCGGTGATGTCCATGAACCTGAGACTCACGCCTGCTGAAATGCAGATTTCCAATTTTATCCGTCAAGGGTATTCTTCAAAAGAAATCGCTAATCTCTTGAATATCTCACCCGCAACCATTGATAAACATAGGAAGAACATCCGAAAAAAACTTGGTATAACGAACAAAAAACAAAACCTGCGATCCGTATTGTCTTCCCTCTCCTCCTAATAACAAATTCGGTATATTTTATACCCCATCCATCCTTATCCTTATCCTATTGAATTTTATTTTTGCTTTATGATAGGGTATTTTAACTATTGTTCAATACTACGTCGTTTCTTCTTAAGATATCTCAGTAATTCTAGATAGATATAGCTTACAATTCCAATTTTAAATTGTGTGATTCGCACTTCTAAACCGGAGCTTCAATTCGAGTTGCTTTCTCCAGGGATCAAGCCTATGGATTATGAAAAAATCGCTCGAAGGGAAAAAGGAAAAATATTAGTCGTAGATGACGACCATCTCCTCCGTTCGTTTATGGAAACAGCTCTTTTGGCTGGAGGCTACAGCTGTATTTGCGCAGAAAATGGTCTTGCCGCTCTGGACCTTCTTGAAAGTGACAATTTTGATATGGTGATTTCCGATATCGAAATGCCTCAGCTCAATGGACTTGAACTTCTATTGCAAATAAAAAAGCGATTTCCCTCAACCAAGACCATAATTATTAGCGGAACACGTCAACATCACGATACAATAAACGGACTTTCTGCTAAGGATGCTCACTCCTTCCTAACCAAACTTTTTCCTTTGACGCTCTTCCTTTCAACCGTACATGAAGTACTAAACACCAGCAACCACGGGCAATACCGCTGATTCCTCCGAGGGGAAACCCGTAGCAAAGAGCCGACAAGGTATTGACAAGCAGACTTATGCTATCAATACTAAAGGAAGTATTGCAAAGTGATACCTGGAAATTACTTTTCCTGTGAGCCTTTTGCAAAATGAGGATTCTCGGAGCCTATGCTTACCGGTTAAAAATCAAGGCATGCGAAAAATTTTACCGCAGGCATATAAGTGATATCGGAGTCAGAGTTTATGCCCGGAGGGTGCTTACCTCCGAGGATAAAATTTTGAGCATAACGCGGAGTTTGGACCGGTAAGCGAGCAAGCGAGACTCCAAGAAGACCTTTTTGCAAGTGGCTCCTGTGTAACGGATTATGGTCCACCACCCCTCACACCACCTCATCTACGGTACGCTGGTCGATTACCTGACCAAGGAAGAATTGACCGACACCGATGATGAAAGATTGCGGCAAAATCTTTACCGCATGATGGTGGAGAAGAAAGGGTATAAAAGAGATGAACTGATTCCAAGGACCTGCATCGATACTTTTTTTACCCATCATTTTGTCAGATCAACAATAGATTTAACCATAAATATCAAAAAAATATCTTTATTTATTATCAGATACGGCCCGGGTTCCCTTGTCAGCAGAGAGCGCTCCGCTATCGCCGCAGCAAGAGTGCTCCATCCCGATTATATCATTCCCTTGGCTGTCGTCACCAATGGGCATGATGCCGAGTTGCTTGATACTATAACTGGTAAGATAATTGGAAATGGGTTAGATTCCATTCCAGATCGAAAAGGCTCACTTGGTCTCTTGCAAACTGTGACCTTCTGCTCCAAGCCGGTAGGCGACAAACTAGAGCGTGAAAAAAGAATTTTGAATGCTTTTGATCTGGAACGGTGCTGTTTATAACTGCCGAGTGTTTTCTAAAATAAATTATGAATTGTGGGGTTACATTCATGGCAAGTTCAAAATCAAACTGGACGAAATCGAGTTGGAAGAAATTCGTTGCTCTCCAGCAACCAAAATGGCCAGACCCAAAAGAAGTCGAAAAGGTGCTTTCCGCACTCTCTCAACTCCCTCCTCTGGTCTTTGCAGGCGAAATCCGGTCTTTGAAAGAAATGCTGGCTAATGCGGTAAAAGGTGAGGCGTTTTTATTGCAGGGGGGAGATTGCTCTGAAGATTTTTCCCAGCTTACAGCACCGAAGATCAGAGAAACGCTCAAAGTTCTCTTACAAATGGCTGTTATCCTGACCTATGCCGGCGGAAAACCTGTGATTAAAGTCGGTCGGATTGCCGGACAATTTGCCAAACCACGGTCATCTGACACTGAAAAGGTCAACGATACTGAGATTCCATCCTATAGAGGGGCTATGGTCAACAGACCGGAACAGACACTTGAAGCCCGTGTACCCAACCCTAAATACATGCTCCAGGCATACAACATGTCCGCTGCTACTTTAAACCTTCTGCGCGCCTTTACCAGGGGGGGGTTTGCAGCTTTAAACAGGGTGCACGCCTGGAACCAGGAATTCGTTATCCAATCCCCCATGGGACGTTCCTATCAACGAATGGCAAAAAATATTGAGCATGCCATTAAATTTATGGAAATCATTGGGATTCCCACCGATGCTCCCCAGATAAAAGAAGCACAGTTGTACACGTCTCATGAAGCCCTTCTTCTCGGGTATGAAGAGGCTTTGACCCGTATGGATTCCACTACGGGTGGATGGTATGACTGTTCTGCTCATTTCCTTTGGATCGGTGAGCGTACAAGACAGATAGACGGGGCACATGTTGAGTTTTTACGCGGTGTCCTCAACCCCATTGCCGTAAAGATCGGACCAGGTTACGAACTCGACAACCTTAAACAGCTCATCGACACACTCAATCCGGAAAACGAGCCCGGCCGTCTCACATTGATTACCCGATTCGGAATGCACAAAATCGAGAAGATGCTCCCTCCGCTTCTGAGAGAGGCAAAACGCGAAGGATACAATATCGTCTGGAGTTGCGACCCGATGCACGCCAACACCTTCACGGCGACCTCTGGTCATAAGACTCGGAATTTCAACGATATTTTATCTGAAATAGCCTGTTTTTTTGAAATCCACTGGGCTGAGGGAACAGTTCCCGGAGGAGTCCATTTTGAAATGACGGGCGAAAATGTGACCGAATGCACGGGCGGCGCCAGAAATATCATTCCCGAAGAACTCCACCAAAACTACCTGACCACCTGCGATCCTCGTCTCAACGCCGAACAAAGTCTGGAAGTGGCCTTCCAGATCGCCGAAATGATCCGGCATTGATCTTTTTTATCACCCATACCGTCTGTGAAGGCGGTATGGGAGTCGGCCCTCCCTATCGATCTCTATCTACTGCGATCTACGTAACCCTTCAAAATCTTCCAAGATTACAATTCAGTAATCTTTCTTGACGAAAAAAGTATCGAGTTTACTTTTTTTACCAACGAAAGGGAACACGATCTTTACCCCCGGTTTTCTCAAATTTGCTGCCACCTCAACCTGTGAGAAATCCGGATAGAGTATTCAATCCAAGGCCTAGGAGGAATTCTCAATCAACTCTCTATCATCTAAATCAACAAGGTGGCCCGATCAGAACAAACGTCCTAACCACTAAACATTCTCGGTGGAGTATTAGAAACATTATTGTTTCAGGACTCCAACAGAGCAAGGGAGATGCATTCATGTTTACCAAAACAACTCATTATCTCAAAAGAAAACCCATTGTGTTATTTGTGATGAGCGTTTTGTTCCTTACCAGCAGCCTCCAGGCGACAATCGCCGCTGCCGATAATGACAATTCGTTTTTAACTTCTTCGGAAAAAGCGTTTACAACCGTTGTGAAAAAGGTGACACCTGCTGTTGTCCATATTCGTGTTGAAGAGACTGTAAAAAACTCGAATCAGATGTACGGTGGTGGCAGCCAATTCTACAACAATCCGTTTTTTCAACAGTTCTTTGGCCCTCAATTTCGCTTTCAACAGCCAAGAAGCTATAAACAAATGGCGCAAGGATCCGGGTTTATTATCAGCAAGGACGGGTATATTTTAACCAACAACCATGTGGTTGCCGGAGCCGATAAAATTACTGTTATTTTGTCTAACAAGCAGCAATTTAAGGCCAAATTGATAGGTAGGGATCCCCAGACCGACATTGCCTTGATCAAAATTGATGACGGTAATGATCTCCCAACTGTTGCCCTGGGTGATTCCAGCAAATTGGAGGTCGGTGAATGGGTAATCGCAATAGGAAATCCTTTTGGTCTTAGCCAGACCGTGACTGTCGGCGTTGTCAGCGCCAAAGGCAGAGATCGGGTGGGAATCAATGATTATGAGGATTTTATTCAAACCGATGCCGCCATCAACCCGGGAAATTCAGGTGGTCCTCTGCTTAACATTCGAGGACAGGTTGTGGGTATCAATTCGGCACTTTATACCAAATCCGGCGGGTATATGGGAATTGGCTTTGCCATTCCGATAAATATGGTAAAGGCTATTGAACCTCAGCTTAAAGCCCATGGAAAGGTGGTCAGAGGCTGGCTTGGTGTTGTCATTCAGGATGTCGATGAAAATCTGGCAAAATCCTTTAATCTTAAAAGGCCCGAGGGCATTCTGGTCAGTGAAGTTGAAGCGGGCTCTCCGGCTGAAAAAGCAGGCCTGAAACAGGGTGATGTGATTCTCAAGTATAACGGCAGGAAACTCGAAGATGTCAACGATCTTCGCAACACGGTTGCACTGACTATGCCGAAGACCAAGGTTGATCTTGAGATTATTAGAGACGGTAAACCCAAAGACATTACCATCACGATTGGGCTACAGCCTGCTAATTTCGGCAAACAGGCAATGGAAAGCGGGAACGGCAGCAGTTCCTTGACAAAATTCGGGCTTGCCTTCAGCAATCTGACACCGGATGTGGAACAGCAGTTCGGATATAAACAAGACCAAGGCGTTGTTATCAGCCAGGTTGAACCCGGGAGTCCTGCCGCCATGGCCGGATTAAAACCGGGACTTCTTGTTGAAGAGGTTAATAAACAAAGAGTACACAACCTGAGAGAATTGGCTGGGGTGCTAAAAAAATCTTCCACTCCCAACCGTATACTTTTGCGGGTTAGAAACGGCGACTTCAGTCAGTATGTGGTGTTGACCACCGAATAATCCGCTTGTTATGAGCCGATCCCGGGAAAGACCCGGGATCGGCAATCCCTAGGTCGTCTTATTATTCTCCTTGTCTTCTCTTATTTGCTATCTTTCTGAATATCTTTTTAATGACCGGAAGGGTATCGAATTTCTCCCCGGAAATCTTTCTGACAACCACATCTGAATTGGCGACAACGGTTGCATTTCGTCTTTTCTTTTTAGAAAAATAGGCCATTTCACCGAAGACATTGCCGGCAGCAAGGGTTGTGATCAACTCTCCCTTTTCATCCAAGGCATTTACACTGCCGGAATCGATGTAATACACTCCATCCGGAGGTTCATTGATACGGATGATGACATCGCCTTTTTTACGCCATTCCAACTTAAAATGTCTCTCCCAATCGGTATCAACAACCAGGGCCTGATAGAATTCCATATCCATCGCCTTAAGCAGCTCATTGGAGAGATGCAGCAGTCTGGTTCCTAAAGATTCCCCTGTCAACTCTCTGATTTTCATACCGATTTGACGAAAATCCTCACTGGGATAGGGCATGTTTCTGATATATTCCAGAATACGTTCCGTGGCGACATCCTCCTTGCCGGCAATCTCAACAAAGAGTTTTTGTACCTCATGGAGTTTTTCCCGCGCTCCGGGGAAATCGGGTCTGATCCCTTGGAGGACGTTACCGCAAAACAACTCGATAGCCCGATTTTTCTTGCAAATAAACAGCTGGAGCTTCTCCTCGTCTATGTCTTTCGGGCAGTTATGGATCCCAGGTTTATAAACCGTATAAACATGGATCGGATGGTTGAAATTTTTGGGGGTAACCTTCCCTATGCTCAGTAAGTACTTGGACTCATGGGTCTGCCAAAATGCTACTTCCTTATCCATGAGAAAAGTAGTACCGAAATATTCGCATAACTCCTCAAGGCGACTGGCAACGGCAAAACTCGCCCCAAATCTCATGGTTTTATTTTGCAAACGCGCTTCAATGATATCACCGGAAAAAAGACCGATACGGGTGGGGGGAATCTCTCCATCTTCAACCGCGTGGGCCATGTTGATTGCCGCCTGTAAGGCCCGGGTACACATTCCAGACTTACTTTCCCCCTCTGTCTTTTCAAAAACGGCGATGGCTCCATCGCCGGCAGAAGGTTCAAGCACCTGTAAATGGTCTTTGTCAGCTTGGATGATTTTATGCAGTTTTTTATGGTAATCGATAATGAAATCACGAATCTCATCCGGTCGCATATCCGCTGTAATCTGGGTATAGCGAACCATATCACTCAAAAGAATGACAACCTCTTTTTCGGTGTCATTTCCTGAGCAGGGCGATGGATTCGATCGACTGTTTTTCATATTGTTTGGGTTCTGAACTGTAAGCATAAGATTCTTTACGGAAATACAAATTCATGAAAGAATATTATGCTACAGTCAACCGTCTTGTCAAAGACTATCACGACCTGTGGTATCAGGTGTCTTTTTAAATCGGATGAGAACCATCCCAGACTCCACCGTATCACCAGGTTTAACCAGAACCTCTTCAATCAAACCTTCTCCCGGTGATGACACGGCGCTTTCCATTTTCATAGATTCCAATATGACCAGTTCCTGACCACGGAAGACCCTCTCTCCTTCGCCGACTTTAACATCCACCACCAGACCGGGCATGGGGCATTCCAAAATATTCTCCGCCTCACTTTTGGTTGATACGGACATGAATCGAGCAAGCTTCCACTCCCGCGGATTATAAATTTCAAATGTCCGGGTTACACCGCAAAAAGCCGCCTCAATAAAATTTCCTAAATATTTCAGTCGAAAATAATATTCCTCCTCATTAATTGTAAGCTTCAACCGGCGGCGATAGAATTCAATAGGAGGAGTAACAACTCCATAAGTGCTGTCATCAACGCAGACCTGCCACTTAAGACCAGAACCGTCTTTTTCCAGGCGAACATCGAAGATATCCTCTTCGCTTTTGACGATATAATGGTAATGGGTTTCCAGAAAAGTCGTCACTCCGACTCGCGATTTCAGTGGAAGAAGAGAACTTTGCACCAAATTCTCCCGCAGATGATAGATAAGGGTGGTGGTTGTGGCCATGGCATGCAGTAGTTGCGTTGGCGGCTCAACTTTTTTGCTCTCATCCAAGAGATAGGCGGGAATGAAATCGGTCGAGATATCTCCTTTTATGAAGACAGGGTGGCAGAGAACACGGTTGGCAAAATCGACATTGGTAAACACACCTTCAATATGATAGCCGTTCAATGCCTGCACCATCCGTCTCCGTGCCCGCTCCCTGTCCTCACCCCAGGTAATAACCTTTGCCAGCATGGGATCGTAATAGACACTTACCGAAGTCCCTGCATCCACTCCTGAATCCACTCGGACGTTGGTTCCCTTGGGCGCAGCATAACGTGTAATCAATCCCACCGATGGAACAAAACCGCGATTGGGATTTTCCGCACAGACGCGGACCTCCATTGACCATCCTTTCAGCAAAACATCTTCCTGGGTGAGTGGTAACGTCTCTCCCGATGCAACACGCAATTGAAGTTCCACTAGGTCGAGATCATTGACCATTTCCGTTACCGGATGCTCAACCTGAAGGCGGGTGTTCATTTCGAGGAAAAAGAATTCCCGTCCCTTATCGAGAATAAATTCCACAGTACCGGCATTGGTATACCCTGCCTGGCGGGCCAGGGAACAGGCAAGTTCTCCCATTTTCTTACGAAGATCAACATCCAGCGCACAGGATGGCGACTCTTCAATGATCTTCTGATATCGCCTTTGAATGGAACACTCCCTCTCTCCCAGATGGACGACATTGCCATGGTTATCGGCCATGATTTGAATTTCTATATGCCGGGGTTGGGTTACATATCGCTCGACAAAAATCCTCTCATCCGCGAAGGATTTGAGCGTCTCCTGTTGGCACATACGTAAAGCAGAGGCAAGATCTTCCGGTCTGTCTACCGCCCGCATTCCTTTACCTCCACCGCCGGCTGCGGGTTTTAAGAGTATGGGATATCCCACTTTTTCGGCTGCTTTTGCTGCCTCATCCAGGGTCTTCACAGGCTCTATATGGCCTGGGACCGTCGGAACCCCGGCTGCCACAGCAAGCTTTTTTGCCTCGATTTTATCTCCCATGGCCGCAATCACGGTAGCCTTAGGACCGATAAAACTTAGACCGGCACCAACTACTTTTTCTGCAAAAACGGCATTCTCGGAAAGAAAGCCATAGCCCGGATGGATGGCCTGACAGCCGGTACTGAGTGCAGCTTCAATGACTTTTTCCATATCCAGGTACGATTCCGTCGGCCTCGCGCCACCCAGCAATACCGCCTCATCTGCGTTGGTAACATGCAGACTTCTGAAATCGGAATCGGAATAGACGGCAACTGTTTTAATACCCAGTCGTTTGCAGGTACGTATGATGCGCACGGCGATCTCACCACGGTTGGCAATTAATATTTTTTCAAACATGCTCTAACCTCACAGGGGGATATTGCCGTGTTTACGGTCGGGACGGCTACTCTTTTTGCTCTCCAGAAACTGTAGGGTCCGAATGAGCCTATGTCTTGTATCATGGGGAAAAATTACATCGTCAATATAGCCTCGTTTGGCAGCTAAAAACGGGTTCATAAAACGTTTTCGATAATTCTCCATCTTTTCATTGAGCAGTGCCTCCGGGTCCTCTGCGGCCTTGATTTCCCTGCGGTAAATTACCTCAGAAGCCCCCCGCGCTCCCATTACCGCAATCTCTGCTGTCGGCCAGGCATAGTTAATATCGCAATGAATATGTTTTGAATTCATCACCACATAAGCACCACCGTAGGCCTTACGCACGATTACTGTGATGCGAGGCACCGTTGCCTCGATAAAGGCATAAAGCAGCTTGGCCCCATGCCGGATAATACCACCATGTTCCTGCTCTGGACCCGGCATGAATCCGGGAACGTCGACCAAACATATAAGGGGAATATTGAACGAGTCACAAAACCTGACAAAACGGGCACCCTTAACTGAGGCGTTATTGTCCAAAGCCCCTGCCAGTACTGCCGGTTGATTGGCGACCAGACCAATCGTCTGCCCGCCCATTCTCCCAAATCCGCAAATAATATTGCCGGCAAAATGCGGCTGAACTTCTAAAAATTCGGCCCCGTCCAATATACTGTAGATCAAGACATTCATGTCATAGCCCTGATTGGGATTGGAGGGAACGAGATAGTCCAGGGCAGGATCGGTGCGTTCGGGCGGATCGTTGAGATCCAGAATGGGGGCCTTTTGTCGATTGTTTGACGGCAGATAGTTAATCAGTTGCCGTACAGCCCTCAGACATAAGATATCGTTTGGATAGACAAACTGTGCCACACCACTCTTGCCGGCATGTACCTGAGCCCCGCCGAGATCTTCTGACGTGATTTCTTTATGAATGACCGTTTTTACAACGTTGGGCCCTGTTACAAACATGTAGGATGTATGCTGAACCATAAAGACGAAATCGGTTATGGAAGGGCTGTAAACCGCACCTCCGGCACAAGGTCCCATGATGCAGGAGATTTGCGGGATAACCCCACTGGCATTGACATTTCGATGGAAGATCTCTCCATAGGCCGCCAGGGCATCCACACCCTCTTGTATCCGGGCACCTCCCGAATCGTTCAGTCCGATTATCGGTGATCCTACCCGGGCAGCCAAGTCCATGATCTTGCATATCTTCTGAGAATGGCCTTCTCCGAGTGATCCCCCCGTTACGGTAAAATCCTGGCTGAAAACAAAGACCTCTCTCCCATTGATAGTTCCGTGACCGGTTATCACCCCATCTCCTGGATACGTATCTCCGCCACCGGCGTCACTTCGCCCCACCTTCAGGATATCGATCTCCTCAAAGGAACCTTCATCCAGGAGCAAATCCAGTCGCTCTCTGGCCGTTAATTTCCCGTTCTTATGCTGGATCTCAATGCGTTTTTTCCCGCCTCCCAAAAGGGCTTCTTCCCGCAATTCAAAGAGTTCCAATATATTGCTGTGCATGATTTCAACCATGGACATCTCCCTTTAACTGACGTTAAAACAGATGGCAAAACTTCTCTTTATTTCAAGAAGCTTACCAAGATAATCATTGCCAATGCCGCAATAAAAAATAATCCAACCTTAAAACAGATTGAATGATCTTCCTCATGGCTATGTCCATGATCTTCTTCGTGTCCACTCATTTTTCACTCCTTTTAGACATGTCATTATCTGATGTATCCGAAAATCATTTCCACCTTGAGCATTGGTTGCCGAAGACCCGATTTTCGTTTTTAAATTGTTACAAGATCAAAGCGATCCAGCCTTCGATTCATATAAAATTAACATCATATCAAGAGGCGTCGGCTCTTGGTCGTTTCGACCAATAATTATTCCTGGCCGCCGCTTCCCAAAAGGCAAGCCAAAACCTCCCCGATCGTGGCAACCCCTAAGATATCCATATTATTTGGCCATTGTCCTCTATCAGCATTCCCTTTTGGCATTACAAACCTTGTAAAGCCCAAACGTTCGGCTTCCCGAACGCGCATCTCCACCTGACCAACCGCTCTTACCTCTCCGGCAAGTCCAACTTCGCCGCAGACAACCGTAGTCGACGGAATCGGCCGATCCAATAGGCTCGAGGCCAAAGAACAAACGACTCCCAGGTCCAATGCCGGTTCGTCAATGCGAATGCCACCGGCAATGTTAAGAAAGATATCATGTCCATAGAGATCGAGGCCCGCCTTTTTTTCCAGTACCGCACATAGTAAGGCCAACCGTTGCGGGTCTGCGCCGATGGCCGTCCTGCGAGCCGTACCGAGATTTGTAGGACTGACGAGAGCCTGTATTTCAACAAGTATGGGCCGCGTCCCTTCTATGCTTGAAAAGACAACGGAACCCGGGACATCAAGGGGTCTTTCAGCCAGAAAAATTTCAGAAGGATTGGTCACCTCCATAAGTCCTTGGTCTTTCATTTCGAAAACCCCAAGCTCATTGGTAGAACCGAAACGATTTTTTATCGTTCTTAAAATGCGAAAGGCGTGGCTCCTATCCCCCTCGAAATACAATACCGTGTCAACCATATGTTCAAGTATCTTGGGTCCGGCCAAAGCCCCTTCCTTCGTAACATGCCCAACCAGCATTACCGGTATATTTTCCTGCTTTGCCATCTGCAACAGCCGATAGGCCGATTCTCTGACTTGCGTAACGGACCCTGGTGCCGAAGGAATATCATCACAGGTCAACGTCTGTATGGAATCCACAGCCAACAGGCCAGGTCTCATTTCCGTAGCCATTGGAATAATCTGATCAATATTGCCGGAAGTCGCCAAAAACTCACCCGGATGCAAGGCATTCAGGCGTTTTGCTCTCATCTTGATCTGCCGTGGAGACTCTTCCCCGGATACGTAGAGAACTTCCACACCTTTCCCGGCCACTGCAGCCAATGTCTGTAAAATTAGAGTTGATTTACCGATCCCGGGATCCCCACCAATCAGAATAACAGACCCTGGAACAATCCCTCCGCCAAGAACACGATCCAACTCTCCTATTGAAGTCGTTATACGTGTCTCATCATCATCAGGTTGCAAATAGAGAGGAACAGGAACCACTCTTTCCGTTTGTTCAGATGTTGCTCCCGCTCTTTTGTCCTCAAAAAACGTTTCCCATTCATGACATTCAGGGCATCTGCCAAGCCATTTAATGCTCTGATAACCACAGGAACTGCAAGCAAAGAACGTCTGCTTCTTTTTTTTACCGGTTGAATTCATGCGGAGCTACTGTAAACCAGATCAAGAAAAAAGTCATCTTCAAGACTTTACGAATCTTCTAGAGTCCCTATTGTAACAAGGATGAAATACTATTAATGCTAAAAAACATCTTATATAAAAGTCCTTTTATCCACTATGACTGATGCAAAACTTGTTAAGGAAGACGAGAAAACGAATTCCCCTTCTTGGATCCCGCTGACACGTTCTACTGTTTTCCTTCTCTCCCATTTTCGGATTTTCATCCTCAGCCTTTTCCTTTTTGTTATTACCTTGGCATTAACCTGGCTTTTCTACCAGGTATCTACCCATTTTGTCGATCAATATATTGGCAGCCACTTTACGCATCTTCCTGCGGCCGAAGGCTTTGGGGGGTGGATTAAACATTATCTTCTTCTGATATTGAGATGGTTTTTTATTGTTATTTCTAATATTATTTCTTTTTATATCGCATTTTTAATAGCTTATTGTGTTACAACACCCGGGTATGCTCTTCTCAGTACAGGAGTGGAGAAAATTCATCTTGGACAAAAATACCAAATGGATGAAGGATTTTCCTTTCATGGTCTTCTAATCGATCTCATGGAAGGTTGTAAAATCGGCCTCTTCGGCTTAGGTGTGACAGTTGCAGCACTTTTTATCAATTTTATCCCAATCCTGGGTCAAATATTGGTTTTTCTTCTCTATAGCTTCTATTCCTGTCTGATGTTTATAGATTACCCTTCCTCGAGGAGAAGATGGTCGCTTGGTAACAAACTGCTCTGGCTTAGAAAAAATCCATTTATCTCTTTGCGCCTTGGTATTCTTCCTGCTCTTATCAGCCTGATTCCTGTGATCAATATTTTTCTAATGGCTCTCTTTTTTCCGATTCTCACAGTCCATGCAACACTAAACTTCGCCGCAATTGAAAATCGCTTATAATTTTATAGGTAAGCCGACGTTTATGAAAAAAAATCGTACCAGCTCTTTTTTCAACTTTCACGGAAGAAGATCCGCTTAGACCTTCGGCATCGTTTGTATGGTTCTTATGTGCAGATAATGAACCATACGTTTTTTTTGACAAACAGGCTTCCTCGAATCTTGAACCTTAAACCGCATAAGGAGCTGTATCATTGGGAAGTGAAATCGAGAGAAAATTCTTATTAAGAAACGATCTCTGGCGAAAAAACGCGCAAGGAATTCTTTTACGACAAGGATATATACTAAGCGATCCTCGTCGAACCGTCCGAATACGGATATGTAACAATTCAGGCTTTATTACAATCAAAGGGCTTGCTAAAGGTATCGAACGGCCGGAATTTGAATATGAAATCCCTCTTGAAGATGCAGACTTTCTCCTTAGCCACATCTGTGAGACACCCATTCTTGAAAAGATCAGATACAAGATCGAATATGATGGATTCATCTGGGAGGTAGACGAGTTTTTAGGTGAAAACTCAGGGCTTTTTGTCGCTGAGATTGAACTTGCAAGCGACGATCAAGTCTTCCCCAAACCGCCCTGGATCGGAAAAGAAGTAACTGGCAGCAAAAGATATTTCAACTCATCGCTTGTCAAAAATCCCTACAACAAATGGGCTTGATGTTTTAACTGCATCACGTCCCCAAACGTCAGACAAGATCCGCCATGACCCGATTGGCAACTTCCCTCCCTCTTGCTGTTAGCCTGAGTGTGGACGAATTGAGTTCAACGAGGGACATCTCCAAGAGATCTTGCAAGGCTTTGCCATAATACGATAAAAGATCAATACCGAAACGTCGGTAAAGATTGTCCACTGATATCCCTTCGACCATTCGAAGTCCCATCACGACCGTTTCACGAAAGGAAGCCTCGTTATCGAGTTCTTCGCTGTCGACAACAGCCGTCCCCTTCTCTTCAATCATGGTACAGTATCCTTCCGGGTCCTCACTATTCCTGACCCTTACTCCTGAAAGATAGCTCACGGCCCCTGCGCCTACAGCACAATATTCCCCGTTTCTCCAATAGTTTATGTTGTGCCTGCAAGCAAATCCAGGTTTTGAGTAATTCGATATCTCATATTGTGTGAATCCAGAGGAAAAGCACAACTCCTCTGTAATTCCGTCCATTGCTAATATATCCTCTTCTTCCGGCAGGATTACTCTCCCGCTTGCTACCTGCTCCTTTATGGGTGTCCCTTCTTCCACGGACAGTTGATATAATGAAAGGTGTTCAGGTTCCAATTCCACTGCCGTTTGAAGCGTCCAGCGCCATACTCCCGCCGTCTGGCCCGGGATTCCTGATATCAAATCAATATTAATATTTTTGCACCCCGATTTTTTTGCCCATTCCACCGTCTCCCATGCCTCCTGGGCGGTATGAATCCTGCCCAGGCCATATAACTCCGTATCGGAAAACGATTGAACACCAATGGACATTCTATTGATTCCGAGCTTTCCTAATGTGAGGAGTTTAACAAAATCCACACTCTTTGGATTTATTTCCATTGAAATTTCAGCTGCCTCGTCGATGGCAAAACATTTTCTGCAACCAGAGAGAATATCCGCAATATTTTCCAGCGACAAAAGGGAGGGTGTACCTCCTCCAAAGAAAACAGTTTGCAGTGGATCCGAACGGAAATTGGAGGACAACACTTTCATTTCTTTTAGTAATGCTTGAACATATCGATCAAAGAGAAAATTTTTTCCGGGATATGAGCAAAAAGAACAATAGGAACATTTACTCAAACAGAATGGGATATGGATATAGAGATGTGCCATTTTTATCCCATAAAAGTATTTTGGAAGAGTCCGCTTAGAATACTTTGACATTCGTTCTTAATCTCATCCATCAAACCATGATCAGCAAAGCTAAATGATCCGTCACCGATAATCAGATGGTCAAGAAGATGGATATCGAGAAAAGAGGTGGCCATATAAAGGGTCTGGGTTAATTGCTTATCCTGCTTTGAAGGAGAAAGAGATCCGGAAGGGTGGTTATGAGCTATGATCAAAGCAGCTGCATTACACCTTAAGGAGTTGAGAAGAAGCTCCCTCGGGTAGACAGTCGTATTTCCGAGCGTTCCCTCGGAAAGTATTTTAGAATCTATTATTGCGTGGGCAGTATCTAGGAAAATAACCGTAAAAACCTCCTTTTTTAATCCTCGCATCGAATGCAGAAGGTATTCTTTGACTTCATTTGAACAGTGGAGATAGTGTTTCCCTTGAAGTCTCTGTTTTAAATATCTTCTTGCTACTGCTTGGATAAAATGTATGGCAAAGTTGTTTTTAGATCCTATCCCTTTGATTTGTAATAGTTCAGAAGAGGAAGCATCAAGAACAGAGGAGAGAGAACCGAAATGTTGAAGGGCCGAACGAGCAGGCTCCTTACAATCCATACGAGGTGTACCAAAGGAAAGAAGTAACTCCAATACTTCAATATCGCTTAGACCATCAAGACCATTTTGTAAGAAACGGTCCCGCAACCTGCTTCTATGCCCGGCACCTTTTTGCTGCCAGTATTGCTTATCCACTCTACCTCTTACTTTTTGGCAAGCTCACGCATAAAGAGATCATTGGCCAATTTGGGATTCGCCTTGCCTTGGGTTTTTTTCATGAGCTGTCCAACAAAAAATCCCATTAGTTTCGTCTTCCCCCCCCTAAAGTCATCAACCTGTGCCGGATGAGCAGCCATGATCTCTTGAACCAGTGTTAAAAGTTCCTTTTCATCCGAAACCTGGACGAAATTATCTTCTTTGATAATCTCCATCGACCTTTTGCCTGTTTCCATCATCTTCTGGAAAACTGTTTTAGCTATCTTCCCACTGATCCTACCTTTCTCAAGCAGAGCGATAAGCTCTCCCAAGGATTGTGGTGAAACGTTGCAGGAGCTGATGAAAGGGCCAACATCGCCTTTAATTTCCCTTAGCAATTCCGTCATTATCCAGTTTGAAATCTTTTTTGCCGAAGAACAGACCGCTAAAGCGCCTTCAAAATAATCGGCCAGTTCTCTCGCTCCTGTGAGAATTTGTACATCATACTCAGGCAATCCCAGGTCCATCATAAACCTCTTTTTTCTTGCATCAGGCAATTCCGGGAGTTCTTTTTTCACCCGATCGATCCACTCCTGTTCAATCTCGATCGGAATAAGATCCGGACATGGGAAGTACCTATAATCATGAGCATCTTCCTTTCCGCGCATGGATTCCGTACTATTGGTATCAGGATTCCATAAACGAGTCTCCTGTACAATATCTCCCCCATCAAGAATAACATCTCTCTGTCTTCTTATCTCATATTCCAAAGCCGCCTGGACATTTCTAAAGGAATTCATATTCTTCAATTCCGTCCGTGTACCCATTTTCTTCTCTCCGCGAGGTCGCAGAGAGATATTGGCATCACAGCGAAAACTTCCTTCCTGCATGTTTCCGTCACAGATATCCAGATAGCGGAGCAGTGTATGAATTTTTTTAAGATATGCCACAGCCTCCTCAGATGAACGTATATCGGGCTCTGAGACAATCTCAACAAGCGGTGTTCCGGTTCTATTTAGATCGATATAGGAAAATGGACCGTTATCATCATGGATTAGTTTTCCTGCATCCTCTTCCATATGAATTCTGGTAATTCCGATATCTTTTCGTTCTCCTTCAACTTCTATATCTATAGAACCATGCTCAATTATTGGAAGATCATACTGGGAAGTTTGATATCCTTTTGGAAGATCTGGATAAAAATAATTTTTTCTGGCGAACTGATTTAACCTATTTATCCTGGCCCCTGTTGCCAAACCCAGCTTGATTGCAAATTCAACAACCGTTTTGTTTA
This sequence comes from Desulfocapsaceae bacterium, assembly GCA_046704745.1. Lineage (GTDB taxonomy): Bacteria > Desulfobacterota > Desulfobulbia > Desulfobulbales > Desulfocapsaceae > CAWGGS01. Next base: position 6,723 of record JBJKRL010000031.1, on the reverse strand, counting down.
ATACCGGCAAAGCTCCTGGCATTCCGAGACAGATTTGACATGTTTGTGTGTTGGGAGGTGCCCCAAACTCGGTCGAACATCCACAAAAGATTTTTGATTTCGTATTAAGTTGGGCATGAATCTCCAAGCCTATAACTGTTTCTAGTTCCATAACTATCCTTCCAACAACGTTCAATAATCCAGGTGTTATTTTATTCTATATTCTGATTACAACTTATCTTCAGGTACTGTCCAGGGAGAGAGTCTGAGTTTCAATGGTAATCAGATTCTATATCATATTTCGGCGAGCGAATTTCCTATCCAGCCTCTTATCTTCAATATCTCCTCGTGCCAGCTCGAACCGACCCTTATATCGAGAAATACTTTAAAAAGGCAGTTGACAATTCTAACAAGTTCTTCAAAAAGATATATGCGCTCTAAAGTCAATCCTTCAGTTTCCTGTTGTCTATCCTCTGCAAACCCATCATTAGCTGCGGTTTTTGGTAACCTGACATTTCTGAACTCCATAAGACCGGCTGCGAGGGTAAATGACCATTCGAGTTCGTTTTGCTCCAGACGGATCCTCGCTTGCTCAAGTTTTTTGCCTATGGATATTCCCGTTCTCGCTTCCTTGAGTTCAGTCTGCAAACCCCGGCAGATAAGTTTTTCGTTTGCTTGGCCCTCTCCATATTCAAGGAGCATATGCTTTTCAAAAACAACGCTAATATCACCTTGACCCTCAAGCGATATACTTCCTCCGCGTTCTTCACTTTTCCACCATAGCCAGGTGAGAAACTCCTGCCCGAGAAACTTTTTTTCTGATATTATATCAACTAAATCCATATGGTTTTCAATCCCTCTACGTTGTAAACTAGATAAAGACGACAGGAGCAATCTGGGAAAGTCGGTTGCTCTCCTCTTCTCCAAGCAAATGTTCGGCTATTGTATAAGGAACTTGTTGGATGAGTGTAAGACCGAACGTCTTTTTAAAATGCTCCTCAAGAAGAACATGTGCCTTATTATTCGTTGAAAAAAAGAGCAGCGTTGAGTCCGCTATATTCCATGCCAAGTCATACACGCAAGGAAAAGGAAAAACCTTCTTGATAAGTTCTGATTTTATTCTCTCTTTTATCTCTGCCTTTTGCCTTCTACCGATTTTCGGAATCTGGCGCTCCTTTTTTATTCGTTCTTCCTCCTTCAATACAAACTTTTTCAGGATCGAACTAGAAATCTTTCTTTCATCATATCGTAATGATAATGTTACATAATTTCCACATGCATATGAGCCGAAGGCAAACTCCGAATCAAACATATTAAAAAGTGACACCCACCCTAACGAATTTTCATCATACGTATCGTCAATGTCTTTAAAAGAAAAAAGCGCTACACGTTCAGAGATAAAATCCCATGAATTTTCAGGGAGTTCTCCCTCAACGGAAAATCTTACAAATCCTGCGCTGCCATTTAGAAGTCCCATTGCCTCACGTCCTTTATTTTTTGAATGACAAAAAACCAAACCGTCCTAACTTATTATGAAAACTTGCCATACTATTCAATTTTAGTAAACACTTTTTATCCAAAACAGCTAGCAGAATATAGTATAAATATTCACCGTTATTTTAAATTGATATACCACTACACCGAAAAAAAAATGCTCCAAACTTGACGGTTAATATCACGAATGATAAAAGGAAGAGATAACGATTTTTCTTGACATGCACTCAATCAATCAGTATAAAAACTAGCCTCAAAAAAAAGGGTCGTTAACTCAGTCGGTAGAGTATCTGCCTTTTAAGCAGAGAGTCGCGCGTTCAAGTCGCGCACGACCCACCAGAAAAAACGTCCTCATCGTCTAGTCAGGTCCAGGACACCGGCCTTTCACGCCGGCAACACCGGTTCAAATCCGGTTGGGGACGCCAACATAAAGAGAAGCGTTAAGCTGAATCAGCTTAACGCTTTTTTTACTGTAACACCTTGTTATCACCTAACTATATTACACCTATGCCCCCCCCTTACTGTCTTTTCACTCAAGGTGAAACACAAGGTTCTCTGTCACACATGACTCTATATCCCAAGGATTCTTCCCATTCTTTTCTCGCTGAAAGATCTCCCATCGACAATATTGTTTATCAATTGCAGGATAGTCTATCATATAATGCAGCCCTCGAGACTCTTTTCTTTTAAGAGCTGCATATATTATCATGAGGGCAATCCACGTAATATTTCGTAACTCAACCATATTGGAAGTCACATAATAGTCTCTATAATGTTGTTCAATCTCTTTCGCAATATCTACCATTCGTTCTTGCGCCAAAGCCAATCTTTTTGTGCTCCTCACAATCCCCACATAATTCCACATGGTTCTCCTTATGAGGTCCCAATTATGGTTGATAAGAATTTCTTCACTTAAGGGAATTGCTTTCCCTTCCTTCCAGGTATCTATGTTTTCCAAATTTCCATTGCCTATTTTCTGCCAATTATTTTTGCAATACCGAAAAGCCCTCTCTGCAAAGACAACTGCTTCCAGCAGGGAATTACTGGCCAGCCTATTTCCCCCATGCAAACCTGTGCATGATGTCTCACCTAATGCAAACAAGCCTTCAATTGAACTTCGTCCCCAGGAATCTGTGAGAACACCACCACACATATAGTGGGCAGCGGGTACAACCGGAATGGGTTCTTTGGTAATATCTATTCCATACGCTAAACATTTTGCGTAGATATTTGGAAATCTCTTTTTTATAAACTCGGAATTTTTCGAACTTATATCAAGATAGACACAATCCACACCATGTTCTTTCATTTCTTTATCGATAGCTCGAGCCACAGTATCTCGTGTCGCCAACTCCATTTTTTTGTCGTATTTTCTCATAAAGCGAGATCCGTCTTTATGGATGAGTATCGCTCCTTCCCCCCGAACAGCTTCCGATATTAGGAAATTTTTCGCTTTTGGATGAAAGAGACACGTTGGATGAAATTGAACAAACTCCATATTTGCAACTTTCGCTCCGGCACGAAAGGCCATAGCAATTCCATCCCCGGTAGAAATATCTGGGTTACTCGTATACAGATAAACCTTTCCACATCCACCAGTGCAGAGAATTGTCGACTTGGCTCTAAATGTTTCTACTTTGCCCAAATCCTGCAGGACATAAGCTCCAACACAAACTCTCTTCTCTCTCCCTTTTTCACCTCTATTCACAACGAGTAAGTCTACGGCGGTATAATTTTCATAAAACATTATATTCTTGGTCGACTTTACCTTTTCCAAAAGAGCTCTCTCTATTTCTTTTCCCGTAAGATCATAAGCGTGTGCGACTCTTCTTTTAGAATGCCCTCCTTCACGACCAAGACTCAATTTCGCTTTGTTTTTCTCGTCATATACAAATTGCACGCCCAACTCAATGAGATCTCTAATTCTTTTGGGGCCACCCTGTATCACCAACCTAACAATATCAACGTCACACAATCCCGCACCTGAGAGCAAAGTGTCCTTCTCGTGCATATCAAACGAGTCGTCATCTGAAAGGACTGCAGCTATGCCTCCCTGAGCCAAATTTGTCGCCGTATCGATATCTCTTTTCTTCGTAACCAGGACAACCGTACCCAGGCGTGCCGCCTTTAATGCAAAAGACAATCCGGCAATACCGCTTCCTATTACTAAAAAATCAGAATCCATAGTATTCAAACCCGAACACAATGTTTCACGTGAAACATTATCTAAATGTGTTTGGCACTTTTAGTGAAAAGTGCGACAGTAAAAAACTCGATTTTTCCGTTCGCTGTCGAGTTTTTCTCCAAAAAAAGGCAAAACAAGCGATTTCTCTTGTGAGAGAGCGTCGTTTGTATTAAAAAAAGAATTGGGCAGTTACAATTTAGGTTTCTTCTAGTTGAGGTCCACATGGAAAAAAAGGCAAAAATAATCGCCGTTGCAAACCAGAAAGGTGGTGTTGGAAAAACAACTTCTTCCGTAAACCTTTCAGCAGCCTTAGCAAACAAGAGAAAAAAGGTTCTTCTTGTCGATTCCGATCCCCAGGGAAATGCTACCAGTGCTGTGGGCCTTAGCCAACGATCCGTCAACAACCATCTTTATCATGCGTTTTCCGGTCAATGTAGTGTAACAGATATACTCTTCCCTACCGGAATCAGCAATCTGAAAATACTCCCGACCAATATTGATCTTGTCGCAGCTGAGATAGAACTCATCTCAGCGGAAAAAAGGGAGCGTTATCTCTCAAACATTCTTTCACCGGTACGTTCTCTTTTTGATTATATCATTGTTGATTGTCCCCCATCTTTGGGCTTTCTCACAGTAAATGCTCTTACTGCAGCAGATTCTGTGCTTATTCCAATGCAATGTGAATATTTTGCCTTGGAAGGACTTGCCCAACTCATCAAAACAATACGCTCGGTTAAAAAATCATACAACGGAAACCTGTTTATCGAAGGCCTCCTTTTGACAATGTACGACAAAAGAAATAAACTCACCTTTCAGGTTGCAGATGAAATAGGCAAACATTTTCCCAAACAGGTTTTCAACACTGTCGTACCTCGAAACGTTCGTCTCAGTGAGTGTCCAAGTCATGGAAAAACTATTATCGAGTACGACCCTTCATCTGCCGGATGCAAAGCATATATCAAACTTGCAAATGAATTCCTTAAACTACAGAGGTGATAGCGTGTCAAAAACCACAGGTCTTGGAAAAGGTGTCAACCTTCTCTTTGGCGATCATCAAGATGATGAAAAATTTTTTGAGTGCCAAATTGATAAAATCACACCCAATAAATATCAACCTCGTTCAAATTTCGACCAAGAAGAACTCAACCAACTGGCCAACTCTATCCGAGAGAATGGTATCATACAACCCCTTATTGTATCGCATTCTGAAAAGGAAGGTGTTTACAACCTGATTGCTGGAGAAAGAAGACTACGAGCCTCAAAGCTCGCCGGTCTTACAACTGTTCCTGTACTTCTTCGAGACGATCAAGACGACATCTCTCATCTGGAATTGGCTATCATCGAAAATGTCCAGCGTACAGATCTCAACCCAATGGAAGAGGCGGAGGCGTATAATAGGCTTATCGACAAATTCGGTTATACCCAGGATGAGACTGCAAAAAAAGTAGGAAAGAATAGGACGACAATCACCAACATGTTGAGATTATTAAATCTTCCTCAATTTGTAAAGGATGATCTTATCTCTTGTCAGCTCTCAGAAGGTCATGCCCGCTCTCTTTTACGTATTAATGATGATGGATCTTTACAGAAACAAGTTCGAGATCAAATTATTAAAAATAAACTCTCTGTACGGCAAACAGAAAAACTTATCCGAAGAGTAACTACCCCTTCCCGCTCCAAACCGACTGCTCAAAGAGATTCCGATCCAATTCCAACTTCGTATATTAATGCATTGACCACCCAGTTGACCAACAAACTCAACTCAAGTGTCTCAATTCAACAGAATGGTGCCCGGGGCAAACTCGAGATAGATTTTTATTCGCTCGACGATCTTGAAAGGCTCATTGGCCTGATCCTCAATCAATCAACTGTTGATAATCTCAATCCTTAAATCCTCTTAGTCTTTCCTTTTTTCTTGTCTTTGTCTTGAAGGGAATAACATTATGCCAAAGCCTCTTTACATTCTCTCTTTTATTTTCTTTCTTGCAATGTCTGGTATTTCGCTCTCCAAGACCTTATCCGTTAAACCTGAAAAGTTATTTCTTATGTCAGGTCCTGGAAAGAATTTCAAAGCTAAATGGGAGTATGATAAAGGTTTTCCGTTAAAGGTTCTTTCTATAAAGCGTAATTGGATTGAAGTTGAGGATTTTGAAAACGATACGGGCTGGGTCCCTAAAAATTCTATCCAAGATAAACCTGCTGTAGTAGTAAAAGCAAACAAAACAACAAAAGGAAGTGTAAATATACGTTCCGGACCAGGTCTTAAATATAAAGTTATTGGCGAGGCTTTCTATGGGGTTGTTTTTGAAAGAATAGGGGGGAAAAAAGGCTGGACGAATGTTCGTCACGACTCTGGGATCACTGGATGGATTAAGAGTACACTTCTTTGGGGGAGCAGGTGATCTTTATAGATTTTGCCATGCCGAAGAAAAAAAAAGGCCCCTTCGTTTGGTTAAGAATGAAGAGGCCTTTTGCGTCTTGGCGGAGAGAGAGGGATTCGAACCCTCGGTGGAGTTTTACCCCCACACTCGCTTAGCAGGCGAGCACCATCGGCCAGCTCGGTCATCTCTCCGTATTGTATGTATGGCGGAGGGAGTAGGATTCGAACCCACGGTACTTTCGTACAACGGTTTTCAAGACCGCCGCCTTAAACCTCTCGGCCATTCCTCCAAGTTGTGTTCTTGTACCATCTGCACCCCATTCTGTCAATAATTGCTCATAACTATCAATCTAATTCTTTTTTAGAAGAATACATTTTTGTGATAATTGTTAGAAAAAATTTGTGTAATCTGTTAAAAGATGAGCAGACAAATTCCTCCTATTTTTTTAAGAACATCTATGTCCGATAATAAAGAACTAACTGTTGATATCAAAGATCTCACCTGCCTTTATGAGATCACTAAAGAGCTTGCTTCATCCCAAGATCTCAGCGATTGCCTGGAAAAGGGCATGCAGATTCTTTCCGTCATGAAACGTATGGAAAATGGGACTGTCACCATTGTTAACCCTATTAGTGGCAAGCTCGAAATCGAGGTCGCCTATGGCCTGACGGCAGAAGGTAGAAT
>JBJKRL010000030.1:0-11619 GCA_046704745.1 Desulfocapsaceae bacterium | reverse complement strand
CCCGTTTTTTTCCTTTAACGGCACCATGCTGTTCTTCTGGACCTTGGCTGGAGTCTGCATGTATGCCTTCCTGCGTGAACTCCGAATCAACCGGGTGGTGGGTTATCTCGGAAGTTTCATTTACTGTCTGATGCCGTTGCTTCTGATGTATTACATCGAGTTCAACATGGTTTTGATTTTTATCATTCCTCTGTTGTCATTTCTCTTCATTCGCTGGCTTCGCAATCCCACCCCAGGTACGGCTGCTCTGTTTTGCTTTGGAATTTTCTTATCTGTAACATCCTGTATCTACTACACATTCATGGTGGCTTTTCCGCTATTCTGTATGTTCGTCGCATACTTGGCAAACGACTTGTCTCTGCTGCGCAACAAAAACTTCTATTGGACACTGGGGTTCATAGGCCTAGTTGCGGTCCTTCTGGCAGCAGTCTTTCTCCATCCCTATCTCCTGTTGAAGGTGCAAGGTGGATACGAACGGAATATGAATGATTTTTTAATCAGTCATGCCCAACCTTTATCCTATCTTGACACCCGTCCCTCGGCCCTGTTTACCAAACTGTTCATGCCTGAGAAACGCTGGCAGGAAACCTATCTCTTTCCTGGAAGCGTGCTCACTGTTTTAGCCTTTCTCTACTTTATTACCCAGCCTTTCTTTGTACCGGGACTGCAAGGCAAAAGGAGATGGTTGGTTTCCGTTATTATTATAGTCAACACACTGTTATGGCTAGCCTTTTGGCTAATAATCATAACCAGCATCGATTCTCGGGGCTTGCCGAGGCTTACGGATCTTGCGCCCAGGCTTTATCCTCTTTCACTTGCACTTTTGGCGCTCTATGCCTGCAGATTGTTCCTTCGTTGCGATGGCCCTGTTGAGACGGTTTTTATTACAGGTCTTGCGGCAGGGGCTGTAATCTGTTTTTTTATCAGTCTAGGCCCTTATATCACAATCGGCCTTGATGCACGCTTGATAAAGATGGCGCACGGGCCGTTCTACACCTTGTATGATAAGACTGACGTTTTCAGTGCCGTTAGGGGGCTGACCAGATTTGCCATCGTCGTCATGGTCTATCTCATCGTGGGCAGTTGTGTGATGCTTCAACGTTTGCTCGCCTTTGAAAAACGCCTTCTCTGGTTTGTCCCGCTCTTGCTCTTCTTCCTGGTTTTCGAGGCAAGCTTCATGAAATACAGATATGCCGATTATACAAACCTGGTGAGTTCGCCTGTCATTCAACAGGCCGAGAACCTCCCAGAAAAGAGCGTTCTGTTTCAGATTCCAACGACTCCCAAGGTTGTGAATGCCCATAGTGTCTTGAACACAATCGGCAAATTCCCTTTTCTGGTCAATGGGTATTCCGGCTTTGTCCCTGAATATTTTGCAGAAATAGCTGATTTGCTCCACCAGCAATGGAAGGTTGCCGAAGTGACGGAAAAACTAAGAGAAATTTGGCCTACGGTCTATCTCCTCATTGATCGGCCTTCAATAAAATGGTTGGCGGCCGGATGGCAAAAAGCATTTCCCTGGACAGCCCTGAATACGTCCTGGGAACGGATGGATCAGGATGCCAACTATTCGCTGTACAGACTCAAGCCCATGGTCTTTACTACCGGAAGACTTCTAAGACGCATTCGCACCGACGTTTTGAGGGCCAACTCAATGCTGCTTTTCAAAGCCCGGGAGACGGAAAACACAATAACGAATACAAGACCTTCTTTTCGTATTCTCCTCAACGGCCGGGAAGTAACCAAAGGAGTATTGAAGAACTCCTGGCAGGACTATCGAGTTGTTCTGCCTGAAGACAAAATGGGGAATCTTACCGGGGACAGAGTCATTCTTGAATTATTGCAAGAGAAACCGTCGAACACAGGAGAGCATGACCAGATTCACTGGCAGGTCAGCGATATTTCCTTTGCACCTCCCGCTGCGCAGAAGAGAGTCGACATCTCTTCGAAATAAAATAGAGTCCAAGACATGGATCATTTTAGACAATCTTATACATTTTTACAGCGTCTCTCCCTTCGTTCAGCCGTTTGTCTGTTTGTAGGGCTGTTCTCGTATTTCGGCTTGAATCTTACCCGACAATGGATGAAGGCAAATCACTATCATGCGGTTGCAGCGATCCTCGTAGGGATCGGTCTGCTGTCGCTCATTCCTATCAGGTTCTCTGGCTCGTCTGTTTCCGCAAAACGTTTACGATGGGGTGTTTTTTTACTGTCCTTTGTATCCTCACTGATTTTTGTCATCAAAACGCCTTTGCCGATAACATCGTTGATGATTGACGTGATTCACATTCCAAAATCCATGGAGTTCTTCTTGCAACATCATTCCGGCGATACCCGTGGTAAATGGCTATCAGTCTATAGGACAAGAGGGGATTCCCATACAATGGTTTCGTTTTCGTTGCCACGACCGATTCGAGGAAAGGACGAGGACCTCCAGCTTTATATGGGCTACAATCCCCACAGAGTGCATTTTGGCCGTTATCCCTCGCCGGTCGAAATAGACAAAGTGGATTTTGGCACGGTTGTCTTTGGATTTCCCCTCCCCTTTACAGTTTACAAAGGGCAGGATCTCTCTGTAACGGCCGGAATAATAGGCGGCCCTCATATCCTGGCCTTTATCAACAATCGAATCCGTGCCCCGATGATAACTATCATGTGGGATGAGCATCGGGTGCGAAAAGATAGCACGCCTATTCGAATTGTGCTTATTAAGATGGTGTGGATAATTCTGTACTTTGGACTGTCAGCATTGATACTCTGGTCGGGACTTTGGATGCCCTGGTTGAAACCGGTGGAAAAGACGATAGAAAAATATCTTATGCAGCAACCTGTGTAAGATTTGCAGCTATCTGAAAGGCTTATAAAAGCGTTTGTCCTGATTGGCTATTTCCAGCATTGGCAGGTCGCCTTTGGAGTCGCCATAACCATATATCTCTTTGAAACAGGATAGATCATAACGAGACCGGATCCGTTTGACCTTTTCTTCTCCCCAGCAATTCTTTCCTTCAATTCTCCCAGTGATTCTTGCCTGTTGATCAACCTCGAGCTCAGTTGCTATGATATCGACATTCATCAGACGGCACCATGGCTCCAAGATTAGACGGGGACAGGCGGAAACCACGGCTATCAGATCCCCTCTCTCCTGATGCCAGTGGATTCGTTCCATGGCTTTCGGTCTTAGAATTGTTGGTATCTTTTCGGTACAGAAACGATGGGCGATGTGCCGGAGGTCGCCTATCTTTTTCTTTTTAAAGAAAATCCTCAGGAAATCCTCTTTCAAGGCAAAATTTGGATATCCCCCAAAAAGATACCTGATGATGCGCGGAGACAGCAGCAGACATCCGAGGACGTATCTCCCGCCTCCAAGAAATCGGGTGAATAACAAATAGCTGTCCTGGGTACTGAGTGTTCCGTCAAAATCAAAGAGAGCAATATTCATGAGACAGTTCCAGGTTTCGACGGCTTATGGAACGAAAGAGACTTCAAATATATCGTAAAGTAAAGGTATCGGAACGAAAAGAAGAAATAAAAGAACACCGCTGCACAGAAGACAATAGATAACAAAACTCCGTTCTTTATAGAGACGTTCAGGATATTGTGCCGGGCTGTCGTCGAGGAAACCCAAATGGATATACCAGGTCATGAAACCTGCAATCAGAGGGATGGAGAGGATGAGTTCCATCCGGTATCTGATAAGGAAGATCCCGAAAAATAATCCAAAGGTGGTGGCATAATAGATAATGCTCTTTAACAACCGCTCTTCATTATAATAGGAAAAGGAGCGACGATAACTTGCACTTACTGCAGGATTTTTAATCATGCGATATTCGGCAAACCGTTTAATGGCCATGAAAAACGCACCGATCATCCAGTATGCGAGCAGCAACGACAGCGGCGGCAAGATGGTGATGCCGGTTGCATACCAACCGAGCATCAACCGTAGAGGATTATTCACAGACTCGCTTAAGACATCGAAATACGGTTTATCCTTGCTGCGGATCGGTGGAATATTATAGATACACCCCATGATCCAAAGGGAAAGGGCGATAATAAAAAAACCTTTTCCGAGAAAAAAAGAACAGCCTATTCCTATAACAGCCAGGACAATCCACTGAAAAAAGGCAATTGACTTGGAAACTTGCCCTGAAGGGACTGGTCTTGATTTTTTTACCGGATGCAGGGCATCGAATTTGGCATCAAGCACTTCATTGAGAACGTAGTTGCTGGATGCAATAAGGCCGGTAAGCAGAAAGGCAAAGAACACTTGCACCCCGACATGCATGGTCAGAAGATCCGGTTGGGCAAAAAGAGCCACGATTATACCCGGTATCATAAAAATGTTTTTGAACCAATGATCCACACGAGCTATTTTTATGTAAGGGATAATGGAGCTACGCATAACGAAATATTGTTACCTGTTGGAATTGAATACATTTTATGGGGACATCCAAAACAATTTTCTCTCTTGTGTTGAAAATATCCAAAGACATTCCGTGTACTACCATTCCTATCATTTAAATGACAGGGATAAGATATATATACCCTCTATGACAACATTTCGCACCCTTGAGAATAGAAAAAAACCGGAGATACGTTGGTGATAAATTATCCTCAATCTCTTTAGCCTGTAGAAAGTTAGACATGATCTGACAGGTACCGGTTTTGAGAAAGAGTCTATCAAAATGGGCCGTTAAAAGGCGGCAGGCTTCTTGCTGCCCCAACAAACAGGCTTTTTTCAGATTTTGCTCTGCTTTTAGGTTGTTTTCCATGTGGTGACAGGTCCCGGCGATTTCCAAATAAGCATTCGCGTTTTCTGGGTGTGTCTTTCAATGTAATTGTTCCAGTAAGGTATGATATCTTCCGATCTATGTTGATGAGCGAGAACATAGTCCATGACCAAAGAAAAATTGCTGGTCGACATCGACAGGATTCTTGATTTGCCTGACCGGAAATCCTGTACGTTAGCCCCGAATGAGAAAAAAAAATGTGAGGACATACGACTGCAATGCATAGCGGTTCAGATATATTATTACAAAAAACTGGTACTGCTACGCCAGGGAAATCCTGAAGAGTGGGATGAAATCGATGCGTTGTATGTGCACGACTAACAGCTTGTCCGCAACTACATTTTCTGACTTTATATCAGGATGTTGGCTTCCTTAGCCCGGATTTTCGCCGGTCAAGGCAGCCTCTGGTTATGGCGTTAGAATTTTCCAGATACCATCCCCTGTGGCAATGACCAGGTCGTCCATACGCAATTCTCCCCGAACAAATACCATTGAGCGGGTTCTTTTTATTATTTTAGCTGAACCGATAAGAGTGTCGCCTTTGCGAGATGGCGCTATAAACTTTACATCAAGGGAGATGGTAGCGATTTTTTTATCTCCTCCAAGGGAGTGGTAGACGGCAGTTCCCAGACCGGAATCCAACAGCGTCATAATGAATCCACCATGTGTTATGCCGCCGCTGTTGAGATGATACTCCTGTATCGTAGCCTTGTATTCATATTCCAAGTCTGATATCTGTCTGAAGTGGAACCCGCCGCTATGACTCATATAACCTATAAGACCTGCCTGTTCAAATTTCATTTCCATAGTGTTTTCTGCTAAAGTGGTTATGTTTTTCAGTGGGTAGTAAGGTGCTGCAAGCAACATATCCCCTTTCAATCATTGGATTTGCTAGGGAGTTGAAGGCCGCCAGTCCAAAATCTGCCCCTGCCCCATGGACATCCCAATAATGTATTCGGCAAATGCATAATCGAGATCCCCGTCCGGTGGACCGCTGTAGGTGGCAAGAAACATATCGGCCATACTCATGATGATATCCCGAAAAGGGCCTGTGATAACCATATTGTCGATGACATGTTCACCTAAGGTGTGAACGGTAAATTTCACCATGGGACTCTCCTCTAAAAAAACAACATGTTTGGCAGTACTGCGACTCTATTGCCCCCCTTGATATACTATAGCAGACACGACTCATCTTAAAGGTGAGATTTTTTATTATAAAAGATATCAAAGTAAAAAGATTTTTGGTACAGGTCAAAAGAGTCTGATTACTATCTTTTCCGTCGCCTATATGACGGCAGTTCCGTCGCTGGTCGACCAGGATGGCCTGCATTCGGCCAATGCCAAATTGCAGGGCTCTCTGGTGCTGGCCTATGTTTTGGGCTCGGTGGCTGCCGGCAGTGCCGCGCGATGGCCAGCCCGGCGGGGGTAATCGACTCATGCACTCGCATTCCCAGCCCCCAAAGCGCTGCGCCTGCCAGTGTAGACCAGAACCCGCTCAGAAATACCAGCGGTGCAAAGAATGCCGCAGAGCAGCGGCTGGAAGCGATGACCTTCGCCGGCTTGGTTCTTCAATTTTACGAAAGTACGCAAAATCCGGATGAACCGTTTTTCAGTACTTCCCTCGGATCAGGATTGTAAGAAGATCTTGTTGTACAAATCCTCACCAAAACTTGTCCTTAAGGGCTCTGCCTGCGTCAACTTGAAGGATCTCGAACCATCCTTTTCTCTATCTGCCCGTAAAAATAGGATATTTTGAGAATTCATTTCAAAGAAGCCTCTGGCGAGTTCAAAAAGATGCGTCACACAGAGAATTCTTGTCGGTATTTCAACCAAGGCGGAGAGTATCTGACGGGCAATTTCCGAGCCTTCACGCTCATTGGTCGCTGAAAATGATTCATTGAACAAGATCATGGAATACGGTTTGATATGTTCTATAATTTCGCTCATTCGACAGAGTTCTTCATCAAGTTTCCCGCTGACCATACCAGCGTCTTCCTCGCGTTTAAAATGGGTGAATACACAGTCACAAATACTGGAACGGAACACGTTCGCCGCCACGAACATCCCGCATTGCATCATCACTTGCGCCAGTCCGACACTGCGCAAGAAGGTTGATTTGCCTCCCTGGTTGGCGCCTGTAATAACGACGAGGTCTTTATCATCGGCTTTCGCCTCATTGCCGACAACGTTTCTCCCCGATTCCAACGCCAGACAACAGTCATATAACCCTTGAAACGAAAGATGTTTTTTTTGCTTAAGAGTGGAAAGCGGAAAACAAAACGGCCTTTTGTCTGCGACAAGCCGATCATGGACGTTTAAGCACCCGATGTAAAAAGCGAGTTCCGTCCGCAAAATAGTAAAAAAACCGCTCACATGAAAAGTGGACTGAGCAAGGGTGGCCGCAGCGGTGCTGATTCCTCTGTTTCGCAGATCCGAGAGCGCTCTCGACCCGCTTTCATCTCGAGGATTTAGAAAAAAATTGAAAACCTTCTGCCCTTTCCTTTTCGCAACAGGAGTTTTTAGGCCAAAATACTGTCTTAGCCAGGTGATAGCTCGAGAGAGCAAGGTGTTCTGTTTGGACAGGGGCGGCTGGTGGAGGGTGTAACAGGAGGCCTTGTTGCCCGTACCGAGTCTGGCACCAAGCAATACTCCGTCAGGAAATTTCAATCGTTTGAGATGGTGTTCAATTTCTGCTATGTAGGTATCGGAGAGTTCGTCATCTAATCTCTTGAAAAAAGCCCGCCACCCCGGGGAAACAAACGCGTGAGAATGCAACTCACTGAATCGTCTAATTTTTTCTAACATCACCACATATTCTTCCATATACTCAACCGATCGCCGCAATACCCACTCCGGGTACCGGTCGAGAATCCCCCAATACTGTTTTTGGGCAAGTTCCACTGCTTCCACGGCCAAGGCATAGAGTTCTCGAACACTATCTGCTTGTCCGATACAGTCTTTTACTATGTTTTGCCGATACATGAGGGTTTCGATATCCTTCTCAAAACCGTTCAGGATTACCTTTTCAACGGTTTTGTGGATAAACTCATCCTTCTTGGCCATGGAGATAAACAATATCGAGAGCTCCAGATCTTTTACCAATGCCTCAGCATTCCAGGATAACGGCGCTTCCATATCAAAATCACGGTCCGGATGGAGAAGATGTACGTTCATAACTTTTTCCTGATCATGTCATACGTAAGCTGGTACTTCTCAACGATGGCCAGGGCATAGGCCAAACCGTCCGCCGGGCGCCTGACGATCTGATACGTTCGCAAGGCCGGATTCTCAGGTACAATGGTGGCAGTCATGCTTACGGTTTTCTCGCCCAGAGTCGTCAACTCGTCGATGAACGTTACCCAGGCGGCAAAAACCTCCAGACGCATGAGTTCATCGGCAATCTTTTTGCTGAGCTCCAATGCATCTCTGAACGTGGTGGAGGCAAATATTTCGTTTATGATAACAATGCTTCTTGATGTCGCAGACTCCAGAATCGCATGCATTCTGACAAGGTCGTCCTGAAGTTTGCCCCGAAGGTTGGCTAGCGTTTCCGCTTTTTCAAAGTGGGTGTACATCCGGTCAAAAAGAAAAAGCCGCGCCTGGGATCCGGGGACGGGGCAGCCGAGACAGCCAAGAAAGTGCAACTGCCCAAAGGTTCTGGCAAAGGTTGTTTTACCTCCCTGATTAGGACCGGTGATCACGAGAATACGTTCCGGATCATTTAAAAAGAAATCGTTGCAGACGGGAGATGCGTCGATATTGAGAAGTTTTTCGGCCAAGGCAAGATCGAATCCGCCATGGTCATAGATCTCGTCATGTGTTGTTGTCAGCTGTGGGTAGCAGAATTTCAATCCTCTCTTTTCAAAGCGGGATTTATATTGCAGGTAGGCAATATAAAATTGGATTTCCCTGTCAAACGTAGCGATTGTCTGATCGCAAAAGCCGGCATGGGTGAGGCGGAATTGCTCCAACTGCGCGAAGGTTTCCGGGAAAGCTTTTGCCACGAGATCAAGAATGCTTGCCTCGATATGATTCATTTCCGGTTGATCGCTGAAGGAAAAGGAGAACTTCTTGACGGCGCCGCCACGCTTGAACCTTTCAAAGGTCGAATCGATCTCCGTGCTGTAATCGGACTCCCCGTCATACTCCCAAACCTGAACAGTTAGACCTTGGATGTGAAGATAGTAATGGATAGATGCAAGATCCTCCTTCAGCCTTGCAGTCTCTTCCTGGAGTGTTGTGAAATATTCCGATGTGGTGTAGTGGCTCAGGTAGTGTCTCAACCCTGCAAACCCTGAAGAACCGTTTGCCATAACGGAGAGACAACGAACCAATTTATTTATCGCAGTGCAATATATTGCTGTTGCATCGAGAAACCAACATTCTTGCTGTCGCTTATAATAAAACTTTTCCACATACGAGAGATAGTTGCGCATGACGTGCATATTTTCGGCAAATACCTTCATATGGCCCATAAGGTCCGGTGATTCCAGATCCTGCATAATTTCATGGCGATAGGTGATAGTGGAAACATCTTGTAATGGCATTTGAAAAAAGGATTTCAGGTCGTATTCCTCCTTGCCCGCCGTGATGGCTTCAATGATCTGGTCCAAATTGAGATCAACGAAAAAATCCTGGGACTCAGGAGATTCTTGCATTCGATCTTCAGGATTGAGGAAAAGGATGCTTTTAAACATCATGAGCTTCGATATCTTTTAAGAGTTGTCTCTATCAGCAGACCGATGAAGATTTTTCACAATATTTTAAGACACTGGTTGCCATAAATGTATATTCAATCGTTGCAATTCCCATGCTCCTTGCCCGCCCGAATCCGCCGTTATTTCGGTAGCATCCCTCAATAAATTCTATGATCCCGGTTACATCCCCTAATCGTTCATTAAGAAGCTCGATGGATTTGACCACAAAGAACAGTCTTTCCAGATAATCGAGGTGCTCAAGCTGGGAGTTTACGTATGCTGCAAGCTTCTTTTGGGAATCGATGGGACAGGAGATTGTCCGCAAAATCCCGAGCGCATGAAAAGTGAGCATCGGGTCTGAAGCCTTTTTACATCCGAATCCCCCATCCGCATTTCTGAGGGATCGGACATGGTTTGCAATAGCATTTTTATCAAGGGGGAGATGTAAGGCATGGGCTAGCCGGACCCAATAATAGAGATCTTCAAGATCACGGCCGATGACGGATATAGAATTCATTGCATCTGCAACCACGGCCACCTTTTCCGGCGGAATTCTATTGATCGTTGGATGCAGAATAAGCGTTTCCTTTGTATGCTCGAGAATCCGGCATACTGTTTTTTTCATGAAACCTAAGGGGACACCGAGTTCTTGATACGTTTCGACCATTAGGTATACCGCCAAGAGATTGTCCAGGTTCCCTTTTTCCTGTTGTTTTTTCCAAAAATCGAGCACCGGGCAGGCTTTCTTGACTTCGGCTCCAAGAAGGTTCAGTGTTTTCACCGCCAGACAGGTTTCCAAACCGCTGGATGGCTCTATCCGGGCAAAAAAATATCCGCCATCCGCCAAACGCCTCGCCTCAACGTACTCAACGATTTTTTGATTGTTTATAAGCCGCATTGCAACTGTCAAGTTTTCCTCAAAAACAGTACGACCTCATCATTGTAGAAGCTGGCGCAGACAACGAGAAGGCTGCAGAATGCTAAAATTGATTGCGGGCTGGTGCCGGAATGTTAATCACCAGTATGTCTGCAAGGAGGAGCTTATACCGGGCATAAAAAAACTCCTACCAGGAAGACATTATCAATTGCCTAGCAGGAGTCATTAGCTCGGTCCGAGCGGTTGATAAGGGAACTCCATCCCTTTTGTTTTTCATAATACAAGATAGTATGAAAAACAAGGGTCGGACATACACTTCTAATAATTTTAAAACATGACGCTCAATGGGATTCCCGTTTCTTTTGCGATTTCTCACCTTTTTCCGGAGATACACAGGCAGGCGGGGATATCCCCCTCCTCTCCGCTCTTTGTTCTAAAAAAGAATCCTTCTCATCTCTTTCCCCGTTTTCTGTGAGGAGCAGGTCTTTGACTGCCCCACTCCGGGTATTGCCGAGCGCAAGCTGCAGCAAGAACACGTCGTTTCCACCACCTCAGGAAATCGATCCCTTGTCCACCTGGCCGGCGGAAGAAAGAGGCAGTGTTGTATTGCTGCGAATATGGATATCGCGCTGGGGAAAGGGGATTCCGATGCCGGCCTTTTTCAGCTCATCGAAGATGGCGAAATAGAGCGCGCTTCGCACCTTGCGGCGCGGGGTCCTGCGCATGTCTATCCAGAACAGCAATTCAAAGTTGATTGAATTATCACCGAATTCCACAAACCGCACCTCCGGCGACATGTATTTTTCCACCATGGACTCCGCTTCAGCCGCCTTGAGAAGTATTTTTTCCACTTCGCGGGGATCCGCGTTATATGAGACCCCCACCGGCAGCTCGATTCTAATGTAGGCAGAAGAGAGGGAATAATTCACAATGGTGCCGGAGATGAAGGTGGCGTTTGGGACGAGATACTCCACATTATCCCGGCTGCGGATCTGGGTGGCCCGCAGGAAGATATCGGTGACGACTCCCACGTTTCCGGAGACTTCGATCCAGTCTCCCTTTCTGATCTTGCCCCCGAAAATCAGCGAAAACCCGCTGATTACATTGGTTGCCAATGACTGCAGGCCAAGGCCGATGCCGATTCCGGCGGCACCGGCAAATACTAGAAGAAACCTAAGATCGATCCCCACGACCTTCATGGAGATCAGAAAGCCCACCGCCAGGGACGTATATTTGAAAAAGGTGTTCAGGGCAT
>JBJKRL010000029.1:0-5564 GCA_046704745.1 Desulfocapsaceae bacterium | reverse complement strand
CTTCAAAGATATCGGCGGTTATGATCAAGTTGGACGGGTTTTAAGAGGGCTTGTAAAGAATAACCTTCTTATTAATCTGGGTTATGGCACATATGCACGCTCCAAAAGATCAAGTGTTAGTGGTGCGGTTGTTCCAGAAAAGCCCTTGCCAGAACTTGCCAAAGAGCTTCTCAATAAACTTGGTGTTGAGGTCGCCCCATCATCCGCTGAGAGAGCTTATAACTCTGGAGCATCAACTCAGGTTCCAACTGGACGTGTGATTGGTGTTAAAGGTAGGATTGCGCGACGTATCGGCTATAACGGAAGGTATATCTCTTTTGAAAAAATCGCCCGATAAAGATCTTATTCAAGATATTTCCTTAGAATTAGGTATTGATCCATCTTTCATTGAGAAAGATTGGTATGCCGTGCAACTCCTTGTTCTCATATCTGAATTACAGAGCACCAAAGATATACAAAAGGTTTTTTCTGGTGGCACCAGTCTTTCCAAAGGGTATGGTTTAATAAAAAGATTTTCTGAAGATTTAGATTTTATTCTGACTTTGCCCGTGGAAGTTTCTCTATCTGCCGGGCAAAGACGCGCCTTTCGCAAAGAGGTTGTTTCGGCAATAAAAAATGATGAGCGTTTTCATATTGATGAAGACGAGATCAAGCGCGGTGATAGTCATCGTTTCTTTAAAATCCCTATTCAATACGACAGGGTCTTTGAAGGCTCCACATTAAGGCCATATCTTCAGCTGGAAATGACTTTTATGGAGCTCAAAATGCCTGTGGAACGTCGGAGTATTCGATCGATAGTATGTGAGGTGGCGAAAAAAGAACCTGAACTGGAAATTGGTTGTGTTTCGGCCCTAGAAACGGCGGGTGACAAATTAAGCGCATTAACATGGCGTATCGTTGTTCGTGACAGGACAGATGATAGGGATGATCCGACATTAATACGACACCTGCATGACCTTGCCGCTTTGGAAAATATAATTGTGAATGCAAAGAGTGACTTTGTGACCACGGCTCGAATGTCCTTAAAGCGGGATCAAACACATAGAGGCGGCGATCTCATTGCCGGCATACCTGTTACTGATAGATTGACTCAGGCTTTGAAAATTATACAAGAAGATGCTGTGTACCGAAAAGAGTACGATCAGTTTGTAACCAGCATGTCCTACGCGACCGAGAATGAAAGGATAAGTTTTGAAAAAGCTGTTCAGGCTCTTTGGAGAATAATCGCTATTTATAATCAATAGGTGTAGAGGACCGGAATCATAAACGGCCGGACTCGGAATAACCGCACTTTTGGGCCCACATTATTTGGAACTATCCGGAGACCTCGACCCAGATTATACGTTTCTCGGCCCACACTATGGGATACTGGACCCACTTTAAACGGTACGGACCCACTTTGGCCTAGCGGCCGCAGTCGTGTAAAATCTTACGCTAAGTATTGTGCGCAATGTTTTTTGTAAGATAGGTCTAGAAGCCTGCACTTATAAATGGTCGTGCCCGCTTTTATCCACAATTTCGTGCCCATATTAAATGACTTTATCCGAACGGTCATGTCCACATTAATTGACTCTATAATATTGAATGCCCACATTAACTGATTCTATCCGGGCTCTGTGCCCACTTTATTTGATTTTATCCTCGTCATCGATGGCTCCCATTTCTCTACGGATCTCTATCTCCAATTGTCTGGCATCTGGAAGCTTGTTTTGCAGCTCAGGAGGAAGTTCTCTTGTCAGACGGTATTCAGATACACCGACAGGCTTTTCGATTCCACGAAGTGCGTATCCACCAGTAAAGGCTTATCATTTCTCTATTGACGGTGTTGGCAAACCGAATTCGGCTGTTCCTAATGTGGCTTTTTACTTCATCAAGAAAGGAAAGGTAATGCTTCGCTTGATCTTCAGGGGGCAGATTCATTTGTTGAATTCCTTGTTCTAGAGGATACCCAATTTATGGATTTCCCTGTTAAATTCTTCTGTTTTCCCTGGTTCTAACTGACCGCAAAGGTAGGAACGAACTGCACTAGGCTTGGCATTCAGATGTTCACAAAGGGCAGCAATGCTGTAGCCGTGCCGGGCCAGCCTAGGCCCGATCGCATAAAGATCGGGAGCGAGAACTGTTTCAATCAATTCAGTGTCGATCGGTTTCAATCCCGTTTCGAAGCCTTTTTCAAAGGCCAGTGTAAGATAATGGGTAATTTGAAGTGGGGTAACCAAACGTTCCGCAAGAAGTTCTATAGCTTCCTGGGAGACAATATCATCCGGTTTTATGCCGGGCTGGCTGCATTTATCCAAAATCCACTCAATATATTGGCTCTTGCTACCCTCGATTGCATCTAAATTGAATATCTTGGCGCGGGCCCCAACCTCCTCCATGTTGGGTTTGCGCAGCTCGTTGCCTAGTTTGGGATGACCGACCACAACGATAGCAAGTGTTCCTTTAGCCTCCTCAACTGTTTCAATGAGATGTTTCAGCCCAATCAGAGTACGAGTGTGCAGATCATGTGCTTCGTCGATAAAAAGAACGACCGGCTTTTTCACTTTCCAAATTAATTCTTGAAGGATTCGTTCTCGCTTCTCATGCTGAGTGGGAATTTTGAAGCCTTTTTCGGTGGGAAGATCAGAGAACAATGCATAATACAAGGTGTTGACTGTGACCTGCCGTCTGTCGGTGGCCAATGATTTGCTGAATACTAACTTGTTATCTTCTTTGAGTATTTGTTGCATCCGACGTAAAGCTGTCGTTTTTCCGGATCCCACCATGCCTGTCATTGCAATGATGCCGCCCGAAGAAATTGCCGTTCTTACACTCAGAAAAGTCTTATTGAAAGCCTCCGTTTCGAAGTACTCGGCCTTTTCCAGGTCCTTCGTCAGACCGTAATAGCCCATCATCTCACCGTACATAATCATTGGCCCCCTGGATGATTTTCAATAGATGAGAAAAATTAGTACGCACTTGTAGCATAATCTTTTTCTTGTCGAGTGTTTCCTCGAGCATACGATTCACTTCATCCATTTGTTCCGGTGCAAGCCTTGCCAGTGGAATGCCAAGACTTCGGGCAATGAAGAGCTTCGCATCGATTTTGTTCTTGAATTGCTTTTGTTCAATAGAGCCGTTCTCTTCAAAAGGAGTAGATGCAGGTGGATCGAGGGAAGAAACATTCGAGGCATCAAGGAGCACCTGTGTTAATTCTTTTCCACCAACCAAAGCAGCTCTAGGAATACTTATCTGCTGGGCCAATTCTTCAATCCGGTCAGCGCGTCGCTCAAGATCGCTTTTTTTGGGTTTACGATAACTATTGAGCGGAATAGGACCTTTAGTCGGATAAAAGGGCCCCTCTTTTTCCTTGTTGTATTCCACATATAGTTCACTATCCAGAAGTCCCCACAACAATGTGACCTCCTCTCCTGCCATATGATGTGCGAGTTGGTACCGAACACCGTTCACGTTTACGCAAGCATCGGCCCCCGCCTTGCGTTGTTCAGGATCACGGGCAAAAGAACAAAATCGCTCCCAACTGCACATTTCCCGGAATCCCGAGGCGGGGATATGTGCAAGCCAGTCTTCAATCCGGGTATGATCCTCCGACCTATGCGGCATGGCGTTATAGCTTTGAAGATAATGCTGAAGCCACAAGTTGGCTTCCTCGATGGTTTCGGGTTGATGAAAGTGATAAAGTGTTTCGAGGGAATCCTTTACGGTTCGAAATGAGCGCTCCACTTTACCTTTGGCTCTCGCAGTTGTTCGACGGCCGTCCGAGCCTTTCGGCATATGCGATCGAACCTCCACATTAAGGCGAGTCATGACCTGTTTGAATAGTTTGCTCTTCCCAACTGGGCCGTTATCAAGATATAGAATTTTGGGAATACCCTGAAATGGGAACCTCGTTTCCTTTTTGGGGGCCATTGCATTGAACAGAAAACGAAGGGCCGTTACGACATCTTCGCCATGAACATAATGGTACTCCTGATAGCAGACGCCACTCCGGTCATCCACTACACTGGCCAGCATGAGCGTCGGCTCACCTCCAGATGGATGAATGTTCTTCTTGCCCTTGAGCTTTTTCAAATCTGAAGGCGAGAAATCAAACTGCCAACAATCATTACTGTAGACTGCTTGAAATCGCACAGCAGCCGGCTCAACGTTCAGGACTTTAAAGCCAAGCCCCCAACGCTGCAAGTACCGTTCAACAGTTGTTCGCTTCAAAACCCCCCTGGGTGCCTGCACTAGACCCTGTGGCGTTTTTATGCCATACTCCTCTATTAGATCGATACAATCTTTTGTGGAAAGATGTCTCCCTTTTTTATTCGTTGTACGGACCTTTAAGGCAGCTATAAGCTCACAGTAAAGTTTCATTTCGGCTCGAGCTATAGCTCGAGGTTGATTATAATCGGACCGATTGACGGATTGAGGCTGGTGATATTCCCGCAAAGCACGTCGAATCGTCGACGGGGATACTCCGAAAAAATCGGCGGTGTCCTCGACCAGCTTTCGCCGTTTTGGGCTACGTGCTCCGAGTGCATCCAGTGCATTTCGAAGCATAATCAAAGATTCAATGGGCAGCCGTTTCCGAGCCACATCGATGTCCTTATTGTGATGATCGATTGATCTCGTTTTTCTTCAGCCAGTTGTGGAGGTTGGCTGATGTGGTGCCATAGCGAGAGGCAATAAATTTCTTTGTGGATCCATTTGCAAGCAAGGCCTGGATCTCCAACCGGTAAGGATCAAGCTTGCTCTTACCCGGACCTTTTGGTCGACCAAGAGGTATCCCAGCCGCTTTTTTAGCCCGTAAGGCTTCCCGGGTGCGTTGCGAGATCAATTCTCGTTCTATCTCTGAGGCCATGGAAAAAGCCATTGCCACGATTTTGCTCTGAATGCTATGGTCAAGTTGCCAATTGCCTTTCACGGCATAGACATTAATTCCCTTTTGGAGTGCTATTGAAAGGATCTCCATGCACTCGAGCATACTCCTTCCCAACCTGGATAATTCACTGACGATTAGATTGTCGCCGTCCTCCAGTTCATCCAAAACCGGTGCTATCTTCCGGCTACGCCAAGAAATCCTGCCGGAAATTGTCTCTTCGATAAAAGATATCCGTCCTAAGTTTTTTTCATTGGCGAAGATCAGGATATCTGACTTATTCTTTTCCAGATCCTGATCCGCAGTTGAGACCCTGAGATAACCGATGTTTGTTGGGTTATTCTTGGCCAATTTCTTCCTCATAACAAAGCAATTCTTTGAAAACCTTGAAACAGCATAATTTTTATACTAAAGCATGCAGGATATTCAATCAATTTCTTTTAACAAGATGTATAGAAAAAATCCTCGTTTTTACGATACGTGGAAATTTTCAAAGCCAGAATCTGGCATCACAAATTCAACCAGGATAAAATCAAATAAAGTGGGCATAGAGCGCGGATAGAATCAGCTAATGTGGGCACTCAATATTATAAAGTCAAATAATGTGGGCATGACCGTTCGGATAAAGTCATTTAATGTGGGCACGAAATTGCGGATAAAAGCGGGCACGACCATTTATAAGTGCAGGCTTGTAGAGGTA
>JBJKRL010000028.1:0-54738 GCA_046704745.1 Desulfocapsaceae bacterium | reverse complement strand
AACAGGAACCATCCAAATCTCAACTTATAGCCATGGCTATAGATGTTTTGGAATCAATGACTGTGCATGCGTCGGCTTTGGCATCGAATATTCAAATATTCTATCACGCATTGAGAGACGAAGAAGAATTGGCGACCTTGCATGATAAGATTATTGCGCAGGAGAATGATATCAACCAATTAAATGAACTCGTTGGGACAAAGGACAAGCTGACGCTTAATCTTGTGTAAGTATTTGATGCCCATGCCGTTTACGCTTTTTTGTAGACGCAACAGAATGGTTTATCTGAATTCTGGTTATCCGATACGGTTTTGGAACTCGCTGATTTTTATAGGAGTTTCCAACAGATTTTCCACCAGAAGAGGAGTTGCGTCCATTGCATCGAGAGCTGAAAATATATCCGGTGCAATGCAGGATGATGAGGCCCTAATTGCATTTCCGCCAGCCCTGAACAATGAATGACTCTGCGTAATCTGTAGTACTCTAGACAGCCGAATGATCACTTCGATGGGGCACGCTTTTTCAATCCGGACCACCCATCGAAGGATCGGATTGCGTGAGGGCTGGCGATGGTAAACCACAAGGGCCTCCGCCCGGTGGCCCGCAAATGTGCCAGTCACCTTCGCTCGCCCGGAGCGCTGTGTCGACCTTCTGAGAATCACCATGGTCGGGCATGCCACGTTGCCTATGCAGACTGAAGGACTCAACACTCTGACCGATCTGGTCTGGTTAGACCGTACCGGTCCATGCGCCTTCCTCGGACCAAATAAGGTGACGGTTCCCGGGGTTCTCTTAGAAAACCTGCCGCCTATTCGCATCGTGCTGTTCAGCCACAACCACTATGATCACTTCAATGCTGTCACTCTGCGGCAGCTGTATAAGCTTCATGCTCCGTTGAAGGCGATGCCTCTTGTGGTAATGACGCGATCGTTTGTATGATTGTTGAAGATGTGTGCATTGCCACGGACGACGGTATGATCGCTTTCCCCAAAAGATTTTGGCAAGTGTGACCTTCATCAGATCTACCCCTTGCCGGATCGCGGGCTTGGTGACCGTCGCATGGCCTTGTGGTCCGGGTGGCAAAAATACAACAGGGCGCAAGCGAGGAACTCGACGCTTAGCCATCTAAGCGGGCTGCTGTAATTGCCGGACCTCTTTCAGTCGGGTCCTAGAAAATGATGTGCTGTGCCGAGCCGTTATCGGCAAGGAAACCAGAACGCAGCGCTCCATCGACACCACCCCGCAGATCGAAGCTGCTTGCTTCGGAATGCCTGTCGTATATATTCATCTCGATCACTTGTATGTCCGCTATTGTTCTTGGGGTTTAGGTTTTGCTCATCCTATGAATGGGAAATCGAACAATCAGCTCCGTCCCAGTCCAACTTGGAATGGAGGCCCTTCCTAACGGATCTGGAGCTGATATGCAGTGATCACCTCTTGCTATTGATTCCTTTTTCTTCCGTGAAGACCTGTTGATGGAACACGGTTTTGCCTTGGTTAGCGGTGAACCGGGGCTCAGAAAATCGAAAAGTCAGCACATTTTCATATAAAGGCTTGGTCGGTTTGATAAAGTTTTCGTAGGTGCGATGAAGCATTTCCAAACAGGCTTGGGGATTTTTACTAGAAACTGGTCGACATCCTCGACGCCAGTTTGACATCTGCAAACCACTGCGACAACTTCAAGGCGCTGCAGGAAGGCTGAGTAAAACATACCCACTCCACCATTTTAAAACCAGTACTGTAAATTAGCACAGCCTAGGAAATGATGACCAGCAGTCTCAATGAGTAACGGTCAACCGTGGCGTCTGAAGAATTTGAAGATTGAAATTTTTTATCAACGATTTCCTATCATGCGAGACCTTGTGAAGTTTAGGTCTTAGGAAATAAAAATGCGGGACAGGTGCGGGACAAATGCATAAAAAGAAAAAAGCGCTTAAGGAATCATATCCGTAAGCGCTTGATTTATTTGGTGGAGCTAGACGGGATCGAACCGACGACCTCTTGACTGCCAGTCAAGCGCTCTCCCAGCTGAGCTATAGCCCCATGAACCACTTGTGAAAAAGTGAAGTCCATCAATACCAAGGATTTCCGCGGGTGTCAACGAAATTTGTCGGCTTTTCAAAAGGCCATCGGCCGACGGCTCAGGTCTAAAGTGACGGGTGATACATGCTGTATGGAGAGTGAAAAAATACATAATTCATAACGCATTACGGGTTGTTATCTCTCATAATCATTACCTTATAATTCATAGCAGATTTAAGTCATGTTGCCCCTGCAGTGTCCGGGATTTATTGCCAGATAATCGGGTTGAAGAGAAATAATTGAAAAGCAGGCATATTTGTTGCCAAGGACATGGAGCTTTGGTAATATCTTGAGTTTGGATGAGGTTACCGAAAAATATCTGTTCCAGGGTTCTGTTTATACGGTAGACCCTGATAATCAACCATATAACAAACACTGAAACGTGTTCCCGATACAAAGGATGGAATAAATGTATTCACCTTTTAATTTTCTTTTCGGCTGGTTGTCCAATGACTTGGCTATTGATCTTGGGACTGCCAATACCGTTTTGTATGTTAAGGGTAAGGGCATCGTTTTACGAGAGCCTTCAGTCGTTGCCGTCAGACAGGACGGTAGAGGAAGCAAGGTCTTGGCAGTTGGACAGGAGGCGAAACAGATGCTCGGAAAAACTCCGGGCAATATTACTGCGATTCGTCCAATAAAAGACGGAGTCATTGCCGATTTTGAAGTAACTGAAGCAATGCTCAGGTACTTTATCAATAAAGTCCACAACAGACGTACCCTGGTTCATCCCCGGATCATGATTTCCGTTCCGTCTGGTATTACCCAGGTAGAAAAGAGGGCGGTGCGGGAATCAGCGGAGTCCGCAGGAGCCCGAGAAGTCTATCTCATTGAAGAGCCGATGGCGGCAGCGATCGGGGCCAATCTTCCCATTACCGAGCCGACCGCCAATATGATTATCGACATCGGTGGCGGGACCACCGAGGTTGCGGTTATTTCTCTTGCCGGGATCGTCTATGCCAAATCGGTACGGGTGGCAGGAGATAAAATGGACGAAGCCATCCTCCAATATATCAAGCGTAAACATAACCTCGCCATAGGCGAACGTACCGCCGAACTCATTAAAACCACAATCGGCAATGTCATCCCTCAAGAACCCTATGAATCCATGGATATCAAGGGGCGGGATCTGGTTTCAGGGGTGCCGAAGACACTTACGATTTCCGCCGATGAAATACAATCGGCCATAGCCGAGCAGATCGATGTGATTGTTGAAGCGGTCAGAGTGGCTCTCGAATTGACACCACCGGAACTCGCTGCTGATATCGTGGATCAGGGAATCGTCTTGACCGGGGGTGGGGCATTGCTTAAAAATCTTGATAAGTGTTTAAAAGAATCAACAGGCATGCCGATTATCGTTGCTGATGATCCGTTATCATCAGTTGTGCTTGGATCCGGAAAGGCTCTCGATAATCTGGATATATTACGAGAAGTTACCATCGATTGAACACTTTCCTCAAGGGATTTGTGTCCACAGCTCTTTTTTATCGTGTTCACCAGGATGTTGTGTTCTTATCCTGATAAAGAGACAAACCCGTCGTGAGAAAAAAAACAAACGGCAGAAAGGGCAGAGGCAGATCAAGCTCGATGAGAGTGCTTTTCCTGTTCGGGGCATTACTCATTGTTTGTTTGGTCTTACTTGTTTCCACCGTCGGTGGAAGGTTCGGCCCCCTGCATCAATTTACCATGGAGGTTCTGGGACCTGTCCAAGGGGTCTTTACCCGAGTTGCCACAACGGGCCGTGACCTGACCGAAGACTATGTCTCATTGTTGGATGTCCATAAAGAAAACAGACACCTGAAGGCGCTGCTGGAGAAATACCAGGAGCAACTGGATAAGTATCGTGAGGCATACGCCACCTATCTTCATCTGCAAAGCGAACTCGATTTTAAAAAACGATCGGAGTTCCCGTATCTTACAGCAAGAGTTGTTGGAAAAGATCCCGCCTTTTGGTTTAAAACCATTATCGTAGACCGGGGGGAAAACGATGGAGTCGTCGATGGAATGGTGGTCAGGAATGATAAAGGAGTGGTCGGACAGGTGATTCATGTCTCCGCCGACTATTCTAAGATTCTTTTGGCCAACGCCCCCAGCAGTGCCATTGATGCCATGGTGCAAAAGAACCGTGTCCGTGGAATTTTAAAAGGCGCAGGCGAAAAAGGGTATGTTCTCCGGTATGTCTTGAAAAATGTCGATGTCTCGGTCGGTGATATGATCGTGACCGCCGGCATCGGGGGTCTGTTCAGAACAGGTATCCCCTTGGGTGTTGTCTCAGAAGTAAAGAAGCAGCGCCGGGGGATGTTTTTGGAAATAGAGGTGAAACCGGTAGTTGATTTTCAGAAGCTGGAAGTCGTTTTTATCGTACTTTCGGAAAAACAAAAGGTCCAAAAAGAGATGGGCCTTTCAGAAGATCGGTGAATTGCATTCATGTTGGTTTTAGGTTTTCTTCTCCTGGGTATTTTACTGATTGTCCTTCAGACTACTTTGCTGCAGTTCCTTCCTTCCTGGTTCGACCGTCCCGATCTGGTCTATATTCTTGTGGCCTTCATTGCCTATCGATTTGACTGGGTACGAGGATTTTTTTTGGTTTTTCTCTTGGGTTGGATGATGGATATTATCTCAGGCATATATCTCGGAACCTATCCCCTGCAGTATTTTCTTGTCTTTGTCGGTTTAAAGATCCTGTCGGAGAACAGTCCGATGAAGGAGACGGCATATCAAATTCCCTTTGTAGGGGTCAGTTACTTCCTTGTCCAGATGGCGCTCTACTCTATCTATTCGCTTACCTTGCCGGATACCATCCCGGAATGGTCATGGGCGAGGGTGATCGTTGTAACCATTGTTTTGACTGTGGCCACCATCCCGTGTTTTATGCTTTATAACAGTTTTTTTGAGTATTTCCAGAAGAAGAGACTGAGCCCTAAAATACTGAAGAAAAAATCGAGTAACCAGTTTAGAAAAAAAAGCTGAAGATGGCGAGAAAGATTTTCAAAGAGATAGAGGAGATTCAGGAACGAGACGAAGACTCCCTCGATATATTCAAACGTCGGCTTGTCTTTGTGGCTGTAATCATAATGCTTTTTACTGCATTGATAATAGCCAGGCTTTGGTATCTGCAGATCAATCGCGGTCGGGAATATAAGGAGCTGGCCTTTAACAATCGGGTGAGAATTCGGCAGATAGCCGCTCCCAGAGGTCATATCCTGGATAGAAACGGTAAGGAAATTGTCACCAACAGGCCTTCTTTTAATGTTGTCCTGGTCCAGGAGGACTCGAACCAAATCAATGACGAGGTCCTGAAACGGTTGGCAGGTGTGCTGCATGAGGATATATCGGATCTTTGGAAACGTATTCGCGAGGCAGCCGGAACACCTCTGTATATCCCGATTGTTCTCAAGGAAGACATCAACTGGGAAACCCTCGCCTATCTGGAAAATCACAATCAGGAATTTCCTGGAATCCGTATCGAGGTTGTTCCGGTTCGGGTCTATCATTACGGTGATTTGGCTTCCCATATCATCGGTTATCTCGGTGTCATAAGTAAGAAAGAACTTGCTGAAGCGGATCCGCAAAAATACAGCGGCGATGATCTGATAGGAAAAATGGGTCTGGAAAAACTGCGGGAAGGTGAATTGCGTGGGGAAAAGGGGAGCAGTTCTTCCGAGGTCAATGCCAGGGGCTTCGAGCAAAAGCTGTTGAAAAACGTAGAGCCTTTGCCGGGCAAAGAGATTCGCCTTACTCTGGATGTCGGTATGCAGCAGGTTGCCGAATCCCTTATGGCGGCAGAGGATAAATCGGGTGCGGTGGTGGCCATGGATGTGAAGACCGGCAAAATCCTGGTTGCCGCTTCGGCTCCTCAGATTCATCTCGAAGAATTTACCGGTGGTATCTCCACTGAGAATTGGAATGCGCTTTTAAATAATCCGAAACACCCGCTATTGAACAAAGTTGTCCAAGGACTTTATCCTCCCGGATCCACATTCAAGCTGGTAACTGCCCTGGCCGGTCTGGCAACGGGGGCAATAACGGAGAGTACCATCTTGTTTTGCCCTGGGTATTATCGACTGGGCAACCGGACATATCTTTGCTGGAAACATAGCGGCCACGGTTCGGTCACCTTACAACGGGCCATAAGTGAATCCTGTGATGTCTATTTTTACCAGGTCGGTCAGCGGGTAGGTGTTGATACCCTTTCCCTTTATGCCCATATGCTGGGGCTGGGAGAAAAGACCGGGGTTGAAATGGAAAATGAGAAGAGTGGTCTGATACCAACCCGGGAGTGGAAATATAAACGGTATCATCAGAAATGGCAGGAAGGAGAAACCTTATCGGTGGCCATCGGCCAGGGATTTGATCTGGTGACGCCCATGCAGATCAATCTGATGACGGCAATTATTGCCAACGGCGGCAAGGTTCTTGTTCCGCAACTGGTTGATACGGTAAGCGATGCGGACGGCAAGATCGTTGAACGATTTAAAACAAAAGAAGTCAGAGAATTAAAGGGCCTCGGGAAGTATCTGGCGATGATACGCCAAGGGATGGTCGGGGTAGTCAACGGTGAACATGGAACAGCGAGGATC
Organism: Desulfocapsaceae bacterium; assembly: GCA_046704745.1. Classification (GTDB taxonomy): domain Bacteria; phylum Desulfobacterota; class Desulfobulbia; order Desulfobulbales; family Desulfocapsaceae; genus CAWGGS01. The sequence goes on along the minus strand of JBJKRL010000028.1, from coordinate 48,076 downwards.
GCCCGTATCGACGGCATCACCGTGGCTGGTAAGACCGGAACGGCGCAAGTCGTAAAGCTTGCCCAATACAGAGGGCTGAAAGATGAAGATATCCCCTATAAGTATCGAGATCATGCCTGGTTTACCTGTTTTGCCCCCGCCGAAGATCCCGAGATTGCCGTGACGGTCTTAGTGGAACACGGTTTTCATGGTGGGTCCGGGGCGGCACCTATTGCCAAGGCAGTGTTGGAAAAGTACTTTGAGACACGATTGGAGGCCATGGACAAGAAAAAAGAAGAGAAAATAAAAGTTCATCCGGAGTGAGCGTCTTTTGATAGATGAGGAGGCAACAACCGGCGATGTTCATCGCCTCCTGGGTTATAGAGGTACACATTAATCGGATGAGCCGATAGAAGGAAGTGACAGGCAATAGACGGGAATAAGAAAGGGTTTATAAAGCAAGGTTGGTGATATAGATGGCGATGTTCCGTGTTGACAGAAGATTGTTCTCAAATTTTGATTGGGTTTTTTTGCTGCTCATCCTGCTGGTCTGCGGGATGGCATACTTTAACCTGTATAGTGCAGCGTATCCTCCGAAAACATGGGGGATGCCGTTATATCTCAAACAGGTCTATCTTCTGCTTTTCGGTTTTTTCGGTTTCACATTTTTAATAGGTTTTGATTATCAGGAGCTTCACTCATGGAACTATCCGATGTATGTTCTGATTGTTATTCTCCTTGTGGTCGCTCATTTTCTTCTCGGCACGAGTGCTGGTGGGGCGCAAAGATGGATCAATCTGGGGGTGCTGAAACTTCAGCCATCCGAACCGGCCAAGCTGATGCTGGTTATCACGCTTGCCAGCTATTATTCGAGAAATGAGATATTAGGCGGCTACAAACTGAAGGATCTTGCCGTACCGATATTGCTTACAGCTGTACCTTTTCTTCTCATAATGCTGCAGCCGGACCTCGGAACCGCCCTGATGCTTGGCATCATCTTCGTCTCCATGACTGTTTTTGTCAAACTCCGACCCTCGACCTACATCATTATGATATGTATCGCCGTGGTCATCGGAGCAGTTGGCTGGAGTCAGGTGCTGAAGCCGTATCAGAAGCAGAGGATCGAGACCTTCTTCAATCCGGAAAACGACCCCATGGGTCACGGGTATCAGATCATGCAATCGAAGATTGCCGTGGGCAGCGGCGGCATGTTCGGCAAAGGATATATGGAGGGAACCCAGGGGCACCTGCATTTCCTTCCTGAGCGCCATACTGATTTTGCCTTTTCCGTCTGGGGAGAAGAGTGGGGGTTTGTCGGCAGTGTTTTCTTTTTGTCCATCTATTTTTTTATGTTGCTTTGGGGGGTGAACATTGCCATGAGCGCCCGTGACCGATTCGGGATGTTGCTCTGTTTCGGAGTGGTCATCCTCGTATTCTGGCAGGCGGTGATAAATCTTATGATGATTCTCGGCTTCCTGCCGGTGGTCGGTATTCCTCTGCCGCTTTTCTCCTATGGAGGCTCATCTCTATTGACAACCCTCTTCGGCCTGGGAATCGTGATGAATGTCAGGATGCGTCGTTTCCAGGCGGTCAGGTCAAAAGAGTAGTTACTCGAACTCCTCCGCCTTTTTCACGACCAAGTCACGCAGGCAGTCGATAAATACCGGATCGGTATTTAAGGATTGCGTAGGTTCAAGCCTCATGCCCAGATCGCGGGCTTTCTGCCTGTAAAGGATGTTGATTTCATAGAGTGTTTCCATATGATCAGAGACGAAACTGATCGGAACCATAAGTATGCTTTTGCAACCTTGTGCTGCAAGGCTGTCGAGCGTTTCCGGAGTGGAGGGGGCCAGCCAGCGTACAGGGCCGCTCCTGCTTTGGAAGCAGAGTAGGCCTCTGTGTCCGGTCAGAGACTCTACGGCCCGGATTGTTCTTTGTAAGTGGGCAACATAAGGGTCGCCGCGGTCCACGAGGTCTGCTGGAAGGCTGTGGGCGCTGTAGACAAGAGATGTATTAGGGTCCGAGAGGCCGGCAAGTCCTTTCTGAATGTATCCGCCAAGACAGGAGATATACAACGGATGGTCAGGCCAGGACATGATCTCCAGGAGCCTAGACTTTACCTTCAATGCAGCAAGTTCGCACTTAAGTTCAGTAAGCGAAGACCCTGTGGTGGCAGATGAGAAATGGGGGTAGAGAGGCAGGGCGATTATCTTGGATATTCCCTGCGTAGCAAGCATCTGCAAAGCCGATTTCGCCCTCGGCTTCCAGTAACGCATGGCCGTTACCACTTTGAATGCACCGTGGGCGTCCAGGGCCTTCTGCAGAGCCTGTTCCTGACTCAGGGTGATGCGGGTTAAAGGGGAGCCTCCGCCGATAAGAGCATAATTTTTTCTGCTTTTCGCTGCCCGCCTGTATGCGATGAGCCTGGCCAGGGACCGTTGCAGCCACGCAGGACCCAATCGTATGATGTCTCTGTCCGAGAAGAGATTGTAGAGGAAAGGGGCCACATCCGAGAGGTTTTCGGGGCCGCCGAGATTGAGGAGAATGACGCCGATCTGATCGTTTTTCACGCTGCTACTCCATTTAGCTCCAAGTACTGTTTATCTGGTACTTTCTTTTATAATAAAGATTGACACTTTTTTGTATGTAAATATGGGGCTTCTGCAAAGCATGAAGAAACTCCTGGCAAAAACCAAAAAAGAACCTGCATCTCCCAGGAAGTATATCATAACTATACAATAACAATATATTTATAGTTGACGTAAGATGCGGTTGACAAGAGAAACTGGATTTTTTGGGTAGACTAAAAAAAAGGAACAACACTTGATTATCGGGTGTTCTGGAATATAATAATCTTATAGAGAATTCCCCTTCACTTTCCGGAGCCGATTTTACATATTTGTTAGTTTGTTTTCGGATTGTGAGGGTTGGGATTCATCGAATGTGTACTTCGTCGTACATATTGAGAAACAATGGTTCTTTGTCATTGTCGGAGCAAAAATTGGAGGAACTCTATGGAACTGAAGATCGAGACCCGAAATGTTGAGTTGCGGAAAGGTTGGCAGAACAAGATCGAAGAGGAGAAGGAGAAACTCATTTGCCATTACGCTAATTTTATCCTTCATCTGCGCGTAACCATTGAAGCAACTTCTCATCACAAAGAAGGAGGGTTTGAGATCAAACTTATTGCATCTGTACCAAACGATACCGTTGTTGTGACGAAAAAAGGAGAAAGTGTACGATCTTTGCTCGTTGAGACTTTCGATGTACTTTCTTTACAAGTGAAGGAGATTATAAGAAAAAAACGGAAAGGTCAAAAAGGAATGGAACAGGGGAGTAATAGCGATAGTTATGGAATCATACGGAAAATCTCTCCTCTTGAATCCTATGGATTCATAACCTCTTCAGATGAGAGGGATATCTACTTTCATGAAAATGCCTTAAAAAATGCCAACATAGATGATCTGGTAGAAGGAGATAGTGTCTTTTACGGAGAAACTGTTGGAGATAAGGGACCCCAAGCATCCTGGGTACGAGTTTCAAAATAGCTGAAGCCGGATACCGGTAAAGTCGGGCCCTGCACATTATAAATGTGCAGGGCCTTTTTATTTTGAAAATACCCATTATGCATGATTTCTTAAGCAAATGTCTGTATGGTGAATGCCTCAAACTTATGTCGCTGTGTATAGATGAGAAAAGCAGGTGAGGGCGTGTGGGATCACCAAAAGTAGCCAAAGGAGAAACTTGCCGTGATTAAAGAAGTTTATCTCATCGATGGAAGTGCGTATATTTATCGAGCCTATCATGCTATTAGTCCTCTCTCTACCAGTGGGGGACTGCCGACACATGCGGTATTCGGTTTCGTCAATATGGTCCATCGTCTTCTGCGGGAAAAGGAGCCTCAATATATTGCCGTTGCCTTCGACAGCAGGGGACCTGTATTTAGGAACCAAATGTATGACCTGTACAAAGCCAACCGGCCGCCCATGCCCGATGATCTTGCCGTGCAGATTCCTTACATCAAATCGTTTATTGCCGCCTGTAATATTCCCAGTTTTGAGAAAGAGGATGTCGAAGCAGATGATATCATCGCCACGGCAAGTCGGTTGCTTTCGGAGAAGGGGCATCGGATCATCATTGTTTCAAGTGATAAAGATCTCATGCAATTGGTAGGCGAACAGATTGTCATGTGGGATCCCATGAGAGATAAACTCTTTGATTCCGATGAAGTACGCAAGAAATACAATGTCGGTCCGGATCGTCTGCTCGATCTCTTTGCTCTGATCGGTGACAGCTCGGACAACGTGCCCGGTGTGGCAGGAATCGGACCGAAGACAGCAGAAAAACTAATTAATACATATGGTTCTTTGGACGAGGTCTATGAGCATCTGGAGTCCATGAAGCCCTCGAAGATGAAGGAGCGTCTGCAGGAAAATCGACAATCGGCTTATCTTTCCCGGCAGCTTATTCGCTTGAAAGCCGATGTTGAACTTCCCGAAACAATTGGGGATTATCAGCTGCGGCCAGCTGATGATCAGAGGCTGCAGGAAATTTACCACGAGCTTGAGTTTACGAGATTTTTAAAAGAGGTAGACAACAAAGAGGAGGTGGTGCCGGTATCTGTTGAGAATTTTCACCTGGTCCAGTCCGAAGAACAGCTGAACGAACTGGCGGCTTCATTGACAACTGCTTCGATTCTAGTCCTCGATACCGAAACGACCTCTTTGGATACCCGAGTGGCGGAGTTGGTCGGATTGTCGCTGTGTACGGATCTGGATAAGAGCTGGTATATTCCCGTTGGGCATCGCATGGTTGAAGGGGAGCCGGCATCGGATCAACTTGATCTGCAAAAGGTAATTGAGACCCTCAGACCCTTTTTGCAGGCGGAGAAACTACCGAAGCTCGGACACAATTTGAAATACGATTATGCGGTTCTTAAGAATAATTGCGGGTTGCGTCTCAAGGGGCCGCTCCTGGACACGATGGTTGCCGCCTACCTGCTGGATCCAACCAGACGATCTTTGAAACTCGACGACCTGTGTCGTGAGTCAGGTGTACAAATGACTCCCTTTGCCGAAATAGTGGGTGACGATAAGAGAGAAGACGCCTTTGCCTATGTAGATATACAGGTTGCCTGTAATTACAGTTGTGAAGATGTATACGGCACCCTCCACCTGTGGCGGCAATTCGAACCCTGCCTGGTCGAATTGGACTTGATGGAGTTGTTCTCCAAGGTGGAAATGCCGCTCGTTCCCATACTATTCGATATGGAGAATGAAGGCATCCGAATCGATCCGGCCATTCTGGCCCGGCTGTCCCTGGAGTTTTCCCAAAAGCTTGGCCGGCTTGAACAGGAGGTTTATGAACTTGCAGGAGAAGAATTCAATATACAGTCACCGAAGCAACTGGGAAGAATTCTCTTCGATCAGATGCGTCTGCCCTATGGCAGAAAGACCAAGACCGGCTATTCAACAGATATGAAGGTCTTGGAAAAGCTGGCATTGCGACATGAACTGCCGGCAAAGGTCATCGAGTACCGGACCGTGGCCAAACTATTGTCCACCTATGTGGAGAAGTTGGCAGGGCTTATGGACAAGGATACGGGCAGGGTTTATACATCGTTTAATCAGACGGTCACGGCCACGGGCAGGCTATCCAGCAGCAATCCGAACCTGCAGAACATTCCTATTCGCTCGGAGGACGGCAATCGAATCAGGCAGGCATTTATTCCGGCGGAAAACCATGTCTTTCTCTCGGCGGATTATTCCCAGATCGACCTCCGGGTCCTGGCCCATTATTCGGAAGATCCCATCTTGATCCAGGCATTCAGAAACAATGAGGATATCCATGCCCGGACGGCGGCTGAAATTTTTTCCGTTTCTCCCCTGTTGATTACCCCGGAGATGCGCCGGGTGGCAAAAAGCATCAATTTCGGCATCGTTTACGGTATGAGTAGCTTCGGTCTTTCCGAACAGCTGGGCATCGGCAGAAAAGAGGCTCATACCTTTATCGAACGCTATTTCCGCCTCTATCGCGGAGTCAAAACCTTCATGAATGAAGTGATTGCGCAGGCCAGGGAACAAGGTTTTGTGACGACTTTGCTTCACCGGAGACGGGAATTGCCAGATATCAACTCCAAGAATAAGACACGACGCGAATTTGCCGAAAGAATTGCCCTCAACACTCCAATCCAAGGAACCGCGGCTGACATCATCAAGCTTGCCATGCTCGCTGTAGTAAAAGTCCTGGAATCGGAAAAACTTGAGGCAAAGCTTTTACTACAGATTCATGACGAGCTGGTTTTTGAAGTTCCAGAGGAGCAGGTTGAGAGGACTGGTGAGGTTGTTCGAGCAGCAATGGAGTCGGTCCTTTTGTTGGCCGTGCCGTTGACGGTCAATCTGGAGGTAGGGAGGTGTCTGGCAAAGGGCTAAGCCACGAAAGGTCTTGTGATAGCGGCCTTTTTTTTGTTGAAAGAGTTGCTTGCTTCGTTTGTGTATGATTAAATACCCTGATATGTACCTGCTTTTTGAAGAGGTAGAGGTAAATCGGGGGGTAGGGATGTTGCAGGAATCTGTGAAAATGTATTAATTACATATAGGTAAATTTATCGGCTCATGCCTGTTACGCACAATATGGACATACTATGAGTAAGCCCTTATCCCACGAAAACCATGAAAGCCCAAAAGAGCTGCTGATTGAAAAAGCTGAACAAGGCTTACCGCTTAAACTGCTTAAAAAAATCCTCGACAATATTCCGGATCCCGTCTTTGTCAAAGACCGTGAACATCGCTGGCTTTATCTCAACCATGCATTTTGCGATTTTGTGGGGTTTTCTGCCCGTGAGATGCTGGGAAAAACAGACTATGAGTTTTTTCCGAAAGAGCAGGCGGACGTCTTTTGGGCCATGGATGATATTGTTTTCAACACCAATACTAAAAATAGAAATGTTGAACAGATTAAAACCGCTTATGGTGATGTCCGCACAATTGCCACCCAGAAAATTCTGTATACCGATGAGCAGGGGAGAAAACTCCTGGTAGGGACTATTCGTGATATCAGTGAACTCCATCGTCTCCAAACGCATGAGAAACAGATCAACAGAGTTCTCAAGGAACTGGCCCTAGGCGGGCCGCACGAGCAGATATTAAAGATGATCCTGCTAACCGCCGAGGCACAATTCGATGGGATGACCGCTTCTCTTTTGGTTGCCGATAAATCCGGGAAACGCCTGTATCAGGCCGTGCCCTCACGTTTACCGGAATATTTCTGCAAAGCCATCGAGGGAACTCCGGTCAAAGATGAGATGGGGTCCTGTGGGACTGCTGCCTATCGCAGAAAGAGAGTGATCGCCGAAGACCTTCAGACCCATCCGTATTGGCAACGGGTGAAAGGTTTGGCGGAACGTGCCGGCTTGCGAGCCTGCTGGTCGGAGCCCATCTTTGCCTCAAACGGGAATCTGGTGGGGACGTTTGCCCTGTATTACAGCAGCCCCAGAGTCCCCAATGCAACGGAAATCAAGTTGATGGAAACCATGGCCCAGCTTGCCGCCATTGCCTTGGAGCATCAACGGATTAATGAAGAAGCGATCCTCCTGCGCAGGTTGCTGGGCAATATCATCGACTCCATGCCCTCTATGCTTATAGGGGTGGATGCCGGCGGCATTATCAACCTCTGGAACCAAGAGGCGGAAAACAGAACAGGCATTGCCGCTAAAGAGGCTCTTGGGAAAAAACTCGAAGTGCTGCAGGCGGAGTTGGGCGAAGGAATTCTCAATGTGGTGTATACGGCCATCGGTCGCAATGAGGTTCAGCCGCTTTTGCGGAATGCTCGGGAATGGAGGGGCGGGAAGATTTATGAGGATATTACCATATTCCCTTTGCGCTCCAATAGTGCCGAGGGAGCGGTCATCCGAATTGACGATGTCACGGAACGGGTTCGTTCGGAAGAGTCTATGATACAGACGGAAAGGCTTATGTCCGTTGGGGTTTTGGCTGGTGGGATTGCCCATGATTTCAATAACATTCTGGTCGGCATACTCGGCAACCTGAACCTGGCTACCCAGTATATTAAACATGAAGATACGGCATACGAGTTGCTTCGAAAGGCAGAAGATGCATCATTGAGGGCAAAAGGTCTGGCCAATCAATTGCTTACCTTTGCCAAAGGCAGTGTGCCGCTTCGTCAGGTGGCAAATCTGGATGATCTTATCAGGGAATCCGCCAAATTCATCTTAAGCGGAAGCAACATCACCTGTGAATTTGCCATACCGGATGATCTCTGGCCGGTCAACATTGATAAGGATCAAATCAGCCAGGTTGTTCAAAATCTTGTTATTAATGCCAAACAGGAAATGATCAACGGTGGTGTCATTACCATCAGATGTGCAAATATTTCTCGTCAATCATCTGATATCCCGCCGATCTTGAAAGGTGAGCGCTATGTGATCGTCGAAATTGAAGATCAGGGGCCGGGGATTTCTCCGGAGGTGATACACCGAATTTTCGATCCTTATTTCACAACTAAGCAAAAGGGTAGTGGGCTTGGCCTGGCGGTCTGTTATTCCATAATCAGTAAACATGAAGGATATATTACTGCTGGAAGGTCGGCAGGAACAGGTGCTGTTTTTATTTTTTATCTCCCGGCAGCAGAAAAAAACGTAGACGCTCAGGAACCTGACATTTCCCTCGCGCAATCGCATAATACCTCGGAGAAAGGTAAGATCCTGGTCATGGATGATGAGGAAATAGTGTGCGATTTAACAGGCGATATGCTCGGATTTCTGGGGTATGAGGCGCACCTTGTTCATGACGGCTCCGAGGCTGTTACGCAATATCTTGACGCTCTACATGAAGCAGCGCCGTTTGATGCCGTTATTATGGATTTGACTGTACCCGCCGGGATGGGAGGTAAAAAAGCTGTCCGTAAAATTCTGGAAGAAGATCCCCAGGCAAAGGTGATTGTATCAAGCGGTTATTCTCATGATCCCATAATTGCCAAATTTCAGGAGTACGGTTTTTCTGCCGCTATCGTCAAACCGTTTAGGCTCCAGGAGTTAGCCGATGCGTTAGCCAGTGTCATGCGTGAATAGGGTGGTGTTTTTTAGACAATCTGCTTACCGCGAATGTTCAGGTAAATTAATCTTTGGAGAGAACTATTCGTTTCTCGTGACGCCATAAACCTATCCCTGGGGGCAATGCTTAACTGTCTATGCTGCAACGACCCGAAAAAAAAAAGCTCTCTCCTTTCCATCCCGATAGGCTGAGTTTCAATGGTAATTAGATTTGATGATCATTAAATCCGTACTCATAATGAATAGAGGGAATCAGAATATCCGACCAATAATCTGAACGGGGGGACGCCCCGTGTGCCTCGCAAGCAATACAACCTCTATTCCTTCTCAACTCCTGTCGTGCAGATCATCTGTTGAAATATAAAGCAAAGGATGCTCATCCTCTGATTTGACTTTGTCTCTTTCAGTATATATGCTTGTGTTAACTCCATCAAAGAATATAGAGATGCTCTTTTAAGAAGAGCAGAAATGTGAAAAACAAACGGATGCGAAAAGAGATTTCTGGTGACGCCGAAACAAGAGGTGAAAGCCAGAAATCTTTTGGCAACCGATGAGGTCGAATTCCTATTTTCACCCTCACATCGTAGGAAGCTATCACTATGACATCGAATAAAAATCGGTCTGGAATATGACGGGAAGGAGTAGCAGCTATGGAAACTGTTAGATCAACAACCGCCACTGTAAAAAAAGTAGCAGAGAAGACCCTGAAAAGTAAGAAAAAGAACTCGATTAGCCCCGAGCAGCGTTATCAAATGATTGCCGAAGCCGCTTATTTCCGTGCGGAAAAGCGAGGTTTTATAGGCGGAGATATGGCCCAGGACTGGCTGGAAGCCGAAGCGGAGATAGATGATATCCTGAAAAAGCAATCAAAGTCCGATAAAAAAGGGACGGTTACCCAAAAGGTTTTTCAAAAGAAGATCGAAAAGCAGGTCAAAGAGTGGGACGCAAAATTTGAAAAACTGCAGGTCAAAGCGAAGAAAGCAAAGGCGGAGATTCGAGCCGATGTAGAAAAGCAGATAGCGGTCCTTGCCAAAAAAAGGACTGCTGCTCAACAGAAGGTGGTTGCGCTCAGTCAACACACGGAAGACACGTGGGAGAGCGTAAAGGCCGGTGTGGAGAAAACCTGGGAGGAGATGCATGAAGCGCTTGACCGCTTTGTTTCTCGTTTCAAATAAGCTTTCCTACTGGTAAGAGGGGAGGAAAGTTTTCGAATGCCCCGCTATGGGAGTGTTGGAATACTTGCATAAAATCAGGTTACAGTTCGTGCGGTGTCTTTTGACTTCCGGGAAGATAAAGGATTTTATAGGTCAGTGGTCTTCAGAAAATACTTCTTTGCCGGTAAATCGCTATCTTTTTACCACTGATGTTCAGGTAGGGATCCAGGGAGAGAACTATTCGTTACTCGGGACGCCATAAACCCAACCTTGGGGGCAACGCTTACACCGTCCGGGCTGCACCGATTCGAAAAACGAACAGTTCTCCTCCTCCCATTTATCTGGGCTGAGCTTCAATGGTAATGGGGTGAATTGTGGCCCCGTCCCGCCATGTAATCGCCTATCTTGAGGAATGTCCAATCGAGGTTTAGATCGAATCGTGTCCAAAGAGGTCGTCAATCCTTCAGGTCGAAATGTCGTGTTTAAAAAAACACAGGAATTGATGCGCAGAATCCGGTTACAAGGGTGAGCTTTTGTAACCGATGGATGAAATGTCGTATAAATGTTCCATTTATTAATAGTTGCCACACGTTATTCAGTAGTTTTCATAAACGGCGGACGAACAAGGATGTCTCCTGGTAATTTTGATGCAGCTCATCAGGAGTTTGTTTTCTTTGGGAAAACATAATTGAACGATCCTGCGATGCTTATCGTTTCCGTCCACTCATTCTCGTCCATATTGCTTTTTTCCACGATTGAACCACACACCTCCAATGCTTGCGACTGCCTCGGCTCTTGAACCTGAGAATAGATAAGTTGGAACGAGTTTGGGTTATATTTGTTTGTGGAAAGTGGAAGAATGTAATGGATTGGAAAAAATTTAGGTATTTTTAAAATATCAACGCTGATTTTTTCTCCAACATGGTATTATAGTTGAGCAAAGAAGGCTTAGCCCGCATTTCTCATGAACACTGTGTCGAATTGTCTCCACTTCAGGAAGAGCAAGACATTTTGAAGAACTAGATATGTTGTCAAATTTTTACGGTGTTCACCAAAGGCACCATAAAAGAAGTGCCCTTGGGGGATCAGTCCAGACAACGCCATCTTCTTCACATTTGGCAACGAACAGAGTTTACTCTAGTTCACTGCCAAAAAACTTCGAGTCTGACGCCGTCTGAACTGATGAGAAATGCGGGGTAGTGGCAACAGGAGAAGCGTTGCGTACCTCTACGTATTATGAGAATTTATTTGAACGATGATTCCATTGCTCAATTCGGCTGTTGCGAGCCTATTGTGAACCGGCCGATTCGGCCGTGTTGCCTGACGAGAGGGAGAAATCTCGTATTTGTTGAAGGGTCTTAGGAGAACTACATGATTCGCATATGGAAACATCTGCACAAGCAAAAGATGCATGAAACACAGGCGGAAGAGGACCTGAAAAAAAAATATAAGGAGTTCCTCTCCGTGCTCTTTGAAAACGAGCACAGCCTGGACCTGATGACTCGATTAGAGGAAAAATTCTATAGCAATCAACTGGTTACATTCCCCTACCTGAAAGGTATAATAACTAATCTATCCAAACGTATTGCCAATATCGTTGAAAGTCTCATCCAGCTTTCCGGAGGAGAGCACGTGACTCTTCGGGATGTGTACGGACAATTGAACAGAGATATCAGACTTGTCCTTACCGGGGAAAAAGAACCAATCTATACACCCATTATCATTCCCCTGACAGCGGTCAAAAAAGAACTTGCCGACAAGGTCGGAAACAAAATGGCCAATCTCGGTGAAATGCATAATCGTTGCGCTCAGCTGATTCCCGCGGGTTTTGCGGCAACGGCCTGTGCCTATACCCATTTCCTTGATTACAACAATCTTCCGGCAAAAGTAAACGATCTCCTTTGTGGATTGAAGCCCGATAACAGCCGTCAACTTCTCGAGATCGAAAAGGCGGTCAAGAAACTTTTCCTTGATGCCCAGACACCGCCCGAGGTTGAACAATCGATCCTCAAGGAATGCCAACGGCTGGAGAAGGAGAGAGGCCGCCCTCTGTACTGGGCCGTTCGCAGCAGTGCCATTGGAGAGGACCTGGCTGAGAGTTCGTTTGCCGGGCAGTTTACGACGATTCTTAATGTGCCGACCAGCCAGTTATTACAGACCTATAAAGAGGTTGTATCGAGTAAATACAATGCCAATGCCATCGTCTACCAGCGGATGAAAAACATCCGCGATGATGATGTCGCTATGAGTGTGGGATTCATGGAGATGATAGACCCGGTCTGTTCGGGAGTCGTCTATTCCTTAAATCCGGTAAAACCCGATAACCGGGAAATGGTCATCAATGCGGTTTGGGGAGTTGGTGAATTGCTTGTTGATGGAACGGTCTCGGCAGATGTCTATGTCTTAAAAAGAGAAAGTGGTTTTCCTTTGGTTCAGGAGGAAACGGCCGAGAAGGAATTCTGCCTCACTCGACTACAGGAGGGCGGGTTGCAACAAACCGTCATGTCGAAGGCCGAATCCGGCAGGAGTTGTCTGGGCAGGAACCAGCTGGTCCGGCTGGCCCGGATGGCCATGAAAATAGAAGAGCATTTCCAGGGGCCTCAGGATATTGAGTGGTGTTTTGACAAAGAGAATCACCTCTATATGTTGCAGGCACGTCCTTTGCGAGTTTGTGAAACAGTGGAAACAGTACGCTCTACCGCCACGATAGAGGCCGAGATGATAACCGACGAGGTTCAGCCGATCAGTCCGGGGGTCGGTTGGGGCAAGGTGTTCAAGGCAACGAGCGTGCATGATCTTGCCAATCTTCCACAAGGGGCGGTCCTGGTATTAAAACACTCCTCCCCCCGATATATCGGTGCCTTACGCAGGGCTTCGGCTGTAATTATCGAGAAAGGAAATTGGACGGACCATATGGCCTCCGTTATTCGAGAGTTTGGAGTTCCCTGTCTTATCAGGGTTGCCGGAATTTTTGATACCCTGCAGAACGGACAAGATGTCACTGTTGATGCCGACAAAGGCTGTATCTATGCCGGCATAGTTGCGGCTTTGGAGAGTAGCAAAACATCCTTTCAAGGAAAGAGCGACAGCACACAACTTACCGAATCGCACCGACTGTTGAAAAATATCGCCGGTTACGTATTCCCCTTGCACCTGAACGATCCCAGAAGGGATGATTTTACACCTGAGGCTTGTCGTACCTGGCATGATATTCTCCGTTTCTGTCATGAAACAGCACTCAATGAAATGTTTCTTTTGCGGGAGAAAAGCGGGTTGCATTTTGTTCGCAATGTCTTTAAGGTTGATACAAATCTGCCAATTTCGCTCTATATTCTTGATATTTTAGGAAATGTTATTAAGGAGAAACACAAAGGCCTAATTGCTGCCCCAAATATTCAGAGTCTGCCCTTTCAGAAACTCTGGCAAGGCATGACGGATCCGGCTGTGAGCTGGAAGGGTCCGGATCGCCGGATGGAGACCAAGGATTTTTTCTCAGCAATGATGAGAACACCGCAGTATTCGGCAACACAACCGGTGGATGCCAAGAGCTATGCCGTTGTTGCCCCCCATTATCTCAATGTAAGCCTCAGTATGGGCTATCATTATATCGTCCTGGATTGCTACCTGTCCGACGATGCCTTCAATAATTACATCTCCCTGTCCTTCAAAGGCGGGGCAGCCGATACCAGAAAAAGAAATCTGCGGGTAGCCTTTATTTCCAAGATTCTCAGTCATCTGGATTTCAACGTTATGGTTACTGGAGATTTTCTCAAAGCCAGATTGAAGGCGGAGCCGGCCGAGGATTTGGGAGCAAAACTTGATACGATAGGGCATATGTTCGGTGTAACCCGACTCTTGGATTTGGCCATGGATGATGAGGAAATGGTCGAACAATGTGTGGCCAGGTTTGAATCGCACGATTATACGTTGGGGATTCTTTCCGACAGTTGAAACAGCCCGAACTGATGAGATATTCGGACCAGGATCATGTATCGTTGGAGGGTGAAATGAAGAGGAAAACAAGACGAAGAGAAGAGAAAAGAGTCAAGGTGCCGCTGGTGTGGCTCATCTGCTCCTGGGCTTGTTTGATCCTGCTCGGTGTTTGTCTTTTTTTCTTTATTCTGAAAACATACGGTGTCTCCTTTCCTATTGTTGCCGGCCAAAGCACAGATCCCTTTTTCTTTGCAGCAGTGATTGGTATACTGTTTCCATTGATTCTGCAGTTTTTTCTCATAAAGATTTTAAGGGGCATTGTCTTAAAACATTCTGCTCTTGAGATTGCCAAGGAAGTGGGAAAGGATATGGCCGTTAGTGCAGTTGAAGTAGCAGCCGGAACGATACTTGATGCGGTCACCGGATCAGACGGTACCACAGGTCGTCTGTCGTCATCCTCAAGTGGCGGTACTACAGGCGGTGGCGGTGATTTTGGAGGCGGCGGAGCGTCCGGCGGGTATTGATCACTTCCGGCTGGCGTGATAAAAGGGTGTCCTGTTTTTCTTTGAAACCCGTCCTCCTTCAAAGAGAAAAGATTGATGAGTGTGATATCGGTGACTACAATTTGTCATCGTCAGTGTTACGTATAGTTTAAATCCTCACTACATCTGGAGAGAACAAATGACCAAATTATCGGAGATTATCGAGTTTGCCATTGACCGTGAAATTGAGGCAGAAACCTTTTATCTGGAAATTGCAGCAAAAACCACAAAAGTAGCGTTGAGAGGATTGTTTGTCGGTTTTGCGGAAGAGGAAAAACACCACCAACAGATGCTGAAAGGAGTCCTTGACAGTGGTGAAGCAAAGGTACAAGTTAAGAAAGTCGCTGATTATAAAATTTCTGATACCATTGAAAAAGCGGAGCTGACCGATAATATGACCATGGCTGATGTCTTTTCCATTGCCATAAAAAAGGAGGAAGAGGCCATGCGGTTGTACAAGCAACTGGCAAAGGATGCAACAACGGGAGCTTCCAAAGAACTTTTTGAGAGCCTTGTGACCATGGAGCAGGGTCACAAGGTCAAAATGGAGGAATTTTATACCGACGTAGCATATAACGAAGTTTGGTAGCTTTAACCGGTTTTTAAAAAATCTGCCGCCCGGTACATTGTCGGGCGGCAGATTTTTTTTTAAGGCAGCCTACTGCCTGACACCCCACAAAGGGGGGGGGAATACCCTAGAAATTCATTTGAAAAAAAAGGAAATGAATTTCTAAGGTACTCAACTCAAACATGAAAGATGGAGGAAGGAATGCGGCCGGAAGATATGCGGGAAAAGGCTATAGAACTTTTTAAACAGCGGATGCATTGCAGTCAGGTATTGGCTATGGTTGGCCTGGAAAAACTGGGAAAACCCGAGCCTTTCGTGATCAAAGCCTTAGGCGCATTCGGTGGCGGTATTGGTGGGAGTGGTAACATCTGCGGGACTTTGGTCGGTGCTGTCAGTGTAATAGGCAGCTTGTACAGTAGAGGCAGTCTGGATGAAAAGGAAAGTCCGCGGATGTGGGCGGCTACCAAGAAGGTCCTGAAAAATTTTGAGGCGCTGGCTGCCCCGCATGGTGGCATCAATTGCAATCAGATTGCCCGGGTTGATTGGATGGACAGGGACCAGGTTAAAGATTTTTACAGTAATCCAGAGAGCCGCCGCCGGCATTGCATTGCCGTTGTCGGTGAGACCGCCCGGGCATTAGGTGAACTGCTGGAGCAGGAAGCCGAAATCATGGCGGCAAAACGTGAGGAAAAGGGAAAAAACATGTAAGAACACGAAACATGTTTTTGGGACAGATCTGGAAGGCAGTCAATTTTTGGCTGCCTTTTTTTGTTGAGTCGAAAAGGCAGGGTGGCAGGTCGGCTGTTCTTGCCTCTGTCGTCAACCCTTGTCAACTGTCTGTATCTGCAGGTGACACCGGGAACGGAGATCCGGCTATCCCGCCTGTCTATTATGGCAGGTGCTGTGTCTGCATGAATTCGGTTCCAGATAGATCCTGATTGTTTATTCGAAAATCAGTCAGCTCCCAGGCATTGTAATCATCTCAATTTTCATCATTTGTTGCGCCCACGGCGCGAGAATGGACGTTCTTGAGAAAGCCCGGACTGAAACACATTTGTTTCGCTGATATGGGCCTGTGCATGTTGAAAAACTCATTGATTTAATCAATCGATTGATTAAAGTGTCTGAACCCACGCCAATCACTGCTTCAGGAAAAATAACGATGACAACAAAAACCAACTCTCATCTTTCGGCCAAAGAGGGGGACTGCTGCGATGCCCGGGGCAAACTGATCAATGCGGGCTTGAAAATGTATAGTGAAGTCGGCTATGAAGGGGCTTCAACACGCAAGCTTGCCGCTGCAGCCGGTGTTAATATTGCTACAATACCCTATTATTTCGGCAATAAAGAGGGGCTGTACCTGGCAGTTATCGATCACATTGTCGAGTATTACAAAAACAATCTCGGTGAAAGTCTGGAAAAGATAAGGATTGAGTTGAAAAAGAAGGCAATGACACCTGATGAAGGCTATGCCCTGCTTGACGGCTTTCTCCGCAAGTTTGTGTGTTTCGTTTTGCAGGAAGGAAGCGAATGTTCCCAAATATCAAAAATATATATAAGAGAGCAGCTCGACCCTACCTCAGGATTCGTCCGGATCTATACCGGATTTATTAAACAGATGAGGGAAACTTTGGCAGACCTGGTGGAAAAAATTCTTTGCCAGCGTGTTAACCAGGTTGAAATAAAGCTGATCGTAGAAACAATACTGGGGCAGGTTGCAATCTTTAAATCGTCACGAGTGACGGTGCTGCAGAATATGGGATGGCAAAACTACGGCGACATGCGAATAGCCGATATCGAACGTATCATTACATTTAATGTATGGGCCATAATCAGGGCCTATCAGGAGAAGGATGGCGGAAATGGAAACTGACGACCGCAAAGATACTATCAAAAAGAACTGGATGGGAAGGCATCGGCGTTTTCTCATGCTTGGGGTACCGCTGATACTGGTGGCTGCAGGTCTTCTCTTTTTCATGTTTAGCGGCCGCTATGTCAGTACCGACGATGCCTATATTCAGGCGGCACGTGTGGCAATCAGCACCGATATTTCCGGGCGGGTACGTGAGATCCCTCTGGTCGACAACCAACTTGTCCATAAAGGCGATGTTTTGCTCAAGCTTGATAAAAGGCCGTTTTTGATTGCGGAAAAGGAGGCCGAGGCACAACTGGCCGATGTACGGCTGCGTGTTGCCGCCATGAAGGCAAACTACCGGCAAAAGCTTGCCGATCTGAAGTCCGCGGAGAATACATTGGCGTATCAAAAGAGGGAGTATGCTAGAGTGAAAAGACTTGCACAGCCAGGCATAGCCTCCCAGGCCCAATTGGACAAGACCACACAAATGTTGCAAAATGCCCAGCAGGACATGGCCGCCAGACAACAGAGCGCCAATACCGCACTGGCTGCTCTTGGCGGCAATCCGGATATACCCATAAACGATCATCCGTTGGTGCAAACCGCCCAGGCTCAGCTTGACCGGGCCAGGCTCAACCTTTCCTATACCACGGTCCATGCCCCGATAACAGGAATTGTCACCAAAGTCGACAAGCTTCAGGTCGGCGATTATGTCACCAAGGCTGTGCCTCTTTTCACACTGGTTTCCACTGCCCATGTGTGGGTTGAGGCTAATTTCAAGGAAACCGCTCTTACCTATATACGTCCCGGCCAAAAGGCAAGCGTCGAGGTCGATGCCTTTTCCGGAAGGAAATTGTCCGGGAAAGTCGCAAGCCTCAGTCCTGGAACAGGTTCGTCTTTTTCTCTTCTACCGCCGGAGAATGCCACCGGCAACTGGGTTAAGGTGGTACAGCGCGTTCCCGTCCGTATCGTTTTGGATACTCCCGCCGGCATAGCGTTGCGATCCGGGATGAGCGTATCAGCAGAGGTTGATACCGAACACAGGCGATCCCTGTTTTAAGAGCAAATAAATGTCCCAAGATTCGGATTTTATCCCGGTCGAAAATCGTCTCCTTATCACATTTTCGGTGATGTTGGCGACCATAATGCAGTCATTGGACAATACCATTGCCAATGTGGCCCTGCCCCATATGCAGGGATCGTTTGCTGCAACCCAGGACCAGATTGTCTGGGTCTTGACCTCGTATATCGTTTCCGCGGCGATCTCTATTCCGTTGACCGGCTGGCTGGCAACCCGGTTTGATCGAAAAAAGGTATTTCTCGTCTCCGTTGCCGGATTTACCGTTTCCTCCGCCTTGTGCGGCATTTCCATGACCCTGGGACAGATTGTCCTGTTCCGGTTGCTCCAGGGAATCAGCGGGGCGGCACTTGTGCCCCTGTCTCAGGCAATCTTGTTTGATATCAATCCAACGGAAAACCATGGACGTGCCATGGCTTTTTGGGGAATCGGCGTCACTCTTGGTCCAATCATCGGCCCGGCTCTTGGTGGCTGGCTGACCGAGTATTACAACTGGCGCTGGGTTTTTTATATCAACCTGCCCATCGGAATTCTGGCATTTTTAGGTCTTTTGTTCTTTTTGCCGTCAAGTGCCGAGCAAAAAGAGAATCGGTTTGATTTCTTCGGATTCATCGTGCTCAGCATCGCTATCGGTTCCCTCCAGATCATGCTGGACCGTGGAGGGCTTAAAGACTGGTTCTCGTCTAATGAAATCATAATAGAAGGAATAGTAACCGTAGCCGGATTCTATTATTTCCTTGTCCATACACTGACCCACAAGCGTCCCTTCCTCAACATCGATCTGTTTAAAGACGCGAATTTTGTGATCGGAAATATCATAATTTTTATCATGGGGGTGGTGATATTTGCCACACTGGCGCTCCTGCCACCCATGTTGCAGGATATCCTTCATTATCCGGTTATAACCACGGGCCTGGTAACGGCGCCGCGGGGAATAGGGTTGATGCTTGCTATGATCGTTGTCGGGCGGTTGGTGGGACGGATCGATACCAGGATTCTCATGGGGGCGGGCCTGTTGATGACGGCCGTTTCGATGCAGGAAATGGTGAACTTTTCCCTTTTGATGGATGAATGGCCGGTTATCTGGTCCGGGTTTTTACAAGGATTCGGGATAGGTTTCGTCTACATTCCGCTTGCCACAATCTCTTTTGCCACTTTGCCCGTCAGACTGCGTACCGAAGGGACGGCCTTTTTTAATCTGCTTCGCAACCTCGGCAGCAGCATCGGAATATCCATCGTCCAAGCTTTGCTCACGCGCAACACCCAGATCATGCATGCCGGCCTGGCGGAAAAGATATTGCCCTATAATTGGACGGCCAACCCTGCACTGCAAGCCGCACACATCGATCTTACAAATCAGCATAGCCTTGCCCTGTTGAATGGCGAGATTACCCGGCAGGCCAGTATGATAGCCTATCTTAACGACTATAAACTTATTATGATAATGACTCTGATGTTGGCACCATTGCTTCTGCTTTTTCGCAAGGGGCGGAAAATCAAGGGCGACCCTTCCTTGGTCATGGAGTAACTAAGTATGATTATCTTCTCTGGCAGAAAATTTTTGTTGCCGACTGTTCTCGGTATTGCGTTTATGCTTTCATCATGTACTGTGGGGCCCGATTATAAGAGTCCCTTGCCGCCTGCAACCAAGAAATATACTGTCCAGGACACTGCCGATCTGCATGGTGTCCAACATCTTGCTTTGGGCAAAAGGCCGGCAACCCAGTGGTGGCAGGCATTCCGCTCTTCCAAACTCAACTTCACGATGACCGAGGCATTAAGGAATAATTACAGCCTGGCGGCGGCTCGGGCTGCACTGGCGCGGGTACGAGAAGAGGCCGGCGCTGTGGCCGGTGATGCCTTGTGGCCGAAGATATCTCTGGGAGCCGAAGCAGGGAGGCGAAAATATGGAGTATCGGTATTCGGTTCCACCGACAGTACCGTGCCGCCTTATTCCTATTATACAGTAGGCCCGCAGGTCAGCTATCTCCTTGATTTTGCCGGCGGTGAGCGCCGGGCAATGGAACGACATCAAGCTCTTGCGCAATTCCAAACCTTTCGGTTCCAAGCCGTCCGTCTCTTAGTCACCGGCAGCGTTATGGCCCAGGTTTTGGCTATCACTTCAGCCAAGGCTCAAATTGATGTTATCGAGAACATCATCGTCGATGATCGAAAGAATGTTGAACTTGTCCGGATCGCGCGGAAAGAAGGATCAGGGACGCTGACAGATGTCTTGAGCGCCCAGAGTCAGCTTGCCGGGGATCTGGCTCACCTACCGGGCCTACGTCAGCAGCAAAGTATTGCCGAGCATGCCTTGGCCATCCTGGTTGGCAAGGCCCCTGCCGATTGGCGTGTGCCGGTTTTTGAATTACCGGCATTGTCTTTGCCTCGCAATCTGCCGTTGACCCTGCCCTCGGAACTGGTGCGCGATCGTCCGGATATTCGGGCTTCGGAGGCACAACTGCATGCCGCCTCAGCGGCAATCGGAGTCGCCACCGCCAGGCTTTATCCGAGCATTAGGCTGACTGCAGAAACTACCCAGGAGGCCCTTAAACCTGAAAACCTATTCGATGTCTCTGCCAATGCCTGGTCGCTGGCCGCCGGGCTGACCGCCCCGATCTTTAACGGCGGGAGTCTGAGAGCAAAAAAGCGGGCGTCTGAGCAAGCATATAAGGAAGCGCTGGTCAATTACCGACAGGTTGTCATCGAGTCTTTTGGCCAGGTGGCGGATGTCCTGAAGGCTCTGGAGCATGATGCGGAGCAGGTCAGTGCTGAGAAACATGCCTTAGAGACGGCTCAGGCATCACTTAGACTGGCCCGGCTCAGCTACCGGGCCGGAAATATTGGAGTCCTCCGCGTCCTTGATGCTGAGCGGCTTTTTAATCAGGCGCGTCTTGGCTTAACGCGGTCGCGCATCCGGCAATATCAGGATACGGCCCTTCTTTTTCTTGCCCTCGGCGGAGGATCACCTGGAATAGAAAAGAAAATGGTAGGTAAATAAAGATCGGTGGACATAAAGAAAAAGGAGAGTAACATGCTGGAAACCGTTGTCTTTGCTTATGATGGCAGTGAAGAATGCCGCAATGCCCTGGAGGAGGGTGTAACTCTGGCGACTCGTCTTGATGCAGTCTGCCATCTCTTGGCCGTTGTCCCGGCACCACAGGCTTTGGCGATGGTGAGTGGCCCTTTGCCGGCAGAACTGTTGGAGAAGGAGAAAACCAACATGCAGGAGATACTCGATAGGGGTTTGGCACATTTCCGCAAAAAAGGCCTGTCGGTCACCGGCTCCATACGTATGTGGGAAGAACCAAACGAGGCTATTGTCGATTTTGCCCATGAGATCGGGGCTGATCTGGTTGTTGTCGGTCATCATAGGCGCTCAGCTCTGAATCGGTGGTGGTGCGGATCGGTTGGCCATTCACTTCTGGATAATCTGCCGTGCAGTCTGTTTGTCGCCATGCCCCGGCTTGCTAGATAATACGATACGCGATAATGCCTGATGGCTGCGCTTATCACTGGTTCTAAATCACAGGAGTGGATTGCTTTGTCTCTGCGGTTGTTGGAGAGGTTTATTTTCATCTCCAGTCAGGCTAAAAAATATTGCAGAAATTGAAACAAAGATGTAGCTTGACGCCGTCATGTGTTAGTTTCCTTGGGAAACAAGCTGTTTGTACTCGGATTTCGCATGACCTTGCATGGCCGGATTTTTCCGGCCAACCCGGATATGCCCTTTAGGGGTGTAACGAGAAGGGAATATTTGATCTTTGGCAACCGATCATTACGGCCAAAATGATTTCCGGATAAATATTGTGTTGGTTTTCAGAACGTTGTGTTCGTACCGCTTCGTGAATTTTTTTGCTGAAATCAACACAATGTTCATCAAAGATGCCCTGAAAAAAGTGCCCTTGGGGTGCACCCTGAAAGAAATACTCTTGGGGTGCGTCCTTTGGAAGTACCAGGGCAACTGAGCTGATCCGGCCGCATCCGAAGTCCTCTGAGTTCGCTCTTGGACAGCCAGCCGCCTCAACTCGCAAGATATCCGGGTGTATAACCTACGCCAGTTAGCACGACACATCAGTGTCACTGGGAGTACTACATGAAATCAGCTACGGCCATTGCCTCTTCGTTTATTCGACCATTTTGGGTTGACGCGTCCACCTTCAAGTTCGATTTAATCGCCGGTATCACCGTCTCATTGGTTGCCATTCCTCAGTCTCTTGCCTACGCCAGATTGGCAGGGGTGCCTGCTTATTACGGGCTCTACGCCGCTTTTATCCCCACAATCATCGGTGCGTTATTCGGGTCCTCACGGCAGCTGTCCACCGGCCCTGTAGCCATGACCTCGCTTCTGTCAGCAGCCAGCGTGGCTCCCTTTGCCGCTCATGACACGGCGCTTTTCTATTCCTGCGTCATTATGCTTGCTTTGCTTTCGGGGGTTTTTCAAATCCTTTTCGGTTTGCTGCGGGTCGGGGCGATTCTTAACTTTTTGTCGCATCCGGTCTTGATGGGATTCATCAACGCTGCCGCCCTGATCATCGGACTGGCTCAGTTTCCAACCCTCTTGGGTATCCATGCCCCGCATTCACAGCATTTCATGCTTGATATTTTTCATGTGATCGAACATATCAACACCCTGCATGCCTTGTCGCTTGGTTTTGGTGTTGCGGCGATTGTTATGATACTGGCGTTTAAAAAATACCTGCCCAAACTTCCCGGTGTGCTGATTACAGTGGCCATTCTGACGGCTGTCAGCTATGCCATAGGGTATGTCCATATGGGGGGAAAGGTTGTGGGAACCATCCCTGAGGGTTTGCCCAGTTTCAGTATCCCTACATTGGATTTGCATTTGATTGTCAGTTTGGTTCCGGCAGGCTTTATTATTGCCTTGGTGAGTTTCATGGAGGCGATGTCCAGTTCCAAGGTTATCTCCAATAATACCCGTATCCCTTGGGACGAAAACAAGGAGCTCGTCGGCCAGGGGTTGGCCAAGGTCGCAGCCGCTTTTTGTCACTCCATGCCGGTTAGCGGCTCGTTTTCTCGTTCAGCCCTCAATCTTGCCTCGGATGCCCGAACCGGCTTGTCATCGGTTATTTCCGCCATTTGTGTATTGTTTACCCTTCTTTTCCTGACCCCTTTGCTCTATCACCTGCCGAAACCGGTTCTGGCAGCCATCATTATGATAGCGGTCGGCGGCCTTATTAATTTTCCCGCCATGTTCAAGGCTTGGCGCGCCAGCCGCGATGACGGTATCGCCTCTATAACCACTTTTGTCGCCACCCTGGCCTTCTCTCCAAACATCCAAGACGGTATCATGATTGGTATCGGTTTATCGCTGGGATTATTGCTATACCGCATGATGCGTCCCCGTATCTCCCTGGTTGGATTGCATCAGGACGGCACTCTGCGGGATGCCAAGCGCCATAACCTGCCGCCGCTCCATCCGCGTTTGGGAGCCATTCGCTTTGACGGTGCACTGCGCTTTATCAATGTGTCCACCTTTGAGCAGGCTGTTCTGAAACTGGAACGGGACATTCCGGGAATAGGTGCCATCCTGGTTTCTTGTGGCGGCATTAACGAGATCGATGCCTCAGGTATCGATATGCTGTCTAAATTGATTGCCCGATTTCAAAGCAGTGGTCTCCCTCTCTGTTTCAGCGGGTTTAAAAGACAGGTTCTGGATGTCATCGAAAGGACCGGGCTTGGCGACATGATAGGCCCCCACAATCTTTTCTCATCCGACCAGGCGGCGATCGTGGAATTGCAAAACAGGCTGGGAGATCCTGTACAAGAGCAGAACAACCCTTTGGAGGGTGTGTGTGCTATTGCCCTCCCTGCCACGTAAAAGAATTATTTTTTTAGAATATCAATGTCTTGCCAGGAGTGGTGCGGATGAAACCCCTTTTTATTTATTGTGGGTGATCCCTGCTCCAGTCAGATCGTTCCAGGAACGGGAGGTTAGGTGAAAAGGACACTGGGGACGAGCACGACGGAAGCGGACGACACGCCGGGCATCTTCAAGACCTTTGCCTTAATCTTTTCGGCAATCATTGTATCCGAGTGTAAGGTAAAGCGGATATAGATCTCAACTGATGCGCCATCGGCAACCACATCACAGCCTGGATATTCCTGTATGAGTGAGGCCTTGATTTCTGACGCCAAGGCAAGATTCTCGACAGTTTGCTGAGATTCTACAGTGGGGGTGAATTGCGGTTGTGAAGCTGTTTTGCAGATGAGATCCACCGCATGGTCAATCATCAACTTATTACTGTGGATCACCAGGTGATAAAGAGAGGGATCAAAGGTGTCCACCCCATAGAAGCGCAGGCTCCAGGCTTTGCGTTCGCGATCTTCCTTTTTTAAATACCTTGCTGCCTGCTCTCGGCTCAGAGCTTCTTTCTCTACCAAGGCGGAGATTCTCTCTTCCACATCGGCGACAATTCTTACCTTTAAGAGGTGAGAGAACTCGCCGGCAATAAAATGTCCGGCTATGCCATGGTAGACAACATTGTCCTTGCGACATTCGGCAAGGAGTTCCGCTGTCACGTAGACAATATACTTTTGCATTTCTGAAGTGAACCGTTCAAAAATCAACGGTGCATCATGAATGGCCCGATACAGCTTGTCCGGAGCAACCCGGTATTTTTGCGAGGCGGTTACAATCACCTCATTGGAAATACATCGGTATCCCAGTATGTTAGAAACCTTTTCTGCTATTTCCTTACCTCGGCTAAAAAGCCCTCTGGAGATTGTGATGATAGCCATGTCCTTCCTGCACTAACGGGATTACTATCCTTACCCAAGAGAGATTTCATACGGAAAAACCGAAATAAGGCAGAGTTTATGGAAAATTTCTCTTTTATTGAGTAGGATCAAGGATCACACATGCACGGGTAACCTGGGAGCTTATAGCATCATATACTCCTTGTTGCAAGGGCTATCCCGAATTGCTCATGAACACCGTGTCAATTTATTCGTACTTCAGAAAGGACAAAACTTTTCAGATTGACAAGTGTACCGACAAATTTCCACAGCGTTCACCAAAGGTACCCTGAAACAGATAAGCACCCTTGGCTATGAACTTCTACTTCGAATGTCCTTAGGGTATCAGTCCAGGCGGTGTCATCTTCTTCACATTTATCAATGGACATGGCTTACTTTAGTTCAATGCCAATAATTCCGAGCCTGTCACCACCTGAACTGATGAGGAATTCTTGCTATATGGCCATCCCAAAAGAGGCGGGAGCCGAAGCTTCTTGGATGGAAAGTCCTCAAATCTTCCGGTACCTTGTCATGTATCGAATAAAATATCATTTTCTAAGGCAAGGAGCCATTGAAATATGTGCGCTAGATCCCATAGGTCAAAGCATCGCCCACACCGTTTTGCCTCAGGCGGCCAAGAACTGATTCGTGCTGCCATTTTTCCGGAAGAAGCAGCAAGTGGCCTTCAATATCCCGGTGTTGGGATTTTGATAGGCATGGTGCCGCTTGTGGCCTAGAAATCAATCCTCAAGGTGTTGAAGAGCCGGTTTCCGCCTTTCTTCATGACCGGCAACAACCAAGCCCTGGAGCTTGGATATGAGATCCGAGGTCGGCATGGAATCCGGGCAGCACAATTTACCTCAAATAGATTTTTTTGCCGAACAGTGGTGAAAAAGGAAAAACATGGCTACAATAGGGTGGTCAGGGGACGGATCAACGCGCATTCTCGTGTGATGGCAGATGGTTCCGGCAGCATTTTGGGTTTCAGGCAAGGGTACATATGGGTGGATGCAGGTATTTTCGTATTGTGGCAATAGCTATTCTGCTGGTCGGTTTAGGGAGCGCGATCATGATTTACCTCCATGCGGAGCATTCGGCCACCGATGTGTTCAATCCCATGGCCTCAAAAACCTATCTGCGCGAGTTGCAGTTGTACGGAGGCAAGTTTAATGTGCTAGCAGCCGAATTCAGCCAGTGGTTTGACAGCCTCTGGCAGGGGAGAAGACTTGCCTATATGGTAGGCGTTCTCACCCTTTTTCTTGCCGGCCTGTTCTGGTTCGTCCGTTTTCCCAGAAAAATTAGTGACGAGAGGTAGTTATGTCTATCAAGAGCGGTTGGATTACCTATGCGGACCAACAGGGGTATTTTGCCTACCCTGAAAACGTTTCTGAGCCTCTTCCGGCCATTATCATCATCCAGGAAATAGGTGGAGTCAATGATCATATCGAGGATGTCACCAGACGTCTTGCGGCTGCGGGTTATGCAGCTTTAGCTCCGGATCTCTTTGCTGTTAACGGAAAACGGCCTGCTGCATTTTCCCAGGATCGATTGGACCGTGCCCTTTCATTTGTCCGGAGACTTCCTCCAAATACGTGGAGAGATCCGGCTGCCAGAGACAGTGAACTGGCCAAACTATCGGAGCCGGATCGCTCGGAGATCGGTGAAACCTGTGATCGGATGCTGGCATGTGTGAGCAACCTGTCGGCATTTGTTCCGCAGTTGCGGGAAGCGGTTCATCATCTTAGAGCCCAGCATCCTGTTACCAGAAATCAAAGAGTTGGGTGTGTCGGATTTTGCATGGGAGGAGGTCTCTCCGCCCTGCTTGCCTGTGAAGAGCCGGAATTGTCGAGCGCTGCCGTTTACTATGGTTCTACGCCTCCGCAAGATAAGATCTCGTCTTTGAAATGCCCGGTTATCGGTTTTTATGGAGCCAATGATCAGAGAATTAATGCCGGTATTCCTGATTTTGACAAGGGACTGCAAAGTTTGGGGAAGACCTATGAGCGGTATCTCTACGATGGGGCAAATCATTCATTTTTCAACGACGATACCCGTGCCTACAACGTCAAGGCGGTTCGGGATTCCTATGTTAAACTTTTGAGCTTTTTTTATACTACCCTTGCAGAGTAGAGACCTTGGGACAGGTTAGTCAGTGTCTGGTAATGGCAAAGCCGGCGGGCCCGCGATGCAATATGACCTGCCGGTATTGTTATTATCTGGATAAGAAATCCCTCTTTCCCAACACTCACCGGCAGATGGACGATGAGCTTCTGGAGCTCTTCATAAGGCAACGTCTTGAGGCATCTGCCGGGCCGACGCATTTCGAATGGCATGGAGGTGAGCCGACACTTCTGGGCTTGGAGTATTTCAGACGGATAAGAGAACTTCAAAAAAAGTATCAACCCAACGGTCATATTATAACTAACGGACTGCAGACCAACGGCATTCTGCTCGATGAGAGATGGGCAGGATTTCTGTCTCAGGAGAGCTTTACCGTGGGGCTAAGCCTCGATGGTCCCGGCGATTTTCATGATGCTTTCAGAACGGCTGCTGACCGGGCTCCGACTTTTGAACGGGTTGCAGAGGCCTTTCGGCTGCTGAAAAAGTATGGGGTCTTCTGTACTATCCTCTGTGTCCTGCATTCCGTCAATACAGCCGAGCCGGACCGGGTCTACGATTTTTTTCGTGGCATAGGCGCATCTTATCTCCAGTTTTTGCCACTTGTCGTTCAATCCATCGATGGCAATCTTAACTCGGTTGCGGCAGAGCCTGCAGCCATCGGCAACTTTCTCTGCCGGATCTTTCAAAGGTGGATAACAGAGGATGTTGGTCGGCTGGTTATTCAGAATATTGATGAGGCATTACGGCCTCTTTATGGCATCGATCATGCCCTATGTATCCACAGGCCCACCTGCGGCGAGGTCCCTGTTTTGGAGCATGACGGCAATTTCTACCCTTGCGAGCACTTTGTCCGACCGGATTACAGGATTGGGAATCTTTGGAAAAAAAAGCTTGTTGAACTGGTTCGGGATCCGCAGATGGTTCGTTTTGGCAGTGCCAAGAGGGAAGACCTGCCGGAATTTTGTCGGAGATGCCAGGTCCTTGATGCCTGCAACGGTGGCTGCCCAAAGGACCGAATAGCAAAAACTCCTGACGGGGAGGCCGGCTTGAACTACCTCTGCCCTGCCTATTTTACCTTTTTCACCTCTTCCCGGCCGGAACTCTCGCGTCTGGCCGCCCATATGAAGGCCGGTAAGCGTTTACGGGATTTTCGAGCCATTACAGAATGACTTTTGTGATTTCTGCCTCCTATTCCCTTTCACTGAGTGGAACGAAGGGCCGCCTGGTATGGCCGGTGTAGAGTTGGCGCGGTCTTCCAATGATCCTGCTTTCTTTGTCGCCAATCATCTCACGCCAGTTGGAGAGCCAGCCGGGGAGTCGTCCCAAAGCAAACATCACAGTAAACATATTGGTGGGAATTCCCATGGCCCGGTAAATGATCCCACTGTAGAAATCGACATTGGGATAAAGATTCCTGTTGATGAAGTACTCATCGCTGCGAACTCTCTCTTCCAACTCCTTGGCGACATCCAGAAGCGGATCTTTGACGTTTAAAGCGGCCAGAGTTTCATCACACGTCTTTTTGATGATCTTGGCTCGGGGATCAAAGGTCTTATAGACTCTGTGCCCGAATCCGGACAGTCTATACGGGTCATCGTGGTCTTTGGCCTTGCGGATATATTTCTCGAAGTCCTTGTCATCGGCATAGATATCTTCCAGCATCTCCACCACTGCCTGAGCGGCACCGCCATGCAGCGGGCCCCAAAGGGCGCAGATTCCAGCGGCAATAGAGGCGTAGAGATTCACCCCGGCGCTGCCGACCAGCCTGACGGTCGATGTCGAACAGTTCTGTTCATGGTCCGCATGGAGAATCAGCAGCTTGTTCAGGGCGGACACCACTTCCGGCAGGATCTTGTAGGGCCTAGTTGGTGTATCGAACATCATGTTAAGAAAATTCTCACAGTAGTTCAGGTCATACCGAGGGTAGATAAGCGGATGGCCCTTGGACTTTTTGTAAGAAAAAGCGGCAATGGTCCGGACTTTTGAAAGCAGTCTTGCGGTGATGCTGTCGAAGGTCTCTGTAGGATCCGGATGCTCAGTCAACTCGGGGTAGAAATTATGGAGTGAATTGACCATAATCGAAAGAATCGACATCGGTGATGCATTGAGGGGAAATTGATCGAAAAAATGGATCATATCTTCATGGATGAGGGCGTACTGTGACATCAGCTCCCGGTATTCCTCCAACTCTTTCTCGTTAGGCAGGTCGCCATGCAAGAGGAGATAGGCGACTTCGACAAAAGAACAATTTTCTGCAAGATCTTCAATTGCATATCCACGGTAGTCAAGGATTCCAGCCTTACCGTCGAGATAGGTTATGGAACTGTAGCAGGAACCGGTATTTACATATCCCCTATCGAGGGTGATATGGCCGGTTTGTTTTAAAAGTGTACTGATGTCAATGGCTTTTTCACCATAGCTACTTTCAAAGATGGGAAAAGAATATGTCTTTCCGTCAAGGATGATTTTGGCAAAATTATCTGTCATTTCATAACCTTATTTCTATTAATCCCGAATTAGCGGTCGGGTTGCCAAGGGGCTTCTGAGGCTTTTCCTGCATCCATACCAGGTAATGCAATTGAGGCAGAACACCGGTTGTTGCTGTACAATTGGCATCCCTGAATGCAACTGTTTCAATAATTGCTCGGATAAAACTGCTCTACGAAGAAGTGCTGCTCTACCTTGGACAGATGTGGAGGGTGAGAGGATTGTGCAACTTTATTCTCACCGGAAAAAATAAAATAACATAAATGGATCTATTGATCAAATTTTCTTTTTTGTTACTTTTATAATTTACATATGGTGAGTTTTACTTTATTTAATTTTATTGGGGGAATACGTGTTAATGCGGCTGATTTTGTAAGAAAATATAACACAGGCGGGACAACACCATTATTGTATGACATATAATGATGAAACAATCACAGGCAGTGTTTTTTGAGATGCTTAGGATCGTTGCCTACAGTAAAGTATATGAAAGGAGTATATGAAAGTTGTTGGATGGAGAGTCTATGACGGACAGCAAGTATCGACGGAGATTGGGACAGTTTATTGAGGAAGTTACCATCTATCCGGTAAGCTGCGAAAAACTGGCGGCAGGCAGAACTGATCGTGAATGGTTGGATGCAGTATTGGCCGGTGGAGCCCGCATTGTCCAATTGCGGGACAAAGAGAGCAAGGACTCGGTTCTTTTGGAGAAGGCAAAATATTTTCGCAAAAAAACAAGAGAAGCAGGGGCGTTGTTTCTAGTGAACGACCGTCTTGATATTGCACTTCTCTCGGAAGCGGATGGGATTCACGTGGGACAAAAAGACCTTCCTCCTTGGGAAATCAGAAAACTGGCGCCGGATCTTCTTATAGGTCTTTCCTGTAACTGTGAGGATGATGTAAAAAACCTGGCGAAATCTGTGGCAAAGCAGACAAACCTCGTTTCATATTATAATGTAGGTCCTCTCTATCCCACAAGTACCAAGCAAGGTCTGGTTTCTTTTCTGGGACCGGAGGCGATCTTCCAATTCACCAGCTTGTGTCCGTTGCCCTTTACAGTGATGGGCGGGATAAAGATTGAACATATCGATGAGCTTGTGGCATATGGCGCCCGGCGTATTGCCGTTGTAACCGCAATCAGCCAGGCAGAGGATGTACAGAAAGAAACCGAAAAATGGGCGGGGGCGATTAAGGCCCGGCTTCAGCAAATGACCTAGGAAAAATGCAAAAAAGAGACGAACAGAGCAAGACGATAGATTATATAAAACTTCTGACCAGATATGCAGTGAGTGAGCAGGAGAGAGGCAAGGCCGAGTCCTTTGTCGAGAAATACAAAAATAACAGGGTTGCCTTGACGCTTCTAAAGGAATTCTATTCTTTTCTCCCTGAGGCAAGAGAAGAGGCGGTCATCCGGATAGTCCGCATTGATATGCATCAGGGTGTGTACCTGCTTGGGGTCGGTACGGATAATCATGAATACATGTTCTTTGTCAATGAAGAGGAGGCTGGAAGTCTCGGCGAGTACCAGGAGCAAGATGGAGACGAAGAGATTTTCGCCTTTTTCGGGTATTCCGGTAAGCAGTCGTTTCTTAAGCTTCATCCGTCGATGAGTGAGTTTGAAGATTTTGAAGCGGTCCTTTCAACCAATGAGGCTTTTTGCCCTGTTTGTTCGACGGCTGTGGGAGAGCACCATCATTTGGGTTGTCCGGTGGAGGTGTGTCCCTGGTGTCTGGGGCAGCTGAGCAAATGCAATTGCCGTTTTGATCAATTGGATAAAGAGGAGATGGATGGAGATGAAGATCTTGAACGGTTTGAGAAAATCTTAAATGAAAAGGGCAGGATTCGCTTTGAGCCGGGGCAGGGGCCTTCCTACCCAGTGGCAGGCATGAAAGAGAAGTGACGGGAGTTGCTTTCCATGGCCGTGAACGGACTGGAGGTCCAAGTCCAATCCGTTCACGATATTGTATGATGTTGCCTGGTTGTTTTCTCAGGCCAGATTATTTCTTGGAACCTTTTGTGTCTTCCAGATATTGGTAAAGTTCGGAATCCGATGACAGAACGAGGGAAGTATTTTTTCCCATACTGTTTTTGTAGGCATCCAGTGTCTTTTCAAAGGAGAAGAAGTTTGGGTCTTGGGAATAGGCATCGGCATAGATTCTTGTCGCTTCCGCATCTGCCTTGCCTTTAATGACCAAAGCCTGCATATTGGCATTGGAGAGGATTTCTTTTAATTCCTTATCGACTTTCCCCAATATTTGTGCCTTCTTTCCTTCTCCTTCCGACCTTTTTTCTGCGGCGATGCGTTTACGCTCTGATATCATCCGGTCGTAAACCTTTTTTCTGACCGACTCGATATAATTGACTCGTTTGAACATCACATCGATGAGTTCGATGCCGTATTGCGGGGTCAGCTTGGCTGCGGTCTGCAGGATCTGATCGGTTATTTTATCCCTCCCTAAGTCGGGAGTGGTCCCAAGATTCTTGGTCGTTTTTGACATTGTGTCTTTCGACCAGTCGGAACTTCGAACAATTTCCATGAGGTCGTTCTTGTTGATCATATCACGGACCGTTCCGTCTATGATATCGTCGAGCATGGATTGGCCACGGGAAACAGTTTTAACAGCCTGCATGAATTTCAGGGCATCGGCGATACGCCATCTGGCGGTAACGTCAAGAAAGACATAGGTCTTATCGTTAGTTGCGATCTGATTGGGATCGCCGTCCCAGATTTCAATCCGTTTATCAAATAGATTTACCTTTTGTATCAACGGAATTTTAAAATGAAGGCCTGCATCTGTCACAGGTCTTCCAACAGGGGCTCCAAACTCGGTGATGACGGCCTGGGTTCCCTCATCGAGGATATAGTAACCGTCATAGACTGTAACAATGGCTAACAAGACAAGGCCGACCAGCAAGAAGTTTACTATCTGTTTCATATTGTGATGTCCTCCTCTAATTCGATTTCGAGGGGAGAAGGTTTTTCGACCCCGTGATATTCAAGAGTGGCAGCGGTCCCTGTTGATTTTTGTCAAGGACATAGATGGAATTGACTGAGGGAAGGATGCTCTGCATGGTTTCAAGATACATGCGCCTTCTTGTTACTTCCGGAGCCTTTTTATATTCTTTGAGAATGTCCAGGAAACGTTGGGTCTCGCCTTTGGCGATATTGACGCGTGCAGATGCATAGCCGTGCGCTTTTTCAATAATCTCTTGCGCCCGTCCTTTCGCCCTTGGTATTTCTCTGTTATAGGTTTCTTCCGCCTCGTTCACCAGCCGTTTCTTATCTTGATCGGCCTCATTTACTTCGTTGAAGGCCGGCTGGACAGTATCCGGCGGATTGATGTCCTGAAATTTCACAGTCCCGATGGCCACACCGGCGTGCAATTTGTTAAGCTGCTGTTGCATCTCCTGTTTGACGTTACCGGCCAGGATATCGCGATGACCAAGGACATAATCAAAGTCCATATTGCCGACGATACGCCGGGTCACGCTTTCTGAGATATCGCGGACGGCCTGTCTTACATCCTTTACCTGAAAGAGAAATTCTTTGGGATCTCTGATTCTATATTGGACTATCCAGTTGACATCTATGACATTGGTGTCAGCCGTGAGCATCAAGGATTCTTTTTTATAGCCCTGTCTGTCGAAAGTGGTCACCTGGCCCGGTAGCCTGCTACGAAAGCCGAATTCCTCCTTTTGTACCTTAAAAACCGGGACCTTGATAAGACGTTCAGCATAGGGAATGGTGAATCGAAGGCCGGATCCGACCGTCCTGTTATATTTCCCGAACCGAAGAACGACTCCGACCTCGTTGGGGTTGAGGCTGTAAGCGGAAGAATATCCACCGTTGATGATCACTGCAGCCAATAACAGTAACAGGATTTTGCCGACGACGCTCAGCGGGTTTATTTGTTTTTCCGGGTGTTCTTCATCGCCGTTGCCAGAACCATGTGGCTTCTTTTCTGTAAAAAGGTCCTGGATTTTCTGGATCACCTGGGCGACGAGTTCTTCGGGAGTCTGCGGTTTTTTCCTTCGTCCCCACGGCGGTTCCTGGTTTTGGTTTGGCATGAGTTGTTCTCCTGGATTGGTCTGACGATATCTAAGCGATATGTATGCGTTACGGAAATCGACTGAAAGTAGTGAAGACTAATACAATATTCACAAAGTTCAAGAGTAAGTCTTGATAACCGATAATGCAAACGTGACGCGTGAAAAGAATAAAAGTACCAAAAAAAATGGAACAGCGAAAGAAAAAAATCTCATTTTGTTTCAATAAGTTGATAGAAAACAGCAGATATTAGGCCCCATTATTGTGATAAGGCAATCATCCAGGATGAACCAATAATTATAAGAGAAATAAGGAAGAAAGCCGTTTGAACGGCAAACGAGCGTCGGAGTTTTTTTGTTATCGGCAGAACCAAGAGTTTTCCCGTCAACAAACCGCATAAAAGACCAAAAAGATGTGCTCCAAGGTCTGTGTGCGCACCGGCGCTCCCGAGCATGGCCAGCAAGGCGAAAGCACCCATGAGAGGAAGCTGGAAATATGAGCGGAATCCAGAGGGTTTTAATTTATAGCTCAGGATTGCAAGCATCCCGATTATGGCAAAAATCGCTGTGGAAAAGCCGACAAAAATATGGCCGGGGCCGTGGATAAGAACGTTAATGCCGTTACCGGCTGCAGAAGCCATTAGCAAAGAAAAAAGCCCGATCCCGCTTCCTACACTCAGTAAAAAAAAGTGGAGAAGAATCCCTCCCAGGATGCAATTATTGAGAAGATGGAGGATATTTGCGTGCAATGTGAGAGCAGTCACAAGTCGGAACCATTGATAATGTTCAAGGATTGCCTGCGAATTGCCGGCACCTTTTTGAAACCAGATAGAATTCGGATCCCATGGACCTGTAATGGCATAGAGGAGGATCAGTGCACCTATTAGCAGCAAGGTAGGAGGCTGAAGCGTTGCTCCTTCCTCGCTGTCTGAACCCGTCAATACTTGGGGCTCGTCTTGTATCTCCTGAAAATATTCTCTTATTTCTCGAACGGCTTGTGTTTTGAATTCCGGAGGAACCAAAAGATAGAAGACAAGATTTTCATAAATGATCCGGTGGGGGATTCCCAGGGCGGAAAGTACTAAATTCCACGAGTAGGGAACATCGGAGTCCGTCGTCTTCAGTATCATCTCTGTTGCAGAAGTAGTAGCTTCAGAATCCATTTTCGTTCCAGGGTACAACAGGGAAACATTTCCTGCATGCAATTGAGCATATATTGAAATTCAGCATACCAGATATAGTCTCGTGATGGAAACGGCGATGGGGTTGTCTTAAAAAATATTACCGGTATTGTTTGGTCGTTTCTTTAAAAAAAGTACCTTTCAATCTAAATCTGTTCCAATTTGATATGAAAATAATTATAAAAAGTACTTACTAAGTATATTTTTATAATTAGCGAAATTATTCCATCTCCATTGCATTAATCAGATAAAAGAAAGTATTTCATACTGTTAATACAGCGGAGAATTTGAAAAAGAATAGCCGCTATTCTTTAACAGCGGTATCGGGGTAATAAAAGAAGGGTTAGACCGTATATTTCATGAAAAAACTGGATGATGTTCAAATATATTTTTGAATATCAATATGATATGCAATTTTTATCTTGCAAATGGAGGAAGGCTGTTTGTAACCGGATTTTATTTCGACCATTTTTTTGTTTTTCCGCCATTGGGGTGCGCCCAAAGGAAGTGCCCTTGGGGTACGGATCGATATAGCCGTTATCCCGCGTCGCTTTTGTGAAAGGCATATCCACCCTGCCTCTCAGAAGTCTCCTCGTCTAGGGGACCATCTCAATTCGGAAACGGCGGGTGAGAAAGAAATAGCCGCCCGGGAAGGGCGGCTATTTCTTGTTAGCAAGAAGATGAGATCGTTTGTTGCGATAGCAGGGTGTCTTTACGAATTGAGCATACCAACATCAATCACCGGGCCGTGTTTTTCTTTTAAGGCCAGAAGTGCCGCCTTCTGGGATTTGTAGACCTCAAAAAGACGTGCCGGAATATTTTCCTCTTTTCCATATGCTTCAGTCTGAAGATCTATCCTTTTGACAATATTATCAACGTATATTGCAAACTGCATATCGTAGAGTGATTTTGGATATTCTTTATTAATTGTTAAAAAGAGTTTTTCCAGATCCTCATATTTCGGCAACATCCCGATTGGCGAGTCTATTGCTTCCACGTCGCCGTTGGCGTAAAGTTCAAGCCAGCCTAGCCAAACGCGAACATCTCTTTTTTCTCCTAAAAGCCCCTGGCCTGAGCTTCCTCTGTTGGCATGGGTGAGGAAATAATTGAGACCGGCCATGATGGGTTTTCCATCTGAGGAAAATTTCTTGGAGTTGAAGAACCTGAATTGAGCCTCCATATAGTCGGCAAGGGCACCGGGAATGAAGGGAGCGTTAGCCCAGGGCTGGCGATTGACGCCGGTAGCACCAACTTCGGTAGCGGTTGCTTTGGAGACAATAGAGGCGCCGATAACAACGCCTTCGTCGGCGTTTCTCGCCACCCAGACCGGTGGCATAGTATCGCTGTCTCTTCCAGAATAAGTAATTACTTTTATTGGAACTCCAGCCGGGTCTTCTGATCTTGTAGTGGCATGATTTTCAATTTCCGAGGCAACAATGGTGCAACGGGAATTTTTATGGGACATGGGTATAAGGTTCCCTTTGGCGTCTTTTTTGCCCTCATACCATTCTCCCTGGAAATTTATACCTTTTTTGGGGTGATCCTCGCCGTGCCCTACCCAATGCGGAATACCATCATC
Source organism: Desulfocapsaceae bacterium (assembly GCA_046704745.1). Taxonomy (GTDB): domain Bacteria; phylum Desulfobacterota; class Desulfobulbia; order Desulfobulbales; family Desulfocapsaceae; genus CAWGGS01. Next base: position 11,723 of record JBJKRL010000028.1, on the reverse strand, counting down.
ATCTATGAGAACATTGGACCAAATGACCTCGGCGCCATCTCCGCGAAGACATTCCATCAAAAATGGGTCGCCTTCCCGGTTAACGTCTTCTACAATACCGAAAATTCCTTTTTCCGGGTTGATGGCTCGAAGTGTACCGTCTTCGGCGATCCAAAGTTGGGCAAGATCATCTCCTATAAAATCGCTTCCCACCATTGCCGTAGTGGTTTTGCCACAGCCAGAAGGGGCCGCTCCGGCGAAAAAGGTCTTTCTTCCTCCCGGACCGGCCATCCCAGTGATGAACATATGTTCGGAAAGCTCTTCTTCCACCTTGTAATACGTACAATAATCGACGCAGAAGCGGTGATTGCCTTTTTTCAGAAGAAGGGTATTGCCGGCATAGGTGCAGTAGGTTGCATAGGTGGTCATCCAGCTTCTGTCCATGAAAATCCTGGCGTTAGGGACATCCTCGGATCTGTTCGTTCCTTCAGAATGCACATTTGTAAAGAACAGACCGGCTCTTGCTGCCTCGCTATCGAAATGGGCAAAACAATTTCTATAAAGGATTTCAGCGGAATGTAGGACATAGGCAGAGGAAGAAATTTCAATGGCAGGGATAGCGGCATGGGCACCTATGGGACCACGACTGTAAAATCCAACTATCATGGTCATGCCCTTCATAATGCCGACCATATAGTGTTTGATATAATCCAAGGCGTCGGGGCGAAGTACCGATTTGGCAAGCGAACTCATCTTTTCCCCTTGGTTGATTATATAAAAGGTCTGGTTGACAAGGCGGGCCTGGTCTTCAGGCAGGTCGAAATGAATGGTATGTCCCGTTTTGGCGAGTTTTTTCTCCTCGCCCTTTTCAAGGGAATAATCGCGTATCCATTGTACATCATCTCTGCTGCCGGTATTTATGAAAACGTTGTCCGGCCGGCACATTATGATGGCGTTGGCTATTTTTATAAGAGCTTCTTCGTTTTGTATTTGCGATATTTTTTTACGATTAGTTTCATCGAGACTCTTCTCGATGACTGCCATGGCATCGGAGATGGAAAGGCACCCTCCAACAACCGTTAAAATATCATCGTTCTTCTTGAGATCCAGCATTCTTGTTAACTCCCTAGAAAAAATATAGAAAATGTATTTTATCCATCACTTTGACATCCTAATGCGTGAGGGGATTTTTTGGCACTGCTAACATAAGGGTTTTTATAGTGGTAGTCAACCAAATTGATGGATATCCACATAATTATTGATGATATGAGACTCTAGAAAGAGAGATGAGGAATTGTGGTATATTTTGACAGCCCAAAAATCATGTGCTGGAATAAGGTTCTGTGATCTTGAAATTTATTGCTTGTTACATCATAGCTTGAGGATTTGATTTGTTGACACTAAATATTATATTCTTTTGATAGAGCTTGGAATACCGAGACGAAAGTAGTATACACCATGACTCAGGTGAAAGCCCAATGGCCTTGACCATGCCCTTGAAAACTACATGTTAAGTGCGATAAAACAGTTAGATAGAAAGATTAAACGTCGGCGGGTGAAGTATTTGCCGAGTCGATAAAGATAAGATGCAAGGTGCATTCTAAGAGATTGGTACCACTAAATAAAAAAGGGTTCCATGCAGAGAAAACCCTGTGCATGGAACCCTGAAATTTTGGTGCCGAAGAGAAGACTCGAACTTCCACGAGGATACCCCCACTAGACCCTGAACCTAGCGCGTCTACCAATTCCGCCACTTCGGCAACGGAGATGAATATGCTTATTGGGTCGGTTTTTGTCAAGACTTTCTTTACAGGAGATGGAAAAATCAAGACCGCGTTGTGATATTGTATGAAAATATATAGAGAACTAAATGATATAAAAGAGCCTTTTCAAAATGCCTGTGTTACCATCGGTAATTTCGATGGGGTTCATCTTGGTCATCAAAGGCTGTTTGATGTCGTTGAGCAAAAGGCGTATCATTCGCATGGGGCAAGTGTTGCCATAACCTTCAATCCGCATCCTCTCCAGGTACTACGTCCTGGAGGAATCAAACTGATTTCGACCTGCGAGCAGAAAATCGAACTCATCCAGATGTCGGGAATAGACGCCCTCGTAGTCATCCCGTTTACCAAATCCTTTGCATCCACCTCCGCCGTTCAGTTTGTTGATGAAGTCCTGATCAAACGTATTGGAGTGAAACATCTCTTCGTCGGTTATGATTATGCTTTCGGTAAGGGGAGAGCCGGTGATATTCCTTTTTTAAAGCAGCAAGGAGAAGAAAAGGGCTTTTCTGTTACAGTCATAGATCCGTATTATGAACAGGGGGTTCTCGTCAGTTCAACAAAGGTGAGAGAACTTGTAGCGGCCGGTGATATGGAGAAAACCAAAAAGTTGCTGGGGCGCTACTATCAGATCAGAGGGGAAGTGCAGCGGGGAAAACAAAGGGGAGGAAAAGAAATCGGCTTTCCGACAGCGAACCTGCATGTGGATGAAGAGGATCTCATTCCTAAATACGGTGTCTATGTTTGTCAGGTTATCTGCGATGGGAAATGTTACGGTGGGGTGATAAATATTGGTTTGAATCCGACATTTAGTGAAAACACACTTGTTGCTGAGGCACATATATTCGATTTCAACCAAGATATTTACGGAAAGCCCATCAAGGTTAATCTGCTCCGGTTCTTAAGAGAGGAAAAAAAGTTTGCAGGGATTGAAGAGCTTGCCGCTCAGATTACGCGTGATGTTGTTTGCGCAAAGGAGATTCTCGGCGGGGCAACGAAGAAGATCGATAGGTTTTTATGGTAGAGATAGAGAAGGTGTCATCTGGTATCCGGCAATTCGAGGCAAACTATTTTATTCTTGCACCCAGAGGTAATGTGTCTATAGTGTATCCGCTTGATAAGGGACGACACTTCTCCCATATTTCGCACGAAAAGGGAATATGGGTTAGGACTATTCGAAAAACAAAAGAGAGATACAATGTCGGAAAAGCTGAATGAAGACCTACCAAAGGTCATTGAAGAACTTGAAGAAAAATGTCGACAAGCCCCGAATAATGCTATGGCCCACCATCATCTGGGGCTCGTTTATCTCAAGGCCGGTCGGATGGATGATGCCATAAAATTGCTTGAAAAGGTCATTGAAATCGATCCGTTATCAGTTGAGAGTATGATTAACCTGGGGGCAATACATTTTGGAAGGGGTGATTTGGTTCGTGCCAGGGAGCTGAACGAAAAAGCGATTAAAACCCAACCGGAAACGGCGCAAGCCCATGCCAATATGGGCCTGATCTGGCAGCAATACAACGAACTGGAAAAGGCGATATCCTCCTATGAAAAAGCGATCCGTTACAATCCCGGTCTGGCCACGGCTTGGATAAATCTGACCGCTGTTTTGACCATGAAAGGTGAGGATGAAAGGGCCTTGAAGGCAGCTAGGAAAGGGGTCGAGCTGGAACCGGATTCCGCTCTTGCCCATAACAATCTGGCAGTAGCCCTCTATTTCAGCTCTCAGTTCAGGGAAGCCAAAGAACAATTGGAAAAGGCGAGAGAATTGGGCTATTCGGTTGATCCGAATTTCACCGCTAAATTGGAAGAAAAGCTGGCATAGAGGCGTTGCAAAGGGACGAGCTTTTGAATTGTTCGCCGATATTTTGTTATGAATAAAGGAAAAATTTTAAAACGCCCCTGGTGCCCTTTTTGTGGCCATAAGGTGGGAAAGGCAACAGAGGCCGTAAAACGAAAGATGCGTGAGTTTCCAGTGGGACGTTGCGGATGCGGGGCGGTATATACCTGCGACCCGACTGGTCACAATGTAGGTGCTGCGATGGTCGAAACCCTCGTGTATGCCTGCAATGACAACTGGGATCTCGCCTGGGAATTGATGCCGGAGGATGATTATCTTACGGGAAGGGTTGAAAACTACGATGAGGTCACCCACCAGGTAGTAGATATAAAAAATATCGATGGCCGACCTGTACGGGGAGTGTTGTATTTCGTTCGCCTGCATACCGAAATTGCAGAACTTTCCAGACGTGTAAGTGAAAAAAAACAAAACAACATTGACCGGATGACCCCGGATGATGAGGTGAAGGAGGCTCCGGCAGAATTTGTCTACGATCAGAACAGGGTCAGAGAGAAAGCGACAAAGCAAAAAGTTAAGAATCTTATCGAGGCCGGCGATATCGAAGGTCTCGTCTTGTTATGTTTTGATGATAAAAAAACGCTTCGTTTGTTGCAACGTCTCCTTTATAGTCCCTTGGAAGATGAACGTTGGTATACGGCGTGGGTGATCGGTGAGGTAACAAAAAAGGTCGCAAGCAAATACCCTGGACAGGTTTCCGAGCTTTTGCATCGACTCTTTGAGGCCTGTTTGGATACGGCGGCAACACCATGGGGCATGGTGGAGACCATAGGCTGCGTCATCGCCGCCAGGCCGGATATCTTTGGTGCCTTTACCAGACATCTGCTTGGATTTATGGCGGATGGATCATTGCAGGAACGGGTGATATGGGCCTTGGCCGAGATAGCTGCCAAACGTCCGGATCTGGTCCGTGACACCCCTTTTTATAATCTCTTCCATTTTCTCAACCATCCGGAACCAGGGATCCGGGGGCAGGTGGCAAGGCTTCTGGGGCGAATAAAGGCCACGGAAGTTGCCGTTCAGTTAATGACATTACATAATGATAGTAATGAGTTGACCATTTGGGAAAAGGGGAAAGCAGTAAAAACCACGGTGGCGGAAGAAGCGGCAAAGGCCGTCGCCGCAATCCATGGAGGAGAAAAAGCATGAGCAGTAAATCCGTTCAGAGCCCGGAGAGTATCGGCCCCATGCAGGGGGGAGGAAAAAAAGAAGCCTCCGTTGATCCGATTCAGATGGATTTCGATAAAGGCAAACAACATCTTGAGAGAAGTGAACTTGCACAGGCCGCTGCCGCATTTCATAATGCCCTGTTGGGATATGAAGAAAGGGGAGATGAGGCTGGAATTGCCAATGCTTCCAACCAGATGGGACATGTTTGCCTGGCAAAGAAAGACTATGAGCAGGCTATAATAAATTATGACCGGGCATGGAAGATATGCGAGAAGCTGGGGGATCAGATGAGCCTGTTGGCTCTGTCAAACCAGTATGTGCAGATATTTTGCGGACAGGGAAACTTTACCAAAGCGGTGAGCCTGTGTCTTGATATTTTGAACAAACACTTTGATAATAACAACCCGCAGGGAGCGGTGGCAGTTCTGGAACAGATGGCCGATATCTATCAGATGGCGGGTAATAAGGAGAAGGCAGCGGATGCATACCGCACCATAGCATCCATCCACTCCAATTTTAAGCATAAGGATATTGCTCAAAACTTCCTGAATAAGGCCGCGGATCTGGAAAAAAACGGTTAAGGTCAAAAACAAACCATGTTTACAGGAATCATAGAAGGGACGGGAAAACTCATTGAGAAGCGGGCTGCAGGTGGTGGAATGGCCTTCCGCGTCGAAGCCGGTTTCGATCTTGTGGACCCTTGCGAAGGCGAGTCTATTGCCATAAACGGCGTCTGCCTTACCGCCTATGAAATTGTCGGCCGAAGATTCCTGGCCGATGTTTCCCCTGAAACGCTTTCCCGTACAACTCTGAGTGATGTCGGTATTGGTTCAAAGATCAACATGGAAAGGGCCTTGAGGTTAGCTGATCGGTTGGGAGGACATATCGTCTCCGGCCATATAGACAGCACGGCAACGGTTTTAGAAAAACGTCCGGATGGCGAGTTTACCGTTTTCTCTTTCCAGATGCCAGAAAAATTGGGCAGATATGTGATAGAGAAAGGCTCCATTGCCATTGATGGAATCAGTCTGACGGTAAACACGTGCACCGGCGGCAGGTTTTCGGTTTCAATAATTCCCCATACCCTTCAGGTGACGACTCTTGGCTCTTTACGCAAGGGAAGCAGAGTGAATATCGAAGTTGATGTCATCGGGAAATATGTTGAAAAGCTCCTTGCAACAAAACCGGATGCATCCCGGGTTCTGGCCGAGACCATCAATCCTGGATTTTTAGCCGAACATGGGTTTTTATAAAAAAATCTAATTAATAGCAAAAGTGAAGTGAGCATTATGTCAGTCAGTCAAATTGAAGAGGTAATCGAGGACATTAAAGCCGGGAAGATGATCATCCTGGTCGATGACGAGGATCGTGAAAATGAGGGTGATCTTTGTATGGCGGCGGAATTGGTGACGACTGAAGCCATCAATTTCATGGCCAAATACGGCAGGGGACTTATCTGTCTGACATTGAGCCCCGATATGGTGGATAAACTTCAGCTCCCGATGATGGTTGCCAACAACCAGTCTCCCTACGGCACCGGATTTACTATCAGTATAGAGGCCAGAACAGGAGTGACCACCGGAATATCGGCAGCCGATAGAGCCCGGACGATTCAGGCTGCTGTGGCCGATGATGCGCAACCGCGCGATCTTGTCAGTCCCGGTCATATCTTTCCACTCAGAGCCCGTAAAGGCGGGGTACTTGTTCGGACCGGCCAGACAGAGGGCTCTGTGGATCTTGCCCGACTGGCAGGTATGAAGACCGCTGGTGTTATCTGCGAGATAATGAACGAAGACGGCACGATGGCGCGGATGCCGGATCTGGAGAAATTTGCTGAAAAACATAATTTAAAAATTGCTACCATTGCCGATCTGGTCGCCTATCGGCTTCGTCGGGATATATTGATTCACAGGGTGGCGGAGGCTCGAATCCCCACGGAGGCGGCCGGCGAGTTCAAGGCGGTCGTCTACACCAATGATGTCGATTCCCATGAGCATCTGGCCCTGGTGAAGGGGGCCATAGATCCGGAAAAGAGAACCCTGGTTAGAGTCCATTCCGAGTGTCTCACAGGTGATATCTTCGGTTCGACCCGGTGCGACTGCGGGCTGCAGCTCAACGCTGCCATGCGGATGATCGACCAGGAAGGCTGCGGCGTGCTTCTGTATATGCGCCAGGAGGGACGGGGCATCGGGCTCGTTAATAAATTAAGAGCCTATAAACTGCAGGATGAAGAGGGCATCGACACGGTTGATGCCAATATCAAGCTGGGATTCAAGCCGGACCTGCGGGATTACGGAATAGGTGCGCAAATCCTGCGCGACCTTGGTGTGAGGAAAATGGGCCTTTTGACCAATAACCCCAAGAAAATAATTGGGCTTGAAGGGTACGGTCTCGAGGTTGTGGATCGATTTCCCTTGGAAATGGAAGCAGGAGATGAAAACAAAGAGTATCTTCAGTGTAAACGTGATAGAATGGGGCATTTGATCCAGGTGGATTAATACCATTCACCAATGGACCTGTATGGTTGGACTGAGCTTTTTGTGGGTGTTTATACCCCTTCCGGGTACTACGAATTTAGAAATTTGAAACAAAGATATGGCAAGACCCGACTGCTGGGAGCTTTCATTTAAAGAATAGGGCGAAAAGAAATGGTCAATGTAATTGAGGGGCATTTAAAAGCGGATGGAAAGAAATTTGCCGTGATCGTTGCGCGATTTAATTCATTTATTGCTGAGAAATTGCGGGAAGGGGCGATAGATACCCTGTTGCGTTCCGGGGCCAAGGAGTCCGATATCGATGTTGTCAGGGTCCCAGGTGCCTTTGAGATTCCGCTGGTTGCAAAAAAACTTGCCGGGTCGCAGAAATATGATGCCGTTATCTGTCTGGGTGTCGTAATCCGTGGAGCCACTCCCCATTTTGACGTGGTTGTCAACGAGGTTTCAAAGGGGGCGGCACAGGTTGGGCTGGATACCGGTATACCCGTTCTTTTCGGTGTCCTGACAACTGAAAACATAGAACAAGCCATCGAACGGTCCGGAACCAAGGCTGGAAATAAGGGATCCGAGGTTGCCGTAGCCGCAATTGAGATGGCAAATCTGGTGGCAAATCTTCACTGAAAGCCCGGATATCTTATGAATACTGTGTCAGTTTGTCTCCTATTAGGGAATGGTAGCACATTTCTAAGAAACATCTGCAAAGTCAAATTTACACAGTGCTCACCAAAACTCAGTCCCGTCAGCGTCATTTTTTTCAGCCTTTTGGCAATGCGTAGAGTTTTTGCTAGCCCATTGCCGAAAACCTCGAACCTGACGCCGCCTGAATTGATGACAAATCCAGGCTAGAAGTTGTCCGGCATCCCCGTTTCTTTTAGAATGGGTGATTTATGGAGTTGTTCCGATTTGTTAAACATTTTTCGGGCAGCTCCATTTTGATTTGAAATTATAAGTAGATAATCCATGGGAATTCGTAGAAAGGCCAGGGAATCCGCCCTGCAGTTTCTCTTTCAAGACGATTTTGCAGAAGCCGATATGCGCCGGCAGGAACTTCCTGAACGGTTTGAGCTTTTCTGCAATCTTTATCAGGTTAACAGAAAAGCACGTCCATATACCCTTGAGCTTCTGCAGGGCATATGGCAGAACTGCGGTCATATCGATAAACTGATTAGCCGATGCGCCAAAAACTGGCGTTTGGAGAGGATTGCTATAACCGACAGGAATCTTTTACGCATCGGTGTGTACGAAATGGTATACTGTGATGATGTTCCTGCACAGGTGGCGATCAACGAAGCGGTTGAAATTGCCAAACGATACGGCAGCGAAGATTCTCCCGCCTTTATCAACGGCATTCTCGATGCTGTAAAAAATATCGTTTGCGACCCTGACAACTCTGCCTGTGACGAACAAAAGAGCGCGTAAGAACAACCCGTTATCTTTTAGAAATTATTAATATATTGCATCGGGGAGCCCCTTTGTTATGGACAAGCAAGCAACGCACCCTGGGCTGAAAAAGGAAGTTGCCGCTGTTCTCGGGATTTTTATCTCGGTTTTTCTCATTCTGGCCCTTATTTCCAATTTCTATTTCAATGGTACTGGGAATTGGTGTGGAGAAGTCGGTAAGCTCATCTCGGAAGTTTTGCTTGGGTTCCTCGGTTGGGGGGCATTTTTGCTGGCCGGTCTCATCTTTTTTTCTTCATTTCTTTTTTTCGGCCAAGAAATGTCGTTTAGACGCCTTCCTCAGATCGCCGTCGGGCTGACAGGAGCCGCCATCTCTTCCTGTGCTCTTTTTTCCTCCATGTCTCTTTATGACCAGCGTTATTTTGATTCCGGAGGGTTCATAGGCAAAACCGTTTTCGGTCTCGCCCGTTCGTTTCTGGGAGGGCCGGGGACGGTTTTGACCCTGTCCTTGCTTTTTCTCGTCTCGCTTATGATTTCGACCTCATTTTCTCCCTATAGCCTCTGCTTCTTTTTTGCTAAGGCAATTCGCGGGATCTCGGCATGGATGTGGGAGTTGATTTTCGGCTCACGGGAAGTAGAGACGGCCACAGTTGAACGACAGATTGTGATTCGCAGGCCCGAGTCGGTCCTGGAGACGGTTTCCCTTCCGTCTCCCACTGTCCCGGTTGTGAAAGAATTGCCCAAGGTCGGCGATACCTCCAAAAAGGAGGAAACGTTTGCCCTGCGCCCGGTTGTCCGGGGTGACTGGAAACTCCCGCCGCTTTCATTGCTTAACAAGAATCAGCAAGTCCAAAAGGAAGTCGATAAAGAAATTTATTATGCTATTTCCAAGCAACTTGAAGAAAAACTCGGGAATTTCGGTGTATCAGGAAAAGTCGTGGGGATATCCCCCGGTCCTGTGGTGACGACCTACGAATATGCGCCTGCTCCGGGGGTGAAAATCAACAAGATAGTCGGGTTGGCCGATGACTTGGCCCTGGGGTTGAAAGCCCAGTCCGTTCGTGTTGTTGGATCAGTTCCCGGCAAGGCGGCTCTGGGCATAGAAATTCCCAATGCCTTCAGGCAGGTCGTCTATATCAGGGATTTGCTCGGGTCGGACAATTATATTAATAATTCCAGTAAACTTTCAATTGCTCTCGGTCTTGATGTGGTCGGCAACGCCGTGGTAGCCGATCTGGCGAGAATGCCTCATCTCCTCATAGCCGGTGCCACCGGTGCCGGAAAAAGCGTTGCCATCAATGGCATTATCGCCTCCATTCTCTATAATGCAACACCTGAGGAGGTCCGCTTTTTGCTGATTGATCCCAAGCGGATCGAACTTTCCGGATACGAAGGCATTCCTCATCTTCTCCATCCCGTCGTGGTGGAGCCGAAACTCGCCTCCAGAGCCCTGTTGTGGGCGGTCAGAGAAATGGAACGGCGGTATAGACTCCTGGAGGAGGCAAAGGTTAAAGGGTTTGATTCCTATAATGAAACATCCAAAGAAAAGCTTCCGTATATCGTGATTATTGTCGATGAACTGGCGGATCTGATGATGGTTTCCTCCAAAGACGTGGAGGCGGCCATTGCCCGCCTGGCGCAAATGGCCAGGGCCGCTGGTATCCATTTGATCCTTGCCACCCAGAGGCCGTCTGTGGATGTGCTCACAGGCCTTATAAAGGCAAACTTCCCGACCAGGATATCATTTAAGGTGTCTTCCAAGATCGATTCCCGGACCATTATAGATACATCAGGTGCAGAGCATCTGTTAGGTGCAGGTGACATGCTCTATCTGCCTCCGGGTACGGCCGGACTGGTACGGATTCATGGAGCCTTTATTTCTGAAGAGGAAGCGGCAAAACTTGTTCTCTTCCTGAAACGGCAAGGACAGGCGAGCTATGACGATTCGGTTATTGAGGAGATTGAAACTGAAGATACATTCTCCGATGCCGATAATGAAGTGGAGATTGACGACCGCTACGATGAAGCGGTGAGTGTCGTTTGTGAATCCGGTCAGGCTTCAATTTCAATGCTGCAAAGACGTCTTCGGGTCGGGTACAACAGAGCGGCGAGGATGATTGAGACCATGGAGCAGGAAGGGATTGTCGGGCCTGCGGATGGAGCCCGTCCTCGAGAAGTGCTTGCGCGAAAGAGTTATGAATAGTATCTCTCCTGGGAATTCCTGTTGAATTTTCTTGACAATATTTTAGCAACAAATTATATCTCTACCTGTTAAAAATGAGTGACCGTTCATTTTTTTTGAGCGATATGTGTTGTATCTTTTTATTTAGAAATACTAGTTATTTACTTTCTGACATTGAGTTCTTCGGATGGTAAATGCAATCGGTGTTTTGAGTTGTGAGAGTTTTTTGCATAGGTTAAGTGGGTCCTGTATGCTCAGGGTCACAACAGTTAAAACAAACTGAGGAGGTAGTTTAATGCCAAGTTATGTAGATCCTTCCAAGTGTGATGGTTGCAAGGGCGGAGACAAAACCGCATGCATGTACATCTGTCCCAACGATCTGATGGTTCTGAACGTTGAGGAAATGAAGGCCTATAATCAAGAGCCGGATGCATGCTGGGAGTGCTACTCCTGTGTCAAGATCTGCCCGCAGGGTGCAATTTTCGTTCGTGGTTACGACGATTTTGTACCGATGGGCGGACAGGTTCATCCGATGCGGTCCTCCAACGACATTATGTGGACCGTTAAATTCCGTAATGGCAACATGAAACGTTTTAAATTCCCCATCCGCACTACGGCTTAGTGTGCTGCCAACGCCTATGTTTGTGAGAAAGGCGCCAGCCTTGACGATGAGAAGTTGTTCATGGAGCAAGATATTCCTACTCCTAAAGTCTGATTCAAGGTGTTAAATTTTAACCAAAAATCTTTAGATATAAGGAGATTTTAATATGGCATTACCAAATAAACCGAAAGGTGAGATAAAAGCCGTAGTAAATCCTGAGGTTGTCGAGAAAGATGTTGACATTCTGATCATCGGC
>JBJKRL010000027.1:0-94620 GCA_046704745.1 Desulfocapsaceae bacterium | reverse complement strand
ACGCGTAGTCTAACGCCTTTTACTTTCTCTGTCAATACCCTTTCATCTCGCCTTGCGCTTTATTTTGCCTCACTTCCAGCGACGAAAAGACCGCGGCAAACTACACGAATCTTGAGGGACTGTCAACTACTAACTTTTTCTTTTCAGTAAATTGTGGTTGAGAAAAAAACGAGATCTGTATTTTTCTATTATAATTATTACACCAGCGACTTGTAAAGTGGAGGATCTTAAAAATTATGGTCAAAATGTTCGCTTAAATTCTGTTTCATTCATTCTTTCGGATCACTCTTATCTAATGTCCGGGAAGCTAAGAGCGTGCGGAGCTTATGAAACAGCTCAAGCATAACAATAGAAACACCAAAGGCTACGAGTTCGAACATGCTATTCATAAAGGAAAGCAACCAGGGATGGACCGTCTTTTATCTATTGTCTACCGACGATAAGGACATGGAGCAGCAGCCTGAATAGATGATCTCCACAGGATCTTTAATTTCAGCATAACCAACATAAGTATGCCTAATCCGGAAAAGCCTTTTATTTTTTATCGGTAGTTACGGCATCTATGGTGAGAAAATAATTTGCATTTTTTCAATGAAAATCGTAACATGGCATCTGGAATTGGACTGCCTGATTTGAGGGCAGGGGTAGATATTTTCAAAAAGAAAAAATAAATGGATAAGAAAAAAGAACTCCTTAGGAGCCTTCCTAAAGTTGATGAATGCGTGATTAACCTTTCTAAAAGGTTACAGCACGATATCCCCGTAAAACTTATTAAACTTACAGTGCAGAATAGAATAGAGTTTGAAAGACAACAGATCTTGAAGGATCTTCCAACCTGTAGGAAAAGATCCTTGGACGACTGGCTGGATATTCTCGATCATGCGATAAAAAAGAAACTGCAAAACAATTTAAAACGAATCATAAACGGAACCGGTGTCGTCATCCACACGAATCTTGGTAGATCATTGCTGTCCGAAAGTGCCGTACAGTCTTTGGCTCAAGCCGGAGCACACTATACCAACCTGGAGTTCAATCTTGAAACTGGCAAACGTGGGAGTCGCTATAGCCTTGTGGAAGATATTATCTGTGAGCTTACAGGAGCCGAGGCAGCTTTGGTCGTCAATAACAATGCAGCCGCAGTCCTGCTTGTCTTGGAAACTCTGGCAAGAGGAAAAGAGGCTATTGTTTCAAGAGGTCAGCTTGTCGAGATTGGCGGATCTTTTCGCATACCGGATGTAATGAAAAAAAGTGGAGCACGTCTGGTCGAGGTAGGTGCAACCAACAGAACCCATTTAAGGGATTATGAAAACGCCATTACCGATGAAACAGCACTCCTTTTGAAGGTCCATACTTCAAATTTCCGGATGATAGGGTTTACTTCCGAGGTTCCTGTGGAAGAAATGGTGCAGCTGGCAGGGAGAAATAGGCTGTCGGTCATGGAGGATCTTGGAAGTGGTTGCCTTGTTGATCTCTCTGCCTACGGTCTACCGAAAGAGCCGACGGTTCAGGAAGTGGTCGGTGCAGGTGTAGATGTAGTAACCTTCAGCGGAGATAAACTCCTTGGCGGACCTCAAGCGGGTATTATAGCAGGAAAAAAAGAAGTAATTGAAAAAATAAAAAAGAATCCTTTAAACAGGGCGCTGAGAATAGATAAGTTCACTCTGGCATCTTTGGAAAACGTGCTCAGAAATTATTATGAGGTTTCAGACGCTCTGAAAAATATTCCTACTCTCGCCATGTTGACACAATCTGCCGATGCAATAAAGAGTAGGGGGAGGAAGTTACTGCGCAGGGTGCAAAAAGAGATTTCCCGTACTTGTTCCACCCGGCTGATACCAACTTTTTCACGTGTAGGCGGAGGCGCCATGCCCGAGCACGGTTTGTCTAGCTGGGCTTTGGAATTACTGCCGAAGTACATCGGTGTACATGTCCTTGAGCGAGAGTTCCGGAATCTTGTCGTGCCCATCATAGGGCGTATTGAGGATGAAAGATTCTTACTCGATTTGCGAACTGTATTGGATGGTGAGATTATTGAACTCTCTTCCTCGATAAAAGAGTTTTTTGGTTCGGAAAAGGCGCTCCAATGAACCCCTTTCCCTCCGTTTACGTGCATGAACAGCTTTGTGAAAACGATTTTATTCGGTTTTCTCTTCCTTTTTCCCGAATACTTAAAAAAAAGATTCCGACTGTCTCAAAAATTGCCTTTATCTCAGATGCAGAGATAACAAAAGGAATTCGAAATTCCCAGATTGATGATGTTCGACAACTTCTCTTGAGAACACAAAGCGATCCCGACACTATCAGTATTAGACGAAATGGGTTTCTTCTACCGTTTTCAGTAACAGGGGCGACCATAATTGCTGTTGTATCCGGGGTTGATCCGTTTGTTGTTGAAAAAGCTGATCCAGGTTGGTTGGTTGAGGTACGTAACAGTGCGTTGAAGGAATTCATTCTTTTGAAACAAGAGCGTGTTGATTGGGATACAGGACTCCTGAATGCAGCCAACCTCTACGATATCTTGCATTTTTTATGCGATTCAGCTGGGGCTGATCTGATGTTGGTGGAGCTTTATCCCAAGGTCAGATCATCACGAGAGGCTATCGTAAATGCACGTAATGCTGCACTTTCATTGGTGAATTTTTCAGATAATCGTTTTCCTGTCCATTACTTGGGACATGGCCTTTTCGCCCTTGTCTCAGAGCATGCGAGATCAATGTCGCGAGTAGGAACGATGCTGCTTTCATGGCTCCGTCGAGAAGGTTTTGTTCGAGTTCATATTGGATACAGCGGCAAAGAACAACCTGAATCGATTGATAATACGGAAAAAATATTGTTTGACGAAGCATGGCAGGCCTTACAGGTTGCCGGTAAACGGGGCCCATACAGCTTTTGTGATTTTTCTCTGCTTGCTCATCCTGAACAACATCCTCTCAGTCGTCCTCCCAGAAGGGTTGTGGCCAAATTATCCAGAAGATGGAAAGATGCAGACCGTTTTGCCTTGGTCCAAATTCAGTGCGATATGGATCTTGCCAAGACACTTTCAGCTGTTTTGGGTATGAGCGAAACCGTTGTGTGCGATAACGAGGATATTTATATCTTTTTAGGGGAAAAGGATTCTCGGCAAGCTCAGACATGGGTAAAACGTAAGCTTTCGGAACTCAAGAAGAAAATACCTATTGGTAAACGATTTCTCGTTGGAATAGGAGCATATCCGTTTGCTGACTTCTCCAAATCGGAAGTCCTGTGTAATTGCCGAAAGGCTGTGTTGCATGCTTCTTTTTATGGCTCCGGTGGTGTGGCTGTTTTTGATGCAATCAGTCTTAATATCAGTGGAGACGTTTACTATCAAGAGGGTGATTTGGCAAATGCAATACGGGAGTATAAAAAAGGTCTTATCTGTGAGGAAAACAACATTAATCTGCTTAACAGTCTTGGTGTCGCCTATGCGATGATGGAAAAACATCGACCCGCTCATCAGTGTTTCAACAAGGTCCTCACCATTGATTCCGACAACTTCATGGCTCTGTATAATCTCGGATTTGGAGAAAAATATTTAGGAATGAACGAATCAGCCATTCTCCGGTTCGAGAGGGCCTTGGCTGTTGGCCATCAAGATGATGAGAAAGGAGTCGTCCAAAAGGACATACAACTGCAATTGGGTAAATTGTACTGTCTAACCGATGAGTATCAGAGGGCAATCGATATTCTGCTGCCTTGGTATGAGGAAAAAAAACCAAGTAAAAAAGCGGGGTATGCCTGCCGCTTTCTTGGAAAATCTTTTCATGGACTGAAGGATAATACTCAGGCCATGGTATGGCTGCAGCGTGCTTTGCAGTTTGATGGCTTTGATGCTGAAAGTATGGGGCTATTAGGAGAAATCTATCTCGAACAGGGTGAAGGCGATGAAATAGCCCTGTCTCTTTGTGAAAAAAGTGTAGAGATTGACCCTATCGATCTTCATCTGAAACTTCGATTCGGAAAGGTATTGATATCATGTGGAAAATTTAATGAGGCGAAAAATATTTTACGGCTTTGTCTCCGTAATAAAGGGACAAAGACTGAAGCTGAGCTGCAAATTGGATTGATTTACCTTTTGGAAGGCAGGTCGAAAAAAGCATCGAGTTGGTTTTCCAAGGTGTTAAACGGAGATGATGCGACAGAGACGGTCATCCAGCAAGCCCGGTATTTTCTTGAGACTGAAGGACATGAATAATAAAAATAAAGAAGTATTTACAGAACGGAGACGGATAAAAAGAGAACCCAGATATATTCTCGACAACACAGTAGTCGGCGATTCCTGGCGGATGTTTAGGATTATGGCTGAATTTGTTGAAGGTTTTGATGCCATGTCGGCCGTGGATGTTCCGGCTGTAACCATATTCGGCTCGGCCAGGACTCCGGCAAGGGACAAGTATTATATATTGACTGAGACCATCGCTTTCGATCTTGCTAAATCCGGCTATGGAATCATTACCGGAGGCGGGCCGGGAATCATG
This sequence comes from Desulfocapsaceae bacterium, assembly GCA_046704745.1. Classification (GTDB taxonomy): domain Bacteria; phylum Desulfobacterota; class Desulfobulbia; order Desulfobulbales; family Desulfocapsaceae; genus CAWGGS01. Next base: position 90,124 of record JBJKRL010000027.1, on the reverse strand, counting down.
GAAGCGGCTAATAAAGGTGCCATGGAGGCCGGTGGTATATCCATCGGCCTGAATATCAGTCTTCCGCACGAGCAGACCGCCAATCCTTATACAAATTTCCCCTTGAACTTTAAATATTTCTTTGTTAGGAAAGTTATGTTTATGAAATATTCCATGGCTTTCATTTGTATGCCGGGTGGCTTCGGCTCACTCGATGAACTTTTTGAGTCACTTACACTCATCCAGACTCAACGGGTTAAGCCCTTTCCCATTGTTTTAGTGGGAAGTTCTTTTTGGAATGGACTTGTAAATTGGATTAAGGATACACTATTGAAAATGGGCAATATCAGCAAAGAAGATATCTTTTTGTTTGAGGTACTGGACAAACCACAGGATATCGTCGATTATATTAAAAACAAAGTGGTTGTGTAGTTTTGGTTTTATAAACTGACAGGGAAAAAATCATGGCCCAAATAGATGCGTTTTTTAAACTGATGAATGATGAAGGCGCTTCCGATTTACACATGGTTGCCGACCAACAACCTATCCTTCGTATCCGTGGAGATATGGAGAGGGTTAAGTTTAAGAGGATGGGCAACGACGAACTGCGGTCTATGCTTTATGAAATCTGCCCTGAGGAGAAGATCAAGGTTTTTGAGGAATTGGGCGATGTGGACTTTGGATATGAAATACCAGGGCTTGCCAGGTATCGTTGTAATTTTTTCCAGCAGAAATTCGGGATAGGTGCCGTATTTCGCGAAATTCCCAGCGAGATCATGACCTGTGAGCAACTGGGGTTGCCTAAGGTTATCGCAAGGCTCGCCCATTTGCCCAAAGGCCTCGTCCTTGTTACCGGCCCGACCGGCTCTGGTAAATCGACAACGCTTGCCGCTATTGTCGATGAGGCAAATAAATTAAGAAAGGACCATATCCTGACCATCGAAGACCCCATCGAGTTTGTCCATACCAGTCAGAAATGTGTCATCAACCACCGTGAAGTGGGAACCCATACCCGGAGTTTTGCCGCTGCCCTGCGTGGTGCCCTTCGTGAAGACCCTGATATCATAATGGTTGGTGAGATGCGCGATCTGGAGACTATTTCTCTTGCCATGGAAGCGGCCATGACCGGTCACCTGGTCTTTGGAACCCTCCATACCATCAACGCGATGAAAACGGTTGACCGTGTCATCGAAATTTTCCCCGCCAACCAGCAGGGCCAGGTGCGTTCCACCCTTGCCGATGCATTGAAAGCTGTGGTTTCCCAGACCCTGTTCAAAAGGATTGATATCAAAGGCAGGTGCGCGGCCCTGGAAATACTGATCGCCACGCCGGCAGTTCGAAATCTGATCCGCGAAGGTAAGACCTATCAAATCCTGTCGGTAATGCAGACAGGGAAAAAATTCGGTATGCAGACCTTGGATGATGCGATTTTAGAGTATCTGGAAAAGAAGATGATCAGTCCTGACGAGGCCTATTCCAATTGTGTTGAAAAGAGTAAATTTATTAAATTTCTAAGAAAAGCTCCATCCGATTTTACAGAGGTCTAAAAAAAGGCATAAACCCGGATCAAACGGATGAACAGGTAAGTAGGATAAGGATCGAAGCCGACCTCCACCCCTTTAAATCATGGCTGGACGTAAAAAATCTGTCGACTCGACGAGTATTTTTTCGCGGCAAGTCTCACAGCTATCTTCTTCATATTTGCGATACCGTCACCTGTAGCAATGGAAAATTTGATGCCGTCTGTTGTGACAACGATGGATCCTGAAAGGGCGGTAGTCAGCATTTTAATCCCCAATTTTTTAGTTTTTTCTTTAAGATTCCAAGCTGGGAAAATTCCTTGTTTTCTATATCCTGAAGATACTATCAGATAGGCTGGGTGGACCGTCTGGAGAAAGACAGTAGAATTGGAAGTGGTCGAACCGTGGTGCGGGGAGAGCAAAACATCGGCTGAAAGACTTTTCGGTTGCAGGACTAACAGCCTCTCAACTTGTTTACTGATATCCCCTGGAAACAGGGCGGAAAAATTCTGATCGGTAAATTTCACTATTACCCCTGAGTCATTGCTTGAGATATGCACACCCTGCCTTCTGGTCCCACCATCGCTTGGGTGCTGTTTAGCCATCAAAGGGTTGGTAATTGACGCAAGAATGCTGCCTCCCCCAGACAGCAATTGAGTTTTGGGACCGGGGATGCGGAGTGGAACATGCAGTCTTTTCGCCAGCCGTAACAGGTCGGTATAGCCGGGGTTGTGCCCGGTTGATCCATTTACCCAGAGCGTTTTTGGGTCGAAATGTTTAATAATAAAGGGTAATCCGTTGAAATGATCGCTGTCTGGATGGGTTATTATTACAGAATCGATGGTGGTAATCCCTTTTTTCCAGAGAAATGGTGCAATGACCGATTCTCCGGTATTGAATCTGGGAGATGACGGTCCCCCTCCGTCTATCAAGACCCTCTTGCCCGCCGGAAACTCGATAAGATTAGCGCTTCCTTGGCCCACATCGATAACTGTGATAGTAGTATTTTTTCTGAAATGTTTGAAGAGTTCGTAAGGGGGCAGGCAGAAGAAGAAAAGTATGAGCGCAAATGACGTCCATGCAAGCATCTGTGCTTTTTTCAATCTGGGGCCGAAGAAGAGAAGGAGAAGGCTCCCGTAATAAACAATAATCAGTGAAGGGGAGGGGGATGGAAGCCATATGCTTTCACAGGGGATAAGAGAGAAATAATTCATCAGTTTGCATGTCAAGGCAATACCCCACGAACCTATATGGAAGCAAATGGCGGCCAAACTCGGGCTGATAGAAACAAGGGGGCAGGCAAAAAATCCCAAAGGTAGACTCCAGAAACAGATGAGGGGCTCCACCACAAGGTTTGCGGCAGGGCCAATCAGGGAGAGTCTATTAAAATAGTAGAGGAGCAGGGGTGCGCATCCGATGGTGGCCGATAGAGAGATTAGCAGGGCGGCAACCACCCATTCCTTGAAACGTGATCTAAGAGAGACCTGAGGCTCTTTTGGGGAATTTGTTGAATACAATCGCTTCATGATAGAAGGAGAGATTGCGGCGATTGATCCGACTGCCGCGAAGGTGAGCTGGAAAGACGCTGTAAAAAGGCTCACTGGGCTCCATGCAAGAATCAGCAGCATTGCCAGCGAAAGCGTTGCAAAAATCGATCTTCGCCTACCGGCACAGAGTGCCAGGACTATCACGGCGCTCATGATTAAAGAGCGGATTACCGGAACCTTGGCACCGGCCAGGAGTGCATAGAAAACAAGGAAGGGCAGGCAGACAATCGCGGAAATTTTCTTGGTGTCGAAACGGAGGATGAGCCACGTGGAGCGTCTGAGCAGCCAATAAAAAACAAAAAAAAGAAAGGCTCCGATAATAGACATATGCATTCCTGAAATGGAAAGAATATGCATGCATCCCGATCCCTTGAACTGTTCAATAAGGTTATTGTCAATACCGGAACGGTCGCCGATAAGGATTGCCTTGTAAAGACCGGCAAGCCCGGGAGAAAGCGTGTGATCGATGGCAGCACCGATTCGTACTCGAGCTCGCTGGGCTGCATATCGGATGATGTTTGTATAACTTTTCCGAATAGGGAACTTATAAATAAATAGCGGCGAATTGACAAAACCGGTAACTCGGATATCCTGATTTTCCAGATAGGTCTTGTAATCGAAGGAGCCTGCCGTTTGTAAGCTATGCGGACGACTGAGCATTGCTCGGACAATTATCCGGTCTCCCGGCATAATTTTGGCAGGCCAATAATCTTTAAGGTAAAGGAGAACCCTTCCTGTAGTAGAAAGAAAATCCTTGTCACCTTTGAATTGAATAAAACGGCAATTCATCAAAGCCTTACTCACTTCACCGTTGAATCCCTGTCTGCTTTGCAGTCTGCCGATAAGAATGGCTTCGCTTTTTTTCTGAATAAGATACGAGATGTCGGATGGATTGGCAGGCGCTGTCCCTCGCACGCTGCCATAGAGATTGCCGAGAATGAAATACATGAGCAGAATCGCAGTAAATGCCGATGCTTTCCTGGAAAACCGCAGGAGAAGCAAGACAGCGATACAGGTGAGAATTAAAAAGAGAGTTTGCCACAACGAACCAATAGGCTGCAGAGAAGAATCGATGCCACCGGCAAAGGCCAAGGCTACGAAACAGAGAAGATTGATGGAAATGAAGTTGAAAATCCTTTTCACTGCTATTTTACAATCGGTTCCAAGATGGCTGAGGATTGGCGGCAATCATAAAATTACTTAAGCTGAGGTGCAGCAGTTGGCTACACGAAACTACAGAGTAAAAATCGAAACAGTAGTTCAATATACTAACATATAAAGTTATCGAAAAATCGAAGAAGTGTCACTCTTTCTTTAGGGTCTGTTGTCAACAGTCCGCAATCCTGGAACAAAATCGATCTGCTGTTAAAATCACGAGTCGCTTTTCTTTCTCATAACCCGCATTTCTCATGAGCACTGTGTTACTTTTTTTATACTTCAGAAAGGACGAGACAATTCTAAGAAACAATTGTGCCTTCAATTTTACACAGCGTTCATGAAAAATGCGGGCTAAAGCTTGAAACGAATCGTATTTACGAGTACACTCTGCTTTCACATTATCTTTTATTGTTCTATCTTGCTGGAATAATAAAAGATATTTAGAATAAACAGCCTTGTTGCTGTAAGACGAAATCAGTTTTGAGTCCTAGCGAGACTCTCTCTGTATACATAACCTTCGAACGGGGAGAGCCGCTTATAAATTAGATCCCGGAATTGACGTATCAATGCAGCAAAGGTTGCGGCAAGCCGCAGATGTTAAAATGCAGGTATAGCAGCGCTCTTTTTAGGGTATTGCCGTATGCGGATGCTGTAAGATATGTCCCAGTTGTACCTCAAAATGTGAAGTTATGAAATTAAAATATATCTTTGAATACTGTCTGTTGCGAGGAGCAGTTGCTTTTATAAATATTTTGCCTCATCCGCTTGTTACTGGATTAACGTACATTTTTGGTTGGATAATCTGGATCTTTTATCCTTTTCGACTCCGAGTGGCATACAGCAACGTCTCGAATGTGTTTCCAGACATGGAACATGCTGAAAAAATCCGTCTGTTACGAACAGCTTATCTTCAATTCACCAGGACGTTCGGGTTGATTTTTATCCTTCACAGAAAACAAGTTTTTAGGATGATTCAAGATGCTGAAATTACAGGTGAGGAAAAATTAAAGGAAGCACTTTTGCAAAAAAAAGGTGTCATACTTACAACGTATCATGGATTTTGGTTTGAGGCGTATTTCGCCTGGTTCAATGCCAACAATCATCCTATAAGTCTCATCTATAAAAAACAGAAAAATCCCCTTTCAGATGCGTATTTTATTCGAAAGAGACAAAGGTATGGAGATAATATCGAACACTTGCATACGCACGCCGGAATGAGTATCTATCAGGAATCACTTAAGAAAAACAGAATTTTGATTATAAGCCTTGACCAGAGAGCCTTTAACAAAGGGACGATTATTCCGTTTTTCAGCCAGCCTTTGCATTGCGCCAAAGGCACTGCCATCCTCCATTTGCGGACCGGAGCTCCAGTCTTGACCAGTGTTTATTATTATAAAAACGGCAAATTACATATTGATATTGATAGGGTCGAGCTGCCTGACTATCAAGAGATTAATGAAGAGAGTATCAAAGACATAAGTGAGAGAAGCATTGCGTATTATGAGGCTTTTATAAAAGAAAATCCGGAACAATGGTTCAGCCTTTTTCACAAACTATGGATAAAAACCGGCTATCCAGCGTCTGTTAGAAGAACGCTTGGGCAGATTTTCTTCTGATGTCCTCCTTTTAACATCCGGATAATTGTTCCCAAAAAAAAAGCCCCGCGAAACGCGGGGCTTTTTGCAGGTATTACAAAATAAAAATATTATAATCTCTGTACGTTGTCAGCAGCAGGACCTTTGGGGCCGTTTACAATCTGAAAACTTACTCGGGCTCCTTCGTCAAGGGACTTGAATCCTTCCGACTTGATGGCGGAATAGTGAACGAAAACGTCCTGTCCTCCATCCTGCTCGATAAAACCAAACCCCTTTGAATCATTGAACCATTTTACTGTTCCTTCTGCCATTTGACTACTCCTTTTGTACAAGGTTCCATCTCGGAACCCAAATGATAATAACCCAGATCGCAACTGGGATCGGAAAACATTTGTGTGCAAAAAAAAGACCGCTAAAGCAATTGAGGTGCTTTGCGGCCGATGGACAGACATTTGTTACTGTTTCTCTTGATCTTTGCACAACAATGGTTTGTCAGATATCATAAGGCCGAAGGAAATGCAATCACTTTTTTTGAAATGGAAGAATTATTTTTGATGGGTTGAGCATGTATGTTTAACCCGCACGAGCTACATTTTTTATTTGCAGCCGGAAAAGTGGCGATACCTTTAGCATACCAGGAAGTTACTCGTTGGGATGCAGAGAAGAAAATATTTTTTTTGCCAGTTCCGTTCCGACTCCTGGCGTTTGGGCAAGTTGTTTCATATTCGCAGCCTTAATTTGTTTAAGGCTGCCCAGGTGCTTGAGAAGAGCCTTTTTACGTGCCGGGCCGATATCGGGTATGCAGTCGAGTTCTGAAGCCAGGGTGGATTTACGGCGCAGTTTTCTGTGGAAGGTGATTCCATACCTATGGGCTTCATCTCTGATCCGCATAAGGTAGAGAAGCACTGGATCATGGCCGGGCAGGAGAATGGGGTTTTTTCTCCCCGGTTTGTAGAGTTTCTCTCCCTCATCTTCCCGTTCTTTGGCTATGCCGATCCAGTCAAGATCGTCGGTTATACCCAATGACTTAGCCACCTGCATAGCCATGCCCAACTGGCCGCGGCCACCGTCCACGACGAAGAGGTCCGGTAGTGTTGCCTCTTCAATTCCTCTCTTAAGCCTTCGCAAGAGGACCTCTTCCATCATGGCATAGTCATCAGGTGAAGAGATGCTCTTGATCTTATAATGGCGATAATTGCCGGTGTCGGCCTCTCCCTGGCGGAAGCTGACCAGGGAACCAACCGCCTGCTTGCCGCTGATATTTGAAATGTCCAGACATTCAACTATGTCGGGGGGGCGCTCCAGATGAAGCTTATGCTGCATGGAGGCAGCCAAACTCTGCCATGAGCGCTCCTTGTTGTCGCGCTCGGCAAAGACCTGTTCGGCATTGGACCTTGCCATGGTCATCAGTTGGAGTAGATTGCCGCGCTGCGGGATGGAGAGGACGATCTTGCCGTTTCCCACCTCGTTGAAATGTTCTGTAAGAAGGTCTTGATCCTCTGGGGCAAAGGGGAGAAGGATCTGGTGAGGCAGGTTGCTGCCGTGGAAATAGTACTGATTGAGTACCTGCGAAAGCAAGGTCCGGTCGTCACCGTAGGGGTCTTCCAGGAAGTAGGTGCGGCTTCCGTTGATGACCCCGCTGCGGACAAAAAGGATGGCGATACTCACAGCCGCATCCTTTCTGACTACACCGAATACATCCTGGTCTTTTGCATGTCCTGCTATGATCACCTGTTTTTCCAGGGTATGGGTGAGTGCTTTGAGCTGGTCGCGGATGCCGGCCGCTTTTTCAAATTCAAGGGACTCCGAGGCCTGCTGCATCTGTTCAGCCAATCGTTCTGCCAAGTCCGTCTTTCTTCCTTCGAGGATCATCAGGATCTTTTCTACGTGTTCCCGGTATTTTTTCCTCACCTCCGGGCTCGGATCAACGCAGGGAGACAGACAGTGTTTCATCTGGCCGTTGAGGCAGGGTCTTTTGCGAGGACGGAGTTTTTCACCTTTACAACGACGTAGCGGGAAGAGGGCTGTAATCAACTTCATGGTTGACCACATTGATGCAGGCGAGGAGTAAGGGCCGAAATATCTTGCCCCGTCGTTTTTTCGGCGCCTGGTCATCATCACCCGGGGCCACTCCTCCTGGACTGTGACTTTAATGAGGGGATAACTTTTATCGTCGCGCAGGATGATGTTATAACGTGGCTTATGTCGTTTGATCAGAGAAGCCTCAAGGATCAGAGCCTCCTTCTCGGTACGGGTAATAATTGTTTCTATTTTTTCGACCCGCTCCAACATAACCCGGGTTTTGTTGTGTTCGGCTCCGGAAAAACGGGCATAGGAGGACAAACGTTTTTGCAGGTCTTTGGCCTTGCCGACATAGAGGATGGCCGATTTCCTGTCCAGCATCATATAGACGCCGGGGCTATGGGGCACGGTTGTTAGAATTTCAGCAGGAAACATGGAGAACAGATGTCAACTTTACTCTTTATAGCTCAACCAACTCATTTTATAACAATACTACAGCAGCAACCAATAAGCCCGGATTTCTCATCCGAATAAGTAGCCTCGTCTAAATGTTTTGACAAGGGAATTGGATGATATCACAGGCAGCAGGCAATCCGCGATCTCTTTTCTTTACATTTGAATCCCGAATGGGTACAACTACCGAACATTTACCATAGTCTGCCAGGTGCCGCGATCGCAATAGCGACGTGGTGAAAAGGGAATACGGTGAGAATCCGTAACGTTGGGCCGGCGCTGTAAGCGGGGACAAGGTCTACATGTTGCCACTGGGATCCGAGAAAATCGGTGCCCGGGAAGGCGTAGACCGAGGCTGAGCCGCAAGTCAGAAGACCTGCCTGGGGGATGAACGGCTTTTTAGTCCGCAAAAGTCCGTCATAGACCGTCCATGGTCTGTGACGGACTTTTTTTTTGCCCATCGACTAGAAAGACACGGTCTGCCGGAATTTTGTTTCCGGTGCCGAAATGAAGTATGAGAAAAGGCTTTTTAATAGCGCTCTCAAAAACGTACAGAGGAAGAAATGAAGACACAGATTGAATTGGCAAGAGAAGGCGTGATAAGCGAGCAGATGAAGAAAGTGGCCCTTGATGAGGGCTTCTCAGGGGAGGTGATCAGGCAACGGGTGGCGGACGGCCATATCGTCATCCCGGTCAGTCCCTCAAGACCGGACCAGAAAATTGTGGGAATAGGCAGGGGCCTCAGAACCAAGGTGAATGCCTCCATCGGCACCTCATCGGACATCTTTGATATTGAGCTTGAGGTGGAGAAGGCTAAGATGGCTGAAAGCGAGAAGGCCGATACTCTGATGGAACTTTCCACCGGCGGCGACCTTAATGGCGTACGCAGGGCAGTACTTGCCGCCTGCAATCTTTCGGTGGGCAATGTTCCCCTTTATCAGGCATTTGCCGAGGCAGCGAGGAAATATAAGAATCCAAACAAGCTTGACAGCGAATATCTCTTTGATCTCATTGAGCAACAGCTGGCGGACGGGATTTCGTTTATGGCCATCCACTGCGGCATCAACCGTTTCTCCATCGAACGGTTGCGTAAACAGGGCTATCGTTACGGCGGTCTGGTTTCCAAGGGTGGCACCTTTATGGTCTCCTGGATGGAGTATAACAACTGTGAGAACCCGCTATACGAGCAGTTCGACCGGGTTTGCAGCTTGATGAAAAAATACGATGCAGTCCTGTCGCTTGGCAACGGTATCCGGGCTGGAGCCATCCACGACAGCCATGACCGCGCCCAGATGGCCGAGATGGTCATCAACTGCGAATTGGCTGAATTGGGGCGAGACATGGGCTGCCAAATGATGGTGGAAGGTCCGGGACATGTGCCGCTGGACGAGATCGAGGGCAACATCATGTTGGAAAAACGCATGAGCGGCGGAGCGCCCTATTATGTTTTGGGGCCGTTGCCTGCCGACTCGGGGGCCGGCTATGACCACATTACCTCGGCTATCGGGGCGGCGAATTCGGCACGCCATGGTGCCGATCTGATCTGCTATATCACCCCGGCCGAACATCTGGCTCTGCCTAATATCGAGGATGTCCGGGAAGGGGTTCGGGCCACGCGGCTGGCCGCCCGCATTGGGGATATCGCCAAGTATCCAGAGCGGCGTGATCTTGAGAAAAAAGTTGCCTTGGCCCGCCGAGATACCGACTGGAAAGAACACTTCAGCCTGCTGATGTTTCCGGAAAAAGCAGAAGAGATTCGCAAAAGCAGAACGCCTGAGAACACAAGAACCTGCACCATGTGCGGTGATTTCTGCGCCATGGAACGCGGGATGAGTCTGTTTGAAAAGGATATAAGCGTAGAGAAAACCAGAAATGACGGAGTGAGGAATTAAGTGTCATTCCGTGAGTGCAAATGGGGCAGAGCAAAACTATGCCCCATTCCTCTCTGTTGTTGTTTTATATGGCTTACTTGCTCCGGATTTATCCCAGAGCCGCTTTGAAAAGGGTCTTCGTATACTCATGCCTGGGAGAGGAGAAGATCTTCGCGGCAGGCCCTTCTTCCACGATGCGTCCCTGCTGCATGACCACGATTTGGTCTGCCAATGTCCGTATCACCCGCAGGTCATGGGAGATGAATATGTAAGTCATCCCATGCCGTTTCTGCAGGTCTTTGAGCAACTCGATGATCTGGGCTTGGACAGTCATATCCAGGGCTGAGGTCGGCTCGTCTAAAATGAGAAAACGTGGTTGAAGGACAATCGCTCGGGCAATGGCGATGCGCTGGCGTTGACCGCCGGAAAACTCATGTGGATAGCGAACGGCCATCTCCTGCTCCAGGCCGACTTCGGCAAGCACGGAGGCAATCCGGTCCACATATTCCTGTTTGCTGTATTGGCGATAGTGGATCTTCAACCCCTCGCCGACGATATCTTCAACGGTAAAACGGGGCGAAAGCGACGAGTAGGGGTCCTGAAAGACTACTTGTATTTCTTTGCGTAGCGGACGAAGGGCGCGGGATGACAGCGTTTGGAGGTCGAGATCGGCGAAGTGTATTTCGCCCTGGCTTTTAATGAGCCTGAGGATAGCCATTCCCAATGTTGTTTTACCTGAGCCTGATTCTCCGACTATCCCGCAGGTGGTCCCGGTCTTGATGGTCAGATCGACATGGTCGACGGCCCTGATCGTTTTATAGGTCCGGGTAAAGCACTTTTTCCTACCGGCCTTTAGGCGAAAATGGCAGTTCAGATCTCGGGTTGTCAGAAGGATCGGGCTTTCCGGTTTGGGAGCCGGTGTCTCGGCGGGCAAAGAGCCCAGCAATCTGCGGGTGTAAGGTGCCTCGGCAGCTGTAAAGATCTTCTCTGTCGATCCTTGTTCGACAATCCTGCCGTTTTTCATGATCGAGATACGAGATGCCATCCTCTTTACCATGGCCAGGTCATGGGTGATCAGGAGGACGGCCATTTCGAATTCTTTTTGCAGATCGCGGATCAATTCAAGGATCTGGGCCTGAATGGTTACATCCAGGGCTGTCGTCGGTTCGTCGGCTATGAGAAGCGCCGGGCGGCAGGCAAGCGCCATGGCGATCATGACCCGTTGGCGTTGACCGCCCGAAAGTTGATGCGGAAACACATTGAATCTGTCTGCGGACTCTTCGATGCCGGTACGTTCCAATAGGCGGATGGCCTCCTTTTTAGCCTCGACTGAGGTCATGGACCGATGGAGTACTAACGGTTCCATCAGCTGGTTGCCAATGGGGTAGACGGGATTGAGTGAGGTCATCGGTTCCTGAAAAATCATGGCAATCCGATTGCCGCGGTAGGAACGGATATTTTTTCTGGAAAGGGTCAGGAGGTCTTTACCGGTAAAATGAATCGAGCCTTGGTATCGGATGCGGTTGGACTCTTCTAAAAGACGCAGGATGGAAAGAGCGGTTACTGATTTTCCGGATCCCGATTCTCCTACCAGGGCTACAGTTTCGGATTCGTCGACGGTCAGGGAAACAGAATGGAGAACCTGTTCTTCAACGACCTCTCCGCTCCCCGTGTCAACGGAGAACCAGGCACTCAGGTCGTCTATTGTAAGTAGTTCTTTGAAATCAGGTCTTATTTTAGCCGTTGAATATTGCATTTCGCCGGCGCCTTTTTAATTGTGCCTTTCCGTACAGGTTGCATCGTATCCGGAACCAGGTCGGCATACGGCCTCAATAGCGGATTGTAAAATCGGAAAAGGTATCTTCACTACTACGTTCTGTTGCGGCAACACTGGTAACGATGGCCATGGGTGAGCCCTTGTGCAGCCAGGTAAGCATCTTCTCGACCTTAACGTCGTCGCCTGAGATGAGTGCTTCGACAGAGCCGTCGGGCAGGTTTCGTACCCAACCGCCCAAACCCAGCTTTTGGGCTTCACGCCGGGTATAATCCCGAAAATAAACGCCCTGGACTTTTCCTTGAATGCTGGCATGTATTGTTTTTAGCGCCATGACTCACTCCTGGTCGGTTTTTTCCTTCAGGAAGTTGGCTATTTCATTGCTGGCGATTTTTTCCATTTCCTTGAAGGATATGGTCATGCCGATATCGTAGCGGTTTTTCTGAAAACATTCAACCCGGACCACGGTTCCGATAAGCAGGAGGGGTTCATCATCCTTGATAGGAACGCTTACCTGGATACGAGCTCCCAACGGCAGGGGATCCTTATTTTCAAACAAGACGCCGCCGATACAGATGTCTTTGCTCTGGGCGTGATAAGACAGAGAGCCGTTAAACCCCAGTTCCTTAATCTTGACCGGCTGTTTGAATTTAACCCGCAGGTATCGTCTCTTTTCCTCTTTGTAGAATGAGATGGTGTTTTTTCCAGCTCCTTTGGCAAGGTAGAGAGCACTATCCGCCTTTCTTAGAAGATCGTCCGAATCCCGGGCGTTGGCGGGAAACGATGCCAGGCCGCCGCTGATGGTTACTTTATATGTCTCGCTACCGGCATCCATTTCCATTTGTTCTATTCTCTTTCGTATCCTTTCCGCCAGAACATAGGCATGAATGTTTTCGCTATGCGGCATCAGCAGGACAAATTCTTCTCCTCCGTAACGGGAGGCGATATCGCTGTCACGTTTTTCCTGTTCGATAACCTGGGCGATTTTTTGTAAGGTCTCATCGCCCACGTGATGTCCGAAGGTATCATTGATGTCTTTGAAATCATCCACATCGAGAAAGAGAATGGACAGGTCGGTATTATAGCGTTTGGCAAGTGATATATGCTGGTCGAAAATCTGATCGAAATACGGCCTGTTAAAAAGGGCGGTGAGTCCGTCATGGGTGGTCCCCTCGATAACCCGGGCAAAGTCACTTTCCTCAACTATCTTGGGCCGCTCGAAATTGTCCGGAGATGTTGAGAGAAAATCGCAAAGGGCGGGGATGAGGTCGACATTTCGATTGAGGGCGATGATCATGGATTCTCGGTGTTTTAACACCTTGCGCCAGTATTCCGCCGCCTTCTCGATAGGGAGTTCGAGGCTCGTCAACACTTGAAAGATGGTCTGGCAGGCAGCCACCCCTTGTTGCTCGATAATATGGTTCAGATCATCGATGAAGGTGTTGTCGTCAACTGCTTTTGATCTGCATGACAGTATAGATGCGCGTAGGGAATCCATAACATCTCCTCGGTTTTCCTGGTCACCAGTGAAAGCGATCCGTACCTTGATGAGGGTAACTATACCATAGGTAATAGCAACTGGCGAGTCTCACTTTGCTATTTGAACTTCAAAGTGAAAAATCGACGGTATCCGCATGTTATTCTATGAGACCGGCCCGATAGAAGATGGTTGGCCGAAAAGGTACATAAGGAAGGTAAGGACAGGGGCAGATTCTTTCAACCGCTACCTGTCCTTTTGTGTGATCCGTGGGTTTTTCACCCACCACCGATGAGTGGAAAGATGCCCAATTGGTCTCCGTTTTGCAATGTGGTATCAAAGGCGCAGTGCCGGGAGGAGATCATTGTGACTCCCACAGCGTTTATTTCTATCCCAAGGTCGTCAATGACCTCGGCCACCGTAGTCTTTTCTGGATACTCGCGTTCTTCTTCAATAAAACGGCCTTCACGGAAAAAGGCAAAGAGTCTAACCGTAACCTTCATCTAAATCCCTCTAAAAAGAATGGGATACTTTTAAGCAAGAAATGATTTTCCTGCAATAACACAGGAAAATCATTTCGATGGCATTAAAAATTCCAGAAAGAATCAATCTCTTCGCCGGAAAAATCCCAGACAACGTTATGCGGAGGCAGAGATTCGTATTCGAAAAATTCCGGCAACCGGTCATCCGCCTTGGTAAAGCCAGCGGCATCGTTAAAAGCCTTTTCCGTCTTTAATATATACTTTCCAAGGCTTACAACGTCATCACCTGTGAGGGCTATGCCGAAGCGGGCATTGATCATATCAACAAGTGCCGGTAGACAGGTTGCATCATCCAGAGCGGCAAAGGCGATAAACAAGCACATGCCTGTCGAGTCAATGGCTGCCGTTGCAATCTGCAGGTTGCGTGAGAGTTCAACCTGGCCTTCTTTGGATAAGGGATCAACCGAGCCGCCCACTTTGAGAATATTCGTGGCAACGGAATAACCCGAGGTATGATCGGCGCCCATGGTGGAGGTGGCATAGGTGATGCCGATGCCCTTTACAGCCCTGGGATCATAGGCCGGAATGGCCTGATTTTTTACCACCGGCACTCGGGTGACGCCAAAAGCTCTGCCGACTGCGCCTGCTCCACCGCCGAGGATCCGGCCCAGGCCGGTACCTTTCCCGACCTCTTCCTTAAGGAGTCGGCAAATTCCGGCTCCGTCGCCGAATTCCAGCAGACCGCCTTCCATGGCCACCCCCATGGCCACCGACGTTTCAATACTGTCAACGCCGATATCATCCATAAGAGAATCTGCCTCGGCAATATAATCTAGATCGTCAACGCAGCAATCGGCCCCCATAGCCCAAATCGACTCATATTCGAAGCCCGATGTCTTGTATTGTTTATTGATATCGGGATAAATCTGGGAACACTGAATAACACAACCGGCATGGCAGCCGTGCTTCGGCTTCCCCCCGCGCTCGACAATCCTGTCGTGCATGGTTTCACCGGAGATCTTGTCGTGACCGGCAAACTGGCCGGCGGTAAAATTGCGGGTCGGCAGCCCTCCCGCCTCGTTGATGATATTGACCAGGACATTGGTACCGTATTGACCAAGCCCCTGGCTGATCGGATTGTCCGTAAGGGCCTTGGTAAAGGTCTTATTGGCAGCCCTGAATTTTTCCATATCGGCAATCTCGACCTTGCCGTCTTTAGGATCGATGGCAATACATTTGACCCGTTTGGAGCCCATGATGGCTCCCAGACCGCCGCGGCCTGCTGAACGCACATGGCCGTCGGGATCGCTGACAGAGATATTGGCTGCAGCCATTTTCATTTCACCTGCCGGACCGATGGTGATAACGGCCTGTTTCCCTTCCTGACGACCGGCAACTGTCGCTACAACATCGAAGTTTCCTTTTCCGATCAACTCGGTTTCTACGTTGATCGTCACTCCGCCCGGAGTAACCATCAGGTTGTACCAGGAATCACCCGAGGGTTGACCTTCAAGAATCAGAGCCTTGCAGCCGCAGCGGGCAAGATACTGGGAGGCGTTTCCACCTGAATTGGATTCTTTGATGGTGCCGGTCAAAGGGCTTTTACCGCCAAATGACATTCGTCCGGAGTTGGCCGCAGGAGTCCCCGAGAGAAGGCCGGGAGCAATGACCAGCTTGTTGTTCGGTCCCAGGGGGTGACAGGTGGGCGGCACCTCGGCAGCGACGATGGTGGATGTCAAACCACGGCCGCCATGCCCAGCCCAGTCGGCGGGAACTTCTTCCAGGCTCACAGTAAGAGTGCTCATGTTGACACGGAAAATTTTATCAGTCATATCTTTCCTCCTTGGTATTTCTGCCTAATCCAGATTAATGTTACTGTTTGTATATCAACTTGCCACAATCACGGAGGTCGTACCCTCCAAGTGCAAGTATTTGCTTGTGGAATTCATTACTTGACTTCATCAGTTCGAGAACGGCCTGGACCTTCCCATCCTCGATAAACCGCTCAGGAATGATGAGGTCATAGCGTTCTTCGGCCATGGGAATGAAATCGAGATTCAAGGCCCTTGCCGCTGCCAGAATGCCCATGCCGGTATCGACGCTTCCGGCGGCAACTGCTGCAGCCACACTCATATGCGTGTATTCCTCATGATCGTAACCCCGAATAGCGGCAGGCTCTATATTGGACTCTTTGAGGATCTTGTCGGTAAGGAGGCGGGTTCCGGCACCTCCCTGACGGTTGATGAACGTCAGTTTGTTTTCGACAATATCGGAAAAGTCCTTGATTTTTTTCGGGTTGCCTTTGCCGACGATCAATCCTTGTTGCCGGTAGCAGAGGTTGATGAGCCGCAGAGGCAGGCCTTTGAGAAAACTTTTAATATAGGCTATGTTGTACTCTCCGGTTTCCTCGTCCAGCAGATGGCTGCCTGCAAGATGTGCTTCACCCCTGCGAATGGCCATAATACCTCCCATGGAACCCACATGGGCCGAGGAAATGCGAACAATCGGCCGCCGTCGGTGCAACTGGTTGGCTATGATGTCCAGGATGTTGTCATGACTGCCGATAAATACCAGGGTGGAGTCGACTTCCATCTTCAAGCGAATTAATTCAATGGATACCTTTTCTCCGGCCCCCACGCCTTCACTTCCTGCAGGGATGGTCAGAATGCCGTCGGCCCGTACCAGGGACATGACCGCTCCTGCTCCTTTTCCCGAAGGAGTGGCCATTAAAGTACCACCGACATTGCCCAAGGTTACGCGGACAAACTCGTCTGCTCCCATGGAAGAGTGGAGTGGCCGGGACATGGTCGCCTCAACGATCGGGTCGACAGGTTGTTCCAAGCCCAGAAATCCCGCTACCATTTCCCGGACGAAAAGACGCATTGTCAGGATGGCCGAAACCGGATATCCGGGCAGGCCGATGACCGGAGTGTCGCCGACCATGGCAAGAATTACCGGTTTGCCCGGTTTTATTGCCACGCCGTGGACGATGATCCTGCCTATACTTGACAGAACAGGGGCAGTGAAGTCTCTGGTTCCCGCCGATGCTCCTGCATTGAGGATTACGATGTCGTTGTCCCGACAGGCATTGAGAATGGTCTCTTTTAACATCTCCTGATCATCTGAAATGGGAGTGGAGCGGCCGGCATCAGCACCCCATTCTTTCAGGTAACTGCTCAGAATACGGGAATTGAATTCGATGATCTGACCGGGCCGGGTCTGGCTACCTGGCTGTACCAGTTCACTGCCGGTGGGGATCACCATTGCTTTTGGAGGCTTTCGTACCCTGATTTCCGTGATGCCGGTGGCAAGCATCGCTCCCTGATCGATTGGACGTATCTTATGTCCTTCAGGCAGAATGAGTTCGGTGGTGACGATATCTTCTCCGATGGTGCGCACGTGTTGCCAGGGCGTTGCCGGCATGGTCAGCTCAACCTCGTTTTCATTCACTTTATGCACATCTTCGATCATCACCACGGCATTGAAGTCCCCCGGAAGGGCGTTGCCTGTGTTCACTGGTTGAAAACGATCCGATTTGAGGTAGACGGGGAATGCTTCACTGGCAGAGGCGAGGTCCTCGAAATGAACAGCGATGCCGTCCATGGCTGCAGCATTATAGGAAGGCGATGAAAATTGGGCAAAAACAGGTTCCGCGGTGATCCTGCCCAGGCAGTCATCGACGGCAATGGATTCAACCTGATGCCGGTCAAAAAAATTCTGTTGATCAAGGGCTTTATGCCAAAGGCGTTTGGCCTCGTCAAGCGGTTTATTCGAGATATAGATCGTTCTATTCATGGGTACAGTGTAACCTCGACAGGGGTGTCTTGGGTGAGTCCCTGGCTGTCTTCGTCTATCAGAAACCAGCCATGGGCGCGGGAAAGGGTTGTAATAGCGCCAGATTTTCCTAAGACAGGATCTGCCATCCATTGTCCTTCTTTCTGTATCAGCCGCACCCTTATCAGATCCCGTCTTCCAGGGGCCGAATTGATGTTTCTCGAAAGGAGGGCGGTAACGACCGGCCTGGGAAGGTCACCGCCGGCCTTGAGCCCGGAGAGGTGTCTAATGGCAGGTGCGACGAAAAAGTCGAAACACACCATGGCTGAAACCGGATGACCAGGCAGACCGAAAATGGGTTTGGTTCCGATAAGGCCGATAATGATCGGTTTGCCTGGTTTCAGTGCCACCCCGTGGACCAGGATACCGGGGCTGCCCAGCGAGGAAATGGCTTGTTCGCCCAGATCACGCATACCCACCGAACTGCCCCCGGAAAAGAGGACGATATCGTTTTCGGCAACGGCCTTTTCTACTGCTGGGAAAAAATGTTCCTTCTGATCGGGGACAATCCCATAGATAGCGGCCCCGGCCCCTGTCCGTTCGATGAGGCCTTGAAGTGTTATACTGTTGATATCTCGTATTTTCCCAGGTTTTGGCGTCGTTGTATAGGGGACAATTTCATCGCCGGTTGAGAGAACACCCACCGAAGGTCGGCGGCAGACCGTTACCTGATCGATTCCCAGACCGGCCAACAGACCGAGGTCTTGGGGACGCAGACGGTGCCCTGCCGGCAGGGCAGGCTTGCCTTTGCCTATGTCTTCCCCGGGTGCGATCAGGTTGGAGCCGACTCCGACGGGTTTTACCACCTCCAGCATTGTCTCATCCACGGGCACGGTATGCTCCAGCATGACAACGGCGTCGGTGCCGGAAGGCAACAGGCCGCCGGTGGCAATGCGGACGCAACAGCCACGTTCGACTTTTTGGGGCGGAAGCTCGCCCATTGCCACCTCGCCTGTAATACGGAGGTAGCTTGGCAAGGAAACTGTGGCGCCAAAGGTATCGGCGGCTTGGACGGCAAATCCATCCATGGTTGAACGGGCATGTGCCGGCAGATCTTCAGGCGAGATTATCGGGACGGCGGTAATCCTATCCAGCGCTTCGACAAGGGAAACCGTTTCTTGGCCGGGCGAGACCGGGCCGATACGAGTAAGGAGCAGGGCCAATGCCTCATCAACGCGGGTAAGGCTGGTACGCCCCAGCATATCACGGGGAGAATTCATCATCGTCCCTTTTTATTTTAAGAGAGAGGCAATCTGTTTTTTGCAATTGTTGGATGAGATCTGTTTTGTTCACCGGTTTTTCGGAAATATGGACTTTGGCTATTGCTTCAAGCAAGGTGGGATGATCTGAAAAGAAATCTGCCAGTGTACTACCGGTGATTCCCACGCCCTGCGCAAGAAGTGCCTCTCCTTTTTCAACGGCAATCATGTTGAAAAGCTTAAGTCTTACGCTTATTGTCTCGTTTACATCTGTTTCGCCGGATACGGCTGCGGATTTGGAGCGCAAGGCCGCATGAATACTACCTCGTCGGAAAATGGCGCCGGCAAGTCCCGGCATGGCTGCTGATATCGCGAGAACCGGATTCTTACCGGTTATCGGGGTTGCCAGGTTGTCCATGGCTGTCCCGTTTAGAAAGATGGTCTGGACACGGTTGTCGATATAATCAGAGGTGAATCCCGATAGACGGTCCAGGAATTCGCCGATGGTACAAGGAGAGGGGATCCTGATTACGATACCACTTTGTAAGAGAACAGTGTATCGGTTGAGGGCATCTGCTCGAACCCGGATTTCAAAGACTGGCGGATCTTGTTTCATCATATTTGCCTGAATAAAGTCAACAACTGCAAAAATTACTTCTGATTTTGAGTTATTCTATGTCTTTCTTTTCTTTGCAATCCCCTAAAAGAAGGAAAGAGTATCCCTCAATCGGGTGAATTTCATGGTTCTAAACGTTTAGCTTGGATTAATGGTGCGAGATCACGGATGGCTCGCTTGATTCACGTCCATGGAGGATGGTGGAACCTCCGGCCAGGTCGGCGACTTGTGGATCACCCTTGCGTGTCGGCCTGATTTTATTCAGTCTGGATGTCGCCAAACGTTTATATAATTTCCAGTGGGTTGAGTCAGCCTGGTTGCAGGAAACCGGATGATGAGATAAACTGCTGATCATCCACCTTTCTGGTAAATATTGTAAAAGAATCCAACGGGAATTACAAAAGAATAATTGTTGTTCCTCCATAAAAACAATTGATAGCTCAGGTCGTAAAACAACCTTTAAGGAGACAAAATGACCGATTTGCATTTAACTCCCCGCTCCGCTCCTGCCAAAAGAGGACCGCTTGTTGCAGTGATCATGGATGGAATAGGTATCGGGGCACAGGACGAAAGTGACGGTGTCCATATAGCCTATACGCCTGTTCTTGATGGCTTACTCAAGGAAAAACTTGTAACCCGATTGAAAGCACACGGCCTTGCTGTTGGCTTGCCCACCGATGACGATATGGGGAACTCCGAGGTCGGACACAATGCGCTGGGGGCGGGCCGTATCTTTTCCCAGGGAGCAAAGCTTGTTAACGAGGCCATTGAATCCAAAACGATCTTTGCCGGCAAATCCTGGCAGCAGGTGGAAGGATGTGCGAAGAGTGGCGGGACCGTCCATTTCATCGGTCTCGTCTCCGATGGCAATGTCCATAGCTATATCAAGCAGTTGGAGGCTTTGCTTCAGCGTTGTGCCGATAAAAAATTTCCAAAGGTCCGGGTGCATGGACTCTTAGACGGCCGGGATGTGGGACAGAAGAGCGCCCTGGATTATTTTGAGCCGTTGGAAAAACGTCTTGCCTCATTATCATCCGACGGCAGGGATTTTCGTTTTGCCTCCGGTGGTGGCCGGATGGTCACCACCATGGACAGGTACAATGCCAACTGGCAGGTTGTAGAAAACGGCTGGAAGGCCCATGTCCTTGGCGAAGGCCGACCGTTTGCCTCTGCCTGCGAGGCCATACGGACCTTCTACGAAGAGGACCCGCTGATAACCGATCAGTACATTCCCAGCTTCGTCATTGTGGAAAACGGCCGGCCGGTTGGGACCATTGAAGACGGCGATGCCGTGATCTTTTTCAATTTTCGGGGAGATCGGGCCATTGAGATCTCCCGGGCTTTTGATGAGATCGACTTCAATGAATTCGACCGCGGGCGGCGGCCGGATGTCTTTTATGCAGGGATGATGCAGTATGATGGAGACGCCCGGATTCCTGATAACTATCTGGTTGAGCCGCCAGCCATCGACAGGACGCTTGGTGAGTTTCTCTGCGGGACCGGTATCACCTCTTATGCCGTTTCAGAGACACAGAAATTCGGCCATGTCACCTATTTCTGGAACGGAAACCGGTCGGGCTATATCGATGACAAGCTGGAAAAATATGAAGAAATCCCTTCGGATAAAGTAACCTTCGACCTGCGTCCATGGATGAAGGCAGCCGAGATTACAGATGCGGTCATAGAAGCCATTAAGAGCGGCAAGTATAATTTTATACGGTTAAACTATCCCAACGGCGATATGGTAGGCCACACAGGATTCCCCGTATCGATTCGAATTGCCGTGGAGACGGTTGATCTTTGTCTGGCCAGGCTGTTGCCGGTGGTGGAAAAGGCCTGCGGTATCCTTTTAATTACAGCCGATCACGGCAATGCCGATTGTATGTGGACCGAAAAAAAAGGCGTTCGGTCACCAATGGTGGCCCATACAAAAAATCCAGTCCCCTTGATTATTAAAGATTTTTCCGGGAACGAAAGTCTGCGGCTTGTTCCAATGAAAAACCCTGGGCTGGCCAACGTAGCGGCAACCATATGTTATCTTTTGGGATATGAACCGCCTGATTTTTATGAACCCTCTCTAGTGGAATCATAATAACAATGAGTGAAAAACCGAGCAGATCCGAGCTGAAGCGAACTTTCAAACGGATAGAAGAGGCGGCGGCTGTTCTTGCCGAGTTTTCAAATAGCGACCTGCAGAAGTTTCCTGGCAGTCGGGAAATCCATGACGAGATCCTCGCCTGTCGGGGCTTGAAGGGTGGTGCACGCAAACGCCAGATCAAATATCTAGCCAAGGTGATGCGGCAGGAGTCCCTTGATGATATCTATACCTTTTTGACAGATATTAAGGGTTCGGATTTGCAGGAGAAAGATGCCTTTCGTCAAGCAGAGCGCCTTCGTGATTCGATAATCAACGAGGCTATGGAGGAACATCGACAATGCCTGCAAATGCAGGTTCCATGGGAGCCTGTCTGGGAAAGCACGCTCATTGAGCAGGTTGTTCAGGAGTATTCCGGGCTCAATGAAAATGACTTAAGAAAATCCGTCTATCAATATGTCAGAAGCCGCAACAGGGTCCATTATCGTGAAACTTTCAGGATGCTGAAGGCGGCTATCGACAGGGAGGCGATCAGGAAAAAGGCCTTGTGAATTCTAACCCGGATTTCCCATGAACGTCCATTCTCGCGCCGAGAGCACAACAAATGATGAGGAATCCATTCAGAACCTTAGAACCTATTTGCAAAAATGAGATCGACACAAGAAGTAGCTCAAGAAATGAGCAAAGTTTTTTCGGACAGGATTGCCGATGTTCCCCGTTCTTTTATCCGGGAAATATTAAAAGTTGCCCTTGATAGGACGGTGATTTCCTTTGCCGGAGGCCTCCCCAACAGGGATCTCTTTCCGGACAGAGAGCTGCAAACAGCCACCGCCAGGGTATTTGAAACCTACGGAAAAGATATTTTCCAGTACAGCAATTCGGAAGGTGATCTGTCACTGCGACGTTTTATAGCACAGCGGTATAACATAAAGAAAGGTCTGGATATTGATCCGGAAAACATTCTTATAACCAATGGTGCCCAACAGGGATTGGATCTCATCGGCAAGACGCTGGTCAATGAGGGGGAGGGGGTAATTATCGAAGAGCCGGGCTACCTCGGGGCCATTCAGGCCTTTTCTCTTTATAGGCCGCAATTTCTGCCGGTGGAGGTCTCCGAAGACGGTGTCGATATCGATGGTTTGAAGAGGATTGTGTGTTCGGACATGGCCAAGGTCATGTACACGGTGCCTAATTTCCAGAATCCCTCGGGAGTGACATACAGTGAGGCCAATCGAGTGGAGGTGGTCGATGTGCTGGCCGGAAGAAAAACCTTCCTCATCGAGGATGACCCGTACGGCGAGCTGCGGTTTTCCGGGACACCCAAAACCTCTTTTGCCGCTCTACTGCCTCGGCAGACCATCCTTCTCGGGTCCTTTTCCAAGACCGTCGTCCCTGGTTTCCGGGTTGGCTGGATTGTTGCTCCGGAACATATAACAGGTAAACTTCTGGTGGCCAAACAGGCATCAGATCTCCACACCTGCCATTTCACCCAGCATATTATTTATCAGTACCTGATGGACAACGACATTGATCTCCATATTCAACGTATTGTCGCTGCCTACGGCAGTCAGTGTCGGACAATGCTTGCGGCAATGGAAAAATTCTTCCCTGGGGATGTGAAATATACCCGGCCTGAGGGTGGTATGTTTCTCTGGGCAAGATTGCCCGGGGCTATGACCTCCCTTGCGCTCTTTGATTTGGCGGTCAAGGAGAAAGTCATTTTCGTTCCCGGCGATCCCTTCTATACTACAGAGATACGATCGCCATCCTTTCGCCTGAATTTTTCCTGTGTCGATGAGGCGACTGTCGAAAAAGGAATAGAACGTTTAGGTGCGGCTATCAAACAGCTCTACGGATAAACAATTCGCCCCTGTCAGGTTTCGGCGATTATCGTACCGGTAAGAGAGGCTTCATAACCGGGAATTGCCGCCAACTCTTGCCTTAGTTTCCGCCCTTGCAGGACATCCAAAACAATATTTATGGCGGGATGGACCAAAAGGTCTTTAGGAACAACCAGGTCGCACCGGACCGTTGCCATGGGCACAAAGTCAAGACAATGAAAATCCGCCACCGCCCGCAGACCCAAGGCGGCATCCGCAAAACCAAAAGCCACCATGCGGGCGCCTTCTAAATGGCTTGCTACCGTATCCTCATAGCCTTTGACGCTTGTCTGAGGAATATGAAGGCGATTTAAATGGTCATCGAGCAGAGTGCGCAATGCCGCCCCCGGCTCCCGATTGACAAACTTAACTCGTTTCTCTGTTAGCTCTGCTGCACTGCGGATACCTTTTGGATTGCCTGGCGCCACCATCAATCCTTCTTCCATCATGGAAAAGGCAATCAATGTAAAAGATGATGATCCGAGCAGGGTTCTAGCCAGTTGCACATTTTCCTCTCCAGCCTGCCGGTTATGCAAATGGGTTCCTGCCATATGGGCAAACCCCGAGGCAAGACCCTGCAAAGCCATTTGACTGGAAGCGAACCGGCAATGGAGGCGAAAGTCTGGGGCAATATGTGAAACATGACCTGCCAGGACCGCAAAAGCAGGATCGCAGCCCAGCAACATGATGGTCCGATCAAGGCAGATTTCCGAGCAAAACAGACTGGCTGTGTTGCCGTCATTGGTAATCAGGCCGTCGGCAGCGCCGAAACCCTCGCTGAATGTGCCGTTTCCGGAAAGTGGATATCCTACCAATCGGTTGCGGACCTTGGCTGCCATTATGCGGGTGTTGGTTCGTTCTCTGCCTTCCGGAAGTGTGATTGGTTGGGTCGCCTTTTGTTCGACCTCGGAAAAAAGGTCTTCAACTTTGCATCCCAAGTGTTTGGCCAGGCGCAGTGCCAAAACCGTATTGGGCATATATTTTCCAGATTCAATGTCATAGATCGCCTGCCGTTTCACCTTGACAAGTCCTGCCAGTTGCTGCTGCGAGAGCCCCTTGTTCTGGCGGATTGACTTTACATGGCAGATGATTTGTTCATTTTTACTCTTCATATAATTCCCGGGATGTTTTTAGCGACCATATTGTCCATAGTAAACAGTTCACATGACGTTTTTAAAATTGTATTGACAATTATAAAACTAGTAATGTAGTTTGTAAATTACATATGCAGTGTCTAGAGTGCAATGTTGAGCGATTTTTCACGAAAGTTCAAGGATAATTTTACCGGCCGGTGCCGATACTTGCTCGAAGAAGGAGATGGGTATGAAAAAATGGATGAAAAGTTTTTGCACGCTTTTTGTTATGACGGCGATATTGATTCCGGCCTTTGGCCAAAAAGCTGCTGCGGCCGGGAAGGTAGTTGTTTTTGCAGCCGCATCAACAACCAATGCTTTGAGTGATATCGGCAGACTTTTTAATGAGAAACATCTTGGGACGTTCATCCCTTCATTCGCTTCCTCATCAACACTTGCCAAACAAATTGAAAATGGGGCTCCGGCAGATATTTATGTCTCCGCCAATCTAAAATGGATGGATTACCTGGTACAAAAAAAAGCGGTTGATACGGCTAGCCGTATTGATTTACTCGGCAACAATTTAGTCTTGATCGCGCCCCAAAACAGCTCCTTGAACAAAGTGGACATCAAACCAGGCTTTGATCTTGCCGGGTTGTTGCAAGACGGTATGCTGGCCATGGGGGACCCGTCCAATGTCCCGGCCGGCATCTATGGAAAACAGGCGCTGGCGAGGTTGGGGGTATGGACTTCTGTCTCCAAAAAAATTGCATCGGCAAAAGATGTTCGGGCGGCATTAGTCCTGGTTGAACGGGCAGAGACGCCGTTAGGAATCGTATATGCTACCGATGCGGCCATCTCGCACAAGGTCAAGGTGGTGGGGATTTTCCCCGAAAACAGTCATCCACCCATTGTGTATCCGGTCGCCATAGTTGCCGGTGCCCGCCGTCCGGTGGTCACACGTTTTCTTAAGTTTTTACAAAGTCCCGAAGCCAAAACAATCTTTGTCAAATATGGTTTTTCCGTCCGATGATGAACATTTTTTCCCTCACACCATTTGAAATCGATGCCCTGCGACTGAGCCTTCGCGTATCCTGTTGGGCCGTGGCTGTGAGCCTTCCGGTTGGAATCCTTACCGCCTGGATACTGGCCAGACTGTCTTTTCCCGGCAAAACCTTCATAGACAGTCTGATCCATCTGCCGCTGGTTTTGCCACCAGTGGTAATAGGATATATTTTGCTGATCTTGCTCGGGCGCAAGGGGGTGATAGGCGGATGGCTCTATAAAAGTCTTGGCATTACGTTGGCCTTTAATTGGAAGGGGGCGGTTTTGGCTGCTGCTGTTATGGCTTTCCCTCTGTTTGTCCGTGCCGTGCGGCTCTCTCTTGAAGGTGTTGACCGTGGTTTGGAGTCTGCAGCCCGGACACTTGGTGCAGGACCCGTTCGGGTTTTTTTCACAGTCACCCTGCCGTTGGTAGTGCCGGGGATCATGGTCGGCACAATTTTGGCTTTTGCCCGCAGTCTTGGCGAATTCGGCGCCACCATCACATTTGTCTCCAATATTCGTGGAGAAACCCAGACTCTTCCGCTGGCGTTGTACACCCTGATACAGATGCCCAATGGTGAACACGGCGCCATGCGCCTGTGTATTCTTTCTGTACTCATAGGGATTGGAGCTCTTATGATCTCTGAATTTCAGGCAAAAATTTTGGAGGCCCGCAGAAAAAAATGAGGGTCGAGCATGCTTGATATTCATGTCAAACGTCGTCAGGGTGAATTCCTGGTCGATACGGCTTTCCAATCTGCGGAGGTCGGCGTAACGGCGCTGTTCGGTAGTTCCGGGGCAGGGAAAACGTCCATCATCAAGATGATTGCCGGCCTGACCCGTCCTGATGAAGGCCGGATCGTCGTGGGAAAGAGATGTCTGTTTGATTCACAACCCGGAATCAATATCGCCCCGGAACGACGTCGTATCGGGTATGTCTTCCAGGAAGGACGACTTTTTCCCCACCTTTCCGTCCGGGCGAATCTTCATTACGGCATGCAGCTTACGCCAAAAGAAATACGTTATGTGGATTTTGACGAAGTCGTAGGCCTGCTCGGTATCGAGCATTTGGTCGACCGCAGGCCTGCGAAGCTTTCAGGGGGTGAGAAACAGCGGGTGGCGATTGGCCGGGCCCTGTTATCGAGCCCATCTTTACTGTTAATGGACGAGCCGCTTGCCTCTTTGGATGATGCGCGCAAACTGGAGGTTCTGCCCTTTATAGCCAGGCTCTCGCAACGCTTTTCCATTCCTATCATCTATGTCAGCCATGCACTGGAAGAAATATTTGCCCTTGCCGATTCCATGGTGGTTTTGGCCTCTGGCCGAGCGGCAGCAAGCGGACCTATAGAAGAGATCGTCGGGCGTCGCGATCTCCAACATCTAATCGGCTATGCAGAAAGCGGAACGATGCTGAAGACATCGGTGGCATCGCATGATGAAAAAAGTGGGCTTACCTCTCTTTGTTTCAATGGGAGAACCCTTAAAGTCCCCCGTTTCAATTCTTTGATCGGTACCAAGGTAAGAGTCCGAATTAAATCGAGAAACGTGGCTCTGGCATTGGTTGCTCCCCAACAGACCAGTGTGCAGAATATCCTTCCGGGAACGGTTACGGAGATTTTTACAGGAGAGGGGCCGCTTGTCGAGGTTCGACTGGACATTGGTTGTCCTCTGTCAGCCAGAATAACACATTCAGCCTTGAACAATCTCGGCCTGAAACCGGGAAAACGTGTCTACGCCCTTGTCAAGGGTGTATCTGTTTCCTATGCCTCCGTTGGCTGAACCAGATACTTTCCCAACTTACCTAGCCCAATCCCGGACGAAAAAGCAGAGTTGGATAAAATTTTCTTGATCAAGAGAAAAGTCAGGGATAAAACAAAAAAGGGACATTTTTAAATTGTCTCTCGTCTTTAGTATGACTTTCTTTCGAATCTGCAAGGACTGCTCATAGTTGCCTGGCTGTTTTTTACCCTTAGAGGAGTTGATGAATAATGAAAATTGGAATGTTGGAAACCGATTCCTCTGGTAATACGGATTTTGGATAAACGATGCATCTTATAGAAATTAAATAGAACCTCGCATAAAAAACCTCGGATAATCCAGTAAATATTCAACGTAATTTTTACCCAAAGCATCTCATGTGTGCTTGCTGGGCGTGCAGGCTGGTGACAACGATCCATCCACGAAAAAGTAGCTTCTTTATATTGTGTAATTAAAATAGGTACCTAGCTAAAGAACCTAAAGCAAATGAGGGAGGAGTCTATGAAACGAATCTGTTTTATCGTCCTGTTGGCATTGATATTTTTTGCAACCGGCGCTTTTGCAGCCGATTTTAAAGTAACAAGCCCCGACCTGAAAGAAAACGGCGTGTTGCCGAATAAATATGTTTTTAACAAATTCGGCTGTACCGGAGACAATATTTCCCCGCAACTTACCTGGGCGGGAGAACCTGCAGGTACCAAGAGTTTTGCCGTAACCGTCTTCGATCCCGATGCCCCGACCGGCAGTGGCTGGTGGCATTGGCTGGTCTTCAACATTCCTGCCACTATCCATACGCTTCCGGAAGACAGCGGCAATCCGGATAACATGTCGTTGCCGAGCGGGGCTGTTGAGGCAAGAACGGATTTCGGAACAAATGGGTATGGTGGAGCCTGTCCGCCTGCCGGGGCTAAACCCCATAGATACCAGTTTACTGTTTATGCCCTGAATATAGATCACTTGCCTTTGACAGAGGATGCTTCAGGTGCCATGATTGGGTTCAATATGAACAACCATATCCTGGCCAAGGCCGTGCTGACGGTCACCTATGGAAGATGATCTGGAACGGAGTGAAAATTCAAGCTAAGATGTGTCCTCTGCAGAGGAGAGGTTGTCGCCCCTGCCCGAAGAGATAGGGCAGGGGCTGAAGAATCAGACTTTTTCTTTGGTTAAGCTGTTGAGATATTCGTTCATGGTTTTAGCTGCAACACCACTTAGAACCAGCAAACCGATCAGGTTCGGTATTGCCATGAAGCCGTTTAATACATCGGACAGGGTCCAGACGAAAGACAACTTGGCGACCGCACCGATAAATGTCGCAATGACAAACAGCAGCCGATAGGGGATATTGGTTATTGAACCAAAGAGGTACTCCGTGCACTGCTCTCCGTAATACGACCAGCCGAGGATTGTGGAATATCCGAAAAGGGCTGAACCGATGGTGACAATATAGCCGCCGGTGACGCCGAGAACGCTGCTGAAAGCAGTGATGGTAAGGGCTGTACTGGTAAAGGCATGTCCGGTGGCAGGGTCGGTCAACTGCCAGGCCCCGGTCATGACGATGGCCAGAGCTGTGATGGAGCAGGTAACGATAGTGTCGATGAAGGTCCCGGTCATGCCGATCAGGCCTTGACGTGCCGGATCAGCAGTTTGGGCGGCAGAGTGGGCCAGAGACCCCGTTCCCAGCCCTGCTTCATTGGAGAATATCCCTCTGGCAACACCAAATTGAATCCCTTTGGCAACTGCGGCGCCGGCAAAACCACCGAGAGCAGCCTGTCCGGAAAATGCTGCATGGAATATCAGGGATACGGCTTGGGGAAGGGCGCTGATCTTCAGCAATATCACAATCAATCCACCGCCGATATAGATAATGGCCATAATGGGAACGAACCATTCGGCAACCGCACCCAATCTTTTGACACCGCCCAGGATGACGATAGCCGTCAAAACGGCCAGAACAGCGCCGATGATCATATTGGCAGTGTTGACGCTATTGATATGGAAAAGAGTGGTGACGGAAAGCGCCACGCTGTTGGATTGTACCATGCAGCCTATTCCGAAGGCCGCGATCATACCGGCAAAAGCGAAGCAAATGGCCAGGATTTTCCCAAAACCTTTACCGATATATTCTGAAGCGCCGTCTTCCAGGTAGTAGAAGGCGCCGCCGATCATGGTGCCGTCATCGGCTTTATGGCGATATTTCACACCGAGCATGGCCTCAGTTCCCCGAGTGGCCATGCCGATCAGGGCCGTGATCCACATCCAGAGCGGGGCACCCGGTCCCCCAAGGGCAATGGCGGTTGCTACACCGGCGATATTGCCGTTGCCCACCGTGGAGGCCAGGGTGGTCATCAGGGCCTGAAAGGGTGTGATGTCTCCTTCACCTTCCGACTTGGCTTTGAAGGAAGCGCCGGTAAATGCCAGTTTTAAAGCGTATCCGAGCTTTCTGAACTGCACTCCGCGGAGTCTGATGGTCAGCACAATACCGGTAATAAAGAGAGCTGCCATCATATACCTACCCCACATAAAGCTGTCCAAGGCATTCAATAAATCCATGTAATCTCTCCTCCTTTCACGTTGAAGTTGATGGCCGTTGCATGGTCATTATTGCCTCCGAATGTTTCGAATGCAATAATGAGGATGCAACCGTTGATGGAAATGTCGGAAGAGATCTGACGATCTCACCTGCACAGAAACTCTTATTGTTCTCTGAAACCGACATTTCGTTTCGGGAAAAATAAAGAACCGACATTGCCTCAGGGATTCAAAAGCGCAAAAGGATTCAGGGGAAGTGGAACCCGATCTTTTCCTCCGAGAATCCCGTGTAAAATATTTGCAAGTATGCCACTGGGTTATCTAATGTTATCTCCATGTTACATTGTTTTTGCAGTGGTTCGTCGTACTCTTTATTTTATCTTATCTAATAAACCAGCTTTTCATCCCTTAAACCAGTATTTTTTCCACTGGTACATAATCAATAGCAAAGGCGTCGGCGACCCCTTTATACGTTACCTTGCCGTCAATTATGTTGAGCCCTGTTTTTATGCCATGATTTTCAATGGCTGCCTGTTTCCAGCCCTTCCCGGCAATCTGCAGGGCATAAGGAAGGGTGGCATTGGTGAGCGCCATGGTCGAAGTTACCGGGACGGCTCCAGGCATATTGGCTACACAGTAATGGATTACACCGTCGATTTCAAAAACGGGATCGGTGTGGGTAGTGGCCTTGGACGTCTCAAAACAGCCACCTTGATCGATGGCCACATCAACGATTACAGAACCTTTCCTCATGAGCTTGAGCATATCGCGGGTTACGAGTTTCGGTGCCTTGGTTCCGGCGACAAGCACGGCGCCTATGACAACATCCGCCTCTGCCACCAGCTGTCGGAGTAAAGACGGACTACTCATCATTGGGAAACAGTTTTTCGGCATTATTTCAGAAAGATAACGAAGCCTTTCCAGATTCATGTCCAGGAGATAGACTTTAGCGCCGAGACCACAGGCCATTTGGGCGGCGTTTGTGCCGACAATGCCGCCGCCAATAACCAGGACGGTTGCAGGACCAACACCAGTCACTCCACCGAGGAGAATTCCTCTTCCGCCATAGGACCGCTCGAGATATTTGGCGGCTTCCTGAATCGACATCCTTCCTGCTACCTCGCTCATCGGAGTCAAAAGCGGCAGATCTCTTTTGGGACCTTCTACCGTCTCATAGGCAACAGCCACTGCCCGGCTTTTGATAATGGCCCTGGTCAGTGGTTCATTGGGCGCGAAATGGAAATAGGTGAAGACGATCTGGTCTTTGCGAATCAAATCATATTCCGAAGGCTGCGGCTCTTTGACATGCATAACCATTTCAGCCGCGGCGTAGATTTTTGCCGGGGAGTCTATAATTTCAGCCCCTGCTGCAGCATAGGCGTCATCCGAAAAACCGCTGCCGGCACCGGCGGATTTTTCGACCATGACGATATGGCCGGCAGCCCGCATTGTTTCGACTCCGGCAGGAGTCATAGCAACTCTGTTTTCAGCTGTTTTTATTTCTTTCAATATCCCAACTTTCATTTTAACTGACCTCCTGATGGCCTTTCTTGTCTGCGGACAAGTGAAAAGATTTAACGGTTAATGAGCCACAATTTTGTGAAGCTGTTTCCGGATATGTTTGCAAGTGTCTTGCCAGATAAACTTTCTTAATTCTGGTGGAGGTGCGCTTCGGAGATGATAGGAAAATTATGTTATAAAATCGGTAGGTAAAGAAGTCGGCGGATGCAGGGCGAATCTCTGGGTGCGGGGATGACCCGTAAACAACCGAGTGGAAACAAAAGATTCCATTTGGTTGTTTGATATTATCATATCAATTTAAAAACATAGGGGAATCTATTTTGGTTCGATTTTGTTCCATTGGTTACTTTTGTTTCCGTTTTGCAGACGGTATTTATTGATCTTTTTGATAAGGGCTGTATGCGACAGGCCCAGGTTTCTGGCTGCTTCTCTTATACTGGCTGCAGAGTTCAAAGCGGATAACAACAGGTTTATTTCATGATGAGCGAGAAAATCCTTAAGTTTTTGGCTTGTAATGGTTGAAGCGTGGCTGCAGCTATTTACTGCGTGTACTGCCATTTCATGGCTCAACAAGATGGAATCAATACCGATTTTATTGGAATCGGTCAAAACAGAGGCACGTTCGACTACATTTTTCAACTCACGGACATTTCCCGGCCATGAATGGGACATGAGCTTGGTCAAGGCGTTCTGGCTGATGGTCTGGTCGGGCTTCCCCAGTTTTGCATTGAATCGGTGCAGAAATTTTTCCACTAAGAGCGGAATGTCAGGTAGACGCTCGCGCAAGGGCGGAATCTGAATTGTGAGGACATTGATGCGATAGAAGAGATCCTCACGCAGACCTTTCTCTTCCATCATATCCCTTAGATTCTTATTGGTTGCGGTAATGACTCTGGCGTTCACTGGAATTTCTTCAAAACCACCGATTCGTCGGACCAGACCCTCCTGCAAGACTCTGAGAATTTTCGCCTGGGGGCCGAGAGGCATGTCGCCGATTTCGTCAAGGAATATTGTGCCATCGGCTGCCGCTTCAAAGAGTCCCGGTTTTCCTTTTTTTCTGGCACCGGTAAAAGCTCCGTCCACGTACCCGAAAAGTTCACTTTCAATAAGTGTTTCAGGCAATGCTGCGCAATTGATGGGAATAAAAGGGCCGGGACGTCCGCTTTCATAGTGAATGGCCTTGGCGAAAAGCTCCTTTCCGGTTCCGCTCTCTCCGGTAATCGATACGGTTGCACCGGTATCGGCGATTTTTTTGGCAAAAGTTATCAGATTGGTAACTGCCAGGCTCTCCCCGATAAAGTCAGCAAAGGTAACATGCAGGGGCGCTGACACAGCATCGACCATCTCTTTGACTTCCTTGAGATCTTGCATCAAAAGAACAGCCCCGACAAATTTGCCTTGGGAGTCGGCTATCGGTTTTGCTGAACCGTAAAACTCAACCCTGCCGGTACTGGTTATGACGGATTTCCTTCTGCTTACCGGAATACGTTTTTCTATACACTCGAGAAGAATGGAATTCTCAGGGCTCAGTTCACTGATATGTTGTCCGATAATATTTTCGTAGACCTGACCAAGAATACGACAGGCGACGGAGTTTATGGTGTTGATATTGCCCCCTTGGTCAACGGAGATGATTCCTTCGCTCATACCATCGAAAAGGGTTTTAAACCAGTGCTGTCTTCGTTCTCTTGGGAGATATTGAATACTTGTTAAACTGTCTATGCCGGGCAGTGTGGAGAAGAGGGCAGGCAGTTCATCCGGATCAAGGCTTCGTTCCTTCCCTTCAATTTCCACAGATATTTTGGCAAATCCGTCACTCTGTTCAACTTCCATGGTCACAATGTTGAGATTCTGCTGTGTCACCAGGCGGGCGATATCGAAAACGATTCCGATACGATCTTTAAAAAGAAGTTGGAATTTTAAGTTGTCCGGCATGAGAGTTTATCCTACCTGCAAGGGTCTGACGGATTCAGATTTATCGCAACCAGAGTAGATTTACTACGTAGTTGCCCCAACCAGCTTACCCCCATCAATCCAGAAACTCGAGCATATTTTTCCTGTTGGCAATGGAGATGCAAATTTCCCCTCAATTCTATCGAGAAACCTTAATTTTAATAAAATTTGTCTCGAACAGCTGTATTTTACCGAATAAGGAGTATCTGCATATCCATCACATTTGTTTGGGTAGGACCTGTAATGAGTAAATCTTGGAGCGATTTAAAATATGTATATGAATTGTTATCGGAAAGGTACCGGTCGGTCGCTAGTCCAAGGGCTTCCGCCCTGGATACAGTTGAGCCGTCGGCAAAGGCACCAGCAGCATCTGTTTCACCGTCAGTACCGTCGGTTCCCGCTGAAAGCAGCATGAGGTTCGGAATCCCTGAAAGTTTCATGGCAGCTGCCAAGGCAA
Source organism: Desulfocapsaceae bacterium (assembly GCA_046704745.1). Classification (GTDB taxonomy): domain Bacteria; phylum Desulfobacterota; class Desulfobulbia; order Desulfobulbales; family Desulfocapsaceae; genus CAWGGS01. The sequence goes on along the minus strand of JBJKRL010000027.1, from coordinate 56,284 downwards.
ACTCGGTGTTTCGGCCTCCTAAGCCTGCCCCTTTTACTGTAACGGTTGTCTCTCCTCCTGAAAGGAGGCAGGCCGGAGGAGCTAGCGGCCTGTTGAACATTCTTATTTCCCGTGCGATGCTGCAAAGAACTCCGGCGGTTTCCCTGGCTTCTCCATGAAGAGTCGAGGTAAGGATCATGCTCTGATATCCCAAAAGCGTGGCCATGTTTTTTGCTGTTGTCAATGCATCTGAGATATTTCCGATTATTTTGTTTGTTACTCTGGTAAAGGCTTTTTCTCCCGGTTTTGGTGTGTCTTTGCCGATTCCTTTCGCCCCATCCATAAGATGCCGTCGAACAGCCGTGGAAATCTTCTCCAGCGCATTGTATTTTTTAAGAATGAAGAGGCAGTCGTTGAAAGTGGAAGGATCCGGGGACGTAAGACCTGAGGCGATGATATCCGGATCGTCACCAATCACATCGGACAGGATGAGGGAGACAATAGCTGCACCGTTTGCAGCCTGACAAAGCCTTCCTCCTTTGATGCGGGAGAGGTGTTTTCGAACGGTGTTGATCTCGTGGATCGTGGCTCCGCAGGAAAGAAGATGACGGGTGGTCTCCTGTTTGTCTGTCAGACTGATGCCTTCAACCGGCGCCGGTGTCAGGGCTGAGCCGCCGCCGGAAAGCAGGCAAAGAATCAGGTCTTCAGGCGTAGCCCGGCTAACGAGATTCAGCAAGGCGTTTGCCGCGCTTTGACCGTTTTCATCAGGGACCGGATGGCCGGCCTCCACCAACCGACAACGTGTAAGCGGTGCACCGTGTCCGTATTTGGTGATAATTATGCCGTCATGGATACGCGGGCCAAGAAGACGCTCCACCGTGAGGGCCATGGCCGCTGAGGCCTTGCCGGAACCTATGACAAATAATTTATTGACACGAGTAAGATCATAGCGGACATTGTCAACCTTCAGCGTTTCACCGGACAGGTCAAGGTATCGATGTATACATTCTTCGGGAGAAACAGCTTGGATGGCCGCATGAAATATTTCAGAGCATGTGTCCTGCAGCTCCTTGCGTTGTCGTTCCAGATCAGCCTGCATGTCCGTTCCTTTAATTAAATAGAATCTTTTAGAAAAAGTTTGTATTCCACCAGAGGGAATACGGCAAGAAAATTATCAGGTGAGCCACTGTGTGGAGCCACCTGGTTTATCTTGATAGACCGGTCGCTTTTTCTTCCTTGCCTTGCTGGATGAGCTTTGCTATACCCTTTCTTATATTTGTAGTAAAATTAGATTCATGGTCGTTTTACAGCTGATGTGTAAAGAGAATAATAAAAGGAGATGAATATGGCAAAGGTGACGAAAAAGAAATTGATCGAACTTTTAAACAGGGACTTGAGTCTTGAATATACTGCATGTGTCCAATATACCCAGCATCAGGGAGTGTTGAAAGGAGCCATGTACCAATCGATGCAGAAGGAATTGGTGATTCATGCCCAGGAGGAACTGGCGCATGCAACCATCCTGGCCAGCCAGATTGATTACCTGGGTGGTGTGCCGACCATAGAAATGCCGGTGCCGAAGATATCGGCAAATAACGAAGAAATGTTGGCTCAGGATCTGGAGGGTGAAAACGATGCCATCAATCGTTATATTGTTCGTATAAAGCAGGCTGAAGAGCTCAATCTTTATCATCTTGCGCAGCAGCTGCGAAACATCCTGGCCGTTGAGCAGGAGCATGCAATGGATCTTGAGCAGGCTCTGGGTAAATAAACGGTTATTAAGCTGAAAGCAGAGATAGCCAGCTGTAATTAAAATTCGGATGACATTTATCTTTTGCTGATTACTTCTGAAGTTCAATTTAAGGGAATGGAAGGGGGGAGCTGTTTGTTTCTCGGGTCTCTGCAGTCTGGACGGCGTAGGCGTTCCCACCGGGGATGGGTTTATGGCGTCCCGGGAAACGAACAGTTTCCTTGCCGGATCAGTAGCTGAACATTACAAATAATCAAATAATCTTTTTCACATGTAAGCTGCAAGGCTTTGTTGATACGCCTTTGGTTTCACAGTCGGTTACAGAAGGAGATTTTTCAATGACCATCCTCCAGAATATATTGAAAAATTTTTCTTGGGAAAATCTCGTGACCAGGGGGTTGCAGATCGTCATAATCCTGTTTTTCGCCTTTATCACCATGAAGTTGCTGCAAAAGTTTCTACAACATCTTGAACATCGGCTGATAAAGCAAAGCGAACAGGACGGTGAACCCAAGTCTGAATCGCAAAAGAGAATTGAAACCCTTGTCCATCTGATAAAAAGAGCGGTTCTGCTCCTCCTGTGGCTGACGGTGGGGCTGATGATCTTAAAAGAGACCGGTGTCGAAATAGGGCCTATCCTCGCCAGTGCCGGTGTGGCCGGGGTTGCTGTAGGTTTTGGCGCCCAGAACCTGATCAGGGATGTCATTGCCGGTTTTTTCATCATCCTGGAAAACCAGATCCGGGTAGGCGACGTAGCTATTATAAACGGTACCGGAGGGTTGGTGGAAAATATCAAATTCCGGACGACGATCTTACGTGACCTTACCGGTACGGTACATGTGTTTCCCAACGGCACCATAACCACCCTGAGCAATATGACCAACGAGTGGTCCGCCTTTGTGTTCGATATCGGTATCGCCTATAAAGAAAACACTGATCGGGTCATAGGGATCATGAAGGAGGTGGGTCAGGCCTTGCGCCAGGATACGAAATTGGGCAAGGCCATGCTGGAGGATCCCGAAATTTTTGGTGTGGACAAGTTTGGTGATTCTGCAGTGGTGATAAAAGGACGGATTAGAACCAAGCCGATTAAGCAATGGGAAGTGGGGCGTGAGTTTTTACGCCGGATCAAACTGGCCTTTGATGAGAACGATATCGAAATTCCCTTCCCGCACAGATCTATCTATATCGGAGAAAAGAGTAAACCTTTTGATGTGTCCATTTTGGAAAAACTGAAAGAAGGGTAACGATGCTTAGTTGCGAAGGACCGATACTTATAGTCGAAGACGACGGCAATACCGCAACACTTGTCAAAACCTATCTGGAGCGGGAAGGGTATGAGACAATTACCGAAGCCGACGGAGAGAAGGCGCTGCAAATAGCCAGGCAGAGAAAGCCCGGTTTTGTGATACTTGATATTATGTTGCCCAAAGTCGACGGCTGGGAGGTCTGCCGGCAGCTCAGGACCTTTTCCAACGTTCCGGTTTTGATGTTGACCGCAAGGGAAGAGGAGATTGACCGGGTAACCGGGTTGTCTCTGGGAGCTGACGATTATGTGGTGAAACCTTTCAGCCCACGGGAACTTGTGGCGCGGGTCAAGGCCATACTGCGCCGATTTCATCCAATCCCTGTTGGAACAGAAGAAACGTTGGTCTGCGGCAGGCTTGTGATGGACCTGGGAAAACATAAGGTCAGTCTTAATGAACAGACGATCAATCTTACCGCGTCGGAGTACAAACTGCTCCAGACCCTGATGCAGGCTCCGGGAAGGGTTTTCTCGCGTAACGAACTCCTCGATGTCTTTTATCAGCATGGGGAAATCGTGATCGACCGGGTTGTCGACGTTCATATCGGCAAGCTCCGGCAAAAGATTGAAGAACAACCTTCAAAACCACGTTATATCCTGACGGTCCGTGGTTTCGGTTATGCCTTTACCGATCAGGAGGTACCATGATCAGGATAAAGGATCGTCTGCTCTGGAAGCTCCTTCTGATTAATGTGGTGCCGGTTATCGCCATTATCATCCTGGTAATATGGCTGGCCATCGATCAGCTGGCAGCCGGATATTTTATGGCACTCATGAAAAAATACGAGATTGAGCCTACTGCCATCCATCGGATGTTTCTTTCTTCTATCCATTACTATTTGATCTGGGCAAGTCTTGCCGCTCTTTTTCTCGCATTTATACTTAGTTATCTTTTGACACGCAAAGTGCTCAAGCCTCTCTCGCAAATGAGTGCCGTCTCGCGTGACATAGCTGCGGGGGATTTTACGGTCCGGGTGGATATCGAAAGCTCTGATGAGGTAGGGCAATTGGGGAAATCGTTCAACAGTATGGCCGACAGTCTGGAGCATATAGAACAACTCAGGAAAAACATGGTTGCCGATGTCGCTCATGAACTGCGGACACCGCTTACCAATCTACGTGGGTATCTGGAGGCTGTGAACGACCAGGTTATTGCTCCATCGACGGATACCTTGAAACTGCTGGAAAAGGAGACCATGCGCTTGGTCAAATTGGTAGATAACCTGCAGCAGCTCTCCCGCGCCGAGGCTGCAAGACTCTATCTGAAGCGGGAGAATCTCATAATATCAGATCAGATAGAAGACCTCCTGCCCCTCTATCGCCCTGCTCTTGAAGAAAAACACATTAAGGTTGCCAAGAATTTTCCAGAAGATGCCGCCGTCGTCCATGCCGACCGTGACAAGTTTCTCCAGGCTGTTCGTAATCTTCTTGATAACAGTGTCAAATACACGCTGGTAAACGGGGATATCTCCATTTCCAGCAGGCGCGATGGAAGACGTACCGAGGTCAGGTTCTGTAACAGTGGACCGGTAATCCCTCAAGCGGACCTGCCTTACATCTTTGAGCGCTTCTTCCGGATCGATCGTTCCCGTTCCCGTGATGTCGGCGGAGCAGGAATTGGTCTGGCCATCACCAAGGAGTTGATCGAAGCCCATGGCGGTCGGGTCGGAGCCGAAAGCGCCGATGGCCGCACCTGCATCTGGTTTTCCCTGCCCGACGAGAAGGTTTCCATATCGTCATGAAAATCTAGGATTAGAAAGCTTCTTCGCATGTTGTATGTCTTACGTCGAACCATTAAAATTATAAATTACAGTAAGATAGTAAAGAACAACAAGATTTTAAAATACCTTGATCTTTACCTGATCTTTACATTGGCGTTAATCTCCCTTTACAAGACGGCCTTAAGGTTAAGGCAACGAGGACGAAATGCCTTCATCCTCAAAAACCTTATTACAAGGAGATACGTCATGAAAAAGATGATTGCTTTCTTATCAACCGCAGTCGTTGCCCTGACATTCGCACTTTTATCTATTGGATGTGCAGGACAGAACAGTATGGACACGATGAGTCCTAAGACCGATACCATGCATTCCGGTACCATGAGTAAGGATACGATGGCTAAAGACAGCATGCAGACGGATTCCATGAACAAAGGTGAGATGAAAACCATGAAGTCCAATACCATGAAGAAGGATACAATGGATACCATGAAGTCCGATACTATGAAGAAGGACACGATGAATACCATGAAGTCCGATACCATGAATCAGGACAGTATGAATAAATGAACTCCAGGCAAATACCTGATGGATTCTAACCCCTTTGATGAACAATGTTTGTCTATGATGGCATGGAATCAAAGGTGAAAAGAATAAGGAGAATGTCATGAAAAGAGCAGCCTTGACCGTAATATTGCCGATTGCATTGCTCGTGGCGCTGATCGGCTTTCCATATCAAACGGCCGCGGCAACGCAGGCCACTACAACATTTGTTGTCGGCTGATTCGACGTCGGTGCAGACGCCCTGTACGGGCGGCCTGGGGTGATCAATGTCGAAAAGGGATGGCTCGGATTTTCGGAAGTTGATCGCGTAACCTATGATGTGGAGAAAACAGACATACATCAATTGGAAAACCTGTTGAAAAAAGCAGGAACATATATACAGACAGTGCCGCCCGACAGGCAACTACAAAGTCCGGACGGCAACCGTTGAAAATGGAGGACAGTATGAAAATCTTACTTTCAACTATAATTGCAACACTTTGTCTTATAGCTGTCGCCGGCCTCGCCACTGTGCGGGCGAGTTCGGATAAAATGGATGCAACACCTGGTGGCTATCAAAAAGCACTGTTTGCCGGCGGCTGTTTCTGGTGCATGACGGAGCCGTTTGAAAAGCTGGACGGTGTAATTTCTGTTACCGACGGCTACGCCGGAGGTACCACGGAAAACCCGACCTATCACAACTATGCTGAAGGTGGACATATTGAGGTGGTACAAATTGTGTATGACCCCCAAAAGATTACCTACGGCAGGCTGCTCAATACCTTCTGGCATCAGATCAATCCCACCGATCCCGGCGGTCAGTTCGTGGATCGGGGGCATGCCTATATCTCTGCAATATTTGTCTACAATAACGAGCAGAGACGTCTTGCCGAGGCTTCGAAGAAAGAGGCAGAAAACAGCGGTGTCTTTAAAAAGCCGATTGTCACACCTATTCTCGATGCCCCGAAGTTCTGGAAGGCCGAGGAGTATCATCAGGATTATTACAAGAAGAATCCGATACGTTACTTTTATTACCGATCGCGTTCCGGACGGGATGATTATCTGGACAAGATCTGGAAAGGCGTTCATCTCGATCTTTCGGGAAATCCCAAAGAGATGAACCTGAAAGAGAGATTGACCCCTCTCCAGTATAAGGTAACTCAGGAAGGGGGAACGGAACCGCCTTTCCACAACGCCTACTGGAACAATCATAAGGCTGGGTTGTATGTGGACATCGTCTCAGGGGAACCGCTCTTCAGTTCTACGGATAAATTTGAATCCGGAACCGGGTGGCCAAGCTTTACCAAACCCGTTGATAAAGACAACATAGTCGAGCGTGAGGACAGAAGCTTTTTCACGGTCAGAACCGAGGTCCTCAGTCGGAAAGGCAACTCCCATCTCGGTCATGTCTTCGATGACGGGCCTCCTCCAACCCACCTGCGTTACTGCATCAATTCGGCTGCCTTGCGCTTCATTCCCAAAGACAAGCTGGCGGAGGACGGCTATGGGAAGTATCTGAACCTTTTTAAATAAAGGCAATCTTGAAAAATTGCCTTTTTGTCCAATCTAATCGTTGCGCGGAAAGATTTTATCCTCGGAATATTATGTATATGCCTCTGGTAAAATTTTTCCACGCTTCTTGATCTTGGACCGGTAAGCGTAGACTCCGAGAAATCTAATTATTCAAGGCAGCCTAAAAAGAAAGAGTCTCGGAAATCCCGTCAATGTTGAGGGCTGGGCCTTGAAAAAGAAGGGTTCATTTTTTCAAGGCCGATTTTTATGCAAGGTATCGTGCAATTTTGTTTTCTTGCCTAGAGGCATCAGATATGATGTTATCTTTTGTCGTTTGCGGATCTTGCAGACTGTTTGGATAAAGAGATTAGAAGAAAGAGGAGAAGTATGACAAGAAAAAAAGCAGGGATCGGCTCCGGCAAGACCGTAGCCAAGTTGAAGGAGACGCAGAAGCAGAGGCAGGAGACAGCTCGCCAACCGATGCTTCAGGCTATGGTGTGGTACAAAGAGGAAGATTATTCGCACCTGCTCACGATTTTTGATGATGCCGATCAGTTGCCCCCGACCTTTGAGGAATGGTTGATGCGAGCAGAGGAAAAAAAGACCGAGGTGGAAGCTGCAGGCGATCAGGTGATTAAGGTATTTATCGATCCTGAGACCTTTCCTCAGTGGTGTAAAGAAAAAGATCTTCCCAAAGATGCAAATGCACGTTCCCAGTTGGCAATCGAGATGGCCAAGATGCAGGCGTTTCGCTTATAAAATTTATTCTGGTTACCACTAGCCCGGATTTCCCATCAGTTCAGGTGATGTTAGGTTCGAAATTTTTGGCAATGAACAAGCATATGCGCTGTTCATTGCCAATTATGAAGAAGAGGACGCCGTCTGGGCTACTCCCATTTTACCAATCTCTTTTTTATATCTGAGCCTTTTGCAAAATGAGGATTCTCGGAGTCTACGCTTACCGGTTAAAAATCAAGGCATGCGAAAAATTTTAATGCAGGCATATAAGTGGTATCGGAGTCGAAGTTTATGCCTGAAGGGTGTATATACCCGCAGGGTGCTTACCTCCGAGGATAAAATTTTGAGCATAACGCGGATTTGGGCCGGTAAGCGAGCCGGCGAGACTCCAAGAAGACCATTTTGCAAGCGGCTCATATGAAAACTCGTCTGAGAACTCTGAAGCTAAGAAACCGGCACCAAGCAAAAAAGTGCTTCAGAAATATGTGTTGCCCGGCATCTGGGACATCGTCCTGGAGGTGTAAGGCGTTGTCGCTTTTTGAAGTCGTATCCGCAGGCTAGACAGACAGGACCCGGGGCCGATTTCAGGTGCAGGCCCTGCCGGCGGACGGTTTTGCCAATGTGCTCCAGGTGGTTGTAAATTTCTTTTTCCGGAAGACCAATTGCCTGGGAGAGCTCCCTTGCTCCGAGATTTTCTTTTTGTAGAAGTAAGATTATCTGCTGCCGGTTCGTCAATGTATCCATGGTCTTTTTGTGTTCTTTCCTCCTTTTTGCCGTGAAAATACTCCATGTCTGAGATACAGGACATCAAATGGAAAGCCCAAGAATACGCTTGGCGTTTGCTGTGGTATAACAGGCTGTTTCCTCGATAGGTTCGTTGCGTAACCAGGCCAGTGTCTCAAGGATTTCCGGCAGGTATTCCGGTAGATTGTTCTTGCCCCTGCGGTCAGCCAAAGGTAGGTCCGGGGCATCGGTTTCCAGGACCAATGACTGCTTTGGTAATTCAACGGCGATACCCCGGATTTTTTTTGCCCTGTCGTAGGTAACCGTACCGCATATACTGATACCGAAGCCCAGTTTGATATATTGCGTGGCCTGCTGATAACTGCCGTTGAAAGCGTGCACCAGACCTCCATGGGAAAAGTGTTTGGCCCTAAGGGTCGCAAGCACCTGATCGTGAGCCTTGCGGACATGAAGAAGTACCGGCAGATGCGCCTTTTGCGCAATTTTCAACTGCTTCTCGAAGAGGTCCTGTTGTGCTTTTTTATCGAGTCCTTCGATATAGTAGTCAAGGCCGATTTCACCTAGGGCAACCACTTTTTCGCTTTGTGTCAGCTTTTCAAGCACTTCCAGATGTTGTGGCCGATGCAGGGAAAGATACATCGGGTGCAGTCCCGGGGCGGCAAACAGTCCGATGTTTTCTTTGCACAGACCAATCATCCTGCTCCATCCGTCCTCGTCTACTCCCGGCAGAACCATTCCACCTACTCCGACGTCCCTTGCCCTGTTAAGCAAGAAGTCGAACTTTTCCGCGAACATCGTGATATCGAGATGGCAGTGGGTATCTATCAATTCCATGGTCATTTTATCCGAAGGAAAACCCTCAGAGCTATCTAATCTGGTTAGTTTTCGTCCCGAAACGAGATATTTTCTTCTAAATCTAGACGCGCGAAGAATTTTACCGCAGGCATATATTTGATACCGGAGTCGAAGTTTATGCCTGAAGGGTGTATATACCCGGAGGGTGCTTACCTCCGAGGATAAAACTTTGAGCGCAACGACGAGTTAGGTGAAAAGCGCCGTTTTCGGATGGAAACTAGTTAATTTCTAAAATATTCCAAAGCCTTTACCACGAACCGGGCGTATGCGGCAGCTTGGCCGCCGCCCATCTCAATGGCGACATCAATGGTCTCGAAGATTTCACTGTCACCCGCACCTGCCTGCAAAGCCTGATCGAGATGCCATTCCATGCACGGTTCACACTTGGTTACGATAGATATAGACAGTGCCATCAACTCCTTCGCCTTTTTTGTCAAGGCCCCGTCGCTGAATGCTTTTTCTTCCAGTTCAAGCAGCGGTCTATAGGTTTTGGCATTTTTGAGGAAAGTAAGGTAGAGCTCTTTCCTGTCTTTGATACTCTGATCGATTTTTTGCCGGCTCAGATCGGACATGTGACCTCCATGATTTGTTTCAAATTTCCGGTTCGGGCTTTTTAAGGTTTAAAGTATAGGCCAATCGGTTACCCCAAAAAGCCTTTTCCTGAAAACCCACTTTATCTGCTATTTGTGAAACTGTCGCACGTTTTTGAAAGTGGGGATCGAAGATAATCTCTGTGATCGAGAGGATTCCTCCCGGTTTGAGGGCCGCATACACCTCTTGAAGTGCCGTTTCCTTCTCCGGTATCTCACCCAGTACGGTCACCATCACGGCACGGTCGAATCGATGTTGTCCAATCTTGCCTTCACCCGCTCCGGCATGGAGAAACTCGATATTGTCAAGAGCTGCGTCCCGAGCTTTGTTCTGCGCTTTTTCCAGCATTGCTGGTTGGATATCCATGGCCACAACCTTTCCCTTGCCACCAACGGCCCGGGCAAGTGGAATGCTAACTCTGCCTGGACCACAACCGAAATCCAATACGGACATTTCCGGTTGCAGGGCCAGATGCTCGATGATGGTTGCGGCCCTGTTCGTCCTGGCAAAAGGATTGTCCAATTCTACAAGCCAACTCAACCAGGCGGGGCAGGGAAGAGATCTGCGGCTGGACGCCCGCCTCCAGAGAATGAAAATAACAGCGGTAAGACAGACTATGATGAAAAAAAAGAGCAGGGTCAGTTCCATTTCTTTGACTTTATTTAGGGGGTGGATAGCGCATCATTCCAAATCATGTCTACATTATGATACAATGCTCATGAAAGCAATCTTATCCTGTAGAGAAGATTATCTAAAAATATGCATACAAAGGTGATGCGATAAATCGAATGGTTACATTGTCTCATGACAGGCAGATCTGCTTATTTGCAATAAACGTAAAATTTTGCACGAGAATAAAAAGGTTGAAAAATGGCCCTTTCCGTTGTTGCCCTTTACAGTAAGATTCTACCTAAAACCAATTGCCGGGAGTGCGGGTTTCCAACATGCCTTGCGTTTGCCAGTATGGTCGTCTCAGAAAAACACCCATTGAAAAATTGCCCTCATATCCCGCCCGATGTCCTTGCTCGCTGCGAAAAGGAACTTGCGGAGCAGTATGCCGAGGGAAAATGGCTTAAACGTGATTTAGCGGAAGAGGCGCTGAAGTGGGCAAAAAGGAGGGCAGCCTCCATGGAGCTTGCCGAACTTCCAGGAAGAATCGGCGGCGATGTGGTGACAACCGAGTCTGGAAAAATGTTAAAGCTGCCGTATTTTTCAGAGCACATTCTTATCGACGAAAGGACTGTTACCCGTTTGGATGGTTCGGAGCTGAGCCGATTGGAACAGGTCTTTGTTTTTAATCACCTGGCGCAGGGTGGCTGTTCCGAACCGAGGGGAAACTGGAAGGGGTTTATCGAGTTTCCCAATACTGTATCAAAAGCCGTGACCATGAAAGGGCAAGTTGAAGACCCGTTGGTGGAGCGTTTCACCGGTAAAAAAGAGGAGCTTTTACAGAAGGCACTGGCTTTAGGGGCAATACAAGTCCCGGAGCTGGGAGGATCTGCCGACGTGTCCGTTCGCTTTGCTCCACTGCCGAGAGTGCCGGTTATCCTGTTGTTCTGGGATGTACTTCCCGGTGAGGATTTTGAACCTCAGGCGAAAATGATGTTCGACGAAACCGTTACAGAGCATCTCGACATCGAATCCATCGTCTTTCTTTGCGAGAGAATCAGGCAGATGCTCTGTAACTGACTGACCCGGAATCCGGGCTAGTAAGAAAACCTGTCGGAGCTTCCTGTGAGATTTGTGCAGTCCAGTGTTTTACGGACTGCGGTCGCCAAATCATTCCGGCATACGGGTTTCATGAGATATCCTTTAAGTCCCAAGGCGTTGGCCTTTTCTCTATCGATCAATTCGCTGAATCCGGTACAGAGCAGAATCGGAAGATTCGGTCTGATGTCGAGGAGAATTCTCGCCATATCCGTTCCGGTCATCATCGGCATGGTCATGTCTGTGACTACAAGATCTATATCTAGTGGAGATTTTTTAAATATCTCAATAGCTTTTGATCCGCTGTTTGCAGTTGTTACCCGATAGCCGAGATGGGTGAGCTGCTTTTCCTCAAGTTGGCAGATCGTCTCTTCATCATCAACCACCAGAATACGTTCAAGGCCCCCTATAATGTCTTCCTTCAACAGGGTGGTCTTTTGGTTGTCGATAGTTTCTAGAATCGGCAGGTAGATATGAAATGTCGTTCCTTGCTGAGGCTCGCTGTAAACCGTTATATAGCCGCCGTGGCTGGTGACAATACCATGGACCACCGACAGTCCGAGCCCTGTTCCTTCATCTTTGGGTTTCGTGGTAAAATACGGTTCAAAGATCTTTTCCTTGATGTTCTTTTCGATCCCCCTTCCGGTATCGATGATCTCCAAACGAGCATATCTGCCGGTGGAAAGGGTTGAGGGGACAAAGGTGTCTTCTTTGCCGATTTCCATCTCTTTAAGAGAAACAGCCAGAATGCCGCCGGTTTCGCGCATGGCATGATAGGCATTGGTGAAAAGATTCATCAGGATTTGATGAATCTGGGTTGGATCGGCGGATACGGAGTTGCAATTGCCGATGGATTCACGGATTTCTATGGTGGCTGGAAGAGATGAACGCAACAGTTTCAAGGTTTCCTTGATCAGCAATTGGAGATGCACCGGTTTTTTCTCCTGTGGCTTCTGCCGGCTAAAGGTGAGTATCTGACGGACCAGCTCTTTAGCTCGATTACCGGCTGAGATGATTTCCTGCAGGTTTTCCCATTCCGCCGTTGACTTTTTGATATTGAGCTGGGTCATCTCAGCATAGCCAATAATCGGAGTGAGAATGTTATTGAAATCATGAGCTATTCCTCCAGCCAGGGTGCCGATTGCCTCCATTTTTTGCGTATGTTGCAGTCGCTCCTGAGCCCGGATCAATTCCCTGGCTGTCCACAGGCTTTTGGTGATATCATGGGCGATACCCTCTACAGCAATGACCTTGCCGTACTTATCAAGGATCGGATCTTCAGTCATCTCCAGTCGGTGTATCTCGCCGGATTTGTCCCGTACCTCCATCTCGAAAGGCGGTCGTTTGATTCCTCTAAGAGCGTCTTTTGCAAAACGCAGGGCATCTGGGTTGATTTCATTGTCGGTGATGTAAGCCTTTGGGGATTCACGAAATTCCTCTCTGGTATAGCCCAGAACATTTTCAATCGATGGGCTGATATACGAATATGTACCGTCGCTTCCACGGGTATAGAAGAAATAATCATCCCGTAATACTTCAACCAGACGTCGATATTGCCTTTCCCTTGTTTTAAGCTTTTGTTGCTCCTCTTGGAGTTTTTGCATCTTTTCATCAAGCTTCCTGGAGAGTGCCTGCGCATGATTTATGTGGAATTGCTGTTCATTGGCCGAAGGGTTTTCCGGAATCGGCAGTGTCGCCTGTTTATGGTTTTCCAATACGTTTTTTATTTCCTCAAAGAAGAGATCTGGCTCCATCGGCTTGATAATGAATCTGGAAGCACCCAATTCCATAGCAAGTCTTTCATCGTTGGGATCGGTATAGGTTGCTGTGTAAAAGACGAAAGGAATCGACTTCAGTTCCGGGTTTTCCTTCACAGCCCTGCACAGGTCATACCCATCCATTTCCGGCATAAGAATATCGGAGATGATCAGGTCCGGTCTATTCCTACGTGCCTTTTCCAGTGCAATTTTGCCATTCTCGGCACTGTCCACTTCGTATCCGTAGGCTGAGAAAAATGTTTCCAGAAGAACACGTGAGTCCTCGGTGTCTTCGACAATAAGGGTTTTCATGCTATGTCACCAATAACCTGTTGAATCTGGGTCATGACCAGGGCGGGGTCTATGGGTTTTTCTATATAGCCGTCACAACCTGCTCTGAGTAATTTATTCCGGTCTCCTGCCATGGCAAAGGATGTCATGGCAATAATAGGAATGGAATTTCCGATTTCAGAAGACCGGATTTGTTTCAAGACCTCTGTTCCCATGATGTCAGGAAGCTGGATGTCGAGAATTATGAAATCAGGGCGTTTCTCAATTGCCAGGGCCACTCCCTGTTGTCCTGTTTCGGCACGGATCGTCTCAAAATTGCCGGCCTCCAGGATAAAAGTGATCAGTTCCATGTTGTCTTCATTGTCTTCGATGACCAATACTTTTTTCATGATGTTGCCTCTTCTCTCACTTCTTGCAGGGCCTCCGGCGCTGTATGTCTCATTGGAATGCATAGCCCGAATGTGCTTCCTTCACCCTCTTTGCTCGTAACAAATATCTCACCACCGAGTATTTCGGTTACCAGTTTTTTGGTCAGGTACAGACCAAGGCCGGTGCCTCCGGCCTTGACCCGTAAATGTGTGTCAAGCCGTTCGAAGGCCTCAAAAAGTTTTCCCATGTCTTTTTCCGGGATGCCGATACCCGTATCGCTGACCCGGATTTCAGCTGTTTCATCCTTTCTTTCGGCGACAAGACGAATGCCTCCTGCTTCAGTAAACTTGACCGCATTACTTAGGTAGTTGATAATACACTGTAATAGACGCTTCCTGTCGGTAAGCAATACCAGGTCATGGGGGATGGATATATCAAGAGACAAGTTTTTTACCTTGAGTTGCGGCTGAATGTTAACGGCTGCTTCTTCGACAATTTCTGCAAGCAGAACTTCCTCAGGGAAAATATCAATCCGTCCGGCCTCGATTTTTGAGATATCGATAACATCGGTTATAAGGGCAAGAAGATGTTTGGAGGAATTGTAGACGCGACTAAGGTGATCCTTCTGTTTGTCATTAAGCGGGCCGGTCATTCCTTGGAGGATAATTCCGGTAAAACCGATTATTGAGTTGAGCGGGGTTCGAAGTTCATGGCTCATAGAAGCTATGAACATGCTTTTCAAACGGTCAAGGTTTTTGAGATCTACATTTGCCTTGTGCAACTTTTTTTCAATAACGATTCTCTTGTTGATCTCTCTCTTCAACCTGTAATTCCATGCCAGGAACAGCATAAACATGATCAGCACGCCTCCTGCAATTTGCAGGGCATAATTGAAAACCAGACGTGGGGATAAGCCCGGAGCATACTCTACGTTGACCCATTTTTTTCGAATAGTGTTCTCTTCGTCTTGATTGATTGATGCCAGACCTTTGTTGATGATGGAGACCAGCTCCGGCCAATCACTGCGAATGCCGAAATAGAGATTCTGGATCTCGGATGAGACAGGAGCGGCTACTTTGAGATTGGTCAGGTTGAGCTTTCTTATCCAGTACGTCGAAGAGGCGATATTTCCGACAAAATATCTGGCTTGACCGTCAGAGACTGCCGAGAGAGCCTCCTTCAGGGTTTGGTATGCGATAGGTTTTATATTGGTGTGTTCGCGGAGATAGCCTTCGTGGGAACTGTTTTGTTGAACGGCGACTTTTGCATCCTCGAGATCGTTTATTCCTGTCACAAAGGGCTCATTGAGTCTGGATATAATAACGCGATGAAAATTAATATACGACCTGGAAAACAAGAGGTTCTTTTTTCTTTCCTTGGTAATACCTATGCAGGAGAGGACATCGATTTCTTTTTTATCCACCTTGGCCACGACCTGAGGCCAGGTGAGATTTTTTACCACCTGGAGGTTGAGGCCGAGTCGCTCGTTTAAAATTCTGACGTAGTCGGAGGCAATGCCTCTGTACTGCCCTTGAGGACTGAAAAATTCGAACGGGGCAAATTCAGGATCGATGCCAACCCGGATAACCGGATGCTCTTTGATCCATTTCTCCTGGGACTCTGTTAGAACAATTTTTTGGCTCGAAGTCCCCATCCCCCGACCGACGTAAATGGCCTCCCTGGGAAGCCCGGAGAGATAGACATAAAGGGCTCTGTTGTAAATTGAATCGGGAGCTTTCTTTAATTCCCGCAGGTCGCGGTCTATTCCGGCGATCAGGACCTGGGTGAGAGGAGAATTTTTCGGAAAGGCGAATTTTAAATGACTTGGATTAAAAATTATCGGTGTTTTTTCAACATGATAGTCCTTTGCAACTACAGAGCCGAAGATTCTATTCACAACCCCGACATCTGCCTTGTTGGTGGAAACCAGCCGGAAGACGTCGGCATAACTTTCCACCTTGATATATGTGCAGGGGATGTCAAATCTTGCCAGCAAATTTATAATTCCGCCTTCACCTTCGGTATGAATACTGCCTTTCATGACGGCAACTTTTTTACCTTTGAGATCGACCAATGAATCAACATGTTCGTTCTTCGATGAGTATACAGTGGCCCAGTTTACCAGAAAGGTTTCGTTGTTGAAGGCAAAATCCTGCGCTCTTTTTTTCGAATAGGCAACATCGACCATCATGTCGATCTCATTTGTTTTCAAACGATTTAGACATTCGGTCCAGCTGCCGTGGACATATTGGATCTGCCATCCTTCCTTTCTGGCAATGTCGTCGAGAACGTCAGGGAAAAGGCCGACAATATTGCCTGATTTGTCGGTATAAATCTTGGGGTTGTTCTCATAGGCGCCGACCCGCACGATCAAAGGAGGTTTTGCAGTGGGGTTGCCCGCTTGCACCGGTATGCTGAAGAATAATAGAAAGAGGATGCTCACAATGGCCGAAAGGAGCAAACAGGGGCTTATCCTTGCTTTGGCAGGGGACATCGTGATCTTATCCGTTGGCAGATGAGCAGGAATATACCGGGCCGAAACAACGAAATTGCAGGCATTTTTCATAATGATTAGATAGAACATCTTGAAATAAAAAAGAGTTTGGTGCCGGTCTGTGTATACCTGAAGGTGGTTCTGCTTTCCTGCAGTATACATTTTGCCCATGCCGATAACAACTACATGGTGGGAAGATAATTGGTCCGGATTGAGAGCTGTTAGATTTTCGGACGTTATTTTCTCCGTCTTTATCCGTCTCCACTCAACCAATTCCTCCGTGGCTGATTTTTCTTCTTTCAAGCGCTTTTCGAACAGCCTCCAGAAGTGATTTCTTTTCATACGGTTTGATGATGAGGTCCTTGACACCAAGTCCGTCAGCCTGCTGATCTGATATCTTTTTGCTGTATCCGGTGGCAAGTATAACCGGGATATCTTTTCTGAGCGCTTTGATTTTTTGAGTTAGGATATCCCCTGGAATCTTCGGCATGGTCAAATCGGTAATAACAAGATCAAAGATCTCGGGTTGATTGGCAAAAAGGGCGTATGCTGCCTCGCTGTTCGATTCGAATTTTACTTTATAGCCGTTTCCTTCCAAAATTCGAGCCACGAGTTTGCAGATAGCCGGTTCATCGTCTACGACCAGAATGCATTCCTTGCCTGGCGCACTGATCTGCAACTCTTCAACATGTTCTTTCTCCTCATTGCTGTCTTTAATCGGAAGAAGAACCGTAAAATGAGCTCCTTGGCCAGGTTCACTCACAACAGAAATGGCCCCTTCATATTCTTTGACGATGTTCTGCGCCATTGAAAGTCCGATGCCCGTGCCTTCATGGATCCCTTTCGTAGTGAAATAGGGGAGGAATATCTTGTCGATGATGTCAGGATGAATACCACTTCCTGTATCCGATATTTCAAGCTTCTGGTACTCACCGGGCGGCAAATTTTGCCAGGCAGGCAGATCTTTTTTTTCCAGAACCACATCTTTGAGTGAAATACCTAAAATGCCGCTGTCACTCATGGCATGGGCGGCATTTGTACAGAGGTTCATGATCAATTGGTGGATCTTAATGGGATTTGCCATAATAGTGGAAGTGCTTGTTATGGCCTGTTTGATCTCTATGGTCGTAGGGAGGGTGGAGCGAAGGAATTTGACCGCCTCTTTGGCAACGATATCGAGTCGGACCGCTTGTGGCCCTTCGTCTGATTTTCGTGCGAAATTTAGTATTTGTTTTACTAAGTCTTTGGCTCGAATTCCTGCTGCATGCACTTGGAGAAGGTCTTCTTCCAGTTCCGAGCCTTTTTCTACACTGCCAAGGGAGAGTTCGGTATATCCCAACACGGCTGAAAGAATATTATTGAAATCGTGAGCTATTCCACCTGCCAGAGAGCCTATGGCCTCCATTTTATGGGATTGTATCAACTCTTTTTGCAGTTGCTTTTGTTTGGAGATATCGGTTGCAATATGGATGATTTTATCCAGTTCTCCGGCGTCATTGTAGACAGGTGTACAGGAAATGATATAGGTTTTTCCGCTAATTTCCACCTCGGAAACTTTCACCTGGCGGTCATCTTGAAGAAGAATTTGTGAGGCCGGACATATATGTGATGGTTGATCGGAATGATGAAAGATTTCATAACATTTACGGCCCAGGATGTTTTCCAGCGGCATGCCGAGGTGTTCCTGAGTGGCCCGGTTGGCTGCTGTGATGGTATAGTGCTTGTTTACAATCATCGTCATATGGCTGATGGCCTCGAAAATTTCCTGCCACTCCTTTTTAGCCTGGAGCATATCCCGTTCCGCAAGTTTCCTCTTTTTAATCTCCGAGCGTAAGGTCTTTATGGTTTCTTCAAGTTTAGCGGTCCTCTCCAGGCGTTTAGCCTGCAGATAATCGTCTGCCTCATTGAGTCGAGCTTTATATTGTATCAACTGGGCGTTTTGTACTTCCATTTGCAGAAAGAGTTTGACCTTTCCAAGGAGAATGTCAGGATGATACGGCCTTGGCAGGAAATCAACCGATCCTTTGTCAAATCCCTTAAATCGGATGAGATCCTCACTCTGAATGTCTGATAAAATGATGATCGGCAAATTTTTGCTCTTTTCCTTGCTGCGTAAAGATTCCGCCAGGCTATATCCGGTCGCCCCGAGCGATTGGATATTGAGAACCGCTAGAGAGAAATCGCGTTGATTCAAAACTGTTTCAGCCTCGTGAATATTTTCGACTCTAGTAATATCACAGGAGATTTTTTTCAGGAGCTGCTCAACGGAATTGTGATTTTCCCGGGTATCATCAACAATGAGTATAGCCTGTCTACCTAGCAAAACGAAGTCTCCTTTTTATCAATAACAGTGTATTCGTTGCCTAATCGTATTGCCCTCTTTGATGACCGGAGTTCAAAAAATATGGAGTATTGTGGGGTATGAATATAAAAGGGAAACAACACGATAAAGGATAAAATGAAATCCCATCGCTATAAGCCTATCAAAGCAAAAAAATCATGTCCAATTTTTCAATGCAGCTGCTCTTCTTTTTGAGTGAGGTGTGCCGATGGAAGGGGATGGCGTGGGTAAGTTGTGCTGAATGTGCCCTTGTAGATGGGACCGAGATCCCAATGAATAGTAGCAGTTAGAAAGGTGGGGCAAAAAAATGGAACCGGATGTTACTTTTTTAGATTGTTCCCTATGAGTTCGCTGCTGTCGACATAGGCATAGGCGCTGTGTTTATGAATGGATTCGAAACTTTCGACTCCGGCGGAAAACCAGGTGATATCCGGATGGTTTAAGGCTGTTACCGCTACTTTTCTCACCACGTCCTCAACAAACATCGGGTTTTTGTAGGCCTGCTCGGTAACGAATTTTTCATCGGGGCGTTTTAGAAGTGAGTAGAGTTCGCAGGAAGCCGATTGTTCGATCATCTCGATCAGGTCTTCAACCCAGATAAATTTGCTGAACTTTACATTCAGGCTTACCTCGGCGCGTTGATTGTGTGCCCCCGCTTCGCTGATCTCTTTTGAACAAGGACAAAGAGTGGTAACCGGCACCTGGACAGAGAGAACAAAATCTTCATCGGCACCGGTTCCATCGGTGAAAGTGCAACGGTATTCCATAAGACTGCGAGTCCCTGTTACCGGCGCCTTTTTTTCAATGAAATACGGGAAATCCATTTTGAGCTCGGCACGTTCAGCATTTAATGTTTCCTTTACTTCCTGTAACAGCTTTGAGAAGTTATTAATGCTGATAGCATCCATATATTTATTGAGGGCGGAAGTAAAAACGGTAACACAGCTCCCTCTTCTCTCACCAGGCATACTGACCTGGAGGCTCACGGTTCCCACGGTGTTTTGAAAACCGCCGTTCCTTTCCCTGACCCGAATAGGAATCTGGATGTTGTTAATACCTACAACCTGGATGTTTTTGGACATGGATGTACAATGTCGGGTTATATTTTGTTAATCTGTCGTATTGGCCCTGTTTATCCTAAAAAGAATCTGAGGGCGATCCCGTACCTCTTTGTGCAATGAATGCTGGACATCGGCAGGGATGTAATACTCTTTTTTAATTGGTTATACAAGGCTCTTTTCATGCAGGGGAAGGTCTTGAGGAGGTCATATAAGATCAGGGTTATTTTTCATGCTTTTCTTCCAGTTTCGGTGTAATCTAATAAATTCTTCCCGATTGGAATGAAAACAGGCAGACTGAAAGCTTGTAGCTCTTGGGTACAATATGGATACAGCCGAAGAAAAAATTCGTCTGGATAAATGGTTATGGGCGGCACGTTTTTTCAAAACCCGTTCCATGGCCTCACAGGCTGTGGCCGGTGGCAAGGTTCATGTCAACGGTCAGCGTATAAAACCGGCAAGGACAGTACATGTGGGAGATGTACTGCAAATTACGCGGGAGACGGTGACCTTTATTGTGACGGTTCTGGCTGTATCCGGTAGAAGAGGGCCAGCCGTTCAAGCCCGTCTGCTCTACGAGGAATCCGAAGAAAGTATCAAGGCGCGCGAGGAACAACGCGATATCAGAAAGATGCAGGCCGGTCCCTCACCCACGGGACGACCGAGCAAGCGGGATAGAAGAAAAATCAGAGAATTTACGAGAAAAGATTGAACGTATCCGGTTGTACTACAGCAAGGGATCTGCATTACAATTATTAAAGGAAAAGGAGGAAAGGAGTGAAAAAAATTGAGAGAGCTTTGATTAGCCTGACCGACAAATCCGGAATCGATGGTTTTGCAAAAGAACTTGCCGTCTTGGGAATTGAAATACTTTCCACCGGCGGAACCGCGAAGAAAATTCGGGAGGCCGGTGTTGATGTTGTGGATGTCTCTGAATTCACAGGATTTCCAGAGATGTTGGATGGGAGGGTCAAGACACTGCATCCTAAAGTCCACGGTGGTATACTCAACCAGCGGGGCAATGCGGATCACCAGAGGCAATGTGCTGAACAGGGTCTGAAGGATATTGATCTGGTGGCCGTCAATCTTTATGCTTTTGAAAAGACCGTGGCGGATCCGAACTGCAGTCTGGCCGATGCCATTGAAAATATCGATATCGGCGGACCGACTCTTTTGCGGGCATCGGCAAAGAATTTTCAGGATGTTACAGTTATCGTTGACCCGTCAGATTATCCAAGGGTGCTGGCGGAGATTAAGGATCTGGGGAATACACTTCTTGAAACCAGGTTTTATCTGGCAACCAAAGTCTTTGCCTTGACTTCCTATTACGATACCAGAATATCCCAATGGCTGAACCGGGTCGACATAAAGACCAATCCCTATTTCACAGGAGCATAATATGTTGAATATGGCTGTTCTCCTGTCGGGCAGCGGCAGGACGCTTGACAATTTTCATGAAAGGATTGCTGCGGGGACCCTTTCCGGTAAAATTCAGGTGGTGATCTCCAATACAAAAAGCGCTCTCGGTTTGCAGAAGGCCAAAGACTATGGGTATCCTGCCTTTCATGCAGTGGGCAGCGATGCAACAAATGCCATTTTGCAAGACTATGCTATCGATATCGTCTGTCTTGCCGGATATTTGAAATTGTATGAACCGCCAAAGTCCTTGGCCAGGGCGGTAATCAATATCCATCCGGCATTGATTCCTTGTTTTTGCGGCAGTGGTTTTTACGGTTCTCGGGTGCATAGGGCGGTCAAGGAACGGGGTTGCACGGTCAGTGGATGTACGGTCCATTTTGCCGACGAACAGTACGACCATGGTCCGATCATATTGCAAAAGAGTGTCGATATTGAGTATGACGATACCGTCGACGAGATTGCAGCCAAGGTTTTTGCCAAGGAATGTGAGGCCTTTCCGGAGGCCATCAACCGAGTAGACAGGCTGGGAATTGACTATTTTTGGGAGCGAGTGAAGAAGTGAGTGCAGGAAAACGTGTTATCATGACGTCTCAGGACATGGAGCTTGCCCAGAAGAGGATAGCACTTCAGATCTTAGAGAAGAACCAATCGGCCAAACAACTGGCCATCGTCGGTATTCATACCTGCGGTGTCTATCTTGCCGACAGGATAGGGGCGATCATTATGGAGCAGGGGAATGTCAAGGTACTTTCTGGCAGTCTCGATATCAACCTGTACCGTGATGATTGGAGCCTTATCGCGCAAAATCCTTTGGTGAAAAGGACGAATATTTCGTTTGACGTAGAAGGCAGTGATCTCATCCTGGTGGATGATGTCATCTTTACCGGCCGAACCATCCGGGCCGCCATGGATGCATTGATGGACTACGGCCGTCCACATTCGGTTCAACTGGCCGTTTTGGTCGATCGAGGAGGAAGAGAGTTGCCCATCCAACCGGATTTTGTCGGGCTGGCGACAACCGTCCTGGCCGATGAACGTATCCAGGTGATGCTTCAAGAACATGGTGGCATCGATCAGGTTGTGATCGAACGATAGTGATGGAACTCCTGGCTCCGGTCGGAAATTCTGACAATTTTTATGCGGCATTAGAAGCCGGCGCCGACGCCGTTTATGTCGGTGCTCCCGAACTCAATGCAAGAAATCTGGCCCGCGACTTGAAACTTGAAGAAATCGGGGCAATGATCAGGTTCTGCCATGCACGGGGAAAGAAATTGTACGTCGCTGCCAACAGCCTGATCCTGGAACAGGAGCTACCAAAAGTCCTCGAGAGCCTGACACTTTTAGAAACCCTGGAACCGGACGCGCTCATTGTCCAGGATCTGGGCCTTATCAACCTGATACATGAGTATTTTCCAGGTCTTTCTTTTCATGCCTCAACCCTGATGCTTGCCCATAATGCCGATGCGGTACGAACCCTTGCCGCTCTCGGATGCAGCCGTGTGGTCCTGGCCAGGGAGTTGACCGTAAAAGAAATCTCGGCCATCGCCAGGCACACCGATGTGCAGCTGGAGGTCTTCATCCATGGTGCCATGTGTTTTTCCTATTCCGGCCTCTGTCTTTTTTCCTCCTACCTGGGCGGAAAGAGCGGCCTGCGCGGCCGTTGTGTGCAGCCGTGCCGCAGGCGATACAACTGGCAGACTAAAGGCGCCAGGAAAGACAAAGCAAAAGGCGGGACTTACCTGTTTTCAATGAACGATCTCAGTGGCCTTGAGGTCGTCCCCGAATTGACACGCATCGGTATCGCCTCCTTGAAAATCGAGGGCAGGCTGCGTTCGGCCCATTACGTCTCCCATGTAGTGAAGGCCTATAGAACAGTACTGGATGCAAATGATTTCGAGGCAGCACTGCCAGAGGCGAAAGGTCTGGTCCAAAGAGCAATGGGGCGCACCGTTGCATCAGGTTACTTTTTTACCCCCCGGCCAAAAGATGGGATATCACCCTATTATTCCGGAAACACAGGTCTGCATCTTGGCCGAATGAAATCCATCGGCAGACAGAGTGAGACACTCTCCGGAGTTATCCGGCTCAAAGAGCCGATTGCAGTGGGGGACAGACTTCGTCTCCATTTCGAGGCTTCGGGTGAGCGACTGGCCTTTCGCCTGAAAGGGATTCAAGTAGAAGGCCGCAGGGTAGAACATGCCTGCGCCGGGAGTTCTGCCGCGATTTTGTTGCCCGATAACGCGAATACCCTTAAGGGCGGTAAAGTCGAGCTCTATAAAATAGATGTCCAGCCCGGGAATTCGACGGAGCCGTCTTTAAAGACGGATGCAGTAAAGCGTGAACTTGAAAAAAGCAGACGAAAACTTGCAAATCGTATCCGAACTATGCAGGCAAGCGTTGCACCGGGTGATAAAGGGGAACGCGAATCGGAGAATATAAGGCGAAAGGCAAGGGGACTATCCCCTCGGCGAAGAGGAGATAGTCAGAGTGTCTTTCCGGAATGGTGGTTGAAAACCGATTCGTCCGGCCTGATCCTTGGCAAACTCCCTTTGATGCCCGATCGTCTGGTATTGACGTTGGATAAAAAAACAGCCGCCCAGGCCGGACGGATCAGACAGCATCTTGGTCGACAGGCAAAGAAGATCATCTGGGCCCTGCCGCCTGTGTTGGTTGGAGCCGAAGCAGGCCGGATACAGCATCTTGTGGAACCATTGATCCGATCCGGATTTAGAAGCTTCCAGATCGGTCATCTCAGCCAGATATCTTTATTCGGCAAGGAACGGGTGCATCTGTTCGGCGATTATACCCTCAACCTGATGAATGATCAGGCCATAAGGATTGCCGGTCGCTTGGGACTCGAAGCGGTACAGGTTGCTGTTGAATTGGACCGTGTAAGTCTGCGAAACCTTCTTGCAGGGTATCGGAGAGAATACGGTCGGTTTGAAAAAAAAGGGCAGGTTTCGGTTCCTTTACCACGACCGGGACTTACGGTTTACGGTGCGCCACCACTGTTCACTACCAGGATGGCGGCGGATCATTTCAACTATGACCGCGTCTTTGTCAGTCCTAAACATGAGTCCTTAGTCATACGAAAAAAAGAGTCTGGAACGCAGACGTTTTCCATTCGTCCGTTTTCGCTGCTTCCCTACCTAGAGGAGCTAAAAGATATGGGACTTGGGTATGTCGTGATCGACCTCACTGGTCTTTCTGCCGATAAAAAGGGTCTTCAGGAACTGGTGAACAGGATAACCGGGGTGGGACGCATGCCCAAACTTCCGACGTTTAATTATCTGGGAAAATTGGAGTGAATCGCCTGTTGCTTCATGCTCATCCGGATTGAGAGCACTTTGGTCAAGCTTAAATGACATGCTGGCAGAGGTTCCGTCCGCAACCCTGCGGACCTCCGTGAGGCTTCCTCCAGCGATGTCCTCCGCCTCGGGCGTTCCAGAGAGGTCAATTTTAACAGGATGAGCCGTTAATTTATCTTCCGCACTCGACCCTCATCCAACCGTCGCATGCCTTCCATCAGCAATTTCATAAAATAGCCGATTTCCGGTATCTCGAAATCCTCCGGCGGAATGCCCGGGGTAAATCTGAAACGTCCTTTATGCTCTTTTAAGATCTCGTAGAATGCGCTCTCTCCGGTGAAGTCATAGTATTTGGCCTTGATCAAAGAGCCCTGCCTGAAGGAAAACCTGGCTGTGCCTTTTGTAAGTTCGGTTATGGTCAGGATCCCGGTTTTGTTGTTCATATTCAGGGTCTGGAACAAAGCTTCCGGCGGAATTTCCGCCAGACTCCCGGTCATTCCCGAGGACATATCCTGGGTACGGATAAGGTTGGACTTATTCAGGCGGCTGGCCATCAGACGGGAGAAATACAGCTGGATTGCAGGGTAACGATCCAGGATTTTTTGGAAATTTTCTCTGCCGATGGACATGATGGAAGTTGGCTCGGCTATCTGAATGGTGGCGCTGACTTTTTCATTGCAGATGAGACTCATCTCTCCGAAAACATCTCCTTTACCGAGCTTTGAGATGGTTATACCAGCTTCGTTGATGACATTAACGCCTCCTGAGACAATGATATAAAATGAGTCCCCATTGTCTCCTTTGCGGATAACGATATCACCTTTTTCGTATTTATTGAGCTTGAAAAATTGGACGACCTTATCGAGATTTTTTTGATCAATATTTTTAAAGAAGGCAAAATCGCTTATCAGGTGCAGCATGGAGCCCAGTTCATTGGAATACGGTTCATCCGATTCCAGGGCGGCGAGACTGTCTTCCTTACTGTGTTCAAGACGTATCGTTCCCGTACAACCACTGCAGCTGATCAGGCAGGTCGGCACCTTGTCGCCTCGTTCATAGTGCATGATGATTTTCGTCAGATCGCTGTTTAATATCTTGCAGACCTTTTTCCCAATAGGGGTATGCACGATTGAGGTTGTGATAAAGGCATTCTCATGGTCATTGATGATCGAAATGGCAATACCTGTTACACTGAAGGTATCTCCATAGGCATAGAGTGGACATTGCCTGTTTTCAATAATTCGGAAAAGTACTTTCGGAAAACCCATCTACTTACGCTCTGAAGGGCCAAAGGCCGCAGTATGTTTTGAAAAAGTGCTTGGAGCACCACCAATATCATACAGAACAATATCGTACAAGGATCGGATGTGTCAAACAATAATTGGTGATGGAGAGTGTGAATATTCATTATATTTGTTGACATTATCTGATTTTCGCAGTATACGTCTTCTTTCTCTGTCCTTCCTTGATTAGAAGGTGGATTACATCTAGTGTAAGTAGCAGGTAACAAATTAAGATTATAGAAAAAGAAGTACCGGAAACATCGGTTTTCTCTCTTTAGAGAGTTATACGAGGAGGAAAGAATTCGTGGCTAATCATAAATCGGCTGAAAAAAGAAATCGTCAATCGCAGGTTCGTCGTCTTCGTAATCGTGGCAACAGGACACAAATGAAGAATGCTGTACGAAAGGTCAATGAAGCGCAAACCCAAGATCAGGCGAAAGAAGCCTTGAAGATAGCTATCCCTGTGATTGCCCGGACTGCTTCCAAGGGAAGCCTTCATAAGAGGACAGCATCTCGGAAGATTTCCCGTCTTACCAAGCTTGTGAATAAAATGCAGCCTGCTGCATAGATTACATTTTTGAAAGTACGGACTGTGCATGGGGTAAGAGGAACATGCCGTAAGAGTTCACCAAGAGCCATGAAGCCAAAAGGTTTCATGGCTTTTTTTTGTTTATGAGCGGACCTTTGATCCTGAAAAACAGATTTGTCAAAAGGGATTTTTTTTTGTAGACTTGGACATTTGTCGGGTTCGAAGAAAAGATATCTGACGACAATTCAGTGTAGTATCTTATTGGTTTATCGTATTGCCTGAGCAGTTCATTCAGGATCATTCGAGGGCATCATTTCCCTAATATCACAAGGATTTCCGTGCAAACCACATACCCTGATTACCCAACATTTTGCGCCCAAAGTACATCAGTTGGTCTTATTCCCGTGCATCGGCAGATTATTGCAGATCTTGATACTCCTCTGACTGTGTTTGCCAAGGTTGCCGGTTCGCACAGTCATATCTTTCTGTTTGAAAGCATGGAGGGCGGAGAGAAGTGGGGGCGTTATTCCTTCATCGGGTTCGATCCTCTGGTGACTTTTTCTTCCAAGGGCCGCACGGTCGTTATTGAGGAAGAGAGAGGCGCTGAAAGAAAAACGACCAAGATTGAGACCCATCCCCTTGAGTCGTTGCGGGTACTCATGCAGGACCTGAAGGCCTTGGACGATTCACGTCTGCCACGTTTTTGCGGAGGCGCTGTCGGTTTTCTCGGCTATGATATGGTTCGGTTTATAGAGAGCCTTCCCGATAGACATGAGCCGCTTGCTTTGCCCGATTCATCCTTCATGGTTCCCAGAATTGTGCTGATCCATGACAGTTTCCGTCAGACTCTGACCATTGTCTGCTGGGAGCGAATAATTGATGGGGTGGACACCAGAAAACTCTATGACGATGCGGTGGAGCGGATTGACTCTCTTGTCGATCAGGTGAAAGGCCCGGTGCCAGCCGAGTTTAATGTCGACTCCGGCCCAAAAAAGATGCAAGATCATGTCTTTACCTCCAATATGGGGAAAACGGATTTCTGTAATATGGTTGAACAGGCCCGAGAATACATCAGAGCGGGTGATATCATCCAGGTGGTGCTTTCCCAGCGTTTCCATACACGAACCGACCTTTCGCCCTTGACCCTTTATCGGGCGCTTAGGCATATCAATCCCAGTCCGTATCTCTTTTTCCTGAGGCAGGACGACCTGATTCAGATAGGTTCATCCCCGGAGATCCTGGTGCGAAAAGATGGCGATTCCATTGAACTGCGGCCTATCGCGGGGACCAGAAAACGAGGTGAAACCCCTGAAGAGGATCTGGCCCTTGAGCAGGAACTCCTGGCCGATCCCAAGGAGAGGGCCGAGCATCTGATGTTGGTCGATCTTGGACGAAACGATGTCGGAAGGATTGCTCAAGGCGGAACCGTCGAGGTCCGCGATTTACTGGTCATCGAACGGTATAGCCATGTCATGCATATTGTTTCCGGCGTCCATGGCATTATCGATCCCGAAAAGGATCAATTTGACGTTATATCTGCCTGTTTCCCTGCTGGGACGGTCAGCGGTGCACCAAAGATCCGGGCCATGGAGATCATCGATGAGCTGGAACCTCAGCGTCGTGGACCCTATGCCGGCTCCGTGGGGTACTTCGGTTTTTCTGGGAACATGGACTTCTGCATTACCATTCGTACCTTTGTGATGCAAGGGAAGGATCTGTGGGTTCAGGCAGGAGCAGGTATAGTAGCCGATTCTGATCCACAGAAGGAATTTGAAGAAACTGTTAATAAATCCATGGGATTGCGCCGTGCAGTAGAGCTGGCGGAAAAAGGATTTTAGGCCATGATCGTCATTATCGACAACTATGATTCGTTTACCTACAATATCGTTCAGACCATTGCCGGTACCAGCAGGCGGGAAGGAACCGAGGCGGATATTCGCGTCTTTCGCAATGATAAGATCAGCATTGAGGAGATTGCAGCGCTGAAACCTGACCGGCTGTTGGTTTCACCCGGTCCCGGAACTCCGGCAGATGCTGGTATTTCCATTGAAGCGATTCGGTACTTCAGCAGCAGGGTTCCTGTCCTGGGCGTCTGCCTCGGGCATCAGGCAATCGGTGAGGCCTTCGGCGGCCGGACGGTCAGGGCGGGAAGAATTATGCACGGCAAGACCAGTCCGATGCACCATGACGGCAAAGGCGTGTTTACCGGGCTTTCCAGTCCTTTCGATGGTATGCGCTATCACTCTCTGGTCATCGAGGAAAAGGGAATTCCCGATTGTTTAATCGTTTCCGCCAGGTCGGATCAGGGTGAATTGATGGGGGTCCGACACAGACACTTAATGGTTGAGGGTGTCCAGTTTCATCCCGAGTCGATTATGACTCCAGCCGGTATCACGCTTCTGAAGAATTTTATGAGTCCGGATTACCTGTCCTTACTGAAAGAAGGGCAAAAAGCCTGAAAGGAAAACCGAGGTTGCCATGAACATTAAAGAAGCGATAGCCAGGGTTGTCCTGGGCAATGATCTCGAAGAAGGCCAGATGTACGATGTGATGAATGGCATCATGAGCGGTGATGCCACACCCGCCCAGATAGGATCATTTATTACTGCTCTACGTATGAAAGGAGAGACTGTTGACGAGATAACAGGCGCAGTCAGGGTTATGCGCGAGAAGGCCACACGGGTTGAAACCGGTGTGGATTTGGCCAAAGGCGAGATTTTGATGGATACCTGCGGGACCGGCGGTGACGGCTCGGGGACCTTCAACGTTTCCACTGCTTCTGCTTTTATCGTCGCCGGAGCGGGGATTGTTGTGGCCAAACATGGGAACCGATCCATATCCAGCAAATGCGGAAGTGCCGATGTCTTGGAGGCTGCAGGCGTGGCCCTGGATCTCAGTCCGGAACAGGTGGGAATGTGCATCCGGGAGACCGGGATTGGATTTCTCTTTGCCCCGGCCCTGCATGGGGCGATGAAATTTGCCATCGGACCGCGACGCGAAATCGGAATCCGGACCATTTTTAATATCCTTGGGCCGATGACCAACCCGGCCGGTGCCAATGTCCAGGTCATCGGGGTCTTTGATAAAAAGCTTACTGATCCTCTGGCGAATGTTCTGGCTAAACTCGGCACCAAAAGAGCCATGGTTGTATATGGAGAAGGCGGGCTCGACGAACTGACCGTTACCGGTCCCACCTCTATCTCGGAGTTGAAAGACGGAAAGGTAGAGAATTATTCGATTCATCCTGAGGAGGTCGGCTTATCCACGGCAACGCTTGAGGATTTGCGCGGTGGTGAGACGGCGCAAGAGTCAGCTGGAATGCTCAGAGCGGTCCTTGACGGCTCTCCCGGACCGAAGCGGGACATGGTCCTGTTGAACAGCGGAGCGGCGCTGACTGCAGCAGGTCTTACCCAAGATATCCAGGATGGGATCAAGAAGGCCGCCCAAATCATAGATTCGGGTAGGGCGACCAGGAAACTGGAGCAGCTCATACACCTGTCCCGGAAATTAAAATCACAGGCTTGAAGAACCATGCTGAAATTGCCGGTTCTTAAACGTAGGTTATGAAGATTCTAGAAACCATTGTTGCCAGGAAGAAAGAGGAAGTTGCAATTCTGAAAAAAAGCGGCTTGCATCTGCCCGATGAATTTAAGGAGAAAAACATCGACCCTCCTCGTGGCTTCAGGCAGGCCCTGCTTTCTTATCCTGGCGTAGCAATCATTGCCGAGGTAAAAAAGGCCTCGCCGTCAAAGGGGATTATCTGCGCCGATTTTAATCCCACAGCAATTGCCGAGAGTTATCAAAAAAATGGTGCACAGGCGATTTCCGTGCTCACCGATGCCGACTTTTTTCAGGGAAGTCTTCTCTATCTGTTGCAGGTCCGTGAGGCGGTAGGTCTGCCGGTCCTGAGGAAAGATTTTATAATCGATGAACTCCAGATTAAAGAGGCGAGCCTTTACGGAGCCGACGCTATTTTACTTATTGCCGCCATATTGGATATCCACCAGTTGCGGAATTACCAGTCCCTGGCCTGCGAACTGGGTATTGATGTTCTGGTTGAAGTACACAATGATAAAGAACTTGATATGGCCCTTGAAACGAACAGTCGTCTAATAGGAATAAACAATCGGAATCTCGAGGATTTCACGGTGGATATTGAGACGACCTTCAGATTGAAAAGACGCATTCCTAAAGATATTCCTGTGGTCAGCGAATCCGGTCTGAAAGATAGAGATGATATAAAACGACTGCAGGATAATGGGGTTGCCGCTGCTTTGATAGGTGAAACCCTGATGCGGGCAGGACTTGAAAGCAATGCTTTACGGGAATTGCGCGTGGAATAATTTCAACACAACGCTTGCAGAGGACCTCTTTGGGGAGCCGACAGAGGAGAAGGAATCCCGGGAAAGAATGAGAACACGAATTAAGATGTGCGGTACCACAAACACTGAGGATGCCCATGCGGCTGTGCAGGCAGGAGTGGATGCCCTTGGTTTTATATTTGTTGAGAAGAGTCCTCGATATATACCAGTTGACAAAGCCTCGAAGATCATCGCAGATCTCCCACCTTTTATAGATTCCGTTGGTGTGTTTGTTGATCGCGATTTGCAAGAGTTAAGCGAAATTGCCAAAGGTATAGGGCTTTCCTGTCTCCAACTCCATGGGAGTGAGGATCGCAACTATTGTTTGCAAGCTTCGCAAATGGCCTGCCCATGTAAAATTGTCAAGGTGATTCGCGTGGGAGAACAGACCCGGATAGCTGATTTCGAGAAATATAACGACGTGGTTCAAGGGTTCCTGCTTGATACGTATGTAAAAGGCCAGGCGGGTGGAACGGGAGAAACCTTTGACTGGCAATTGATTAAAAGACTCAAGCTTAAGCGGCCGTTGGTTCTGGCTGGCGGCCTTCGACCTGAAAATATCCAGGAAGCGATTCGTGCGGTCAAACCCTGGGCCGTAGATGTGAATTCCGGTGTGGAAATAACACCGGGAATCAAGGATCATGCAGCACTACGCGAATTCGTCCGTCGAGTACGACTGGCGGATATGGCAGACGACAGTCTGTAGGTTTGGCCTGAAAAATTTATAAATCCCGCCCGTAAAGGAGAACACCCCGTCTCTTTGTTCGGTCCCCCAGTAATTCTTCCGCGTTCCAGTTACAGCTAGATATTCATACGAGAATCTTGTTAGGCAACAGGAAGGTTATTTTGCCACGACAAAGGCTCCCATCCATCCGTGCTGTTGCAGGGATTTTTCTGCCCTATACGCTCCCTGAAGTTCTCTTCCCGCATAAACACATACTCTATAGAGGATGGATTGTTGGGAAAAGAACCGCTGGATTATGGTCGCATGACCGAACTCGGCAAATTTCCTCTGTATGCGAAGAGCGTTTTTTTTCTCTTGATAGGCTCCCACCTGAATATAAAACTCGCCAAAATTGAAATTTATATCCCGGTTGATAAGAGAGGGCTCTACCTGAGCACTTCTGGCTCTGCCGATGGCAGTCAATCGAACCCTTGCCGTACCGTTTCCTACCAGATCGAGTTTCTTGGCTGCGGTATAACTTAAGTCGAGTACCCTTCCTTGAATAAAAGGTCCGCGGTCATTGATTCTGACAATGGTACTCCTGCCGTTTTCCAGGTTGGAAACAAGGAGAATTGTGTTCATTGGCAAAAGCTTATGCGCGGCCGTCTGCCCGTACATATCATAGATTTCACCGTTTGAAGTCGTATGTCCGTTAAAGTCCGGACCATACCAGGAGGCGATTCCGGTTTGCTTGAATCCCGCAGCCGACGGTAGAGGGTGATACACCTTGTTATCGATAATGTACGGTTGCTGTGTCTGCGGATAGTAGCCGTTCTGAGCGGTTGCATCTACGGTTTCCAGCAGAAGCAGGGACAAAGTGACGAGCAAGAAGAGGTAAACTGGGCGAAAATTCGGTATTCTTTTTCTGATAATCGGCGAAGACAGGTCACCGGTGGTTATCGGTTGAGTAAAGGTATTGAAAAATTGAAAATGATACATGGCTCGGTTTTGGATTGCGTCGGAAGGCGGACTGTTACCAGTTGTACCTGTTACCATTGGTGGTTGCCATCTTCCTAGTAATCGAATTGGAGTGAATCCTGCGAGTGTTTGCCACTAGTGGAGAAAAAATTTGTTATGAAAAGCCTTATGTATCAACCATTTTGAAGACATAACGGAACCGGTTGAAAAAATTTCAGCCTGAGTCAGAATCTGAAATGGATCAAGAGAACCCGTACGGAAGGTTGCCGTTGCATTCAATGGTTGTAATTACTCCTGTGGCCTCACGAACCTCCTTTGAATTATTGTATTTTGAAACTACTGAACTGCAGCTAACTAATTGAATGTCCAAAAGATCTTTTGGACATGTTGCGATCCGGTTACTATGGATCGTATTCCAAAAACATCTCGTTCAACGTGTTCCGACAGATTCCTCCTACGTTTTTATATTTCACCTTATACCATATTTTAAATAGATCTTGCCAAAAAAAAATCAAGGTTTGGGAGTGATACCTATTACTAAATATAACTATCCAGATTTATAAAAAATAAAAGGTGGAAAATAAACCGGTGAGTGTCATGGTGATGGTATAAGGCAGAGCAAGTATTACCATTCTACCATAATTCAGACGTATGACCGGCGCTAAAGCCGATGTCAACAGAAAAAGAAATGCAGCCTGCCCATTGGGTGTGGCGACACTGGGGATGTTGGTGCCGGTATTGATTGCAACCGCAAGTTTATCGAATTGAGCCATGATGGCACTTGCCTGAACGGATGCATTGTGGGGAAGAGCGGCAAGGGCCTCAGCTCGATGTATGGCTGGAGAGGTCAGCTTTTCCATGAGTTGTGCACCGGTCATGCCGATATCCGGAATTGCGCCGAGGAGATGGATCATATGAGCTTTGGTTTCCGAGATATAAACAGTGGCGACAAAAACATTATCGGAAATCATGGACAGAAGACCATTTGCTAAATAATACGCAGCGAGCTGGGTATGGCCTTTCAAACTGAGAACATATTGGATTACCGGCCTGAAAAGATGTTGATCATGAATGACAGCGACAATAGCGAAAAAGACAACTAAGAGGGCGGTGAACGGCAGGGCTTCCTGAAAGGCGTGCCCCAATTGGTGCTCTTCAATAATTCCGTTGAAGGATGTGAGAAGGATAATTACTGAAAGGCCTATAAGTCCCACTGCCGCTAAATGAAAGGCCAAGGAGACAATAAGCCATATTCCGGTCAATCCCTGTACGATCAATTTTGTCTTTCCCCGTGTTCCTCTTTTTTCTTCGATAATTTTTTCCGTTTCGAGAAGATGCGAACGGATATTGCCCGGCATTTGAGCTCCGTAACCAAAAATTTTAAACTTTTCAACTGCCAGACAGGTAAGCAGCCCGATACCCAGAACAGGTATTGAAACTGGGGCAACCTTGATCAGAAACGGAACGAAATGCCAACCCATTTCTCCACCGATAAGAAGGTTTTGCGGTTCCCCAACCAGCGTACAGACACCGCCTAATGCTGTTCCTACTGCTCCATGCATCATAAGATTTCTTAAAAACTTACGGAATTCTTTTAGTTCTTCCCGCTGAACGTCTTTGAGCGTCTGGTCGCTGGTCAAATCATGGCTTGCCTGCATGTCCATTCCAGATGCAAATCGGTGATAGACATTGTAGAAGGCATAGGCTACGGCAATGATCACTGCGGTTACAGTCAAGGCATCAAGAAAGGCTGAGAGAAAGGCACCGAGAAAACAAAAGAGCAGCGATATCGTAGTCTTCGATTGGACGCGAACGAGAATTCTGGTGAATGTGAATTGGAGAAAATCCTTCATGAAGAAGATACCCGCCACCATAAAGATAAGCAGGAGGATTACTTCGAAATTGTTCATGGCCTCAAGGTAGACCGTCTCAGGTCTGGTCATACCGAAAATAACGGCTTGGAGCGCGAGAAGGCCTCCCGCCGGCAGCGGATAGCACTTAAGCGCCATGGCCAGAGTGAAAATGAATTCAGCTATAAGAAGCCAGCCTGTAATAAAGGGGCCTATTGTGTAGAGTGCAATGGGATTGACAATAAGGAAGGAGAGAATTGTCAATTTGTACCATTGAGGTGCATTTCCTAAAAAGTTACGTGCGAATGCACCGGCCAGTGTAGATGGCATGAGTTCTCCTTCATTGAATTATAGAGGTTATTAACCAAGCTCATGGCAATGGAAGCTGTCAGGGTAAGGATTACCGAAAAACTTCTGCTATGCCTAATAAAAATTATCTTTCCTTACCATAGGATGTTATGAAGCTCAAGGATTTCCGGTTGAAAAAAGCCTAATATGGCTTTAGCCTTGCTTATCGGCCGCATCTATGCATGGAAACCTGATAAGGCCTTTTGCCAACTCGCCTGGCGTTCAAGAGCAGAGGCGGGTGCTAGCCAAGGATATAGTATGCGAACCTCACAGGCGACACGCGATAACGGGCTGGACCGGCTCTCCCGAAGTGTGGACAACCATCTGCTTTACCATATTTTTTCCAGGTACGAATTTTACCTGGAAAAAGCTTAGATCATCTTTGCTTAACTTTTTAAATTTATATGATAAAATTGTTGTTTGGTTAGATTTTTCTTAAACGTCAGGCTTCCCAGGATTTGTCAATGCAATTTCATAGTGGAAATTAATGATTACACCGATTCCGGTCGAGTCTGATTTCCTGGTGATGGCGCATTATCGTTGAATTTTATATTCCGAACTGATATATACCTGTTACCGAAAAAAGCACTGGCTGCAAGCATGAGAAAAACGGGGTTGGCTCTGCAAAAAGAATGGTTGGCGGTCAGACCGGAGATGTCATTGATACATTAAGGCGAGCCACTTTAGCTCAGATGGTAGAGCGGCGCTCTCGTAAAGCGCAGGCCAACGGTTCGATCCCGTTAAGTGGCTCCAGTATTTTAAAAGGGGTATGTGATTTCACATAACCCCTTCATTCTTTTATGGGGGATTTGCTCAGATTTGGTTTTTTGTGTGTAGAATATGGAATCCTTTCCATATTGAATTAACTGGGCTAACAGAGCTGATCAAAGTAATTGAACAAAGATTGGTCTTGGTAAAATGTGCCAGCAAACCAGGATCATAGGTTAGTTGTTGGAGTGCTC
Source organism: Desulfocapsaceae bacterium (assembly GCA_046704745.1). Taxonomy (GTDB): domain Bacteria; phylum Desulfobacterota; class Desulfobulbia; order Desulfobulbales; family Desulfocapsaceae; genus CAWGGS01. The sequence continues at coordinate 20,829 of JBJKRL010000027.1, read as the reverse complement.
TGACCCAAAACCTCTCTAATTTTTTCAGCTAAAGTTTTTCGAGAAAATGGTTTTTCTATGAATTGCACATCATCGTCCAATATCCCATGATGAGCTATGGCATTAGCTGTGTATCCCGACATAAAAAGTGTCTTGATACCAGGGTAAAGAGGGGCGATATGTCTAACCAGGTCACGACCGTTCATCTCCGGCATTACTACATCGGTTACTAGTATATCTATTTCATTTTTATGTGATTTAGCCAGACGTATTGCTTCACCCGGTGTCTGTGCAGGAATAACTCTGTACCCGAGGCGTTCAAGCATCGCCTTGGTCATATCCAAAACTGTATGTTCATCTTCCACCAAGAGGATGGTTTCTTTGCCGCGTGTTATTGGTTGTCCCTTTCCAGCCGTCTGAATGCTTTTAGCCTTATCAATATAGCGAGGTAGGAAGATTTTAAACGCAGTGCCTTGGTCGGGTTCACTATAAACATTTATGAATCCATTGTTCTGCTTGACAATGCCATAAACTGTGGCCAGTCCGAGACCTGTCCCTTTTCCTATTTCCTTGGTGGTGAAAAAAGGCTCATAAAGGTGAGCGAGAGTGTCTCCGTCCATGCCGCAACCATTGTCGCTCACAGCCAGCATAATATATTCTCCAGGGATAAATCCCGGATGGTTATCGCAATAAGCTTTGTCAAAACTCATGTTTTCGGTTTCGATTGTGACCTTGCCTACTCCGGAAATGGCATCTCGAGCGTTCACACAGAGATTAGCGAGAAGCTGATCAAGCTGTGTAGGATCAACTTTGACCGGCCAAAGATTGGCTTGGGGAAACCACATCAAATCAATATCTTCTCCAATAAGCCTTCGCAGCATGGTTAACATACTCGATACTGCCTCATTACAATTTAAAATCTTGGGGGAAATTGTCTGCTTGCGGGCAAAAGCCAGGAGTTGCCGGGTGAGATTTGCGGATCGTTCAGCAGCTTTGTGGATCTCTTGCAGATCGACATGCATGGGATCTGACGAGTTTGTGCTCTCCAAAGCCATTTCAGTTCGGCCCAGAATCACACCCAACATATTGTTAAAGTCATGGGCCACTCCCCCCGCGAGACGTCCAACAGACTCCATCTTCTGGGCCTGCTTGAGCTGAGCCTCGAGATTAAGCTTTGCTTCTTCATTCTTTTTCAACTCAGTAATATCACGCGCGACTGCGACTGCGCCGACGATCATGCCCTTATGATCTTTTATTGGGCTAAAACTATAACTTCCAACCCAATTTTCGCCGGTATCTTTACGGCATAGAGCATACTCCGCATACGTAACAATCTCTCCTCGTAGTGCTCTGGAAATAGGCCACATCTCTTGTTGCACCGGAGCCCCGTCAACGGTGAAGAATTCAAGGATGTCTTGAAACTGACTTCGTTTCTTAAGGCAGTCTTCTTTATTCTTAAACCGATGAAAGGATACAAACGCGTCATTGAATTCAATAATGTTGCTTTCATCGGAGATAAACACGGCATCAGTCATACTCGCCAATGCCGCTTCTAATTTTGTCCTGCTGGCCTTTAACGCCTCTTCAGAGCGTTTGCGTTCGGTGATATCCTCTCCGGCGCTGAGGGTGCCTGTGATGCTACCTTTCTCATCCAGTAATAAGCTGTTATGCCAAGCAATTTCATGCAAATTTCCATCTGCTGAGATAATAGTGTTTTCGAAATACTCTTTTGATTGGACCTCACCTCTCATCAATTTTCGATAATAGAAAAGGTCCTTATCTATGTTGTCGTTGTTAGGTAAACATGTCGTAAACCAGGAGGTGCCGATCAGCTCATTTTCTGAGCGAGCAAGTATTTCACAACCTTTACGATTTATCAGGCTGATTCTACCTTGATCGTCAAGGACAACAATAATCGCCTCAACAGTATCCAGATATTTCTGGGCACGGTCCCGTTCAGCGAGGATCAGCTGTTCATTTCGCTTGCGCTCCGTGATATCACGGAATGACCAGAAACGGGCGACAATCTCATTTCCTATTTTTGCCGGTTGGGAATAGCGTTCAAAAATCCGTCCGTCGGCAAGATGCAGCAAGTCTATACTTGAATCGTCCGGATTTTCATATAATTCTTTGACCTTACGCAGAAATTCCTCAGGAAAGGCCATTTGGGTGGTAACGTGTTGAAGAACAGGGGCGTCATTATCCGTGTGAAGCTCTCCAGGGATCTGCCAGAGAGAGACAAATTTTTCGTTCCATCGGGCTATCTTCCCGTCCCGCTTTACAATAAGAATGCCGTCAGCCGATGCTTCCAATGCTGCATTTGTCAAAGAGTTTGAATATGAAAGCTGCTCTTCGGCTTTTTGCCGTTCTTGTATTTCAATCTCAAGTTCTTTTGTGCGGTTTTCAACACGACGTTCCAGATCATCTAATAGACGACGGTTCTCTTCACGCTGGTGAATTTCCTCGAAAATTACTGCCAACATATTGCAGAAGTTTTCAATATACGGTGTATAAGGTAGAAATGCGGCGGCATCAGTGAGGCGCAAAATGATATCAGCATGTTTGCGATTTCCCCTGATGATTGGGAAGATTCGTTCGTCATTGTTCGAAGGGATATGATCCGTTCCCTGATCATTATTGATGATCTCGTATCTATATACAGCCTCTGCAACCCCGGCCAGATCATTCAAGCCTTGGCAGGCGAAGCTCAGCATGGACTCCTTATCCGGGAGTTGGGCCACCATGCTTTGCATCAGGGCAATTTGCCCGAGCACTTCGGCCGAAAGAGAAGGACGAGACGACATCTTATGTCCCGAGTTTCAAGAATTGTTCAGGTTCAATAAAAAGTGGGTTGTGCACCACGATGCCGTTTACAATCATCTTTGGGTGAACCTTCAGGACATTCATGATGGCTGCCCCGGAAAATTTATTTGCATCGTACTGACATACAGCCGTTACAGGTTTCTCCCGAACCATCAGACTCACGCGTGATTCGTATTCGAGTAAACGATCACCACCAGGCACATGCTCAACCTCGGGTGTCATCTCCCCAATGACGCGCCCTCCTGTAAACCCCAGATCCTGTGTTTGTTGATAAAAGCTGGAAAGAGTATTCAGCATACGGTCCGGATCAAAAATCCCATCACGGAAGTAGACCTCGCTGGTTGGCGAGCAGGAAATAGCATTGTCTGTTTTACGCTCATCATACGATATACCATGCTTGGCAAAATATGCCCTGATCATTTCCTCGGTTACTTTTTCTGAGAAACAAGCCGCCCGTTCCCCCTCCATGACACCACTGAGAAGAAATTTGAGAAGCGAATCAAGCCGTTCATCATCATCGGTAAAAATAAGACACATATGTGTACCGGCAGGTACCCTCTCTTCCGTGAAACCGAGTGAAACCGTTTTGCTGTTTTCGCACATAGATACGACCTCATAATTGAATATCTGAAGGAATCAGGAAGTCAGGAAAGTAAAAGGTCAATCAGCCTGAATTGTTCACGGGCTGGTAACGGCAGATGAGATTTGCTGGCGCGTGTATGTCACTCGTGATGCTCGTCTATCCTCTGTAGTCCTTCCATCATCATTCCCATAAATCCGCCGATGGGAGACAATTTATCAACCTCGGGTGGAATGCCTTTGGCATAGGCAAAGTGCCCTCTTTTTTCAGCCAACAGGGCAAAGACGGCATCTTTGTTGCGCAGATTGAGATAACGGGCATAAACGATCTCACCTTCCTTAAAAAAAACCATAGCCTTTCCCTGATCGAGGCTTAAGTCGATTGTTCCGGTTTTTCGGGATGAATTGATGAGCTGAAAGAGATCGACCGTGGAGATTTCCGACAGTTCCCCGTTCATTCCGGATGTGATGATCCCGGATCGAAGGGTTTGCGCCTGTGCTCGATTCACCAGAAGTTTGAAAAGAAAAAGTTGGAGTACCGGGTATTTTTTTAGTACATGCTTGAAGTTTTTCAAACTCAACATTGCCACTTGCGTGGCTTCTAGAGTATGGACGGAGCTGGTAACAGGTTCACCTGAAAGGAGGCTCATCTCTCCGAAAATTTCCCCTGCACTCATCTCGGCGAGTCTGGATCCGTCCTCAGCGATAATTGCAACCCGGCCTTTTAATACGATATAAAGATTGCTGCCCGGTTCACCTCGCTTAATGATAACCTTGTCAATTGGGATTGTCTTTACATCAAGAAGCAGCGTTAGATCGCTCAAGGCGTCGTCGTCAAGCGGCTCAAAGGTGTCGATATTTCGCAACACTCCGAAGAATTTTTCCAGGTGCTGCCTGCGCCGTCGTTCTTCGACCTCATTGAGCAATTTCATTTGCCGAGTGGCAAAATCCTTTTCTTTTTTAAACTCAAAGTGGATGATCCCTTCACACCCTCCACAGTCGAATTTTGACTTCTGACTATCGAATCTGGCAAAGCCGATGTATGAATCTCTTGATGTAATTATCTCTATAATCTTTTGCGAGAGATGGAGACATCCTGGTTTGTAAGATGGAACAAAAAGGCTGTAGTTCTCAACCTTAAGTTCTTCTCCGACATTATATATGGGGCAAGAGCGTTCTTCTGTAACGATAAAGATTGCATCTCGAAAACTTTTACTCTTTTTATTCAACATATGGACTTGATACTCAATATAAAATGGAACGTAATCATCGTTTCGGAAGTTGTGAAAGATGAGATGAAACCATTAAACAACATGAGGGTGTAACAAAGAGGGTCAGAGCAAGGTTCAAAAAAGATGATACAAAAGATACTGTGTGGTGCTGATGGCTATGATAATCAATACCTAATGAAGAAATTTATTCTTTATAAAGCATCTTTTTAATTCGTTCCCTGCTCTTTATAAGCATTGAGACATCCTTATCAAATACCTCTAAAGTTAGTGTATCATCATACTCTATGGTTTTCAAATCTCTCACCAGTTTTTCAAAATCGACACAACCCTTGCCGATTGCCAAGTGCTCATCTCTTTTGCCATTGTTGTCACTGAAATGAAGATGGCCGATTCTGTTGTTAAACAGTCCTACAAAATGCTTTAAACGATCTTTGTTTTGATCATCTATATTTGCATGCCCGGTGTCAAGGGTAAGTTTAAGGGATGGAAACATTTTGAAAATATCCTCAAAATCGGAAGGTTCCACACCCAATATATTTCGAGGGAACATGTTCTCAAGGCACAGAGTCATTTCAAGATGCCGGGATACAGTAACCATTTCAGACAAGAATTCGAATGCATACTCTTTGATTATGTCCGGGACAAAAGAGCCCAGGCCACCGACCATGCTTGGATGAAGGACGACCTTTTGGGCTCCCAACTCCACCGCCGTCTCCAGGGAGAAGCGCATTTCCGCAACTGAGGCCTGTCTCAGACTTTCTGTAAGGTCGGCGGTCGAAACAAAGGTGGGCAGATGGCAGACCAGGCCCAGGTTGTTATTCTTAAGGGCGTGGGAGATATCCATCTTGTTTGCCTGGAGAATGCTGTGATGCGCCATGGGTGGATCCATGGCCAGTTCCAAATAGTCAAACCCTAATTTGGCAACTCTATCGATTTCACCCAACACCGGCATTACCGGAAAGTTCATTGCTCCGAACTGCATTTGTCACCTCGTTTCAGGTAGTAGACTCCCAATAAATAATGGTCCTCTAAAGATACAATAACAATTTTTTAAAAAAAATGACCTCTAACCCGGATTTCTCATCAGCCCAGGCAGCGTCAGGTTCGAAGTTTTTGCCAATGGACTATAATAAACTATGTTCATTGCCAAAACACTGAAGAAGATGGCGTTGCCTGGGCTGTGTACCCCAAGGGCATTTCTTTCAGGGCACCTTTGGTGAACACTGTGGAAATTTGATAACGTTCCTGTTTCTGTAAAATGTCTTGCTCTTCCTGCCGTGGAGACAAATTGACACAGTGTTCATGAGAAATCCGGGCTAATGCAATGTAATTATAACCATGCTCATTCAAACGGGGAGAAATTAAGTGAAAAGAAAAAACCGATTATTTTTCGATAGAAACAAAAGGATAATAAACCTGGAAAGTTTCGGAATAGGGTGTGCTTTCAATGAAGTTGCTTGTTGAATATTTTGCATATGCTACAATTGAATGAGGCTTATTATTCTCTGTCCAATGGATTTCTATTATCGACCAAGACTCTTGTATGGGTGTGCTGTCAGCGATTCCTACTCGCTAGAAATTTCTCATATTCGGATATTGAAAAGGGGATAGTGTTACGTTGCCAACACAAAGAAGGCTCTCAACGTTGCCGTATCCCAAACAATCTTTTTACTAAAATTATTGCAGCTGATTGGATTGGTTTCCCATAATTAGATGTTCATTTTTTCCTTTCACCCAGAAGGGGGTTTAAATCGTTTTACTGATATAACTTTGATCTGCTGGTTCATCCGGAAGAGAGGAGGTACTGAAATGAAAAAAATTCTAGCTGTAATGAGTGTATCCATTGTTCTGAGTCTAATTTTTGTAACCGGTTCGTTGGCACAAAGGGCAATGATGGGAAGAGGCGGAGGTGGTTGGGGACCGGGTACGCCTTATACTAGACTGTACAACCCACAAACTATGGAGACCGTGTCAGGAGATGTGGTCGCGGTTGATAGGATTACCCCGCTGAAGGGTATGTCATACGGGATCCATTTACTGTTGAAGACTCAAACAGCAACGATCTCTATTCATCTCGGCCCCAGTTGGTATTTGGAAAATCAGAATATCAGGGTCTCTGTCGGAGACAAAATAAAAGTCAAGGGATCGAAAGTCATCTTTAACGGGAAGCCTGTGTTGATCGCCGCAGAGGTAAGGAAGGGGGACAAGGTGTTGATGTTGCGGGATGCCCATGGTTATCCTCTCTGGAGCGGTTGGCGTCGCCGTTAATGGCGATCCAGGGATTCAACCGGTTGATTTTTTAATAGAGATTATGGTATCTCTTGAGGGAAAAGACGATTCAAAATTACAAACACAAGGAGGATTTCATGACGGAAAAGAGCAAACCATCATTTTACAAGAAAATAGGTAAACAGTTCCCTGAAGTTATGAAAGCGGTTGAAAATCTTGGAACGACTCTTCGTACTTCAGGACCCCTTGACAAGAAAACCTCTCATCTGATTCAACTGGCGGCGGCTGCAGCAATGAAATCGGAAGGATCGGTGTGTTCTCATACCAAGAGGGCTCTGGATGCAGGCGCAAGTTCTGAGGAAATCTCTCATACGCTGCTGCTACTGGTATCAACCATAGGTTTTCCCCAGACTATGGCTGCACTGTCCTGGTCGCAAGAAATTCTCAGCAAGAAACAGAAGACGAAAAAATAAAAAGAGTTAATCCAGCTTTCCGGACCACAGAAAAGTGTTAGGATTGATAAAGGAAGTATTTTATTTCCCTGAGAGTCGAATTAATGCCTATAGTATCAGGTGGCACAAGAGAACGGCTTTTATGGAAGTCTCCCGGTACGACAACCTGGCCATGCCGGAGCGATGAGCTATCAGGTTATGTTGTACCATTAGGGGAATAACCACTCGCAAAGGGTATAATAGGCTGGTCGGTTTGGTCCAGCCATTTGGTATTAGTAAAAAACAGTTGAAGGCAAAGAGACCTTTTGCTTTTGTATATGTCAATTGTAAGTGGTATTTATGCCAGGTCAGAGTCAATACATCATGTCGTCAGTTAAAGAGCTTAATCCATTTATTCGGGATATTCAGTATAACTGTGATGTCTCAGACGCCAGGGATCACGGAATTTATTCCATGTGTACCATGGTGCTGAAGCTACGTAATCTTTATAAATGGGAAAATGGCCTCCAACCGTGGGAGGAGCCCGAATCGGTCGATCTTCTCGACTGGATTGAGGCAAAGGAGAACTACTGGGCGAGCATTGCCGATGAGTCGTTTCGACCTCTTTCTCCGGCAGGAAAAAGTGTGGAACCTCTGGAGCTTGAACAGATCAATGCCGCTCTCGGAGACGACTCGATCGTCTATGGAGCCGGATACGGACGATCGATGAAGACCGTTTTTTTTCTTGCTGAGAAACTAGAGCAACGCAAAGATGAAGGGTGCCCGATACTCATTTTAGGACAAGAATTGGCAAGAGAGATGGCCAGTCCTTTTGCCATGGTTCAGGACAGCCAAATTATCATCCGCAAGGAGTCCCTGCGTTTTTTCTTTTGGGATCAGATACAGGAGGTGCGTTCATCTTGCAGAAGTTCCTTACAGCAGGCATTACAGTTCCATGGGGTGTTGCGAAAGAGTGTTCTTGACCAGGGCTTGTTTAAAAAATCTCTTGACACAATCGTTGATCAGGAAATGAACCTGTTTATTTACCATGAGGTGGGAGAGATACTCCAGACCACCTTAAAATCCGAGGTATTACGTTCTCTTATCAGTCATTTCCCCGGCTCGGTGATTGAATTTGTGACAAGGGCCATGAAAGATATACTTGCTGATACGCATCCGCAGGGAGTGTTGGCGTATATCATCAGGGAAAAGAGAGATTCAACTCTTGGTTTTTACCTTACATTCCTTGACGGTCTTCGGGAAAAACTCTTTCCGGAAATAAAGACGGCATGGCAATCTTATCTTGCCGACGGTCACTGGGATCATATAGAAAGAGCTCGTATGTCCTGCCGGAAACGGAATGAGAGGATGGCTGAACAGATTGAAGAGATTTCCTGCATGGTTGGCAATCAATCCGACGAAACAATCATTGAAAAGTTCAATGACCGGATTCTCACACCCCTGGGCTTAGAGAAGCCCAAGGAAGCATAACCGGGATCTCTCAAGAACCAGAAGGGTTCGACCATTTTGCCTTTGCCTTTTATGCCCTTAAGGATGTTTATGCTCCCGTAGGGGTGCAATAAAAAAATGAAAATCCATTTTCAGCGCCCGCCCTTTGCGGCAGAAATGATTTTCGGATAAGCACTGTGTCAAGTTATCTATCCATCGCTTGACGTTTATCCGAAAATCGGTCCAAGCTGAGGGGCAAACTTTGCACAGGACGCCATAAACCCATCTCCGGGGGCAAAACCTGCGCCATCCAGGCTGCGGGACACCCGCAAAAAGGTTCCCCTCAGCTCCCAGTCATTGAGATCACCACAACTTTCATAATTTGTTGTGTTCGGGCTGCGAGAATGGACGTTCGCGAGAAATTCAGGCTCGCGGGGATGAGGCATCCGGGGTAGAACCGAACGCGTCGGGGCCGGGATGTGCACGGGGCTCAAACAGATTTAAGGAGGCAATAATGGGAGAGAACAGGCCGTTGGTCAATATGAATATCTTAGGTTTTGTCGGTGAACTCTACGAAGACCTGGAACTCTGGTACCCCAAACTTCGATTTGTGGAGGCCGGGGCCAAGGTCACGGTGGCTGGGGCTGAGTCAGGTGTTATCTATAAAGGTAAAAACGGCTATCCTTGCTTTTCGGAAGCAGCAATTGACGATATGAACGCCGAAGCATTTGATGGTGTGTTCTGTCCAGGAGGATATATGCCGGATAAACTGCGACGTGAACCGAAAGTCCTGCAGCTGATAAGGGATTTTAACGCAGAAGGAAAACTGGTGGCGGCAATCTGCCACGGTGGTTGGATACCGATATCCGCAGGTGTCTATAAAAATGTCCGTGTGACGGGTTCGCCGGGAATTAGAGATGATCTGATCAATGCCGGGGCTATCTGGGAGGATGCTCCGTCCATCATTGATAGAAATTTCGTATCCAGCCGGAATCCGGGTGATCTTCCTGATTTTTGTGTTGCCTGTATAGAAGTATTATGCCGGCTGAAGCAAAGGACCTGACCCGGCAGCAGTTATTGGTTTTGAGCATCACCCCTCTCTGTATACGTCCATTGCGTGGTTGCTGCTTGTGAGTTTCTTGCCCTGCTTATTCGTTTCATGGTGAGTTTGTACAATGGGCGTTGTGCAACTTTTCCGGGCACCTGATCAATTCAATTCAGTGGAGTTTTACATTTTTTACATACCAGGCAGTATCTTTAGCTCTTTCCAACCACTCATCAAGTGTGTCTGAATCCTTAAGCTGCGTCAGCCCGATACCCCACCCCGCTTTCATCTCTTGGTCCGAATCAATTACTGATCTCTCGACCGCCTCGAAGAGCCGGTCTTTGGCATCCGATCGATCGACAGCATCCACAACAAGGGCAAATCCATCCTCGTCTATTCTGGCCGCCACGTCGGTTGAGCGCACAGATACGACTAAGATTCAGTACACCGATTTTAAAATTTCGTCTCCTGCCCTGTACCCGTACAATGTATTTATTTTTTGTAAACAATCGAGGTTCAGGGTGACGAGAGTCAAGAGGCGTTTATGTTTCCTATGAATATGTATGACGGAAAAAAATGTCTAACAGTTTGCTGCTGAAATGTTATCCGATAGAACCGTAGCTGTGAAGACCTGAAAGGATGAAGTTTACCCCGTAATAGGTGAAAATAACAGAGACAAACCCGATGATCGCCAACCAGGCGACTTTTTTACCTCCCCACCCCCGTGTGTAGCGGGCATGGAGGGTGATGGCATAAATGAACCAGGTGATTAGCGACCAGGTTTCTTTTGGATCCCAGCTCCAATAAGTACCCCAGGCAGTGTTTGCCCAGACTGCCCCGGTAATGATTCCAGCGGTAAGCCAAATGAAACCGAATATCATTGTCTTATGGGTGATGTCTTCAATCTGTTGCAATGGGGGCAGACTTCCGATAAGGGTGCGGTCATCCGAAGATTTCTTGTTGGTGCTTCTGTCTTTGATAAGATACATAAGGCCGAGACCTGCGGCAACGGCAAAGGAGGCATAGCCGATAAAACAGGTGATGACATGGGCAATGAGCCAGTTGGACTGCAGGGCGGGAACCAGTGGTTCGATGCTCTTGCCGATCCCGGATGATATGGATGCGTAGGCCATAGCCAGAAAGGCGAAGGGAACGGCAAAGGCGCCGATTATTCTGAGTTTGAATTTCCATTCGATAATCAGATAGATGACGATTATCATCCAGGCGAAAAAGATGACCGATTCATACATATTGGTGAGCGGAGCATGTCCGATGCCCATCTGGTAGGATTCATGCCAACGCAGACCGATCCCCCATGTATGGATAATGAGGGCTCCAAGCGTGAAGAGGGTGGCAAACTTTCCCAGTCCTTTGACCCTGAATACAAACAGCACCACATAGAGAATTGTCGAAAACAGGTAGGCAAACGTTGTAATACCCAAAAGTTGAGAACTGGTCATGAAAACTCCATAGCTCCGTTTGTCGTTTATCGATGTCTCGTTAAGGAGCAGACACCGGTTATAGTAATTCGGCCTTTCTGTTGATTATTGGATTACTCTTTGAGATTCTCTAAATTTTTCGCAAGCTCATAAAAGGTCTTGTCAAAACCTATCTTGTTTTTATTTGTGGAACCGGCCACGTACACCGATGTTTTTCGGTCTTCCTCTGTTAGCAAAAACCAGATTCTGCGATGAGACGTAAAAAAGCTGACGAACAGACCGAAGAGGATCAAGACGCAGCCCAAATAGACCCACCAGACTCCGGGATCCTTGGCAACCTGCAGGCCGGTCGAATACAATTGTTCACCGAGAATGAGATAGTGCTTTCCGCCTCGTTCAAGGGTTTTTTTGCTTCCTGCGTCCATCCAGAAGATAGAAGGGGGGCCGCTGGGATCTGAGAACCAGATTTTGAGTCGGGTGATTTTTTCACCTGTGGATTCGTCGTTGATCACTCCGAAGCGCACGCCTTCTGACTGCCATGGCAACTCTTTTTGGAACGGGACCATAAAGGTCTTTTCTTTGCCGGTTGTCTTGTCTGTTATCGAGATCAAGAAGTCTTTGTAGGCCTGATAGCTAGATTGATAAAAGGTGATACCTTTATAGGTAAGCGGGCTGTTGACTCTGATGGCCTTGTGCAGTACTTCCTTTCCTTTTTCCAGGATTGTCAGATCCGAACGGTATTCCTTCGGCATGCCGTTGGCATAGTAATCGATATTGAAGCCGTCACATCGGAGCTGAAAACCAAGGTCGACAGAGGCTCCCGAGTCGTTAACCCTTACCTTCCCGATGCTTTGACCTTCGAGGATAGAGGCAACTCCTTTAAAACCAAAGGCGGAGCCGATTATTGCACCGACTAGAATCACAAGAATGGCACCGTGAACAAGAAAAACACCTAGTCGAGTCCAGGCCCCTTTCTGGCCAGACAGGAGAAGGCCTTCTTCTGTCTCAGCCGTTCGGATTTTCCATCCTTTACCAGACAGATAATCGGTAAAATGCTCTGCTGCCTTTGTTGGTGATCCAGAGGATGTCCAGGCGGCACTTCGTTTCATTGCCTTCAGTCTTTTGGCAGGTGTCTTCGTGTTGTCCGATACGATCTGTTTCCAGACACCGGGGAATCTGTCTATACTGCAGATAATCAGATTGGCGCTTAATAGACAGAGAAGGGCTTTGAACCAGAGTGACCCGAACATATCGCCTAAATGAAACAGATCGAAAAAACGCGCGAGATTAGTACCGAATCGTTGGATATACCAATCAGGGGCTTCCTTTTGTGGAATAACAGTGCCGATAATCGATACCAAAGAAATAGTTGTGAGGGTGACTATGGCCAGTTGAACTGAGGCAAAGAAATTCCAGATCCATGAGATAATATTTTCAGACGGTTTATTTTCAGCCATTATTTAGAGGAATAGTTAAGAATTATTATTAAACCAAATAAGAAATACTTGCTACCACGCATGACTGGTGATTGCAACTAAAAAGCAAGGGATACAAGCGATACACGATCCCAAGAAATATACATCATTTGATGAATCCTGGCTTTTGAGATCCCCTTTTTATTGGTATAGTGCAAAGAATTTTGATTGAAAGATAACCACAGCACCAAAGAGGGCAGAAAATGGAACCTATCGTCTGGACAGAGCAATTCAGTGTCGGTATCTCTGAAATGGACAAACAACATAAGAAACTTGTTGCTATGATCAATACACTTATCGACAATCCCAGGGCGACAACAAATTCGATGACGGTTTCCGATTTGCTGACTAAAATGATCAAGTACGCTCAGGAGCATTTTCAAGACGAGGAGGCATTAATGTCTGAGTACGGCTATCCGTTTAAAGATCAGCAGTCCGAACAACATAGATCCTTTGTCAAAAAAACCGTTGATTTTTGTACTGCCGTTGAGGTTGGTGTCGATACTGTTCCCCAAGCCATGCTTGAGTACCTGAAAAATTGGCTTGTTCATCATATCCTGGAGCAGGATATGAAATATAAAACATTTTTCCTTGAGCGAGGCGTTTCCTAATTTATTCTTGCTATTCCCGGAGAAAAGGAGTATACAATTCCGTTCTTGTTGGTATATTACTTAAAAAGCCGTATATCGCATGGCAATGTATGCCAAAAGCCTGTTTCGCGATAGAATGAGATACGATTTAAGGAGAGTTTACAATGGCTAAGGTATGTGAGATTTGCGGAAAGGGTCCTGCCACGGGTAATAACGTTTCCCACGCCCATAACAAAACCAGGCGGCGCTGGCTCCCGAACCTGAAAAGGGTTCGAATGGTAACAGAAAATGGTGGTATTGCCCGTGCCAGGGTGTGCACCCGCTGTATTCGCTCCGGGGCTGTTGTTAAACCTGCATAAGGATAACCCTTTTATTTAATATGAAGGCGAGTGGAGTGCATCCAGCTCGCCTTTTTTTGTTTATTTGCGCTAGAAAACATTCGTTGGCCAATGGTTGAACCTGGAAGTTTATAGAATTATCATATCCAATTGCAGAGTTTGGGATTTTTACCAGGTCATCTTATTTGAGGTATTCGGTTATGGCAGAAAATGAGACAAAATATCTACCCATTGAAAAGGCACTCAAAATAGTTGCCGCCATCCAGGAAGAAGAAGACATCGACCGGACCGATAAAAGGGTCCTGACGGTGTACAATTATGAAGATAAGGAAATCTGCTGGTTTGATTACGACGAGGTAATGGCAGCCGTTGGATCAGCGGGAAAAAAAGCGCCAAAATCGGCGGTCCAGGATTATATTCTTCGCCATATTCCCGACTGGGCAGCCTCTATTTAATAATGGTGGATCTTAACAAGGAACAACTGGAACGGTACAGTCGTCACCTCCTGTTATCCGATGTCGGCAAAGAGGGCCAGAAAAAGCTCCTTGCAGCAAAGGTTTTGCTTGTAGGTGTCGGCGGTCTCGGTTCCCCTATCTCTCTCTACCTGACTGCAGCCGGGGTCGGAACTCTCGGTATCATCGATAGTGATAGGGTGGATCTCTCCAATTTGCAGCGGCAGGTGGTACATTTTACCAAAGACATCGGCAGACCAAAGATCCAATCTGCCAAGGAAAAACTCAATGCCCTTAATCCCGATGTTGTGATCAAAACGTATGATCTGCGGTTGGATGAAGAAAATATCCAAGAAATTATAACAGGATATGATTTTGTAGTTGACGGGACGGATGATTTTCCAACAAAGTTTCTTATTAACGATGCCTGTGTGTCGGCAGGAATCGCCTTTTCCCATGGAGGGATTTTACGCTTTGACGGTCAGACCATGACTGTTGTTCCCGGAAAAAGCGCCTGCTATCGTTGTGTGTTTAAAAATCCTCCTCCTCCTGATATCGCACTTTTGTGTTCCAAAGCGGGACTTCTGGGGGCGATACCCGGTATACTGGGGACCATTCAGGCCGCGGAGACACTGAAATTCATCACTGGAACAGGTGAGCTCCTTACCAATAGTTTGCTGACCTTTAACGCCCTAACCATGCATTTTAGAAAAGTAGAGCTTGAACGTCGAAAAGACTGCCCTGCATGCGGTGAATTTAACCATTCCAACACCCACCTGTAGTTCCACATCGCCTTCAATCACCTGTTGGTCAAGAGGTTGACAATTTTTCCAGCATCAGGCGGAGATGATTAGTTGCCGAAACCATTGTACCGATCTGTCCCATAACGGCTGGGCCTGAGTGCGAAAATAGCCTATATGGCCGATGCTTTCCCATCCGTTTCTTGGATCAATATCGATACGTTCTACTATAGGTGCATTTTTATATGCCTGAATTTTGAAACCTTCATCCAGTGCCTTACGCAGCTTATGGTCTTGGGCAGTCGATTCAAGCGCCACTGCAGCAAGCGGGCAGCCTTTTTCAAAATCGCTTCCGGCCAGCCTTTTCTGTGCGTGTTCCAACCAGACGGCTAGGATTTGATCGGGCGGGTCCCCCGTGGTTCGCAGTTGTTCAAGTCTGGTGACGATAGACTCGACCGCAATTTGGATGGCAACAATCGCCAGTTCGACCTTACCGCCGGGAAAATGATGGTACAGCACACTTTACCACAACTTCACTCCAATTAATTTCTTTATAAAAGGCTGATGAAAGAGAGAAAAACAGGATAACTGGGATGCAAGTTTATCGTAACATTAGATCCAATTGCTAATTGGCAGTGTGAAAATTCATAGCCTTTGCGTGTTTTTCAATTTCCCCCGTCACAGCGTTTATCTGTGAATCTGAAAAACCGGCATCTCGAAGGCAGGATTGAAGCTTTCGGTAAGCTACGCTGTGCTGGGCAAAGGACACTCGACCCGTCAAGGAACCATAAACAGCATTCTCCAGATTTTTAACACGATCCTCACAATTTTCAGGAATGTCCGGCAGTTGGTCTGAGAAAGAATCGTTGTCAATGGCTACATCTTCTTCCTGTACAGTCTCCGGTGGCGAAGCAACAAAAAAATATTGATAGGCAAAGTAGCCGATCAAGGCCGCAACAACAAGAAGCAATATTTGTTTCATGTTATGCTCCATAAAAAGATTTCTTGTTAGGTTCCTACCTATTATTCCCTTTGATTAACAACATATTGCCGATAGTTTCATACACCATCGACAGGCCGACATGTTCGAAAACCTTTTGGTGGTTGCCCACGTCTCTTGATACCAGTTTGCCGCTGTCGGCTAATGTCTCAAGATATTTGTCGGCAACTCGGTTGGCTTTCACAAGAGTTGTGAAATACATTTTGCAGTTATCTGATAAAATGCTTTTTACTTGCTTGAGCAGAATGTCCGTGTTGTTGAGACAGTGGAGCAGATTTTGACAAAGTATTGTTGTAAAGGAATTATTTTGAAAAGGAAGTTGTCTGGCATCAGCGTGGATGAAAAGCAGATTCTTTGGAACCATTCCGCTGAGTTTAATTAATTTTGCTTTAGCCATTCGGAGCATTTTGAGCGACTGGTCTATTAAAATCAACGGTCGATCGGTCTGTTGTCCATATATTTTTGCTGTGAATGCTAATGAACCACAGCCAATATCTAACATCGCACCGTATTGAGAAGAGTGAAGCGCTTCATCGGCTATTTGAGAAAATATTTTAACTGAATACCCCCATATGAAACGATTATATAGTGGATTACAAGCTACCAGGTTATAGAGAAATCCGAACTGACTGTCATATTCATTTCCAAATGCAGTTTCTGGAAATACTGAATAAATATGTGGTTCAACTTTTCTGAGTTGTGTTCCATCGGCTAAAAGCAAAGATAAATCTCTTTCCTTAATTTTTACCACCAGTTCTCTCCTTTTTCTCAAGTAAAAAATGTCCCTTCCGAGAGCTGAACAATTTAACTTGGGCATGTGTATTAAATGCTTCTGCTCTTAGGCCCGAATGCAAGCAATGAAAATAGAAAGAACTAAATGCGTGTACACAATATTCAATATCTAAATCTTCCGATATTTCAGAACGTTGCTTTCCATTTTGGAATAACTGCCCAATATGCGCAAGAAAGGTACTAAGCTGTTTCTCGAGTCTTTCTCCGTGAGTGCCTTGAAGAAAAAAGAGCGCTTTAATTAAGGTCCTTGAAAAATTTGGTCTTTTCCCATAAAAACCGTAAATTGCCGAAACGATATGCTCTAGTTGTTTGATAATATTCTTTTTCGTCATAGAACTTGCAGCGCAATACATCCTGATCCGGACAAGGGCACCCGATGAGAATCTTTTGTTTACAACTCCAAGCCGGAGATCGGCAGTGACTTTAGAGGGAGAGGTAACATATTCGAACTGAAAACAAAAAACCTGCACCCATGCATAACAATTTGCAGAAGTGATCTCTAAAAGAACACCGATCCGCTCAAGAAAATCATTTCGATCTTTGTTGTCCCGAAAGATCCTTTTACGTTTTGTTCCCCTGACGATGATATGATGGAGCTCACCGGGCGCAACAATACGAGCTTGACGAAGTATGATGGTATGTTATTAAGCCCTAACAGGTCTGTCAATTTATACTTTTATGAGCGTCCCCTTTCATCTTTCATTTAGACAATTGGAACGTACCGGGAGAACATTAAAGCCAACTGCAAATCAAGGACTATGACGAGCTCATTAAGGCGGTGGTCCATTGGTTGCAAGAGATCGAACTGTGACAGCGGGTCTTGGTGGTCATCAGAATTATACGGACTTTGGTAAAGCCGGAAGAAGAACCTTTTTTTTAATCCAAAATTTTCCGACCCATTTTTCCGTATATTGGGTACTATTTGAGGCTGGAAGGCGCATTCTTTATACCCCTTGAAAATGTGAATACTTTTTCATATACAGGAGTCGGATCCATGGCTGATATTCATTTTGAACGCTGGCAGCAGGTTGCACATTTCCATAATCCATTGAAAGCCGGAGAACTTGACCAACAGAATATCGAGGTGCGGCTTGACCCGCTCCTGGAGCATCAAAGTGTGTTTCCTTTGATGTTGAAGGGCAAGGCCGCCGCTCTATTTCCTCCGACCGATAAAGAGTATTTGGAGCAATGCGCCGAAATGTCAAAAAAACAGTGCTTTCTCTGTGATGAAAAATGGCGGCAGAAGACTCCCCGGTATTCGCAAGAGGTCCTCCCAGATGGGTATCTGGCTAAAAATGATGTTGTCTTATTCCCGAATCTTTTTCCAATAGCAGCCTATCATGCCGTGGTGATGGTCGGCAACAAGCATTGTCGACATCTTGACGATTTTCCCGAAACCCTCATCAAGGATGCATTTGCTGTTACCCTGGAATTCATCCGCAGGTGCCATCAGCATGATCCATCCGCGATCCATTTTACCATCAATGCCAACTACCTGTTTCCGGCAGGGGCAAGCGTCATGCACCCGCATCTACAGATACTTGGTTCCCCTTTTCCGGGGACGCATGAGCGGGCGTTACTTGAGAAGAGCCGCAATTATCTTGCAAAACATGGCACTTGTTACTGGCTGGATCTGATAGCAACGGAACAGCGTCTGCAAGAACGCTGGATCGGAGAAATAGGAGGCAGTCAATGGATTACCGCCTACTCGCCTTTAGGCCCTAACGAAGTCATTGCAATCCTCCCCGAAGCCCGTCATTTCCTTGAGTGGGGGGAATCTGAGCTGGATGGCATGGCACAGGGATTGGCGAGAACGCTGGCCGCCTATGCCGGACTTAACCTGTCAACCTTCAATTTTTCCTGCCTCAGCGCCCCATTGGATAGTGAAAGCAAGGAATTCTGCTGCCTGTTGCGTCTTATCAATAGACAAAATGTAATGCCTCAATACCGTGCGGATGACTATTATTTTCAGAAAATCTTGGGCAGCGAATTGATTGTTACCACCCCCGAAGACCTGGCTTCGTTCATCAGACCGTATTTCTAGACCGGAGTCCTCATCTTCTGTGGTTATTTTTCACCGTTCGGGTCAAGCTCAACGTATTCGACCACTAGCCCATCCGGATGTCGTGCGCGCATATTCTTTCCTGTGGGGACGGTTTTCGGCTCTTCCAATATGGAGGCTCCCTGTTCTACAAGAAATGCCCTGAATTCATCGAGGGAATCCACCAGATAGGTAATCCTTGTTTCCTCAAACGGTCGTAAATTATCGGCAGAACCTGAAATCAATAAACAGGTGTCAACCGATGCTAGCTCAAGGCCCTTTTCCGAATAGTGAAACCGGGTATCGCATTTGCATCCAAAGAGATTTTCATAAAAGCGGATGGATTTATCAAACTCTGAAGGGGGAATAAAAATTCTTGTAAGAACCTGGTCTCTTTTCACTTTGGGAAAATTCCTCCGACGATTCAGGCTGGTCTTGGGCTGTTTGGCTAAACCCTGTTTTTCCGGCATGCACTTATAGATAGGACTAACATATCATCTTGTCAGTTGTCAGGCAAGTCTTAACGCCAACCGGATGAACCTTTAAAAAATAGTTGCCTGATAGATTTGGTTGGACCAAAGAGAGGCAACAGGGATAGAATAAGAGAGTATATCGGGGTGAATAATCCGATCCTCTTTGTAAGCCAATCCCTCATTGGTGGAGAAAAATGTTTGTCATATCATCTTACAACGCTGCTGACAGTGCTAAACATCTCGATCTGGCTGTGAACGCCTTGGAGAAGGCTCGTAAAGTAGTAGCCTTGACTGGAGCTGGGATATCCGTAGGCAGCGGCATCCCTGATTTTAGAAGTTACGGCGGCCTGTGGTCGGTCTTTTCCCCTGACGAATATGCAACCTTGGAGGTCTTTCGGTATAATCCTGAAAAGGCATGGCAACTTTACCGAGCCTTAGGCGCCATCTTAGAGGGAAAATCAGCTAATGCAGCCCATGAAGCCTTGGCCCTGATGGAAAGGCAGGGGATGTTGAGCGGCATCGTCACCCAGAATGTTGATAACTTGCATCAACAGGCAGGGAGCAAAACCGTATTCGAGATTCATGGCGATCATCAGCATCTCCAGTGCCTGCAGTGTGGTGCTCTGGAAGAGGTCCAGCAAAAACATTATCAGACAAGTGGGGTGCCGCGCTGCCCGCAATGCAATTATCCGTTGAAACCCAATGTCGTTCTGTTTGGTGAGGCGGTTAGAGACCTTGAGGAAATTTCATCGTTTATTGTTGATTGCGATCTTTTGTTGGTGATCGGCACTTCTGCTCAGGTGTATCCTGCCGCAGATCTACCCCTTACGGTTAAGCGCAACGGTGGAAGGATTTTTGAGTTCAATCAAGAGCAGGTCCTTGGTGGAGGCGGTTTTTGGCGAAAGAATGAAATCACGGATTTCTTTTTCCAAGGTGATGTCATTAAAACCTTGCCACAGTTGACCCGGACAGCATCCGGGAAAAAATGAACGTAACCATCCATTGATTTCATATACAGCGGATTATGAGGGGAGGGCAAGGAGGCACCTGTATGATTTGCTGGACGCGATCTTGTCTTTTACCTCTTCTCGAAACCTGGCAATGCTGGTGCCGGAAGAATGAGCGGATAGGGCCTCGCTGTTCTGGTAAAGTTCAAATATCAGCAATTTTGCCGGTTCATCAACGGGAATGAGAACATCAAATTGAAGGGTGCCTGGCTCTTCTTTTAAACATCGCTCACGATGGGCAAGAAGGGCAGTAAGAATTTCCTGCTTGAATTCAGGCGAGAACTCGATGGTGACTGAAAGTGCTATCCTGTCCATATGCTTACTCCGTATTACTGCAATAATTGTTAGACAATATGTACTTGAAATTGGATGTAGGTATACTATCGAATTTCTATGTATCAGGGAAGTCTTAAAAATCTTTTGGCGTTATCCCAGTAAATTAATACCTGGTGAGAGTGTTTTTGTTTTTCTGCACTGTTAGGCGGTAAAGGGAGGGAAACGATGAGGAGAATGATGAGCAAAAGGTGAGGAAACAACCCGCCCATCACCTTTAACCCGGATTTCTCATGAACACTGTGTAATTTTGGTTAAGTACAATAGATCCAACGAATGTTAAGACAATTCATATAGTACCAATTTTACACAGTGTTCACCAAAGGCGCCCTGAAAGAAGTGCCCTTGGGGTATCAGTTCAGGCGGCGCCATCTTCTTCAGT
>JBJKRL010000026.1:0-9102 GCA_046704745.1 Desulfocapsaceae bacterium | reverse complement strand
CCTTGGTATTGCCTCCCGTGGGAATTGCAAAGCCGAACGAGAGCTCCGGATCGGGGAGGAGACCGGCGCTCAGCACCTGGGCATCGGCTAGAGCCCGTCTATCGCGGACGGCACGCAGGGCAGGATTTATAAGAACGGCAAGTATTGCTGCACTGTCGGGAGTGAGCTCCTGACCAGGCTGGAGTTTTATGGGCGACAGAAGAGGATGGTGAATGTTGGCGGCCTGGAGACGAAGCTGGGCAAAATCGGGAGGTTTAAGCCGGATCTGTACCTCACCTTTTGCAAGTGGTATGGGATGATAGCGTGCGCAACCGCTAAGAAGCAAAAAGATTGCCGTAAGCCAACCCGAAATGTGAAGGGTTGTGGATCGTAGGCGACAATCTCTTGACTTTCTGCCGGTTTTCTTCATCTCTTCTATCCATATCCGTATGCAAAGTACTTCAATGAACAAGACTATAATTACCGAAGTTTACCGGAACTTGTCCCCAACTTTACCTTTTTGTAATGTTGGGGGGTATTCTTAAAACGATTTATCTGCCTAATAGTCCCCATCCATAACGCGGGAGGTGAAGATTATTGCTTCCGGACGCATCGCGGAGGCCCGCCGGGGAAGCACATAAGGCCCGAAGGGTTGTGGACAGGACGTCCGCAACTGACAGCAGGCCATGGACGGCCTGTCTGTCAGCCGTGGTGTACCGGCGATCAGGCCGTAGAGCAGCGGCGGGAAGCGATAATCTTCGCCGGGGCATTGCTTTCATCTTTTCATTGATACGCTTTACCCGAATTTCTCATGAACATCCTTTCTTGCGGCGCCAGCACAAAAAATCATGAAAAAATTTGGATAATTGCCTCTGGAAGCTGAGGGGTAACCTTTTCACGGGACGCCATAAACCCATCCATGGGGGCTTGACCACAGCCGTCCAGGCTGCGGGACACCCGTGAAAAGATTACCCCTCAGCTCTGACCTATTCTGGGATGAACACCGCATCAATTTTCAGAAAGCTTTAAAGATTCAATCGTTCTAGAAAATCTATTTATTACCAAATTTGCACAGCATTCCCCAACAGCGCCCAACGGAGATAAGCACCCTTCGGGTATGAACTTCGACTTCGAGTGCCCTTGGGATATCAGTTCATGCTGCATAAAACGGATGGGCCATCAAAACTTCCCATGATCAGGTTTGCGGAACGGAACTCTTCGGAAGAAGAAGACAAAACGTCGACCCCATATCGCTGCTGGTAACGGTAATATTTCCGTTGTGAGCGCGGACAAGCGCCAAAGCAAGGGAGAGACCCAGTCCGCTCCCGGTGGTCGAACGACTTTTGTCGCCGCGATAAAAACGGTCGAAGATATGAGGCAGGTCCTTTTCCGGGATGCCGGTGCCGGTATCGGCGATTTCCACTTTGACAAATTCCCCTTCCCTTGCCGTGGACAGGCGGACCATGCCGCCTGCCGGAGTGTATTTCAAGGCATTGTCCAGGAGATTTGCTATCACACGCTGAAGACGCGGACGGTCGCCGTTTACGATCAGGGGCTCAGGTGTTTGCAAAACCTTGAGCTGAACAGTATGGTCCTCGGCCAGGGGGGTGAAAAGATCCGCCGCTTCCTCGACAATTTCTGCAATATCAAGGGGAGCCAGGTCGAGTTCAACCGTTCCGGAACCGGTCTTGGCGATTTCCAGCATTGTTGTAATCATCTCAACCAGATTGTCGCACTCATCGATAACAGAAGCCCCCATCTCGCGCAAGTCGTCAATCTCAGCGTCGTTTTTCAGGCTTGTTTCGGCAATGCCGCGCATACGGGTCAGGGGGGTGCGCAGTTCATGGGCGATATTATCGGTTATTTGTTCGAGTTCCGAAAGAAGGGTTTCAATGCGAACAAGCATTGCGTTAAAGGCCAATGCCAAAGCAGTTATCTCTTGTCCTTCATCGCCTAGCGGCACCCGGCGGCTGAGATCATGTCTTCCTATCTGGGCTGCACAATCGGTGATTCGCTGAACCCCTGCCATCGCCTTCACCGCCAACAGACGACCCACCAGACCGCCGCACACCAGCATGACAAGCAGGGCAATTCCGAAGACCTCCCGATATCGCTCCAGGATGGTCTCATCTCCCTGGAGCGAGTTGCCGATTGTCAAAATCATTTTCTTATCAACCAGAAGTGAGACCGATCGGATTTTGAATGGATGCCCGGCCATGGAAGTGGTTGTAAACACCATCTTGTTCCCGGGAAAAAGTGTTTGGTGAATTGGAGCCCGCGCAAGTCCCGGCCAATGGCGAAGATCGGAGGAAGCAAGCAATCTGCCGTCTGCTGATTCAAGACGGAAAAATACCCGCCTGGTACCACGCGATTCCGATTCGCGGTTAAATTCCGACTGGAGTGCGACAATGCCATGCTCGCGCAGGAGGCTGCCGAACTCCTTTGCCTTGTCTATAATTTCCCTGTCCTTCTGGGCTTGCAGATGGGAGGCCAGAGAGAGGTACACCACCCCGAACACAGCCGCGGACAGGAGGCTGAAAATCCCAAGATGCCAGAGGGTCAGCCTGGAGGTTGTTGTTTTAAAAAGGCTCATTCCTTTCTTCCAGAACATAGCCCACTCCCCGGATCGTGTGAATCAGTTTGGTGTGAAATGGCCGATCGATCTTATCCCGCAGGCGGCAGATGCGCGATTCGACCACCGTGGATCGAGGATCGAAGTTATAGTCCCAGACATGCTCACAAATCATTGTCTTGGAAATAATCCTGCCGGTATTGCGCATCAGATACTCAAGCAGGGAAAATTCCTTGGGCTGCAACTCGATCTCAACCCCCTGCCTGAAGACCTTGCGCCGCAGAAGATCAACTCTCAGATCATTGACTGCCAGCGTTGCCGGTTCATCGTTTTGCCCTGCCCGACGGAGGAGTGCCTGAATTCGGGCCACAAGCTCGGAGAAGGCGAAGGGTTTTACCAGGTAATCGTCCCCACCCGCCTGCAGACCTCTGATCCGGTCATCAACCGTGCTTCTGGCACTCAGCACGATAACCGGGGTTTGCTTGCCCTGCCTGCGCACCTCATCGATAAGAGACAGGCCATCCAGACTCGGCAGCATGATGTCGATTACGGCAACGTCATAGGGATGATTAAGAAGAAGGCCCAGCCCTTCTCTGCCGTCGCCGCAGGAGTCCACCGCAAAGCCCTCCTGTTTCAGTCCCTTGGCGATAAAGGCCGCGGTTTGACTGTCATCTTCAACCAGAAGAAGTCTCAAGGGCGATTCTCCTTTTTCCATTATCGGGTTATATGAAAGCTCTCTAAAAGCAGCACAACGGCCCGACTGAAATGAAAACCCTTTAACTAAAATTCATCGAGGCCGGCCAGATTGGTCCTGCCCTGCCGACCTCTAAAGATGAATTGTTATCCTCAAGAAATGGATGCAACACATCAGTCCCCCTACCGGGATATTACATTATCTTATGATAAGATAAACTGACAACAAATTCATGCTGCAAAAAAAAACCCGGCCGATATGGCCGGGTTGAAGTGGAGAAGAACGGCAGGCGGATCACTGATTGATGGCATTCTCCCGGACAGTCAGGAGCCACCTACCGGTTTTAAGAAGGAGGAGAGGTTGTAATTATCTGCCCGGTCGCTCTTCAGAAGGAAATGCAACAGCCATAACGTTATTGCACTTGTTGGGCCTTGTCCCAAATCTGGGTCCGCAGGTCGATCATATCCTTTTCAATCTTAGCCAGCTGCTCCCGTGACGTATTCGGATTTCGCAGGGCTTCGTGGTATTCGAAGCGTTTGTCGTTTAATTGTTTGCGTAACTGTTCTGTGTCATTAAGAAATTTTTGGGTTTTCTCGTTATTCCACCCATTTTGACCACTGTTCCAACCGTTGGCGTTGCCACGCCAACCATAGCCGGGACATCCGTATCCGCCGCCACCGTATCCCATCATACCGTAGCCCCCCATACCGTAGCCGGGCCCCATCATGCCATAGCCGCCCATCCCATAGCCGCCGGGACCCATCATACCGTAGCCGGGACCCATTCCGTAACCGCCGCCGTATCCGTATCCGCCGCCACGGGCAAAAGCAAGACCTGCGGTAGCCAGACCAATGACCAATACAGTTGCCAAAATTGTCTTTTTCATGTTTTTCTCCTTGGATTCTTTTTCAATTTCTATGTTTGTCGGCACCGCATTGATTTGCTCGCCGACGGCTTAGCGTTTGAATGTATCAGCCCGTATTAGCCCAGGGAATCACCCTTGAGCTGCCCCGGTTTCGACATGTTTTTTCTATTGCTCTATTCTTAGCATAGAGCATGCCATTCTGAATTCCAGCGGATGAAAAACTGACAACTTCCTTGTAATAAAAAAAAAATTACAAACACAATCGCTCGAAAGCCAAGCAGCTGCAGCTACCCCTGTCTATTTTTTAGGCACTATTCAGGTTTTTTACTGAAGACAATCGTATGATTTTTACACAGAAGAAGGATAGGCGACTCCGCCTCGAGAGGAAGTTCCGGATCTAAAGACCGTACTCTTTAATCTTGTTGAGTAACGTCTGGCGGGAAACCCCGAGCTTTTTGGCGGTCAAGCTCTTGTTGTTTCCGGTTTTATACAAGGTTGTCCTGATGACTTCACGCTCCATGTCACGCAGGGTGAAGCCTTCTTCGGCCTGTGTCTTCTTCAGAATCCGGACGTCCTCGGAGAGCAGGTGCGGCGGCAGGTCCTGCGGCGTTATCTGTTCTCCCATGCAGAGAATGACTGCCCGCTCCACTGTATTCTCCAACTCCCGGATATTTCCCGGCCAGTTGTACTGCATGAGCAGGTTCAGAGCCTCTGGATGTATTCCCTTGATATCCTTTCTGTTTTTTTCAGAAAAACGTTTAAGGAAGTGGGTTGCAAGCTCCGGGATATCGACAGCCCGCTCTCGAAGGGAGGGAAGGTTGACCGGCACAACCGACAATCGGAAGTAGAGATCCTGACGGAATGTCCCCTCCTCTATCATTTTCTGCAGGTCTTTATGGGTTGCTGCCAATAGCCGCACGTCAACCTTGATTGTCTCGGCACCACCGATGCGCTCAAACTCCCCCTCCTGCAGGACCCTGAGAATCTTAGCCTGGGTAGGAAGACTCATATCGCCTATCTCATCAAGAAACAACGTCCCCTTGTGCGCCAGTTCAAATCGTCCCTTGCGCCGGCCCGTGGCACCGGTAAAAGAACCTGCCTCATGGCCGAAAAGCTCGCTTTCCAGGAGGTTTTCATGCAGGGCCGCACAGTTGAGTTTGATAAAAGATGCATTGCGGCGCTGGCTGTTCTGGTGCAGGGCGTTGGCGACAAGTTCCTTGCCCGTTCCTGATTCACCCGTGATCAATACTGTGGCATCGGTCGGAGCGACCATGGAAAGGGTGGCAAACATCTCCTGCATGACAGCGCTTTTACCTATGATATTGGCATAAGAGAACTGTTCACCGAGCCTTTTTTTCAATGACCTGTTTTCTTCGGCCAGCGATCCGAAACTAAGCGCCCTTCCGACGATCAGTTTCAACTCTTCGATATCCACCGGTTTGGAGATATAATCAAACGCACCTTTTTTCATTGCCTCAACAGCCGTTTCCACTGAAGAAAAAGCAGTGAGGACAATCACCGGAATAGTATAACCGGCCTGGAGCAGCAAAGAGAGGGTGGCAAGTCCGTCCAATCTGGCCATCTTCATATCAAGCAGGATCAGGCTGACTTCGTTTTTCTCTAAAAACGGCAAGACCTCATCTCCGTCGCCCACCTCCTCAACCTGGTAGCCCTCGTTTACTAGATTCACCTTGAGCATCGTTCGATGCCCGATGTCATCATCTACGAGAAGAATTGTTCCCGGTTCTTTGATCATTACGAAATTCCTTGTTTTTTCGGAAGAATAACAGTTATGGTAGTCCCCCTTTCCGGAGCGCTCTCGACCTCAAATACACCTCGATGCTGTTCGACGATCTGATGGCTGACAGCCAGTCCAAGGCCGGTACCCGTTTTTTTTGTGGTGAAAAACGGGTCGAACATTTTTTCCTTTTCCTGTTCACTCATACCGCCACCTGTGTCGGAGACACTGATCCGGACTGTGTGTTCATCTTCCGAGCCGATGAGTGATACCTCACCTCCTACCGTTGACGCATGCATACTGTTTTTCAAAAGATTCATGAGAACCTGGAGAAGAAGATCTGGATCTCCTTCGAAGGTGATGCCGTTTTCGCATTGTTGTTGAAATTTCAGCCCGCTTTTGTCCAAATCTCCTTCCATCATAAAAGCGGTTTTGGCTATCAGCTTTTCCAGATCGACGGCAACGAACTGCGGCTCACGGGGCCTGGCAAACTGCAGGAGGCCGGAAATATTTCGGTTTAATCGATCGACCTCGCTGATCATCAGGTCGGCATACCCTTTACTTTCTTCCGTGACACCGGGTTGGTTACCGAAATAATGAGCAAAGCCGCGGAGTGTCCCCAGGGGATTACGTATTTCATGGGCGATGCCTGCCGCCATCTTCCCCAACGCCGCCATCCTCCGAGAGCGCTCGAGCTGCTGCTCCATCTCTTTAATGGCCGTCATATCCCGTATGATGAGGACAGTCCCTATCACTTCGCCGTCATTATTGACAAGGGATGAGGCGCCGATCCTGATTGAAATGGTTCTACCGTCGCCAGTCAGGCATTCCACCGACCGCTCAAAGGCCGAAGAACGGATATCAAGGAGATCAATTGGGCAACCGGAAAATGCTTGGGTCAACTTCTCTCCCTTGCTCTTCTCAAGAGATCTCCCGACAATCACTTCCATCTTTCTGTTAAAGGAGACGATTCTCTCCTGGGTATCAAGGGTGACGATCCCCACCGGGATACTCTCAACCACATTATTGGTATACAACTTCATGTTGGCGAGTGTCGTTTCAGCCACCCGTATCCCCTGATACAGAAAGAGAAAATACAAACCGGCACTGCCGACGAGAAAAAGAAGGGCCCCCATGAAAAAGGCATGCCGGATATCCTGCCGGCGGGCAAGATCAAATTCCTTCGTGGACAACCCAATGGTGATAATTCCATTATTAAGATTCCGCCCATAGCCGCGCCCCATCATTGGCATTCCACCGCCCATCATCGACATCCGACGCCCCCTTCCTGGTCCGCCTAACGAAAAATCGCGCATGTGAAAACGTTTTGACAGGACAAAGATCCCCTTTTTTGTCTCGACGTGTATGATCGGGGCATTGGAATTCATGATACGCTCCACCTCTGCCGGCAGAAGCTTGGTTTTCGGGGCGTCCTCTGTCTGCTCGACAACTCCCCCCTGACGATCCATGAGGCGGATGAAGATTATGTCATTTTCTTTGCTACTCTCTGTTATCAATGTCTGAAGAGGATCTCCTTCTCCCATGAAATGCATCATCGAGGTCCTCATTCCTGCCTCAATGGCCGTGATGATCGTTTCGCCTTTTTCCAGCAGGAATCTCTCCATAAGATCCTGGTCTCGGGTTAAATGTTGCATAATCGAAAAGGTCAGAATGACGGCCAGGGAGACGGTTGCCAAAATCAAAGCCATGGCTGTTCGTGAGGGCTTGAAAGGAAGACGTGAAGAAAGAATGTCGTGTTTTGAATTAGTTGTCGATGAACTCATGTATGCTTCATTATGTATTTTAACTTTTATTCGCTACCTTTTTCTCTCTATGATCACCACTAATTCTCGACCAATTTGGAAAGACGACTAATAGAGTACCAAAAAGCAGGCCATGAAACTCCTTCTCTGTTGAGTATAAGATATCAATCAGCAAACACAAGATAGACAGCGTGGTAAAAGTACTGCAGATTGCGGCCCGGATTTCTCATCATCCCAATCAGCTTCGACCTTGACATCAGCGGTTTCAACCCCTATAAAAAAAGAAAAGAATATCAATTTGAAAGAACTCATACCTTCCATATTCGATCGGTATAAAAGACGTTATTTAACCTCTTTAAGGTGAACAAAATGAATACACCAAGCAGCCACTGTCCAGGTTTTGAATCCTTCAGAAATCTGAAATCATTTGTCTGTAAATGTCAGAATTGCGGAACCCAGATTGAAATATTCTCCGACGAATTCGACCGCGAGCACGTCTGCAAAAAATGCAAGCAGAAAATCGATTTCACAGCCTGCCGGTACAGTGCCGGTGGCACCAGTACGACACACCGGTAATCCGGGGAGACTTCTTTATTGAAAAAGATATATCAACAGATTTAACAATTATCAACGCATCGTTCTACGACGCGCACGAGCAGAAAGGAGGGGGCAAAAAGCCCGGAGGATTTCTTTTGCTCAAAACACGGCTCAACCATGGAGGATACGAATGGATATTTTTGAGTTTGCTATGCAAATGGAAAAGGATGGAGAGAAATATTATATCGAGTTGATGCACCAGTGCAACACTCCTGGATTAAAGAAAGTTTTTTCATTTCTTGCCGGAGAGGAGGCAAAGCACTACACCTATGTTGACAGCCTTCGACAAAAAAAAGAAATCCCGCCAAGGGTGGTGACCACGATACTTACAGATGTAAAGAATGTGTTTGTCGAGATGAAAACAGAAAAACAAGGCCTTGATCCCGATACGCTGAAAGGAACGGCTGCATTTATAAAAGCACGTGATATAGAAGAAAAAAGTAGGAATTTCTACCTGGAAAAAGCAGAAGAAGTAGATGACCCGGCTGCAAAAAACATTTTAAAAACAATCGCCGACGAAGAGCTTAATCATTTTCATATAATGGAAAACATCATAGAATTCATTTCAAGACCCGATCCCGGAAACTGGCTGGAAAATGCCGAATGGCATCATCTGGAAGAATACTAAGGCGGGAGTTATCAACTCATGACAAATTCGAGTCTATCATATCGATGAAAGACAGCGTTCTTCTCCCTTCATTCGGCAACCGGTGAGGGGAGGCGAACAGCAATCAGCACCTCTTTGACCACACCATAAAGAGAAGGATTAGCCCGGATTTCTCATGAACACTGTGTCAATTTGTTTGTACTTCAGAAAAGACATGACATTTCACATAATCTAGTGTGTTGTCAAATTTACACAGTGTTCACCAATGGTCAGTCCAGGCGGCGCCA
>JBJKRL010000025.1:0-16827 GCA_046704745.1 Desulfocapsaceae bacterium | reverse complement strand
CATCTCCTCGGAACTCTCTTCCTCTAGTTCTTCGCAAACAACTTCTCTGAGCCTTTGCCACTCTTCTACTAAGCGATCATCGTACCTTTCAACCTCACCGGTAATTGTGATATTTTCTCTTGCCCATGAGGATCGCTGTTCGTAGGCACGGTAATAATCCAGGATAGCGCGGCGAATTCGGTCAGATTTCAGTCCTATTTCTCTTAGTTGATGGACAAAGATTCTGTTATCGCGCTCAGGATCGACCCCCTCCTTCGGTTCAGCATCGAAGAAATCTAATGGGAGGTTATCCTCCCTAAATTGCTCGGAAATATGGGCTAACATTTCGCTCACTTCGCTTCCCACCAGCGGCTCCGAGCGCTTACCTGTCATTAAGTTAACACATTGATCGTTCCACCAGCCTTCGAGGCGTTCGAAAACTGGTTGCCGATGTTGAGGGCGCACAGCCCTCATTAGTGCCATTATTTTTGCGGGAATAGCGTCAATTCTCTCTTGGCAATCGAAGATTGTGATATTTGAGAAAAGCTCTACCAATAGCTTCGCATCCATACTGGTAAGTTGAGCATGAATCGACTTCAGGAGTTTTGCCTCCGACTTACTAAGGACATCCATGGCCTCTTCTGTAAGCTCATCGGGTGTTTTCCGTTCATCACAACCTGTAACAAAATTTGCAAGGAAAGAACCTATTTGGGTTTCACCTGTCGTAATCAGAAAGAAGGATGTCTCCGAAATAGTATTCGGGTTGGCTTCAGCGAAAGTCGCCCAAATGCGAACAGATTTCCAAAAATCAGGTGAGAGATCAGTGAGTTTATCGCCAGGAGCTTTGTGTTTCAGGGAAGCCAATAGCTTTCCCTCTTCTGGATCGGTATAGTCCACATCATCATCTGATTCGAGCAGACATGTTGTATCTTCCGGCAGCGTCAAAATACGGTAGAGTGCATATCGTGGCTGAAACATATAGCCAAGAGCTTGCTGCGGAGCTGAATATTTGTCTGCTTTTTTTGTCATGGGGTATACAGTCTCTTATTCTCTTAGTTAACAGTCTCTGCACTAACGGGAAGTTCTGCGGGCCGCGCTATTAGCGGGTCCGCAGAAACGCTTGGTTAACCAAAATTTATATTCATTAGTATACGTTTCAGCCATATACTCCCTTTTGGGGTGATTAGCCAATATAGAGCACTACAATTTCCTATGACAGTTACCCAATAGATGATTCGAAAAGAGATTTTTTGGGATTTGTGTCTTAGAAAACTCTGTGCAATCTTGGCTCCTGGCCAGCCTCCTAAAAGTGATAATATATGTAAGGTATTTTCAGTGGTTCGCCATTTACCTGACTCAGCGGAATTTTTATCTTTTGCATACATTAAAAATGCTGCGACACTCATGATTGCATATAGGAAAACTAGCTCAACGGGAATTAGGTTTGATTCTAAAAGGTAAAATAAAACTAAGGAGAAAATGCTTAACAATACCAACGAAAAGAACTTCTGCCTCAATTCTCTGCTATTGTTTTTATGCCCTTTTAATGGAGCAACATCAATTGCACATACTCGACCTTTTTGATCGGTTGATGTGTAGTATTGTACTTCTAGATTTTTGAGGGGACGTTTATGGCGATGGCTATAATCATTAATATGAAAAAATAATGACTTACCACCTAATTTTGGAGTTATGAAACCAAAACCTTTTTCTTCATTCCAGTTTGATATGATGCCATTTTCTATTTTCATATCGGTTTCATATGGTTAACGTAGAGTTGAGGGGCGGCGAAATATAAGGGCCAATTTTCTTAGAAAGGATTCCTTCAAGCTACCGTTTGCTTGGAAATTACCGCCAAGTTAAAGCCGTCCCTCTCGAACGCTTGGTTGGACCATTTTTAATTTTGAAATATCTTTAAAATTGAATACCTTATGTCATTTTTCCTTGAAAAAAGGTTGGTCACCAGACCATTTTGGTTAACTGAGAAATATTAATAGAGTAATACATTTTCACTTTGAGAGTCATCCCAACAGTATATGATAAAGTTAATTCTGCTTGTTCCTCTTATGAAACTGGCTGTCAGATCTATTAACTGTGCCTGCGTAACGCCTTCAACAGATGGCTTAATTTTACATACAACAGCCCCAGGTTGATTTGAAGGAAGTTGCGTACGCAATTTGCTTAAAAAGTTCTTTGCATTTTTTTCAGACAAAAAATCTTCTCTTCTAGCCTTAACTTCAACATTTAGCTGTTGATATTTTTGAAAACCAGTAATTCTCAAGTCAAAGTCAGAACCTCTTACATTGCTAGGAATAATAAATTCAATATTTGCGGATTCTCTGTGAAACCAATGTGCAGCTACACACTCGTAATAGGTTGATTCAAAATCATTATTATCATTTTTATTTAGGAAATCCTCGAATCCATCTGAATCCTTAAGTTTCCATAACATCCCAGCCAAATGAACAATTATAGCATCACTTTTTTTCCTAATGAATTTTTGTTTATTCCCAAAAGTTGTACATTCGTTACTCCAGAACTCTCCACCTAACGTATTGATTATAATAGCTTGCGCCAGCCCGATTTCTATAGCAGCTTGTTCTCTAATACCAATAGCCTTGAAATCAGAAATAGTTTCTTCAATCATACTTTTATTGAGCTGATGTAATCCGGGCTGTCTATTTTTCATTTCAGTTCAACGCCCAGTTCTGCCGTCTTTATCGGCAGAAACTGTTTGTTGGCTCGTATGGAAATTTTCAATTTTGCCCCGATTCAAGGTCGGACACTGTGCCTTTCACTGTGACTTCCTGTACCCATTCGTAGAATTTTGTCTTCAGAAGAGGATTATCCATCCAAGACTGGTCGGGTTCGGGATCTTGGATAACTTCTTCTACGGATTTAAGTCGTGGCATAGGCTTTGAACTGATGTATCCTTTGCCCGTTACCCATCGAACTTGCCGTTCCTTCTGTATGGCGCGTACGATGAGGTTGGTCATCTGGCAATCACCGAGGCAGTAGTCCATTACTTCCTGATGATTTCCTGCACGCCAATGTTTTGGTGCGTCTGCACCGTCCATGAGTTTTTTTTGTGGGATGCCCATTCCTTCTGCCACTTTTCCCAGCCCAACGGGGAAACCGGCCTGATTGAAGAACTGGAACATGGGATCGTAGCTCTTCAGAGCGATATGTGCGGCGAGGGCCATGTCACCGGCTTGATGGCCGATCCATTTCAGGTCGAAGCCTAAGCCATTCCACGCGCACACCATAAACTCTTTTTGTTGCATCTCATCGAGATACTCAAGCAAATTATGAGCACGTTCCCGCGTCAGGCTCAACACGGGACGACCCTCCTCATCTTCCGAATACCACACCCTCTCCTTACCGTTATGTATAACCGTCGCCCCCACCGAAATATGAAACGGCGCATACTTCTCCATGTCCTCGTACTTCCCGAGCTCGAAGACATCCGAGATCTCTATGTCAAAGCTCAGTAACTTCATGCCTTATCCTGCTATACAGTTGAGCGACTCCACTGCGCAAATTGCGTGGTTGGACGATCCGGTTGAAAAAGGATCAGCTTCTTCTCTGCAACAAAGGATAAAAATTAGCGACAGCGACCAAACATAAATAAGGTAGGTCAAGAGCAGATTGGCCGCCGTGCCTCTCAAGCGACATGATACAATTTAAGGCCGCATTCCTTTTGTCTAGATGAAAATATGCGTCAGTACGCCCATGCATTTTGCTTAAACAGTTCGATTTCGTCAGGTTGTACCAATTCTGGAGTATCAACCGCTGAACCCACAACAATCTTTGATACTTTCAAAGCGTCCTTCAAATCATCACTTGCGATCCATCCGTTTTCCCATAGATCTGGGGCTTCACCATTTACAATTTGACATATTGGCTCATTACTATTGAACTGTATGCCGACTGCTTTCGGCTGAGTCACCCGCTGCAACCATATTTCGAGGTAACCATTATAGGGCACACGACCCATCTTTTTACGAACCTTCGTCCACAATCGAGATTTTTCTTCAGTTGAGGCAAGTGAAATGAGATGGCTCAGGATACCGGCAACGGCGGGGAAAGTAGATGGGGAAACGAAGCCAATGTCTGTTGCAATTGCAACTTGCACCTCAAGATCATCCGGTTTTTCGACTTGCTTAGAAATCTTGGTGTGAAACTCACTAACCAAACGCCGGAGAGCTCCGCTATTTGGGAACCGCTGTCCAAATGAATGTAGCCTAAGAAGTTGCTTTTGAATGGTCTTTGCATTTGCTTCCCCGAGGTCCTGTAGATCAATGCCTGCCATTTTGTCCGGCTTAATTGAACCCTCAACGACATTCCTGCTTGAGAAAGTCTTAGCTACTCCTAGCTTCATTCCGACCGACCGCAATCTATCGCTGACTATTTTCAGTATCTCTTCAGCCCGATCATCACTGTTGGCAAATATTCTATAGTCATCACGATATCTAAGAATGCGAAAATCAGTTTGATCGCCCAGCGTAGCATTAATAAGTTCGTCGACATAACCGAGTACGATCTCCGCGACGAAGTCCATCAAGACGGATCCCTGTGAGATACCGTTGGTCTGGCCATACCGACCCGCTTGGATATGTGAATCGATTTTGTTTCCTAGTAGCGAGTTTTTTCCTTTGCTTTTTTTCGCGTTCTCTATTCCGTGAAGTGCCCAAGAAATACTGTGTGTGTATAAAGAACCATAACAGTCTATTACATCGGTATGAAGAACATGACTGAACTCCAGGGAATAGATTAATGACTGCTGCTCGACACTTTGCCACCAACTTCTAATCTGCTTTGCCACATCTGTTTGATTATCCAGTGACATCACAGGAGCACTGCAACATTCAATTGCGCACCCGTCAAACTCCGACAAACGTTTAGTAACCAGTGCCCAGTTCTCTGGAGCGCATAGCGCATTAACCAAGGAAACATAAATCGCTGGGTTTATTAGCTCATATGGCCGCCACGCGAACTTTCCGTCCTTATTTGCAACGAAATTGTAGTTTACGCCTGAATAGTCGTTTGGGTTTGACGACTTAAATGCAGGATAGTTCCCCCCATTCAACACAGCCTCAACTTCGGCCAAAATAGGCTCGAAACTGATGTAGCTGGGCAGATCTCCATTGAAGTAACTGCTCCCTTTCAGGAAGTGCTTTCTTGCTTCTTCGTTTGAAAGTTCAACCAATTTTTTCATGAGGCACCAGGTCAACAAGGTATTGACTGGACGGAACCGTCCAGTCAATACCCGTAATTGGGGTGTTAACGATAAAAGCAAAAAATATGCCAAAAAATGCAACTGCTTTCATCTCGCCTCAGTGTTTCAAAAATCTAGAGAGAGTTGTGCCTCATTCCGTGTTTCGTTCGATAGACAATGGGTATAAATCATTGTTGTTCTCACATCGGCAGCTAAAATGTCTCAAGCTATCATTTGGCTTATCAACAAATGAATATACACAAGGGCATAAGTTTCGTACGAGCAGGCAAGCTGCTCAACTCAGCTATATCAAACAATATCATTAAAACACTTAACAGAGATGAAGGGTGTGAGCAAGAGAGAATTGCAAACAAAATTGAAAAGTCAGATAGTTCCAAACAGATTCAGTGTCGGCATTCGATATTTCTCTGATTTTCTTCTCAAAGCAACTTTTTCCTTTCCCTCACTTTCCTAATAGGTCATTATGAGCTATAGAAAGCAATAGGCTACTATGAAAAATTGCCCTTTCGTCCAACCTCTACGTTGCGCAGAAAAATTTTATCCTCGAAATATCAGTTATATGCCTCCGGTAAAATTCTTCTCCGCGCCTTGATTTTGAACGAAAAAACTAATTTTTCAAGGCAGCCAATAGAGAATAATTCATCAATTTAAGTCGAAACGGAGTAAACAGAAGTAATACAATGAAAATACATGCAATTTCCATCAGCCCGCGCAAGGGCATGCGTAAAACCAATGTGGAGTCGGCCGATCTTGTTGTGGACTTCGGTCTTAAAGACGATGCCCATGCCGGTAAATGGCACCGGCAGGTCAGCTTCCTGGCCCAGGAAAGCATTGACACCATGCGGGACAAGGGTCTTGATGTGGTGGCCGGCAACTTTGCCGAAAATATAACAACCCTGGGTATCGACCTGCTTAGCTTGCCGGTGGGCTCTCATCTCGAGGTTGGAGAAACCGAGGTTGTAATCTCCCAGATCGGCAAGGTCTGTCACCATAAATGCGCTATCTTCTACCAGGCAGGCGACTGCGTCATGCCGCGCGAGGGGATATTCGCCGTGGTCATTCGCGGCGGCAAAATTACCGTGGGCGATCCGATCCGGGTGACCGGCGGCCATTCCGCTTCTGCAGGAATTATCGGCACTGCCGAGGTCGAAAAAGAACTGGGAGAAAAGCTCAAAGAAAAGATTATGCCTCTCTGGAACCCGGCTTTCATCCGCTTTGACCGGCTCAACGCCAGAGAGGACAACCTCCAGGAGATTTTAAAAGACGTGACCCTGCTGCAGGGCATCGACCATGCTGTGATCTTCGATCCAACAGGCCGGCATCAGTTGGCCATTCCGACAATCGGGGCCGAGAAAACGGCTCAGGGATGGTATCAAAAGGGAAAGACCGCCATCCATTACTGTCGGACGCTTGAAGAAGTGGAAAAACTGAAATAAAATCTTATTACCACTAAATTTCAGGTAAAAACTACGGGGTCGTAGCCACCCCTTTCACGGGACGCCATAAACCCGTCCATGGGGGCTTGACTGTGCCCATCCAGGGCACAGACACCCGTGAAAAGGGTGACCACAACCCCTCTTTACGGACAAAACTGAGATTGGGAGGCTTTTGGGAGAAGCAAGGCGGATAAATTGTAGCCTCTGGTTCTACTTTTTCAATGCTTCCCTTACTTTTATCGCCAGGTCCTGCATGGAAAAAGGTTTCTGGATGAAGCTGACGTTCTTCTCCAAAACACCATGGTTGGCAATGATGTCGGCCGTGTAGCCGGACATAAACAACCGCTTGAGAT
This sequence comes from Desulfocapsaceae bacterium, assembly GCA_046704745.1. GTDB lineage: Bacteria > Desulfobacterota > Desulfobulbia > Desulfobulbales > Desulfocapsaceae > CAWGGS01. The sequence goes on along the minus strand of JBJKRL010000025.1, from coordinate 9,820 downwards.
CGGGATACAGCAAAAGGAGCTCCCTGGCCAGATCACGCCCATTCATCTCGGGCATGATAACATCGGTCATCAGCAGATCGATATGGGACGAGGATTTCCCGGCGAGTTCAATTGCCTCTCCCGGCGTGGCCGCAGCCAGAACAGTATACCCCTGGTACTCCAGCATGGTTGTTGTAAGCTCCAGAATCTCCTGCTCATCCTCGACTAACAGGATAGTTTCATTTCCCCCCTTGGCCGGAGGCGGCACCTCACCAGGCAGCGACTCCTTACTGCTTCCCTGGTGGCGGGGCAGATAGATCGTAAAGGACGTGCCCTGTCCCGGCTCGCTGTAGACATTGATAAACCCTTTGTTCTGCTTGACGATTCCATAGACCATCGCCGTCCCCAGGCCGGTGCCTTTTCCGACTGCTTTGGTCGTAAAAAAAGGCTCGAAAAGATTTTTCAAGGTCTCCCTGTCCATGCCGCAACCGTTATCGCTGACGACGAGCACAATATAATCTCCCGGAATAAACCCGACATGGCTGACACAGAATTCATGGTCCAGGGTGATATTCTTTGTCTCAACGGTAATCTTGCCAATGCCGTCGATGGCGTCCCTTGCGTTGACACAACAATTGGCCAGAATCTGGTCGACCTGCGAAGGATCAATTTTGACCGGCCAGAGATCCATGCCCGGAATCCACGTGAGTTGGATATCCTCGCCGATAAGACGCTTCAGCATCGTGAGCATCCCTTCTACGGTTTCATTCAGGTCGAGTACCAAAGGGGTAACGATCTGCTTTCGGGCAAAGGCCAGGAGTTGTCTGGTCAAATCGGCAGAACGCTCGGCAGCTTTACGAATTTCCAGGAGATGGGGGATGAGTGGTTGCCCAAGGGTTTTGAACTTTTCCAGAGCCAGCTCTGTATGACCGAGAATGATCCCCAGCATGTTGTTAAAATCGTGGGCCACACCTCCGGCCAGGCGGCCCACCGACTCCATCTTCTGGGACTGGTTCAGTTGCGCCTGTAATCTCTCCTGTCGCTCTTCCGCCTGTCTGCGCTCGGAAATATCGATTCCTATACCGGTGAGATACTTTTTGCCGTTGATTGTCAAGAGGCTGCCCGTGAAGTACATTGGAATGGTCGTGCCATCTTTTTTTCGAAAGTTCGCTTCTGCCTCGCCAAAGCCTGTCTTTTGTGTCATTTCAACACCTTTGACTATGGCTTCCCAGCTTTTTTGATCTCCTCCGAACCAGTCCGTCATTTTCATACTTGCCAACTCATCGGAAGAGTAGCCGGTCATTGTCTCGTGTTTCTTGTTCCAGCGAACCAGTTTATATTCCGAATCATAGAGATAGAGCAGACCGGGAATGCTGTTGAAAATGGCCTCAACAAGGTTCTTTTCCAGTGCCAGTTCCTCTTCCGCCTTTTTTCTTTGAACGATTTTCCACACCGAATCCATCAATAGATTCATCTGCCGGATGTCGGAATCGTTGTAATCGTCCTCTTTGTTGGCGACACCAACCACTGCTACGATATCGTCTTCAACGATAACAGGGATGGTCAGGAATTTATGGAGCGGCACGTGACCTTCGGGCAGTCCTCTTTTTAAAGGATTTGGTGCTGCAAAATCATTTATGATAATGGGGCGTCTTTGACGAATCGGCTCACCCCAGAGTCCGGTGTTTTCCAATTGGAATAGGAGTTCTGAATTGGCAACAGAGCATTGCTCTTTGATATCCTTAGACCAGGTGGTGAGAACAAAACCATCGTTTTCCTTATCGTAAGAAAACACATACCCTACTGTACTGCCCGTAAGATCAATAGCCTCGGCAAGCGCATACCTGAGAAGATCATCAATAGTATTGGCAGGATACTGGTTGATTCTCAACAGACTTTCCAGGCGGGTTTCATTAAGCTTAATGATCTCTCCCGCCAGCTTCCTCTCAGTGATATCACGGGTGATCCCATGAAATCCCGTCGGCTTCCCGTCCCTGTCCCGTTTGAGTGATATGGAGGTTTCGATAAAACATTCCGAACCGTCTTTTCTGATAAGTTTCCAGTCGAATGTCTTGGTTGCTTTTCCAGTCAGATATACCTTATTGAATGTCTCGAATACTTTTCGGGCATTCTCGGTATCCATATACTCCCTGTTGTTCATCCCGGGCAATTCATCTCTTTGGTATCCAAGTATGCGGGCAAGAGATTCATTTGTGAAGACAAAGTTGCCGGCAAGATCAACCTCGAAGTAGCCGTCCTCTATATTTTCAAGAATTGTGCGAAATTTTTCTTCGCTCTCGGCCAGTGCCTCCTGGGCCAGCTTGTGCTCGGTGATATCCTGGATCAATCCATCATAGGCAAGAAGGAAGCCTTTCTCATCCCGGTGGGGAACAGGAGTATTGCGAACCCAGCGCACTTCCCCGTTTTTATGCATAATTCTATGGACGAGTACAGGAAACTCGCCGCCTTCTATAATGCTTTGGGCCTGCGCCCCCACCGCTTGACGATCCTCTGGCACCACCATGCGCCACCACAAAAACGGATCGGCGATGAATTCCTCCGGAGTATAACCGGTGACGGCAAGACAACCCGGGCCGTGGATTGTCTCGACCGGCTGTCCGTCTCTGAGTTTCACCGTAAAGATATAATCCGTGAGGGCCTCGGTTATCCGCCTGTAACGCCCCTCGTTTTCCCCGCCTTCTCTTATCGCTGCAACATAAGAGACCGCTTCCTTCTGTACGTGGGCGGTGATATCGCTTATGATGGCACGACAGGCGGAGGAATCGTTTCGGGCAATCTCTGCTTCCAGACGGACCAGGAAAGGTGAACCGTCCTTTCTCAGCATCCTCAGTTCTAAAATCTGAGATCCTTCCGTCTCAAAGAGCTGTTTATGATATCGGTGGTAGATATCCTGATCTTCTGCCAGGATAGAATGGGAGAGAGGTTGCCCGATGAGTGAATCCCTTGAAACTCCCACTAGGGAGGCAAGGGTAAGATTTGCCTCCAGGATCAACCCCTCTTTAGAAAGTGTGCAGTATCCAACCGGTGCCTGTTCATAGAGGTCGGTATAGCGGGACAGGGAGTCATCCAGATCTTTCTTGTATCTGCGGAGCTGATCGCTTTGCATATCGTGTTCGACCTGCCGGCTGTATTCGGCATTTCCTGCAAGGCCGGATTTGCTGTCGGGGCTCTTCAAACCACACCTCCATCATTCTGTCAAAAGGTGAGACGAGGGATAACAGGACCATAAGGTCTCGATCATCATCACCCTTAAAGAACGATGCCTTCTCCCCGGTTGCCCGGTTGGGAAAAATAATAAAATCTTTTTCCAACCATCCTGCTCTATCCCTCTACAATTGAGCATAAAAGAGGCCGAGGTATTATTCAAGAATAATTACCGTTTCTTTCCTTTATCTCGTTGTGACTTCTTTATTTTTCCATCCTGGATACGACAACGGAACGTCTTGGTTCAACTAGCGTTTATCGTCATTTCAATAAATCCGCCGACGGTTTGGTGTTGAGTACCGTTTTGCAGCTGCAGGGACTGAAGTTTTTCCAAGGTTGCCTTCAGTCTTCCGACAAGGCTTGTCTTTCATCTCATCAGTCCACCTTCTTCAGAGCCTTTGAATTATATAGAGATAGGTCGGCAACCGGCTTAAAACCTTTAGTCTGTTGAATTCAAATACGATTGAGCGCGACGGTTTACCAACTCTGAGTGGCGACAGATAAATGCTGCCCTTGGGCTTGGTCCTCGGAAGTTTGTCCCGAACCAGCCGCAGGAAGGCAGGATAGTGGTTTTCCGGCAGCCTGTCATCCATGATGAAGTTGGCGGTGAGTTCAATATTGAGATAGCGGTCGTTGATATCCTGGATCCGATCGAACGCTTCTTCGACTTTGGCCACGGTAACCGGCTTGCCGAGCCTGTCCAAGGTATCCTGATCGGCTGATTCCAACCCGATATTCATATATACATTGCAAGGAAGCTTCGCCAGATCGTCAAAGAGCCTCTGCGGGGCATTCAGAAACGAGTCTACGCTGCCGAAGAGAAAAACGTTTGTCCCTTTCATGGTGGAATGAAAAAGTCCCAGTGCCGTGCAGGCCTTTTCCACTGAGGTGATGATGAGATCATCCCGGGCACAAAGCGCATCATGTTCTCCCAGAAAAAGCGAGTTGTAATTCGAGAGATTCCGATCGTAGCACTTCTTCAAGGCCACAATCTGGTCATCGATCTCGTCTACGCTTTTTTCCCGAAACGGCCTATCGGTCTTCACCCTGCAGAACCGGCATTTGTACAGGCAGCCTTCGGCCACGGTCAATGGAATCAGGTCGTAATCCACATGCCGGGCATCCGGAACCAGCACGGTTATCTGACCGCCAATGATGTCATACAGCTCCCGGGCCTTGTCTGCAAGGATACGGGGAGTTTTGCCCAATGCCCTGTCCAGAAAATCACGAACCCGAGCTGGCACATCCCCCACCTTATCGACTGCGTCCTGCAGCATCTCAAACCATGATGATGTGATTCGGCTCACCGGAGGAAGAGACAGGGGCTTACCACCGATTAATGAGTTGGTCGGATACGGGGTATTGGGAAGGTAATATTCTCCTATGGCTTCGAAAACACCGGCATATCCTCCCGTCGAGTAATATATCCAGTCGTTTCCCATGGTCCGCTTCAGCCATTCCTGAGGGTTGGGCCAGTCCCGTCCCCTGCCCTTGGCACGAACAATTTCACCGTTCAGATTGAACTGCAGGATCGCCTCGGGGGTCTCGACCTCGGAAAAAACGCCATAGTGCAGTGGGTAGCTGATTTTTGTATACTGATTGGCACCCAATTTCTCCACCGTCACCCGGATACCGTTTCTCTCGCACACCTTGCTCATGGCTCGTTCAGTCCTGCTTCTTTCCCCAGTGGACGCAGATGGTCCCCATCATAAATTTTCTGTAACCGACTCGGAAAAATCCCGCATTCCGGAACAGGTCCGCCAGATTGTCGGCAGCGGCAAAGCCCATTGTCGAACCGGTGAGGTAGGCATAGGCTGCACGGTCGCTGGCGATGAACTTTCCCATGAGGGGAATGCCGAAACGAAAGTAACAACGGATAAATGGATAGAGGATATTGCGTTCGGGAGGCGTCGTATCCAGGCAGATGACTCTGCCACCCGGTCGCAGCACCCGATATACCTCATACAGGACCTTCAGCGGGTCCTCGACGTTGCGAAGGAGATATCCAAAAGTGACCACCTCGAACACGCCATCATCAAACGGAAGGCAATTGGCATCGCAGGCCTGCCATCCGATTGACCGCCCCTGGAAACGGTTCCGCGCAATCCTCAGCATATTTCTTGAAAAATCTCCCCCGATGACGACCGCCTCCGGATTCATTTGCTTCATCAGGGCGGCAATATCTCCAGTGCCGCAGGCCAGATCGAGCACCCTGCCTTTTCCCGGTTCACCGGCCATCCACATGACAAATCGCCGCCATTTCTGGTCTTGGCCCATGGTCATGACCCGGTTCATCAGATCATAACGCCCGGCTATGGCATCGAACATTTCCCGGACTTCCGGTCCCTTGCTCACCTCATACTCCTTTACAAACAAAAATCAGCAAGGTGCTGAACCCGGCGTACGCGGGAAGGGAATGACCTCGCGAATATTGGTCATGCCGGTCACAAACTGAATCAGGCGTTCCAACCCCAGACCGAAACCGGCATGCGGCACCGTGCCGTACCGTCTGAGATCCAGATACCAGGCATAATCGTCCTGGTTGATGCCCATGGCGTCCATACGCGATTCCAGAACATCAAGGCGTTCTTCGCGCTGGCTTCCGCCTATGATCTCGCCGATCCCTGGCACCAGGATGTCCATGGCCGCAACCGTCTTGCCGTCGTCATTGAGCCGCATGTAGAAGGGTTTGATGGTGGCTGGATAATCGGTGACGATAAGCGGTTTTTTGAAGACCTCCTCGGTCAGATACCTTTCATGTTCCGATTGCAGATCAACGCCCCATTCCACGGTAAACTCGAACTTTTTCCCTGATCCGAGCAGCCTCTCAACCGCTTCAGTATAGGTGATATGGGCAAAATCCCGTTCAGCCACGCCCTTGAGCTTATGAAGAAGCCCCTTTTCGATAAAGCGATCGAAAAGGGCCATATCGTCGGCACAGTGGGCCATAACGTCCTTCAATAAATATTTGAGCATATCTTCGGCCAGCCGCATGTTGCATTGAAGATCGCAAAAGGCCATCTCCGGTTCGAGCATCCAGAATTCAGCAAGATGGCGGCTGGTGTTTGAGTTCTCGGCCCGGAAGGTCGGACCAAAGGTATAGACATTACCCAAGGCCAGGGCATAGACTTCGGCCTGAAGCTGGCCGCTCACGGTTAATCCCGCCTTACGCCCGAAGAACTCCTGGCCGGCCGGGCCCTTTGGGTCACCCATGGTGGTGACCTGGAACATCTCCCCTGCCCCTTCACAGTCGCTGGTGGTGATGACAGGCGTGTGGATCTGGGCAAACCCACGCTCCTGGAAATAGGTGTGGACGGCGTAGGACATCCGGGAACGGACCCTGGCCACTGCCCCCAAGGCATTGGTTCTCGGTCGAAGATGGCTGATCTCGCGCAGGAACTCAAAGGAATGGCGTTTCTTCTGGAGCGGATAGTGCTCCGGATCGGCCCAGCCGACAACTGAGACCTTGTCCGCCTGCAGTTCCACATCCTGTCCTTTGGCCGGCGACTCTTTCAAGATCCCCTCGATTTGTACCGAGCATCCTGCGGAGAGTTTCTTGATCTCGCTTTCGTAATTGGAAAGTTCTCCGTCTGCAATTACCTGAATATTGGCAAGGCTTGATCCGTCGTTAACCTCGAGAAAGGAGAAGCTGCCGGTGTCCCGGCGGGTTCGGATCCACCCGGCAATTTCAACCCGGTTGTCCACAGGTTTTTCGCCCAGAAGCGTTTTAATCAAAATTCTCATGCGTCACCTTTAGTACTTTAAAAATTCATTTCGTGTTCTTTTAGAGTGAATTTCGTGAATGTTTTTATCCAGCTCTTTTCCTCTGGCAACCCCCTTGAGGAGTGCTTATACCCCCGTGTGGGGTGTTAAGATATAATCATCACGGACATTGGCCAGCGCTGCAAAAATTGAACGTTTTGCTCCCGGCACATCGTTATAGATACCGGCAAGCAGCCGGCGTACAGTCTCCCTCTGGGTATCACCTGCCAACGGACAGAGGTTCTCCACCGGCTCAATCCCCAACGAGCTAGCCAGACTTCGAATCTCGTCCTTTTCAATATAGGCAAGCGGCCGTATTAGAGACAGTTTGCCCGTAAAAAGATCCTGACGCGGAACCATGGTCGAAATATTGCCGCTGTACAGCATGTTGAGAAACAGCGTCTCCACAAGATCGTCTTTATGATGGCCGAAGGCGATCTTAGAATACCCTCTTTCCCGCGCCAGATCAAAGAGATGATTGCGGCGCTGCAGAGCGCAGGAAAAACAACTTGTAAGCTCAGCCTCACGACCTTTGACGACGGTCAAGTCTACCCCCAGACGTTTTAGCTGGGCACTGATTTTCTCCACCGGCCTTTCGTCCCCCTCCGCCTGCTGCCAGAAGCCGGCATCGATATGGATGGCCTCAAGCGAATAGCTGATCGGCGCCTTTTCCTGCCATACTTTCAGTACCCAGGCCAGTACTGTGCTGTCAACCCCGCCCGATGCAGCAACAACGACCCGATCGCCGTCGGCAAGCATTGTATAGTCATGCATGGCTCGTCCAATGCGTCTGTTGATCTGCCTGGGAAGAATATCGCGTTTCATGACCAGTGAATAAAAGAAAAAATGTTCATCTGACTCAAACGTAATTTTTTAAACATCGGATGGCGATGACCTTCGCCGGGTTATGTATTCCAGCTTTACCAAAGCATGCATACTCCGAATGAACCAAAAAAAATATGCCCGCTGTCTTAGCAACAGCGGGCGTTAAGTTTTTATCGGAAAAATTTCTCTAGTTATTTGAGATACGGGCACGCTGAGAGTCGTTCGTGGACACCTTGACGAACAAGCTCCTCGACTGTTATCCACTTGAAGCCGCGGCTCTGGGCTTTGCCAAAGGAAAGGAGATTGCTCAAAAGCGATTCCTGTGTTTCATCAAAATTCCCTCGCCACAGGACCTTGCCGTCTGTGACCCTGATAAGCTCCATGGTAAAGGCTGCCGATGCCGGAGAATTCGCGGCAAATTCTCCACCTTCACGCTGATGGAAACGGGTAATGGTGCTGGTAAGAATCGCATCACACTTCAGCTCCTTGCCGATTTTTTTGACCATGTCCATCTTGGTGCTGACAATTCCGGTTGTTAATCCTTCAACCTGTGCGGCATTCAAGAGACGCGAGCCGGAAAAATTCTTCAATTCGTTGGCAATAACACCATCCATGAAGGCAGCGCCTTTCTGCAGGTTGCTCGCCTGGGCATAATCCATCTTAGTATCAGCATTAACAGGTGTCTCCGTCGGCAGCACGATCAAACAGGAGAGTTTCTGAACATCCTTGTCACCTCCCCTATCAGCACTCTCCTGGAATATGGAGCAGGTAGAGAGCAGCAGGACGACACAACAGAAAAGGCAAACCTTTACACTAGAACCGCGCGTACTTTTCACGTATGACCTCTCTTTATATTTCGAGTGGGTTTCTCATGCCGGCGGGAACTGTCATGAGGTGATCGATTTATTATAACTAGTTTCCATCCGAAAACGGCGCTTTTCACCTAACTCGTCGTTGCGCTCAAAATTTTATCCTCGGAGGTAAGCACCCTGCGGGTATAAACGCCCTCCGGGCATAAACTCTGACTCCGATATCATTTATATGCCTGCGATAAAATTCTTCGCGTGTCTAGATTTAGAAGAAAATCCCTCGCTTCGGGATGGAAACTAACTAGAGACTTCCCTTAGACGACAAGGCCCCCTCAACAGCGGCATTTTCTTCCACGGCCTGTTTCACTGCTCTGCCGAGTCCCTTAAAAATGGCCTCGACAATATGATGACTGTTTTCTCCATGGAGAAGATCAACATGCAACGTTATCCCGGCATGTTGTGAAAAAGCCCGCAGAAATTCCTTGGCCAGCGCCGAGTCAAAGGCACCGATTTTCTGATCGGGAATGGCTGCATCGAAGTGCAGAAAAGGCCTGTTGGAAACATCCAGGACTACCCGCACCAGGGTCTCGTCCATCGGCAAATGACATTCTCCATATCGGGATATCCCGCTCTTATCTCCCAAAGCCGTCATAAATGCCTGTCCTAGACAGATGCCTATGTCTTCCACCGTATGGTGGTCATCGACATTAACATCACCCTTGGCCGTAACTTCCAGATCAAAAAAGCCATGGACGGTAAAGAGTGTCAGCATATGATCAAGAAAAGGAACATTGCTATCGATTTCAGCCTTGCCCGTTCCATCCAGGATCAGCCTGAGCTGGATATCCGTTTCCTTTGTCTTTCGCAATATGGTGCTGCGTCTTCTTTCTTTTTTGTCCATGGAGATTCCCATTATCCGTTTTTTCAGCCAGTCACCTTTGCCGGTTTATCATGGTTTTAAACATATTATCATACTTTATCTCCGAAAAACTATCTCTATATTTTTAAACGGAGGAATTTTGGAAAAAACGGGAACCAATGAAAAAAAATTTGAATACCACTGAATCTCAGTTTTGTACGTAAAGAGGGATTATGGCAACCCTTTTCACGGGTGTCTGTGCCCTGGATGGGCACAGTGGGGCCCCCATGGACGGGTTTATGGCGTCCCGTGAATGGGGTGGCTACAACCCCGTCGTTTTTACCTGAAGATTAGTGGTAAT
>JBJKRL010000024.1:0-242058 GCA_046704745.1 Desulfocapsaceae bacterium | reverse complement strand
AAGATACTGGAACCCATAGCAGAAAATCTGGACACCAGCGAGATGCAGGCCATGAACAAGGCCGTGGATGTGGAGCATAAATCAGAAGCCGATGTTGCAAAGGCGTGGCTTAAGGAAAAAGGCCTGTTATAAGCGGTAAGGCAACCTTGAAAAATTGCCTTCTTGGAGTTTCGCCGGCTTACTTACCGGTCAAATCTCTGTTGCGTGGAAAAATTTATCTCCGAGAAATAACGTATATAAAACCAAGTGGCACTACCTGCGGGTCGCTTCCGGTAAAATTTTTCCACGCGCCTTAATCTTGGACCAAAATCTAATTTTTGAATTATCGGATTCAAGCCCAACTATTACTGGCTCGGAAGGCAAGGTGCATCGCTTACGGACGCATCACGGAGACTCGCAGGTGTTCCACTTCAGGTCGTCAGGTGCAGACATCGTGTCCGCACCTGACGGCTCAGATAATATTTACTTCCGGCTCAAGCTTGATGTTGAATCTTTGTTTGACAGAATCAGCAATCATCTCTGAGAGTTCCAATATTTCCCGACCGGTTGCATTTCCCCAGTTTACCAATACCAGCGCCTGTTTTTCATGAACTCCTGCATCTTTAAATCGCTTCCCCTTCCACCCACATTGTTCAATCAGCCAGCCTGCTGGAATTTTGACATGGTCTCCCATATCCGGATAACTTGGAACATCCGCATAGCCCTCTTGGATTTCTTGGAAATGAGATTTTGCAACAATGGGATTTTTAAAAAAACTTCCTGCGTTGCCGATCTCTTTTGGGTCTGGCAACTTCGACTGACGGATTTTGATCACCGCATCGCTTATAGAGACAATGGTCGGGTTGAAAATTTGCATTTCCGTAAGCTTTTCGGAAAGAGCACCGAACGCTGTGCGCAGTCTGTGCTTTTTGCAAAGCCGAAAGAGAACATGGGTTATAATATATCTGCCTTTCAGGAAATTTTTAAAAATGCTGTTGCGATAGGCAAACCGGCATTCATCATTTTGAAAAATTCTTTGGGTACCTGAAGGAAAAGCATAGGTTTCAACCTCTACGATATACTCTTTCACCTCAACACCGTAAGCACCGATATTCTGGATGGGAGCAGCCCCTACGGTACCAGGTATCAACGACAGATTTTCCAAACCTCCCAAACCGGCTCTGATACAGCTCATGACCAGTTGATGCCACTGTACACCTGCCCCGGCTTTTACCCAGCAATACTCATCATCTTCTCGGACAACGTCAATTCCTCCGATGGCCATTTGAATGACCAGACCGTCTACGTTATTGGTGAATAAGACATTACTGCCCTCACCCAGCAATAAGGTTTGATTTTCACTAACTATTTGATGGCGTAATAATTTATTAAGGGCCTGGACGGAGTTTATGTTGACGAAATACCGGGCTTTAACATCAATAGCGAATGTATTGTGATTTTTCAGCGGATAATTCTCTTGGATATGCATAATAAAATTTTTCAACTCCTGTTCGGGAAGGCATAGGTTCATCCATAAGATTAGAACTTTTCTTTATATTTCAAGTTGAATTCTACGATATGCAATCCGATTGCCATCAAAACTCAGCCTATCGGAATGTGAGGGAGAGAACTGTTCGTTCTTCGGGCCTCTGCAGCCAGGATGGCGTAGGCGTGGCCACGGGGCTGTGTTTATTGTTTCCCAAGAGGCGAATTCTCTGCATTGTTTGAAAAGTGTCGGGAGGCAGCGGCAACTAAAAGATAATCGAAAATTTTGAGACTTCAGAAGTTCATTTCTTGTCTTCTCATCTCGAACAATTTGATTTCATGCTATATTGTATCATTTTTTCGAGCAAAAGTCCTCCTGAAGGCAGTGACAGTATTTCATAGGATATTGACGGTAAAACAAACGTTCATAAAGGAGATGGTGAATTACCTAAAATGAAAAGAAAACACACTCTATGCATGACCAAAGAGAATATGTACAAGTCGATGACACCGAAAAAACAGGATCAGGATAATGAATGCAAGATTACAGATAAAAAGATAAGCGGCAACACAGTGACCTGGAAAATGAAATGCAGCGGTAAAGCCCCAATGGAGTTGACTGGCGAAAGCACATACAAAGGTGACTCTATGAAAGGTAGAACAGTTACGATCTCAAATATTCCGGAACAGGGCCAGATGAAAATGATCAACAATTTCAGTGGAAGAAGAATTGGAAAATGTCAGTAGAATCAGAAGATGGTATTACCCTATCCCGTAGGCGTTTCGTCGGTCGACTTGTCGTTTTGATCGGAGCAATTCTCTACTTTAACACCCAGACGCTAGCAGCCTTTGCTAAGATGCGACGGTTGCTCTCTCCTGATACCGATCTGGGTAACCTGATCTATGAAAATCCAGCCGATCTTGATATTCGCGAACTTCCCCTTACTCCGCTCAGCAAATTCGGGGTCAGTGGTACCGACAAACACCTGGTCGACTTGGATACATGGTTTCTTGGAGTAGGAGGACTCATCAGAAATCCTAAAAATTTTTCGTATGGAGAGCTTAAGAAATGTCCACAATTTGAACGCAAGGTCCTTCTCATCTGTCCCGGCTCTTTCTCCTATGTAGGGCTTTGGCAAGGCTTTTCTCTTTGGGATCTTCTTGTGCAATGCGGCATTTCATCTAATGCCACCCATATCATTATCAAGGGGCCTCTGGAGAAATATCGGAAGGTCGTTCGATTTCCTTTGGATGATATAAAGACAAACAAGGTGTTTTTAGCTTATGCCGTCAACAATCAAAACCTGCCAAGAGAACATGGCTTCCCATTGCGGGTGGTTGCCCGAGATCATGTGGGAGCTCAATGGATAAAATATGTCTATAGGGTCGAGGCGGTTTATCGCACAGAAACATCAAAAGAAAAAATTCCCGCAGAGTCAAAGGGCTCAGGCTTTTTCCCATGATATAGCCGTTAAAAAGAGTTGGTGTTACCCAAACGAGCCACTTTCTGATTTAATTGGTTAGGTGATTGGGAAAAGATTTCTACCGAAATATGCGTATGTTCTTAGCCCGGATTCCTCTTAGACGTTCATTTTTGCGACGCGAGCGCAAAAAATGGCTGGTCTCTTTGGTCTTGCCATCTGATTCACATGAAATTCCGGCTAGATATGTGCACTGTCAATACAAGCTAAGAAGGTTTTTACATTGGCAATCAAGAGATCAAGATTTTTTTTTGTCAGCGCCTCCTTGCCGAAAAGGCTACTTGAAACCCCCACCGCCTGCGCCCCGGCGTTAAAATAGGCAGCAACGTTTTGTGTAGAAACTCCACCCACCGCAACAAGCGGAATATCATTAAAAGGCCCTCTCAACTCTTTAATATACTGCGGACCCCCCATGGCTTGACAGGGGAAAACTTTAATCATTGAGGCCCCGGACTTCCAGGCGCTATAAATCTCGGTTGGACTCAGCGCACCAGTAACCACAGGAATTTCATGCGTCTTTGCATGGCGGATTACCTCGGCATCTAAAATTGGAGTTACCAAAAACATGGCTCCAGCCTCAATAGCCCTCCGTGCATCATCCAGACAACAGACCGTGCCCATTCCCAGCAGCTTGCCCGCTGGAACCCGCATTCGATTCTCGGTTATAATTCGCAATGCATCCCGGGTGTTCAACGTTACCTCAATGGCTTTAAGACCCACGTTAAAAGACACCTCCATGAGCGATGAAAAGAACTCCTTTTCTATTCCACGCAAAATACCTATTACCGGCGCATGTATTTCGAAGTTTGCCATAATTGTTACTCTCACCACCTAAAAGTCTTATCAGCCTCCCCTCTTTTCTGCAAAAAAAGAATCTCCCAATGTCCAATCTATGTGTTTTCAGTAGAGACGAGACCCCTGCTTCCTGCGATTGCTCCGCCCCATCATATACCCGATAAGCCATGAGATCGTGACCACCCCGGCACCACTTAAAAACCACCCGAGGTTAGAAGACATTCGCAATTTTTCGTTTTCAATACTCAAACTTTTCAGTTCTTCAGCGGTCCTTTTCAGTTTGTTTTCAGTTGCGGCATATTCTTTTTTAAGTGTGAGCACATTGGCAGCATCAGACTTCAGAGCCGTGTATTTCTGCTGCAGTTGCTCATACTCGCTGCGATTTGTTTCAAAAGTGGCCTTCAGGGAATCGTTTTCCTTGCCAAGGGCTTCTACTTTTCCAGCGGCTCCGCCTGACATAGATGCCAGCTGTTCGTAGCGTTCTTTCATCTTTTGGAGCTGGATGCTCTTCGGAATATCCTGGGAAATGAAACGCTTGAGCACCCATCCTTGGGTACCGTCTTTGAGTTGTACCGACAACCAGTTGCCTTCTTCATTCAAGATCTGAACAGGTTCGTCGGAGTGAAGCATTCGTATGATTTTGTCTGTACTGCCAGGCCCACTCCTTAAGGTTATCTGGAAGGAATCGGAAACATATGCCGTATTGTCCCCTCGGGCAATACGAATATCAGGTATGAGAAGAAAGGTTATGCAAACAATGGCGAGAAAGAGAGATCTAGACATTTTTTTATTCCCTTGTGTAATTAAATCTACAGTATTTTATTGCATGCGTTGCAGCACCCCTTGGTTGGGAAGGGAGCCGGTGCTGGTTTCGAGCTTCTTTTCAGGTGGAATGAGGTTTTTTCTGTCCCCCTGACAGAATACAATTGAACCTGCCAAAATAATCCGGCAAATATCGACACAAGCCATTATCTTGATATATGAATTGGATCTCAACCGTGAGATAATGGCGTGCGGAACGTTTTTTCACCAGACAGTCTTCGTATGCTGGAAAAAAGAGAAACGGAGCCGTCTTTCACCAACCTTAAGAGGCGACGGTATTCGTTGATTGACTCACTTTTATATTAGCCGGTTCCCTGAATCGATACAACAAATAAACAAGCAAAGAACGGTCCGAAGAGCATTCTTTGAATATTATTTACAAGCATGGCTGGCAGTAGAGAAGTGATTATGGGTTAACATACATCCAAAATTTTTCCATACGCCTTGATCTTGAACGAAAAATCTAATTTTCAAGGCTGCCCATAGCATTTTGATTATCAAGGAAACATATAATGAAAAATGAGCAGCTAACCACCGGCACACTGGTAATCGGAGCAGGTCCCATAGGCTTGGAGGTGGCATCGGGATTAGCATATGCAGGAGCCGATTACATCCAGATTGAAGCCGGTGCGTTGGCCCAGACCATCTATAATTGGCCAGGACGAGCAAGGTTCTTCAGCTCTCCCGAGCGAGTCGCAATAGCGGGGATCCCCATTCAAACCGCCCACCAAGAGATGATAACAAGAGAAGACTACCTTGCCTACCTGAGAAATGTTGTTGAAATTCGAGGGTTGGATGTTTCGACCTATGAAAAGGCGATATCCATCAAACGAACCGGGTCTTCTGAAGCCGGCTTTCATGTTGTGACTCAGAGTTTGACAGGAGGAAGAGATATCTGTTGCTCGTCTATCGTCTTTTCGTCAGGAGATATGAGTTTTCATAACAGATTACATATTGCAGGCGAAGATACTGTTTACGAAAATCTTGGTATCAAAATGGTACGTCACACTCTGGACGATCCCCATCTTTATTTTGGGAGAAAGATCCTGGTTATTGGAGGGAAAAACAGCGCCTTGGAAACAGCTCTCAGGTGTTTTCGCAGCGGAGCCAAGGTCTCTTTGAGCTACAGAAAAGAGGCCCTTGAAAAGGAACACACCAATTCACGGCTCTATCTTGAATTATCCATACTTATCTCAAAAGGATTCGTCGATTTTTATCCACAGACCGTTCCTGTAGAATTTCGTCCGGGACTTGCAATTTTAAAAAAATCCGGAGCCGACGATAGGAGATCTGGATATAAAGAACAGATTGCAACCGACTTTGTTATCGTTTCGACGGGATTTCATGCCGATCTTTCCCTCATGGAACAGGCTGGTGTCGCTCTTATCGGTGATGAACGCATCCCGGCTTGCGATCCCGAAACCATGGAAACCAATGTTCCTGGAATTTATCTTGCTGGGACAGCCGTAAGCGGCGGCAGACAAACTTACAAGGATTTTGTCGGCACAAGCCATGGCCACACCGTAAAAATCGTTAAACATATCACTGGAATTGAAAATGTACCGGTGGGAACAGTTGCATCCCGGCGTTACCCATTTTCAAGGGCCGATATCGAAAAAAAACCTCTGCAAAATGATTAATCCGGATTTCTCACGAGCGATGTACTATTGGTCCCCCTACAATTCCTCCTTGGACCTCTTGGTTAAGATCAAGGAATCGGTATGTTGTTTTATTTAGGGGACAAAATCCCTTTTATCAAGGGTAAGCAATTAAGATAAGGAATTGGAAGAACTGTCAAATTTGAGGAGCCAGCCTCGTTCAGGAGAACATGGTTCAGATCCCATATAACCTTATCCTGTAGATGCCGGGTCCGGACCTCGGGGAAATAAGTTGCTTCAACGTCTCTGATCGGCTAGCATACGGACAACCTGAAAATAACAATAAATTTATCAGTACTTATTTGTAATAATAAAAGCTTGTTATATCTTTTTTCTGCCCGTTGCCCAAACAGCTTTCTATTGAAATTGAAGGAGAAAACGAGATGAAAAATTTAAAAATTCTGTTTGTTGCCGCAGCCGCATTGGCTATCAGTTGCACCTTTGCTGCAGCCAAAGACTTGAGGGTAGGGTTTATCTATGTATCACCAGTCGGTAACGCAGGATGGTCCTATTCACATGACCAGGCTCGCAAAGCTTTGGAAAAAATGAAAGGCGTAACGACTTCATACGTTGAAGATGTCAAAGAGGGGCCGGATGCGGAACGGGTCATGACCAATATGGCTCGCAAGGGGTATGGACTTATCTTTGCCACCAGTTACGGGTTCATGGATTCCATGCTCAAGGTTGCTAAACGCTACCCGCATACGATATTCATGCATTGCTCAGGCTTTAAAACTGCAAAGAACATGGGCAATTATTTCGGCCGGATGTACCAGGCCCGTTACCTTACGGGAATAGTCGCCGGGAAGATGACAAAATCCAATACCATCGGTTATGTTGCTGCCTTTCCTATACCGGAAGTCATTCGTGGCATCAACGCTTTTGCTCTCGGCGTGCAGTCCGTGAATCCTAAAGCCACCATCCGCGTCGTCTGGACAAAAACCTGGTATGACCCTGCCACCGAAAAGGAGGCCGCCAAATCCCTCTTGGATGTCGGTGCAGACATCATCGCCCAACATCAGGACTCCCCTGGACCGCAGGAGGCAGCTGAAGAAAAAGGTGTCTATTCCATAGGGTATAATTCAGACATGTCGTCTTTTGCCCCAAAAGCTCAGTTGACATCCGCTGTCTGGAACTGGATACCTTATTATACAAAAATAGTGGAAAGCGTTAAAAACGGTACGTGGAAGGCAAGCTCCGACTGGCCGGGAATCGGTGAAGGAATTGTCGGTCTGGCACCGTTTGGGAAAATGGTTCCCCAGGTTCTTCGTGATGAGGTTGCTGCAGCAAAGGCTGGTATCATTACAGGAAAAACTAAGGTATTCGGCGGCCCCATCGAAGATCAAAAAGGAGCAGTTAAAATCTCAGCCGGAACCGTGGCTTCTGACAAGCAGCTTCTGGGAATGACATGGTTCGTCAAGGGCGTTGTCGGAACCACCGAATAAGCCTGTTTTTATCTCACCAGATTCCATAGCGCCTTTCGATGCTCCGATTGAGGATAGTTAAAAGACAGGAACCTCTAGGCTGGCAATCTGTTTTTGTCGTCCTGGCCGCCATTGGCTTTTCGTTATGCCTCAGTGCCGTCCTTCTCGAGTTCCGTGGCACGCCGCCAATTGCCGGAGTGGTCGCTCTGCTCAAAGGTGCATTCGGCTCTGTTTTTGCCATTGAGGATAGTCTTGTCAAGGCCATCCCTATTTATCTCTGCTCTCTAGGGGTGGCCATCGCCTTCAGGCTCCAGATCTGGAATATTGGTGCCGAAGGCCAGTTTGCACTCGGTGCAATAGGCGCCACATGGGTGGCTCTTTCTTTTCCAAACTGGCCCTGGTATGTACTGCAACCGGCGATGATTGCAATGGCGGTTGCAGCCGGGAGCGCCTGGGGGTTTGTTCCGGCAGTTCTACGGCAACGACTTCGGACCAATGAGATCATCGTCACCCTGATGATGAACTACATCGCTATATTTTTTCTCGACTACCTCGTCTATGGTGTGTGGAAGGATCCTTCCAGCTTCGGATTTCCCATGACTCCCGAGTTTTCTTCCCAGGCCATTGTCGGCAATATAGGCTCCAGCAATGTGAACTGGGGTCTTGTTCACTGTCTTGTGCTCGGAATTGTTGTTTGGATCTTTTTCAAATTCACAAAGGTCGGCTTCGAAATCAAGGCCGGAGGAGACAGTGTTAGGGCAGCCAAGTATGCCGGGTTGCCTTATGACCGGCTAGTTATGCTGGTCATGGCACTAAGCGGAGGGCTTGCAGGTTGGGCTGGTTTTCTTGAAGCATCGGCCACCATTAACCGGTTGCAACCGAGCATCATGGTTGGATATGGATATACTGCTATCGTCGTAGCCTGGCTTGCCAGGCTTGACCCGCTCAGCATAGGCATTGCATCATTTCTCCTGGCAGGATTTCGGGTAGGAGTCGAGAACCTGCAACTCGATCTGCAGGTACCCGCAGCCTTCGGAAATATTGTAGAAGGACTGATTCTACTCGGCGTGCTGGCTGCCGGCTTGTTCACTTACTACCGGCTCATACCGGAGAAGAAAAAATGACCTTTGACGTCCTCATCCCCCTGCTTGCTGCAACCATACAGTCAGGAACACCTATCCTTTATGCCACTCTGGGAGAAATCATTACCGAGAAATCGGGAATACTTAATCTAGGTGTTGAGGGGGTGATGATTATAGGAGCTCTGACAGGTTTTCTCGTCGCCCGGATTACCGGCAACCTCTTCCTTGCCTTTTTGGCTGCAGGGTTTGCAGGTGTCCTCCTGGCCTTAATCCATGGCATCGTTTGTCTTTGGTTTCAGGGGAACCAGGTTGTCAGCGGCCTGGCGCTCACCATACTCGGGACCGGACTCGCCAACTATCTCGGGACTTCCTTTGTCGGACAATCTACGTCGGGCTTTTCTCCTGTTGCCCTACCGCTGCTGGCAAAAATCCCTTTTATTGGTCCGGTGCTTTTCAACCAAGATCCATTGGTTTATCTCTCCTATATATTGCCGGTGTTGATCTCTCTGTTCCTCTATTCCAGCCGCTGGGGCCTCGGGTTGCGGGCAGCCGGAGAATACCCGGCAGCTGCAACGGCAGGAGGATTGAATGTGGTTGCCTATCGTTGGGCCGGCATCCTGATCGGAGGCTTTTTTATGGGGCTGGGTGGGGCCTACCTCTCCCTTGCATACACCCATATCTGGACGAACAATATCACGGCCGGCCGCGGCTGGATAGCTGTGGCCCTGGTGATTTTTGCTTTCTGGCGGCCGGGACGGGCAATGTTCGGCGCCTATCTGTTCGGGGGCATTATGGCTCTTCAGCTTCATATGCAGGCTGCCGGAACCACCTTGCCTTCGTCACTGCTCTTGATGCTGCCTTATGCCTTGACCATCATCGTTCTGGCCCTCTCATCCTGGAGACGGGGAGCAAGCGAGGCGCCGGCCTCCCTGGGCATCAACATTGAACCCGGAGACTGAAAAACAGTATACTATACTATCAAGGTACCTTTCGACCGTGAGGATGTTATGTCAAATTACAAAAAAACCTACCCGATCTCCTGGGAACAATTGCACAGAGATTCCAAAGCATTGGCCTGGCGTTTGTTGAATCTTGATTATTTCAAGGGAATTATAGCCATTACCAGGGGAGGTATGGTCCCTGCGGCTATCATTGCCAGAGAACTGGGTATCCATCTAGTAGATACCATTTGTATATCAAGCTACGATTGGAAAGACAAAAAGGGTGAGGCCGAATTGTTGAAGGGTGTTTCCGGAGACGGCGAAGGATGGCTGCTGATCGATGACCTGGTCGATACCGGCAGGACCGCCAAGATCGTACGCGAATTAGTTCCCAAAGCCCATTTTGCTACCATTTATGCCAAACCTGCAGGCAGACCGTTGGTCGATACCTATATTACTGAGGTGAGTCAGGACACCTGGATCCTTTTCCCTTGGGATGCCGAATGGCAATTTGCCGCTCCGCTGGTCGGCAGGGAAAGACCGATGCCATGACTTCTTCTCCACCGCGTATACGACTGGAGAGAATTACAAAATACTTCGGCAAGCTCCAAGCGAACAAAGATATCAGCCTTGAAATCGTCCCTGGCGAGGTTCTTGCGTTGTTGGGAGAAAACGGAGCAGGGAAATCCACTCTGATGTCGATTTTGGCCGGACAGATCCAGCCCTCCAGCGGCACGATTTTTTGTAACGAACAGCCCATAGAATTGTCCACAACCGAAAAGGCCATCCAGGCAGGAATCGGTATGGTTTACCAGCACTTCAAGCTGGTGGAGGCCATGACCGTTGCCGAAAACATATTTATCGGGCAACAGAGCAACTTCTGGCTTCGTGCTGCAAAGATGCGCCGGGAAGTGCACAATCTCACTGAGCAGTATAGCATGAAAATCGATCCGGATGCCCGAATCAGCGAGTTGTCCATGGGAGAAAAGCAACAGGTTGAAATCCTGAAACTTCTGCACAGGAAAAGCAGCATTCTGATTTTTGATGAACCAACTGCCGTGCTCACCCCGGATGAAGCCACCAATCTTTTTGAGACCATGCATCGCATGGTGCAACAGGGCAAAGCCATTGTCTTTATCAGCCATAAACTGGAGGAAGTTATGGCTGTTGCCGACAGAATAGCCATCTTGCGCCGTGGTGAGATAATAGACCAGATATCAGCCAGTGATGTTGCCTCCACAGCCGAACTCGCCCAGCGGATGGTGGGCCGCCAGGTTTTATTGCAGATCAAAAAGGAACCGATGGAGGCCCGACAAATCGTCTTAAAGATAGAGAATCTGGCGGTTGGCCGATTACAATCCATTAATTTTGAACTGCGACAGGGAGAGATCCTCGGCCTGGTCGGTGTTGCCGGTAATGGCCAGCGCCCATTGGTGGAAACGGTTTGCGGACTCCATCGCCCCCCAGCCGGAACAGTGCGAATACTCGGGATGGATTGGGGAAAGTTCTATCGCAGCCGTTCCTGGGACCAGGCCCTGAGCTATATTCCGGAAGATCGCCAGGGCCTTGCCACCTGCAGGGGCCTGACCCTGCTGGATAATTTTCTTCTCACCACCTGTGGAGGTTTTGTCCGCGGACCTTGGCTACAACGGGAAGAGGCTCGGGAAAAGGCAAAGAGATTAATTGAGGAGTTTGATATTCGTCCTCCCAATTTGGATGCCTTGGCCTGGCAGCTTTCCGGAGGCAATCTGCAGAAGATGGTGCTGGCCCGTGAATTTTACCGCAAACCCCGATTGATCGTTGCCGAACAGCCGACTCAGGGGCTCGACATTTCAGCGGCGGAAGATGTGTGGAACCTCTTGTTAAAAGCAAGGGAACAAGCAGGAATCCTACTGGTTACAGGTGATCTGTCCGAAGCGCTGACTCTTTCGGACAGAATTGCAGTAATGTTCAACGGCACCATCGTCGATTGTTTCCCGGTTGATAATCCGGACCGTGTTGCCGCCATACCGCAGATGATGACCGGACTTATCGGCTGACCTTCTTTAATTCCAACCGTATTTCCCTGTACTTCTTCTGCTTGACGGGATAACGGATACTCTTTTCATTTCTGGTAAATGATGTGATAATCTTATAGGCAAATCTAATTGCCACTCCTGTTCAGGTACTGACACGGGGAGACCCATTACTATAACAACTTGTTTTACCAACAAATTTATGTGAGAAATAGTAATAAGGAGGTAGTATGACGACACGTTTAACCATACTGTGTGAGAACTCGGCTGGTGTTCCTTTCGGGGTTATCGGAGAACACGGGTTTTCTTGTTTTGTCGAAACAGCAGATGGAAACTATCTTTTTGATACAGGACAGGGATTCGGCATTATTCGTAATTCCCTGGCATTGAACAAGGACTTGAAAAGTGTTACCTCGATTATGATAAGCCATGGTCACTACGATCACACAGGCGGACTGCCGGCAGTTCTACAACTCAGGGGAGAGACCGAAATATTCGCCCACCCCGACATCTTCTCCGACAGGACCTGGGTATCCGGAGGACGGGCGCATTTTGTCGGTATCCCCTATCGTCGCAGCTATCTGGAATCCTTGGGAGCACGTTTTCATCTAAGAAGTGATTTCACGCAAGTCGGCCCCGCCATCTTTCTCAGTGGGGAAATTCCACGCCGTAATGTCTTTGAAAAAGGAGATCCCAATATGACGGCACTTCTCCCGGACGGCGGTATAATTCATCCCGATCCCTTAAAAGATGACCTCTCCTTGATCATTGATACAGACAAGGGTCTTGTCCTTGTTCTCGGTTGCGCCCACGCCGGGATGATCAATATTATTGAGCGTGCATTGGAAAAAACAGGGCGTGATCGGATTTTTGCCATTATAGGCGGCACCCATCTCGGCTTTTCCAGCGACGAGCAGTTTGAAGAAACCCTGCGCGTAATGGATACCTATAAAATAGAGCGGCTCGGTGTCTCCCATTGCACTGGCCTGCCGAAGGCCGCCATGCTTTATGCCAGGCTTGGGAAGAGATTTTTCTTCGGCACTGTCGGAAGTACCCTGGAAGTGTAATGCCAGTTAAAGACGCACTACATTTTTATTTTAAGATTCGTCCAATTCCGGAAGCAAAAGGGAATTACAAAATCCTAAGCGCAATTCAGTTTCGCTGGAAAGAAACGAAACTGAATTGCTGCAGCCTGTTAATATTTTTATTGATTACCACCAATGTTCAGGTACCGATCCAGGAAGAGAACTGTTGGTTTTCGGGACGCCATAAACCCATTCATAGGGACAACGATTACGCCCTCCAGGCTGCGGAGACAAGAAAACCGAACAGCTCTCGCCCTCCTATTGCCTTTGGCCAAGTTTCAGTGGTAATCAGGATATTTTTTATAAAACACATGCCCCCAGTTGGAACCGATCTCAAATGTTAAACAATTCGACTGAACCGACGGGCACCATCCACTAATAAGATCGACCCATCCATCGTTTTCCGGAAATGACACTTTGACCCACTGGGGCCATATAGAAAAATTCAAAACGATATAAAACTTCTCAAGCCGACCATCAACTGATTCTCCCCACCTGTGATAAATGACAATTTGACGGTTCTCATCAATTCCAAAACCGTCACTGTCAAGCTCTGTGTATGATTCATCCCAGAATCTCGGATGAAAGTTTTGCGAGGTAAGTCCCTTATGAGTAAGACGCATTTCAATGAGTTTACAATAAAGAGAAAAAATTACAGAGCCCGGAGTGTCATTTCTCTGCGACCATAAGAGAGGACGTGGAACCACTCGTTTTTTCGCCGGATCTTGGCAATCATAAGGAGTTGTATTGTCGTCTGACTCAGGCATATGATACATTTCGGCAAACGCTTGCCCATTATGAATCATCGGAGCGCCGGAGGATGTGAATAAAGCGATGGCATACGGTTGGGTACGCCACCATTCTTCACGGCTTCCGGCATTAAGCATAAACGATTCATGGTCATGGTTTTCTATATACGTTACCGGTGTTCGTCCTTGATCAAAATCGCGTGCTGAGTCCAAAAGGCGCATGATATCCGATGATACATGACGGCGAGTGAGATATCCTCGGGTTCGGCCGCGAAATGGATCAAGCCAACAGCTTGTGGCTCCAACTTTGTTGACAACATCAATGGAAGAATATTCCCATGCGTGTTCGAGTATGAGAGGAAATGTTTGTTTACCCTGGTCATCAAGCCACGTACGCAGCCGTGTTATGAGACTTTGAAGACCAAGCTTCCCTTTATTTTCCGGATCGTAGAAACCCATGGTATAGTCGAAACGAATACCGTCGATGGAAAAGAATTCCACCCAGTAACGACAAACATCTAAGATAAAATCTTCAACACACCCATTGGAAAAATCCAGATCAACACCGAAAGCATGACCTGCAAAGTTGCCTATATAAGGGGAATCAGAAGGGTTTTCCCATAGCCAATGATAACCGAATCCCGTGTGTGAATCGGACGACGCAACATGATCGAAGACACCGTCAAACAGCACACTGATTCCACTATCATGACAGTCTGAAACCAAACGCTTTAACATGTAGAGTTTTTCTGTAGGATCAGCTGGATTGAGTGTGTATCGAAAGGCAACGGCGAAATAATCCTGTGGCTCATATCCCCAGCTATACCCGTCCCCCACCCATTGGCATAAAGGCATAAATTGAATACCTGTTATACCCAGTTGCTTGAGATATCCCATCTGATCTCGGACAGCAGCCAGAGGAGCTTTATTGCCACGGATATTTGCCGAAAAATCATCAACCATAATTTCATAGAGTACAAGCTCCTCGAGTGGTCTGGGATGAGCAAGAGGGAGTGTCTGCATTTTGGGACCACCGATAACAAAACCCGAATTCTGGTCGCTCATTCCGCCGTATCGTGTGCATGGATCACAAATAATACGTGTATTACCGCTCTGGTAGGTGATATGAAATTTATATTGGTAAAAACCGTCCCTAAGGACATCCGTCTTAAACTCATAAAGCCAGCCCTTGGTAATGCCGTCCTCAGGATCGGTAAACTGAGACTTTATTAGCTTGAATTTCTGATCCGGCAGCCAATTCGTTGAATCCAGTTGCTCCTGGAAATCTCCTATTGCGTGGATGGTCGCAATATTAGGCGATCCGCCTCTTACGTATTGGCGTGGATCAAGCTCCTTATCAGGGATAAAGAGCCTAAAACACGTGCATTTTGTATCATCGATCTCACGCGCTCCAAAGGATTGATACATTGCTTCTCTCCCGAGGTAGTTGTTTATGAATAATAGAGTCAGCCTAAAAGCCACAAAGTATGTAAGACCATAAAGGTTTCTGTATTGACAAGAATCTCCGGTGGTGTGTTTATCCTTAGATTACCAAGGAACTACATATGCTTTTCCTAGAACTCTATGAGAGGTCCGCTTCAACAATATTCCTGTCCATCCGAAAAAATGTTCGATGAACAGGCCGGTCTCTTTAGGCGGTGTGTTACTGGTATATTTGCGTAATTGAATTGCATTGATGGACAATAAAGGCTTAGCAATTATCGCTCCATTTAGAGCAAAACCGAATAACTACAAATAAACATGAATAATTTTATAAAACAGCACGGGAAACCCTCTCTATATCCTGCTATATTTTGTTATGATATCTGGAAAATATATCCGGAAGACCGGAAGGTGCTGATACAGTCATTACACTTCATTTCAGTTATTCTTGTTTGGATGTTGAATTTCAGGATGATACCATTTTTATCCTATCCCGTATCTGCACCCAAACGAGAAATGGGCAACAGACAATTATTCTATAAAAAATAATCTTGTTACCAGCGAATTAAATAGAAAACGCTGTATTCAACAAACGAGAAAAAGAAAATATTTTCTTAATTTTCAAACAGTCGACAAGTCGGCTTTTACGAAATGAACAAAGAAAATTTTATAACCCTGTAAGATTTACAGATAAAACTGAGACCAAAATTTTTAGAAATTTTATTGATTAACTTGCTAAATAAATTTGATTCATGTATTGTGAGTTTTTCAACCTTGTGTATCTTCACTACAATTTCCTCTGGAACACCCAGAGGTTTTTCTTTTTCTATTTTTAAACCAAATAGATACAAGATACCTGTGTCCTTACGGCGTCTTAACAATATTTATTTACAAAAGGAGATCCATTGAAGAAAAAAATTTTGGTAGCCAATCGCGGAGAAATCGCTATTCGATTGATACGTGCTATCCAGGAACTGAACTACGATGCGGTTGCCGTCTATGAAACACCCGATCAAAAATCACGGCATATCAGAATGGCCAACGAAGCTGTTCTCTTGGGAGACGGCCCCCGTTGTGATTACCTAAATATCGAGAAGGTCATAAAAGCGGCAAAACGATTGGGTTGCTGCGCTATCCACCCGGGCTATGGTTTCCTGGCTGAGAACCCGTATTTTGCCAAGGCATGTGAAAAAGCAGGCCTCGTATTTATCGGTCCCTCATCCAAAACCATCTCTGATCTGGGCAATAAGGTCATTGCCAGAAAAATCATGGCTGATGCACGCATTCCAATGGTTCCTGGAACTGACAATCTTCCCCAGGGCAAAGAAGGCATCGAAACGGCTCTCGCCTTTGCCGCTAAAGTCAAATATCCTATCATGCTTAAAGCGACATCAGGTGGCGGAGGCAGAGGAATCCGCATGATCGAATCGGACAAACAGATGCAGGCCGAGATCCCTGTTGCCCGAGCAGAAGCACTGGCTGCCTTTAACGATGATTCCGTCTATCTGGAAAAGGTTATAGTTAACCCTAAACATGTTGAAGTACAAATTCTTGCCGATCAATACGGGAATACGGTCCACCTGGGCACTCGGGACTGCTCCATTCAACGCCGCAATCAAAAATTGATTGAAATCGCACCCTCCATGATCTTAAACGACATGCTTATTGAGAAGATTTGTACGACAGCAGTCAAGGCAGCCAAAGCGGCCAATTATATCAATGCAGGTACTGTTGAATTTCTAATAGACAATGACTTTAATTATTATTTCATGGAGATCAACACCCGCGTTCAGGTAGAACATACCGTTACCGAAATGATCACCGGTATAGACATCGTTCGCAATCAGATACAACTGGCCTTCGGCAATCGTCTGCCTTTCACCCAGGACGATGTTCAGTTGCGAGGACATGCCATTGAAGTACGCATCAATGCAGAAGATCCGAAAAATAATTTTATGCCGGAAGGCGGCAAAAAAGTGTCTGTCTATCGATCAACCGGCGGTTTTGGTGTCCGCCTTGATGGTTTTGTCTATCAGGGGTATGTCATTCCGGAAGTTTACGACTCTCTGCTGGTGAAGCTGACCGTCCACGGTTTCACCTGGACGGAAACAGTGAGCAGGTTGCAACGCTGTCTGGAGAATTTCGTCATTGCCGGTCCAAAGACCACCATCCCGTTTTATCAAAACATCGCCCGCGATAAGGACTTTATCGAAGGAAACTTCGATACTTCATATTTGGATAAACACCCACATTTGTTCCTCTATGATGAACATTCCAGTGAAGTAGGGAAACTTGCCAAATTTATTGCCGAAATTCATTTTCAGCGACACAACCCTTATGCGGAATGAAAGAAAATCGACCATCAATGTTGATTGAAAGCGCCAGTACTCAATCGCAACACAATAAGGATTTACTATGACACGGATTATTCACGGTATGCCGACAGCCGATGTTTTAAAAAATCTCCGGCAAGCGAAGGGATACTATATTACCAACACGGCCCGCGATCTCTCGCAATCGGATTTCAAGAATCGAATTCTGCTCCATACGGATCTGCAGGCAGCCTATGCACGAGAAAAGGCCGGTTATTTTTCCCTGGAGATAACAGGAGGAGCCTCCGTCCATGTCGATATCATGCGGAAACAGGTCAATCCCTTCACCAAATTAAAGGTTTTAAGGGAAAAAATGCCACAGACGATGTTTCAGACCCTGTGTCGGGGCGTCAATCTTTTTGGTTATCGACCTTATCCGCAAAATGTCATTCGTTTTACGGTGCGTGAATTTGCCAAATATGTCGATGTTTGGCGAACATTTGATTTCATGAATCATATAGATAATATGCGCGCCGTGTTCGAAGAGGTCGCCAAAGCCGGCAAGATCAACGAACCCTGCATTTGTTTCTCCACCGGACCAGAACATACCAACGAATATTATGTCGGCAAGGTAAAGGAAATTGTCGGGGTTACAGGCGAAGACATCATTCTCTGTATAAAGAATCACGGCGGGCTCGGAACACCGAAAAGAATCGGAGAACTGGTCAATGCCATCAAGGAATCATTTCCCGATCTTCCGATCCACTACCACGGCCATAATACCGACGGCAATGATGTCGGCAGAATCACGGAAGCCGTAATAAACGGTGCCTCCATAGTCGATGCCGGCGATTCATCCTTTACCGGCTTTTACGGGCCGCCACCTGTATTGAGCGTTATTCAGACTCTGAACGAACTGGGATATACGGCCATCGGTATAGACGAGGAGGCGGTTATTGAGACATCTGAGATCATTCGTGACGAACGGAAGTATTACGAGCACTTTGAATCCCAGATAAAAGGATTTCAGCCGACAGTCCAGATCCACAAGCTTCCGGGCGGTGCCATGGGTTCGAGCCTCGAACAGGCTTCCAAAGGGAAATTCCTGGATAAGATGCCGGATATTCTACATAAAGAACTTCCAAGAGTCCAACGCGAACTCGGCAATTGGTGGTCGGTTACTCCTGGATCCCAGATTCTGTGGACAACCGCCGTTTCCAATGTATTAGGGGGCGAACGATACGGCAACCCTTCGGGTGATCTGAGAAACCTCCTCCTCGGAAAGTACGGCCCTTTTCCGTTCTATAAACCGGAAGAGTGGATCTATGAAAAGGTTCTGGGAGAAAACTGGCAGCAGGTACTTGAAGTGGAAGGCGGCATTGAAGGGATCGAGGATATCGACCTGGCCCACGAGCGGTATGCCTTGGCTGAAAAGATTGGTATTGAACCATCGGACCAGCAATTGGTCCTCTATCTGCAGCATCCAAACGATGCGGTCGATTTTATTAAATTTGAGGAGCAGTATGGTCAGGTCTTTGTTTTGCCCCCTGCCGTTTTCTTCCGCCAAGGCGGATTTGAAATAGGAGAAGTCCTTCATTTTCAGGACTGCAACGGCCAGGAACATATGATAGAAATAGGCCCATCGCCTGTTATCGATACCGGTGAGACTTTGGTCTATCTGAACGTCGACCACCATCAGAACATTTTCCATTTTGAGCCGACGATACCAAACGGGGGTCCAGGCAAGGCACCTGTGCTGAGCAAAGAAGAAATCTTGGACCTGGCCATGGCCGGTGACATGCGTTCACCGTTTTCCGGCAACGTCGTCGAAATATCGGTCAAGGAAGGACAGGAGGTCATTATTGGTGACCGCATCGCTATTCTGGAAGCCATGAAGATGCAGACACCGATTCTCAGCAAAATAGATGGAATCGTTACCGGGGTATCGGCAAAACAGGGTGATTCCCTGCAGCCTGGCGACAAGATATTAAAGATAGATAAAGACGAAGAGAAATAACTGCTTAGGGTAGTACTGCATATCGCATGAGAATTTACCCGTAATCTCATACTTTCCCGGGGACGGATATTTTTCAAATGAGTGAATTTGTCCGTTCCCGGTCTTGCCAATCTACAAAAGCAGCACCAGGTTGGCGCAACCTATCAGAAAGCCCAGCAAGGCGCCGAAGAGATTAATGTATTTGAACTGCTCTTCCATGATGGAGAGCAAAAGCCTTTCAAGCTTTAAAAGATCAAGAGAATCCACCTTTTCAGCGACAACCATCTTAATATTGAGAGAGTCGACAAGTCCGGGAACCTCGCTTGCCAACATTGATGAAGCCATTTTCCTGATGGAGAGATATATTCCATCCCTGACCCCGGCGGGTAGAATATTTGCCAGACGTCCGACAGGTTTTTCCAATAAGGCCATAAGCATTGCCTCCAACATGTCGTCAATAGCAGCCAGGGTTTCTTTTGAGCGCAAGAGAGCAACACCCTCTTCTTTCATCCAGTTTCCCAATTTTTCCTTCCCTCTCCTACCAAAAAGATCATCGATGATTTTACCCAGCGGCATGGCACCTGCTTGGACATGGATCTCGAGATTTTCGCGAATCATTTGCGACAAGGCTTGGGTTGTTTCTTTTTCTCTTAATAATGCCACCATCTGGGTGCTGAGTTTATCGCTTATTTGGGTAACAGTCTCCTCTTGGTTGTTTTTTATCAAACCACTCAAAGGCATATGCAAGGCATGTACACACCGTTCGCCGATTGCCTCGGCAACCTTTCTGCGCACCTCTTCATTCTGCAGCCACTTTGCTATATCTTGCTTCTTGTCTACCAGGTAGTCATGAATCTTTTCTTCGACCGTCTCCATGTTTAAAAAATTGCCGACCATGGCCGCCATCGGGCCAAGTGTTGCGACAAAATCCTGTATCCATCGACTGATTGCCTGGACAATGTCATTTCTGACCTCTTCATCTTGCAAAATATCAGCAAGTTTTTCCAGGAGCTGGGGAACTTGTTCTTCTACCGTGGTTACCAGAAACTCTTGACTTGTGGAAGGTAGTATATCATGAAGAGATCTTTCCTCTTTCACGACAGTTGCTATTTTCTCACAAACAAAATCAGCCACCCATTTGTCCATCGCCGGATTTTCGAATAATCTTGATAGACTTTTTTCTATAAACGTATAGCTTTCCTGTCGTTCTTCAAGAGTGAATACGGTATTGAGCTCGTTAGTCAACAAATGCTTATATTCAGTGGCAATAGATGTCTTAACCCGTTGTGAAAATTCTTCAGATTTGATATAGGCATGGACACTTGATTTTATCTGATAGGTAACCGCACGTACAGCAACATCGAAATAGCTTCTAAATTTTGACGGAACAAGAGAAGGGAGTGGACCAAGATCACGATGAAAAATAGCCCCTGTACGTTCTTTAATCAAAAGAAGGAGATGATTCTGGAACTTTTCCTTCATCAATGCCTTGCCGACCTCGTCGCTGGTCAGCAAATGCTCTCCCACCATCTCCCCCATATTTCTAGCCAGTGTATGGCGTTTTGTCGGTATGACCCCGGGCGTCATCGGTACTCTAATCCCCAAAATTCTCCACGCTTTAAGAGGACGAAACAACATACGAATGGCAATTTTATTCGTTAAATAACCTATAAACGCACCGATAAAAGGAGGCGCGACAAAACTCATATAGTGAGAAAAGTTGGCAAGATTCAGTGACATATTTCAACAATCTCCCGCGGATGGCCAACGATATAATCGGCCCCGCACTGTATAAGCTCCTCAAGCTCTCTAAACCCCCATAAAACACCAGCCGTTGTCATTCCAGCCCCCTTCCCTGTCTTCATATCCGTTGCCGTATCACCAACATACAAAATGGCTCCAGGAGCTAACTCCAGTTTCCGTGCTATCATCAACGCCCCTTGAGGATGA
Organism: Desulfocapsaceae bacterium; assembly: GCA_046704745.1. Lineage (GTDB taxonomy): Bacteria > Desulfobacterota > Desulfobulbia > Desulfobulbales > Desulfocapsaceae > CAWGGS01. The sequence continues at coordinate 220,841 of JBJKRL010000024.1, read as the reverse complement.
GGTTTTTTGGGGATTTTATCGAGTTGTCCCCGGACGCAGGAAAAATACACTGACGGGAAATATCGTTGCACGCACATCCGTGTAAATTCATCCGGTTTATTTGACAAGATAGCTAGCTTCATCCCTAAATTTTGCAAACCGGCAAGCATTTCTTCTATTCCGTCATACAGACAAGTCTTATCAGCCCAATGCTGCGCATAGAGCTTTTGGAAAACCTCTTCGCAGGCGATTATTTCGTCTTGGGAACTTTTGGTCGGCACTATCCGCTCAATTAACGTTCGCATACCGTCTCCGACAAAATACCTATATTTTTCAGTTGCATGTGGAGGATAGCCAAATTGCGCGAGTGCTGAATTGGCTGTATCGGCAAGATCGTCCAAGGTGTTGAGAAGTGTCCCGTCAAGATCAAAAAGTGAGGCTTTAAATTGCATGCTTCCCCCTAGTTATAAACTCCATAGAGTACAATTAATAATTGACTCGAACATACGCGTTTTTCCTTTGAACATCGGCAGGTAATACATTTTTCATCATTGGTACTCCCACTTGACCTATAGAGTTATCAATTCTTTTGGGAATACACACGGACTGTTGCAAGACAGCCATGATTGTGATATTCGGGTTTATATGGCATAAAATGAAAAAGAAATCTTCCATTTTTTAAAAAATATGGATAAAAATGGATGAATAATTCTTACTACCCAACTCAACCCATTCCGAGGAAAAGCCTATGTGGTTTGTTAGATTTATCTCGTCTTCGATTGGCAAAAAAATTACAATGGCCGTGTCAGGCTTGTTATTGCTGCTATTTCTTTTAAGTCATGCCGCCGGTAATGCCACCATTTATATGAGCAGGGCCGTTTTTCAGGGTTACGCAGATGAACTTCACAGTCATCCGCTGATAGTCATACTCTTCAGTACCGGCATCTTCTTTATTTTCCTCATACACATCGGGGTGGGCCTGCTGCTTTTTTTGCAGAATAGAAAGCATCAGGCTTCACGGTATAACATTACTACCAGGGTTGTTACCAATCCCTGGGCTTCTAAAACCATGCCCTACACCGGCCTTATTGTCCTTGCCTTCGTCCTTATCCATGTTTTCGGTTTTGCCATCGGACGTCCTGAAACCGAGCTGATTTCAGATACGGTAAAAAGGCTATTAGGGCATTTCTTTTATGGAGCTTTTTATCTTATCGCCTTTACTGCACTAGCTGTTCATCTGAGCCATGGATTCTGGAGCATGCTGCAGACTTTCGGTGCTAATCATCCACGATATAATGATTTGATTGGAAAATTAACCTATATCGTACCCGCTTTTTTTCTTCTTCTTTTTGGGGGAATCGTTCTCTATTTTATGACGGGGATCGGTGCATCCTTTTGACACTGCTTGCCACGAGCAAACCATGAGCGTTTAGCCGCTATTGCGGAACCATCCTTCCAGGAGAAATAAAAGGTCTTTATTATGGAACTCACATCACGAACTCCTTCCGGTCCTCTTGCAGAGAAATGGGACAATCACAAATTTGCCAACAAATTGGTCAATCCGGCCAACAGAAGAAAATTCAAGATAATTGTTGTCGGTACGGGCCTGGCTGGAGCTTCCGCTTCCGCAACCCTTGCTGAACAGGGATACCATGTCCACACCTTCTGTATCCAGGACAGCCCTAGAAGAGCACACTCCATAGCCGCTCAGGGCGGTATCAATGCGGCCAAAAACTACCAGAATGATGGGGACTCGATACACCGTCTATTTTACGACACCATAAAAGGTGGAGACTTTCGGGCCAGGGAGGCTAATGTCTACAGGCTTGCTCAGGTGAGTAACAACATCATCGATCAATGTGTTGCTCAGGGTGTCCCCTTTGCCAGGGAATACGGTGGCTCCCTTGCCAACCGTTCATTTGGCGGCGCTCAGGTTTCCCGGACCTTTTATGCCAGGGGCCAGACCGGGCAGCAACTTCTTTTAGGTGCCTACAGCGCCCTTTCCCGCCAGATTCATACAGGCGGTGTTAAGATGTATCCAAGGCGGGAGATGATGGATCTTGTCGTTGTCAATGGCCGGGCAAGGGGTATCATCACCCGAAATCTGATCAACGGCACACTGGAAAACCACGATGCCGATGCCGTGATCCTTGCCACGGGTGGTTATGGAAATGTCTATTTTCTCTCAACCAATGCAATGGCATCCAATGTCACCGCCGCCTGGCGGGCCCATAAACACGGGGCCGGTTTCGCCAACCCTTGTTTTGTCCAGATCCATCCTACCTGCATTCCTGTTCACGGAGATTACCAATCAAAACTGACCCTGATGAGCGAAAGTCTCCGCAACGACGGAAGAGTCTGGGTCCCTCTTGCTGCCGGCGACAAACGTCCCCCCTCATCTATTCCAGAAGCGGAAAGAGATTATTACCTGGAAAATAAATACCCTAGCTTCGGCAATCTGGTCCCCCGTGATGTTGCCTCGAGGAATGCCAAAGAACAATGCGATCAAGACAAAGGAGTCGGCAGCACAGGTCTGGCTGTCTATCTCGACTTTGCTGATGCCATCAAACGAGACGGCCAGGAGACTATCCTGAAAAAATACGGCAATCTTTTCCAGATGTACGAGAAAATAACCGCCTCCAATCCTCTTAAAGAACCCATGATGATCTATCCGGCAGTCCACTATACAATGGGAGGACTCTGGGTTGATTATGACCTGATGACTACCATCCCCGGCCTCTTTGCTCTGGGAGAATGCAATTTCTCCGATCATGGAGCCAATCGTCTTGGTGCAAGCGCATTGATGCAGGGACTGGCCGACGGCTACTTCGTCATTGCTCCATCCATTGCCAATTATTTTGGATCCAACAAATTTGAACCGGTTCAAATCACAGACCCGCAATTTATGTCCGCTCAAAGAGCGGTCAGCGACCGCTTGCATCGTCTGTTGAAAAACAGCAGTTCTGGACCTACGGGCAAAGTTACTGTTGATGAGATCCACAAGCAACTCGGCAAATTAATGTGGGATAACTGTGGAATGGCCAGAAACAAGCAGGGTTTGGAGGTAGCCTTGGCCCAAATCCCCGAGCTTCGTCAAGAGTTCTGGGAGAAAGTCTATATTCCCGGCTCCGGCAATGACCTCAACCAGTCCCTCGAACGCGCCGGACGGGTAGCCGATTTTCTTGAATTCAGCGAAATTATGGTTCGAGATGCCTTGACAAGGGAAGAATCCTGCGGGTGTCATCTCCGCGAAGAAAGCCAAACTGAGGAGAACGAAGCGAAACGAAACGATGCTGAATACTCACATGTCTCGGTCTGGGAATACAAAGGGGAAGACGATGAACCGCAATTGCACAAGGAACAGCTTACGTTTGAATTCGTCACCCCGAGTCAGAGAAGTTACAAATAAACCATTGATGATCACCACCAGCACACAGCTGTACGAGATGGACCAGCTTTTTAACCTAACGGCCGGAACAAACTATGAAAACTTGTAACGAAGGTATGGTAACAGCCCAACTTCCGGTGAGCTTTCATATAAAAAATTCAGACTGAAAAGATTATTATGAACACCATAGACCTTAGCCTAAAAATATGGCGGCAACCTAATAGCAACACTGCAGGTAGTCTGCAGACTTATACATTAAACGGCATCTCCACAGATATGTCGTTTTTGGAAATGCTTGACGTTCTCAATGAAACGCTGACCAAAGAAGGCAAAGACCCTGTTGCTTTTGACCATGATTGCCGTGAAGGAATCTGCGGTATGTGCGGGTCCGTCATCAACGGTGTGGCTCACGGACCGGAAAAAGAGACGACGCTCTGCCAACTGCATATGAGAAATTTTAATAGCGGCGACACCCTGGTCATTGAACCTTTCAAGTCCCGGGCCTTTCCCATCAGAAAAGACCTGATTGTCGACCGTTCCGCATTTGACCGGATTATCCAATCCGGCGGGTATGTTTCTGTCAATACCGGCGGAACCCCTGATGGAAATGCCATTCCGATCTCATCCCGGATAGCTGAGCTGGCTATGGATGCAGCCGCCTGCATCGGCTGCGGAGCCTGTGTTGCAGCCTGTCCCAATGGAGCCGCAATGTTGTTTACCAGTGCCAAAATATCCCAGCTCTGCCTCCTTCCCCAAGGTCAGGTAGAGAGAAAAACCCGCAGTATGGCAATGGTGAAGGCCATGGATGATGAAGGTTTCGGGAATTGCTCCAACGCTAAAGAATGCGAAGCTGTATGTCCGAAAGGGATTTCTATCAGCAATATTGCCCGAATGAATCGTGAATATCTCAAAGCCGCACTGACGGCAAAATGAGTTTTTCAAACTTCTAACCCGGATTTCTCATGGACATTGTGTTGATTTTAGATATTTTAATTATTTTCAACTTGTTATATTTCTTATTTATTGAACTGAAATTAACACAATGTTCACCGAAGGTCAGCCCAAGCGGCGCCATCTTCCGCAGTTTTTTGGCAATTAACACAGGTTGTTATAGCTCATTGCCAAAAACTTCGAACCTGGCACTGCATGAACTGACGAGAAATCCGGACTAAGAGAAGATCGGCCCCATGCATTTTCCCGTAGTGATTATAGGGGCCGGGCCGGCCGGGCTTTCCTGCGCCAGGATTCTCGGCCAGAATGGCATTCACACCCTTCTTGTTGAAAAAAAACAGGTCATTGGATCCAAAGTCTGTGCAGGTGGACTCACGTGGGGCGGTCTGGCAGGCAGAATTCCCGATTATCTCGTTGAAAAAGCCTTTCCCATCCAACATATTAAGACGCGGCTGCAATCAATATCCCTTCATGCCGACCATCCGATTATCGTAACCGTCAACCGGGAAAAACTCGGCCGTTTCATGCTGGAGCAGGCCACAGAATCCGGCGTCAAAATCCTTCCAGCAACGCGTGTTTTGCAGATTCGCCCCAATGAACTTATCCTCAGACAAGCTAAAGAAGATCATACTCAAAAAGTAACTTTTGATTACCTTGTAGGGGCAGACGGCTCACATTCGATTGTCAGGAGATATCTCAATCTTTCGATCAAGGAGTTGGGAGTCGGCCTGAACTATCAGGTTCCCGGTGAATATGAAACAATGGAGTGGCATCTGAATGCCGATTATTTTAGAAATGGATACGGATGGATATTTCCTCACAGGACCTCTTTTTCCATTGGTGCCTATATAGATGCCTCTGTAATGCAGGCCTCAACCTTGCAAAAAAACCTCATTTGTTGGGCCAAGGGGCAGGGTGTTGATCTCACTGCCGTAAAATGCCGGGCTGAATTTATCAATTTTGACTTTTCAGGATGGAATTTTCATCCTGTTTACCTGGCAGGCGATGCTGCTGGGCTGGCCTCAGCCTTGACAGGTGAAGGTATTTACCCCGCCATTGTCTCGGGAGAGACCGTAGCTCGGAAAATAATCGATCCTGATAGTGACAACAGCTCGCTTGAGCGGATAATAAAAAAACAGCGGTATCACAAAAAATTTGTAAAACTCACAGGTAAGCATTCTGGTATCAATGCAATTCTCTGTGAACTATTAGTCTTTGCGCTTCGCACAAAAGTATTGGATTTTCATCAGTTGGAAATGGCGGATTAACGGGACCGGGCCATATTTATTTCAATAAAAATGCAGGATAGATGTTTTTGAATAAATGCTTATATGTTATAATGTTAAACTCTTATATTGCACTACAACATGATGATGGAGATTTTTTTATGAGTAAAGTCATTGCATTTGCAGGAAAAGGCGGCGTCGGTAAAACAACGGTTGCAACCCTTGTTGTTCGGTATCTGGCCGCAACAGGAAAAGCCCCGGTATTGGCCGTAGATGCCGATCCCAACAGCAACCTCGGCGAGACAATGGGGATGGCGGTCACGACCACGGTTGGTGATATACGAGAGAATTTCATGAAAGATCCCCAAGGGTTGCCGTCAGGAATGGACAAGACCATTTATATAGAATCATTAATGAACCAGGCAATAATTGAAACACCACACTTTGATCTTCTGGTAATGGGGCGTCAGGAAGGCCAGGGGTGCTATTGTATGGTCAACAACATCCTCAATAACTTTACCGACGAACTTGTCACGAACTACAAATACATGATTGTCGACAACGAAGCAGGCATGGAACATCTCAGCCGCAGGACCAGCGGCAAAGTGGACATGCTTTATCTGGTAACCGATTACTCTCTGCGTGGTCTGCGGGCTGTGAAACGCATCCACGGTCTGCTCGACAATCTCAAACTTTCCGTCACCAATATGGGCATCGTCGTTACCAGAGGACCGGAAAAACTCAGTGATGCCTTTCTTGAGGAAGCGAAAGAAATCGGAATACCGATTCTAGGTGTCATCCCCAATGATCCTGCTCTGCTTGATTTTGATATGGAGAAGAAGTCTCTTCTCGATCTTCCTGATACAGCGCCTTCGGTAGTTGCCGTTACTCAGCTCATGGAATCGAGTTGTCCTCAATGATATTCTCCTGTTGGATCGAATGGACACCAGGTGTCCGCTCGATCCAACAGGTATCACCTCCTTTTCCTTTCCAGTTGAAAAAAAACGACCGCCTTTGATCTAAGTCAATGTCTGTTGATGAAAACATGGCTATTGTTAAATGAATGGGTCGTTCAAAACAACTTTAACTTTTTCCGACGACTGCAACCGTCTTGCAGGGATCTGGAAACAGTAAAAAACCTAAGGCAGCCTTAAGCTAACGCAGCTATTCATAAAAATTTGCCGGCCGGGTTTGCAAAGACCCTGAGATTACATTGTCAGGAAATTCTCATCTATGAAGGAGGTAGATAAATGAAATGCCCCGGACAGGATATGCAGTATTGGACATCGGAGGCAATCTATGATGTCAAATGCCCTCGATGCAGTGCAACAGTTGAGTTTTACAAAGACGATACATCAAGGAAATGTGGTCATTGCGGTCATCGTTTCATCAACCCTAAAATGGATTTCGGGTGTGCCTCTTACTGTCAATTTGCCGACCAATGTCTGGGCCATTTACCCGAAGAATTCCAGGTACAACGGGACAATCTTCTGAAAGATAAAGTCGCAGTTGAGATGAAAAGATATTTTAAAAGTGATTTTAAAAGGATTAGTCATGCCTCAAAGGTTGCCCTCCATGCAGAAAGGATAGGAAAAATTGAGACAGCCGACCTGGCTGTGATTCTGTGCGCCTCCTACCTATTGCACATAGGGTATCCGGAAGCAGTGGCCAAATATGGAGAAAAAGAAGGTGCCCTTCATATCGAAGAGGAAAGTGTTCCTCTCTCCCAAGACATTTTAAACAGATTAGGGGCAAATTCCCAGTTGATCTCCTCTGTTTGTGAAATCATCGACAATCATGGGAATCCAGGACGGGCAGGAAGCAAAGAGTTTGCGGTCGTCTCTGACGCCAATGCCCTCGCATCCTTGGAAGAAAGACAAAAAAAAATCCCTATGACAAAAGACCAATTATCCGATTTTATAAAAAATTTACGAACAGAAGGTGGGAAGAGCGAAGCCAGGGAACTGGCCGGGAGGCTGGGTTTGTCGTAATTTGTTTAAGAGGGAATAATTCGTGAGAAAAAAGGGGCTGACGTTATCGCCTAGCCCCTTTTAAAGACAACTTGCTTATTGCCTTGTTTCGCTGGGTTTGCGTGAACACGGCGTGTTTATCAAAGACTTTCTATTTTACTTGACATGTTTTGGTATCTATTGCTGCACCGCATGCGGAACACTTCACCTCTTTTCCCAGTTCATCTGAAAAGATCTCAGCTATCTTACCGCATTTTGCACATTTAACTTTTATTTCCGTTAAACTTTTATTTGCTTCAAATCCTGGGCAATGTTGCTGTTGTTCCGTCATAATTCTCTCCTTTTCCATACATGAATAATAATCGGGTTTGCCGATATTTATACGTTTAAGCATAAATAACAGCTTTGACCTCAAATAGTCCTTGAACCCTCCGAGGAAGCTTTTCGGTTTTGAAACAAACCAACTGCATGACAATCGCGTCATGCTACTAATTCAGATCATTGAAAGATGAAAGACCTCTCACCTACTATGAGTCTATCTCCTTTCCACCTTTTTTATCAATGAAAAAAATCACACAAGAACTTCTGAATTTGCAATACAGTTCTCCATCTTCACATTTAATGCACTTATCACAAAGATACTGTTTGTGCTTCATACAGAAATAACCTGCCTCCATCTCAGGATGATTCTTACATTTCCCCATTTGTTAATACTCCAGAGACCTGTTCTCTTGAAAAATTCTTTAATCATGAGAGTTTTGAAAAATATCTGTTTCAAATAGCACCCATAAGATTGCAGGGGCACTTCGTGAAATTATTATGTTGCCTTTATGAACCACCAACGTGGTAACAGTCGATAAAAAAATGCGGGGAATCACACAATATCGGGCTAAACTTCCAATGCCTTCCTAATTAAGCGGACTTCATTTTCCTGCGGTTTTCTTTTCTTTATGATATAGATGGAATCATCCCCGAGGATCCCGCATTTTTCAAAGATTATAATATCGAAAATATCTTGATCTCTTTCCAGTTGTTCCACCCATAAAACCTTGTCGATCTGCAAGGAAAAGTCATGACAGAGATTTTTAATGAACTTTTCCGGATTTTTGGATATTGAAAAGCCCATTCCGGTGTTGGTATAAATGCAGACGTAGGGTTTAAGAAATATTACGTTATTCCTACCAACCCGCAAATCCACTATCTTGAGATCATAGGCGCCGGGAAACCAGGCTACGGGTTCTCTGTGATCTGTCTTCTTGCCGTCCCAGCTATATCTTCCCGTAAAAATCGACCTCTTTCCCTCTGTATTCGCCACAGATATCTCCCCCAGGATTTTAAACGTACTACAACATTTACACCCGATACTATAACCACTCTTTGCCCCTCCCGAAAGATTATCAGGAAGAGCAAAGAGAATAAATCAAAGATGTATTACGTTAGTGCACGCCTGTCTTCCATGCCTACCAAGATGCGTTCACGGGCTTTGTCGATACCGAGCGCCTTTCTCTTTTTATCGATATGCGCAATCATCAGTACAGCCATCTCTTTAGGATCACTAGCAAATCCCCATTTCCCAAAATCCTTTCCTTCAAGGTCTTCAAAGAGATGTTTGTGGAATTTCGTACCTTCTATCATCGGAAAAGTATGTCCGAAAACAGTATAGACTCCGGACGCGACAAAATACTGCCCAATGGCTATGGCTTTTTCACTCATCCATTCCGGCGCACAACCTGCGGCGGGAAGATCGGCAATGGAATTTCCCAACCCACCGGTTCGCACCATCTCGGATGCGGCAACAAGTATTCTGCTGTTGTCTACACAGGCCCCCAGACCAAGTACCGGTGGCATTCCCACGGTTTCACAGACCTCTGCGAGGCCGGGGCCTGCCAGGGCTGCCGCTCCGGGAACGGTGAGTCCTGCTTTGGCCAAAGCAACCTGCGAACATCCTGTTTGGAGAACAAGAACGTCATTCTTGATAAGTTCTTTTACCAGTTCAACGTGGGAATAATCCTGTTTTGATCTTGGATTCGTACATCCGACAACACCAGCAACACCTCGAATTCTGCCGTTAATAATGTTGTCATTGAGCGGAGTATAGCTTCCTCTAAACGACCCGCCGAGCATATAATTTATATACTCATAGGAAAATCCATGTACACCGGTTGCCACATTTTTAGGAATCTGAACAGGCATCTTCCTGGTTTTAAATCTGCTGATAGCCTTAATGACAATTTCTTCGGTACATTTCATCGGGTCATGCTCATCGAGCTGAATATGTGTAGCCCCTTCAATTTTCGCCCTGTAGTTTGTCGTAATAAACGGAGTATCATAACAATCGGCCACTCTGTACATATCCTGTTTAATGCATTGGACATCGACAGTCATGGCATCCACCGCACCTGTTACCAGGGCTGCTTCCGTTGAGGAGAAATTGCCTGCATGCGGTATACCGTGCCTTGACAGGACTTCCAGACCTGAACAGCACATACCGACGAGATTAATACCTTTGGCACCGGCATCAGTAGCCATCTTAACCATAGACGGGTCGCCGGATGAAACAATCATAGCCTCAAGAAGAATGGGCTCATGACCATGCACGACAATATTGACATGATCTTCTTTTAGAACACCCATATCAAACTTTGTAACAACTGGGGCAGGAGTACCAAAAAGGATATCGGAAATATCTGTTGAAACCATGGATCCACCCCATCCATCGGCAAGAGCAGTCCGGGAAATCTGTTTTGTCAGGTTTTCATAATCCTGATCTACACCCATCGCCGTTCTGTGCATCATTTCCATAATCTCGCGCATAGCACCGCGAGGAACGATGCCTTCTTTACGCCAGGTTTCAAGGGTTTTTTCCGGTACTCGTTTTACCATAGGTATTTCCCCGTCTACCTGTGTGTAGGTCAATTCGAGCTCATGGTAGAGATCCAGTGCGATATCTTTTAGTTCCCTGCCGTCAACTTTAATGTCAAGGGAACTTGCTACCTCAAGCAATTTCATTTTGTCTTTAATCTCAAAGCCGATAACTTTCCCTTCAATGACACCTTTGAAAAGCTCCAACATGGCCATTCCATGATCGGTATGAGCGGCAGTGCCGGCAGCTACCATTCTCCCGAAATTGCGAGCCATTATAGTATCAATGGTCGCACCGCACACACCTACCCTATCGTATGGATTATTAGTGTTCAGCCGACACGGTCCCATTGAACAATGCTTACAACAGGCAGATTGTGCCCCGATCGGACAGGCTTTCATATCATTTGCCCTGTCAAATAGTAGCTCAACACCATCCTTACGAGCTTTGGTAATCATCTGAGCAGTGGACTCACATATGGTGAGGTCTTCCACTTTCATTAACTCTTTTATCTTTGCCATGACGCCTCCGTTTTTCCGATGAAAAATTTGCGTAAAAATACCTACGATGTGAATAGATATTATTCTCATATACTACAAAAGTCAAGTCAACGATGTAAAATAACCCATTAGGAAAATGTAACATTTTCCCTTAAACTATTAATGGTTACCAGAAATAAACACTACCCGGGATTCTTCCCGGTGGGTGTCGATTATTTAGAGTTCTTCGACTCTTTAGTAACAAATCTAAACAGACGAGAAGATGGAGGCAACGTAAGGACGTCCAGCCCAATTTCTCATGACCACCATGTCAATTCGGCTGAAGCCCGGGAAGAGTAAAACATCTTGAGAAAACATTTACATTGCCAATATTTACATAGTATTCACAAAAGGTCAGTTCAGACGGCGCCATTTCCTTCAGTATTTTGGCAATGGACATAGTCTCTTGCCAAAAACTTCGGACCTGACCCAGTCTGAACCTATGATAAAACCTGGATAGTCGGCATATTTCAAGAGTCAAGGTGGGTAGCAGGCCTCATCGGCTGTCCCTAAAGGTGGAAAAGAAATGATAAAATTTACGCGCGAATGCGGCTTAGACTGATAAAAAGCAGGATAACGTCTTTTAAAGTGAAGAAAAAAGGTTATGAAATCAGACCAGATAGAATACCAGCGATTGTAGAAGAGTGTGAGGATGAAAGACCAAGCCAACAACCTCACATTCTCGTTATCAAAACCTTTTTGCTGCCCTGGATTAATTTTTCTTCAGGGCGTTGAGTTTTTCTACAATTTCAAAAAGAGCTGGAGGGGCATCTGCAATATTTTCAAAGGGTCGTGCACCGTCCCTGTCTGAGTTGATGACCTCCGGAAGTTCTGGAAGAAATCCCAGAATCTCAAAATCTGGAAGCGATTTTTTAACCAACTCCTCATCGTTCTTTTCTCTGATCCTGTTGCCAAGAACAACAATTCTTTTAATTCCGATATCTTGCCCAAGTTTTCTGATCTTTGTGGCGGCTGCTCTGCTCCGAGCTCCAGGGTTAACGACAACAATTAAAGCATCAACAGACCCGGATGTCGCTCTGCCAAGATGTTCAATGCCGGCTTCCATATCCATGATGACTATTTCGTCGCGATAGAGAACTAAATGGGTCATCAGGGCCTTCAATATCGTACTCTCAGGACAGATACAACCTGAGCCCCCGCTTTGAACCGTTCCCATCACCAGGAGTTTCACTCCATCTCGCTCTCTTGAAAAGCGTTCCGGAATATCATCGACCTTTGGATTCAATGTAAAAAAGCCTCCCATTGTTCCTGGCTTGGCTCCGGTTCGTTCATAGATGAGCTCAGAGAGCTCAGAAATCGGAGTGATCGGCTGGTCTTCCGGAATACCTAGCCCGGCCGCCAGATTGGCAACAGGATCGGCGTCAATTGCAATAACCTTGTTTGTTTTATCTGCGGCCAGACATCGTGCCAAAAGAGAAGTGATAGTAGTCTTACCGACTCCTCCTTTGCCGCCCACAGCTATCTTCAGACTCACGTTTAGACTCTCCTTATATACAAAGATACAGATTAACCCGGAAATGTTTTCTGCATTTCACTATTATAATGGATACAGGTCAACTTATTCCGGTGAATTTCCTTTTATAATATTGCCATCATTATCGACCATTGCCACAACAAACCCGTTTTTTTCGGCGTCACGATGCAATTCTTCGATATGGATGGCCTGTATCTCATATTTTCTCCCTTTTTCTTTCGGCAACGTTAAAAAACAGTCGTTTGCCGCATCTTTGCTGGGAAAGGCCGGAATGAAATCTATATCTTTTTCTTTGTTGTACAGGCCAAAGAACTGCTCATTTTTTCCTGGATCACAGACGACAACATAGACCCACCCTTCTATCTTTTCTTTTTCCTCCATAAACTCACCTTGCTAAATACGTCAAACAAAAAAAATTAATCACCATAAAATTATGGCTCATCTGAATTAAATGTACCAATGCACCTACTATGACCATGCAGGCGAAGAACAGAGCTTTAACAAAGGATGTTTAATCCGGGTGAGCCTAAAAAATATTCCCTTTATAGATAGTAAGAATACACTTGCAAAAATAAATAAAAAAAGCCCCATCCTTTACGGATTGGGGCTTTTTTTTCTTGCTAGCGCTCTCTTAGATCTCCAGGTATGAATCCGAGAATAATGTCTCACCAATAATAACTTTTACTGTCTTGACATAATCACCAAGCTCTTTACTCAGTGTGCTGATATCCGGTGCATTGCCATCCATGGTTTTATGGACGACATCGACGATATCGGGGCGTTTGCCCTTGGCAACAGCGGTCAGTCCTACATCAAGAGGATCGGATATAACGGATTTCATGCCATATCTTTCAAGCATGATCATGTAGGTGGTATTGAGGATCGGACGAAGATGTACAGGCGGTCCATTGGAGATATTGGAAAGACCGCAGGTACTCATGGCGCCGGGAGCGATGTCTTCAAGCATTTGCTGGAAGGTCAGCAGGCTCATGCATTGTTGCTGTTGGATGTTAACAGGCGTAACAATACCGTCAACCCAGATCTTTTCGTTGGGTATGCCTGCTTCATTTGCAGCATAAAGAAGCTCAACGCACAAAGCGGCGCGCTCGTTCTCGTCGCGAGGAAGGCCATCCGGTCCCCACATCAGGGCTACGATATCCGCTTCATATTTAGCAGCCATCGGCAGCATCACCGTATACCGCTCGGGACGGGCCATAATGGAATTGACGATATGGGGCTTGCTGCATGGCTTCAAGACCTTTAAGCCTTCTTCGATTGCTGCGATGTTTGAAGTGTCAAGCAGCAGAGGTATCTCCGGCACGACCTCCTGGACAACTTGACAAACCCATGGCATAAGTTCGTGGCCGTCTTTTTTGGCCGGTCCAAGATTGATATCGATATAATCCATGCCCTTTTCCTTCTGTTCAAGGGCTTCCGCTTGTATCGGCTTTGGATCACGCTCTCTAAATGCACGGCCGATTACCGTGGAAATCACATTGAGGCTCTCGCCGAAAAGAATCATAGGTACCTCCTTCTCTTTTGAGAATATTTCATCTCCGATTTAATCTGCACAAATACACAGTGAAGCGGGACTTGGAATTCTCCAAGCCGCTTCACTGTATTTTCTCTCTAACTTTATTGTATAGCAATTACTGCCTTGCCTTCAAAAAGCCTGCAAGATGGGCAGCCTCACGCGGACCGACAGTTACGGTCCAACCGGGAAGCTCTTCTTCCACATCACCGGCAATTGCTGCAGCATAACCGGGAATGATAAGTTCGGTATGTTTTACTTTATCAGCGATACCGCATTTCTTGACAAACGCACCGACATCGTCGCCACCGAATTTACCGGCGGCCCAGGCGGTAAGAACGGAAAGTCCTTCTGAATCCTTGATAAGGAGCCATGCAGGAACCTTGCTGGCCTCGATCTCGCCGGAGACGATGAAGTAGGTCAAGGCAAAGTTGGTGGTTACCAGAACGGGTGAGTTCTCGTCCGGATTTCCGATCTCGAAAATGCCCTCGGTAACGGTCATCGGCCTTTGCGGATCCGTATAGATGTTGAGCCGTTCCAGCATCAGCGGAAACATGGTCTCGGTTGTGAGATCCGACATAACAACAATTCCGCCGTATTTGGATATATAGAGTGCTGCGATCAGGGTTTCCATATCAAGATTTGACGCCATCTCGCAGGGGAAGGAAATGGTCGGGAAACCGACTGAGCGATTGCCGTCTTTTAATGCTGCACGGCGAATAGCGACCTGATCTTCAAGCGCTTTCTTTACTTCACGCGCACCTGAATCGATAACCAGATCCTTCAGCCCCATTCCTGTAAGCTTGTCCGACAGCGCAATGACACCATCAACAGAATCGGCCTTGAGAGCTAGGGGCAAATCATTTTCTTTGGCAATAGCGCCGAATTCATCAGCGTTGGCTTCAGTTGCGGCGTAGATAAGCGGCCGTTTGAAACCACACGCCTCAACACCTGCCTTGATTACATCAGCGCTCTCACTCATGAGAATGAGATTGAATTCCGATTTTTCTGCTATGATTTTGGCAAGGTTGGCGAATGCATCCTTGTCTCCGTTAACATCTTTTAAGGCAGCCAGTTCAGGACGCAGATTGAGCCCAACACGCTCGTACTGAATAGCATTCCATATTCCGAGTTTAGCTTCGACATCGGCTGCACTTGTATCAGAGGTAATAATACCGGCGAACATGGTGGGATTAAAGAAGGTCTTCTCATGTCTGTACAAAACGGTCTCACCGCCGGCGGTTTTTTTACGAACGCCCTTACCTATGCTTACCGGACGAATAGGAGGAGCTGATGCTTCGGCAAGCTGGGCTCTCGCTTCGTCGGAAACATAGGGGCATGAATCAAGTTCTGCCTTGGACGATGCCAGATTCATGGCAAAGGCCAGACAGGTGGGAACTCCGCACTCCTTGCAGTTGGTTTTGGGCAGGAGCTTGAAAATTTGAATACCAGTTAACGCCATTTCTGTTATCTCCTATTTTATATATCAAGGCTTCGATGTACTCCGGCCGAGGCTGCCTTCTCAGCCGGAGTATCTTGCCAGGATAATTTAATTAGCCAATAATCGGATCCATGCTCAGAGCAGGGTGTCCTTTCTCCTGGAGGAACGGCATGATCTCCTCTTCGGTTATTCCCACTGTCTCATCGGCGATCATATCGGCGAAGTTTTCAACGCCCATTTCCTTACCGCGGGCATTGAGGCGTTCACGGATCTCGTCTTTCAAGATCTTGGGCATCCATACCATTCTCAGAAGTCCTCCATCACCAAGAATGAACTTCTTCTGGGTGATATTGAATTTGGAGTGACCGACAAATCCTGGTGAGGAAGCACCACCGCCCATAACACCGGCCAGGGTGGTGAACTTCATACCGGAAGGTGTTTCGCCGGTATAATCACGGCCGACAGTCATGACACCGTTACAACTCGGAAGCATTGCGGCAATACATTCACAGCAACCGCAGGTGGTCATGGGAGCATGAACCATGGAGTAGAAATTGTAGGTCTCTATCGCGCCTTTGGAAGCGGCCTTAATGAATTTGTCAACACCTTCAAACCGACCCAGCTTAGGATCAAGGACTTTGCCTTTTTCGATTGGTTGGTTCGGTCCGGTTGGATTGATCTCGTAGGATGCCTTGCAGTCCATCCAGTTGTAGGCCCCGCAAAGACCGGTCCGCTCAGGACTTACCGAACAGACATGGCTCGGAGCGAAAGACTGGCAGAGAGTACAGGAATAGAAGGTCTCCACATCCTCGTCGGTCATGTTGTCGACACGGGCGTCACGGGTCTTGTATTCAGCCCTTGCCCTTGCAGTCATCTTATCGACATCCTCTTTCTTGGTATAAAGCGTTACTTGAACTTTATCGACGATCTTCTGGAAATCCTGATGGAATTTAGCGTGAAGCACAACGCCGATATCTTTTAAGGTGAAGCCTTTCTCGATGGCAGCCTTGCTGACACGTACCCAGGAGATATCGCGCTGTCCGATGTGCATGATTCCCTGGATATAGTTAATCAGATGATGAATCTGACGTTCCATGATCGGCTCGAAGTCCGTCTGGAACTCACGCCCGGCAATTTGAACAAAAATACCAAGCGGCAGGGTTTCACCTTCCTTTAAGTCCCCGATATCCTTTCCTACAACTGTAACCTTGGCGTCTTCAATCTCATTCATTTCAGCCATCTTAACAAGCTCGGTGCATTGTGTCTTACCGCCACCCATCTGACAGAAGAGGTCTCCACCGCGAACACGCTCACCCTCAAATGCAGGTCCAAATGCGCATGGAATGTCAATTTCGGTTACGTTGATCTTCAAACCGCGGACCTCAACGGACCTCTGGCAGATTTCATCATGTTTAACATTGGCGACAACATGCTCATATGTACAGATGCCTGTGGGCAGGATCTCGGGAATATCCGTATCGGCCAGAGTCGGGAAGCCCCAATTGACGGCTCCTGCAGCAGCAACCGCCCACTCGGTTCCAACATCACCCAGCGCGTTGACAAAGGCGAAGATACGATTCTTGTTGTACATCAGGATCTTACGGTAATCACCAGGCTGTACGCCACCGAAAGCCATGGCTGCTCTATTGGCAAATCCGAGTGCAAAAACGGCTGAGGAGATATCCGGTCCGAATGGGACTATACGGGTATTCCAACCTACCTGCATACCGGCATCGAGACACTGCTGGATAATCGTTTTGCCATTGTGGTTGGCGGCACAGAAGATATACAGACTCTTCTTCTGGTAATCTTCGACGATCAACTTGGCGATCTCAGCGTTCGGTGCAGCGCCGACGATGGCGGCAAAGCCGGGAGCAGATCCGTCAACGAACTCAACGCCGCGTTTCCTGAGAATGGTATCGTCTGCCGGACCAACCCAAAGTTTTCCGGCCTCTACGTCCGGATCTTCCTGGCTGATATAAAAATCTGGCTCATTCAGTATTCTTAATGCTTCCTTGATCTCGTAGGCAAAGATTCCCGCCATGCCTGCATCCAGTAGTGGTCCGAGATATGGGAGATGATTTGCACCCTTGATATGCGGCGGCAGGAGTCCCCGGGCAAACTCAAGAGGTTTTTTCAGGTCTTCCAGGGTTTCTACTTTCATTCCAGTGAGAGAATAGATAACCGGCAGAAAGTAGGCGGTATTGGGAAAACCGACTTTGGTATCAGCGCTGTATGTTTGGAGAGCCTTTTCGTACTCCCCTTCTACCTGGGAGACGACTTTATAGCCGCCCTGTATTGCTGCGAATGCTACTAGTCTGGACATGCGTTCCTCCTTTTTTGAGGATATATTTAAATAGTATTCTTTTCGACTCGTATTATTCCATGCCGAGTTTCTGTCTGTCGGCCATATCCATCATAACCCTCTCGCGGGCCTTGTCGATGCCGAGTTCTTTACGCTTTTTGTCGATATGGGCGATCATCTTATGGGCATGTTTAATGGGATCAGGTTCGCAGTCCCACATACCGCCGTAGATTCCTTCCATCTCCTTATACAGATGATCCTTGAAGACAGGTGCGCCTTCCAACGGCATATGATAGCCGAAAACCGTATAAACGCCGGAGGAAACAAAGTAATGGCCGATGGAGATGGCCTTTTCACTCATCCACTCGGGTGCGCTACCTGCTGCAGGCAGATCGCAGATATCCTTGCCAAGACCGCCTGCTTTGACGACCTCTGTTGCAGCCAGCAGAATACGGCTGTTGTCGACACAGGAACCAAGATGCAGAACCGGAGGAATACCTACGGTCTCGCAGACCTCGGCAAGGCCAGGTCCGCAATGAACGGCGGCGGAACCAGGAGTGAGCAGGCCATGGATACCGCAGGCTATAGCGCTACATCCGGTGGTCAGTACCAGAACGTCATTTTTGATCAGCTCTTTGATAATAGTGATATGCTCGTTGTTATGCTGGGTTCTGGCATTGTTACAGCCGACGACACCGGCAACACCGCGGATGCGGCCATTGATGATATTATCGTTTAAGGTGTAGTAGCTGCCGCGGAAGGTACCGCCCAGATGATACTGGATGGACTCGACACCAAACCCGACAATCTGGGTCGTTTTCTGACGTGGGATAATAACATCGGCGCCACGGTTCTGGAAATTGTCAATGGCCATCTTGACGATGCGTTTGGCATCCTGCATGGCATAGTGCTCATCGAACTGTATATGGATGACGTTATCCTGTTCCATCTTGGCAATCGGATGGGTGGTGATCAGTTTGGTATGGAAGCACTTGGCGACATTGGCAAGATTCTGGAAGATGCACTGGACATCCACGACCATAGCATCGCAGGCACCGGTGATTATAGCCAATTCCTGCTGCAGGTATGTTCCTGCGGTCGGAATGCCGTGACGCTGCAGCATCTCGTTAGCAGTACAACAGATACCACCAAGCTGAATGCCTTTGGCACCTTTTTCCTTAGCATAGTCAAGCATTTCCTGGGATTGGGCTGCGGCAACGATCATTTCTGACAGCAACGGCTCGTGACCATGAACGATGATATTGACATGATCCGCTTTCATGATACCGAGATCTGCCTCGGATTGAAGAGGAGACGGAGAGCCGAACATAACATCCTGCAGATCGGTTGCGATCATGGATCCTGCCCAGCCATCTGCAAGTGAAGCGCGCGTGCACTGTTTGGTCAGATTTTTGTAATCCTGATCCACACCCATGTGGGTTCGGTGCATGATTTCAACAATCTCGCGATCGATGTTTCGCGGAAGCACGCCTTGTTTTTCCCATTTTTCATAGAGAGGCTGGGGTGCCCTTTTCAGATAGGAACAAACGCCTTCTGGTTTACCCCACTCTTCAACGGCTTTCTCAGCCACTGCAAGAGCTATCTCATCTATTGATCTATCCATGGTCTTGCCGTCGACTTCAACGGTGGTCTCCACCCCAAAGTAGGGGGCGATCTGGATCAGTCTCGCAGGATCTTTGATCTTGTAATCATCAGTTTCCTTTCTGGCGACCGACAGGAAGACTTCTGCTACACCACGTCCATGGTCGGAGTGAGCGGCGGCACCGGCAGCCACCATCCTGGCAAAGTTTCGGGCAGCAATGGTGTTTGCAGTAGCACCGCAAAGGCCTTTACGGGTGTCCTCACCTTGTATTCCGTCTTTGGGCAGCGGTAGTCGGCATGGGCCCATAGCACAGTTTTTACAACAGATTCCCTGCAGACCGATGGCGCAGGGTTTCATGGTGACGGCACGATCGAATACGGTTTCGATCTGCAGCTTTTGGGCGCGTAGAATCATCTCCTGTGTTGATACGTCAATGGATGCTTCCATTGGGTCAGCTAGTTTCGGAGCTTTTGCAGCACTCGTTTTTGTTACTTCTGCCATTAGAGGTTCCCTCCTCAAGATATTTTCTTTAAATATCACCTGTAACTTTTCAAATACTTGCAGGAAAGTTCTCAGGCGACATGTCGTTTATGGAATCTATTCAGCATTGCGATAATCTTTTCCTGTTCGGTCAACTGAACGTCATCAGGTGTCGCAGATGTTGCGGTGACCCCTTCTTTTCTATTTGCAGTAGCTTCTTTCCGCTCTTTTGCACGTTGATCTCTGATTGCCTTTTCTTCAGCTTCTCTGGCAGCCTTGGCATCTGCTGCAGCTTTTGCCTCTGCTGCTGTTTTAGCTTCTGCATCGGCTTTTGCTTTGGCTTCGGCATTAGCTTTGGCTTTTACTTCTGCTTCGGCTTTTGCCTTGGCATCTGCTGCGGCTTTAGCTTCTGCATCAGCTTTGGCTTTTGCCTCGGCTTCGGCTTTTGCTTTGGCTGCGGCGGCAGGATCTACAGCAGGTTCGGCTTTAGCCTCGGCCTTGGGTGCAGGAGCAGCCTCTTCTTTCTTTGCAGCAGGCTTGGCAGCTGCCGGTGCAGCAGACTTAGCGGCTGCCGGTGCAGCAGGCTTGGCAGCGGCTGGAGCGGCTTTCTTTGCCTCTTCCTCAATTGTCAGATCCAATGCAGGAGCAAGCGATGCAAAGTCGATTTTAACATCTGCCATTTTCTTGGAAATCGGAGCCGCATCATTTGCAGATCCACCTTCCGCCAGAATGTTAATAAAACTCTTAGCCAAGCGAATGGATTCAGGGTGGCGCATAATCAGGATATTGGAACCTGCCAACAGGTAGGAAACAGCACCAACCGCCTCCATCAAGATACCACGTCGTTCAGGATCTCCCAAAAGAGGTGCATCATTAACGGTCTGGCGGGCTTCCTTACATTTCCACACCTCATTGCCGAGGTTGTTGATCATCGGAAACTGAAGTTTATCATCTCCCTGGCTCATAGCTGCCAGAGTCAGGCGCTCCATAACCGAGTAGGAATATTCCAAACCGTATCCAAGACCGCCGGTGGTGGGATCAACAATCACTCTGTCCATCGGCATACCGAGATTTTCGAGAAGAATGTTGATCTGTTTTGCTAAATTGACATCGATTGGAGAAGATGAGATAACGGCATGACCGTAACCCATTGCAGCAGCACCGATACCCTTGTAATTCTTTTCTTCAACCGGCCCGAGAGTCAGGTTTTCTCCCTGGCATGCTTCTGCTATGGCTTTAAAAACAGCTTCGTCTTTTGCCGGGTTGGCACATCCCCAGACGATCAGCGGTACATCAATGGCTGCCAACACTTTTTTTACCGTTTCGGCGGCTGACCCAGGACTTGCGTCCTTGTCATTAGGATCGACACTTTTTAACTGCAGAACAATCATCTCGGCGCCAAAATCGGAAACGCATTTTTTTGCCCAGGCTGCAGGGTCAGAAACAACGTCTTTGAATGGGACGAGTGCCGGCTCAGGCCAATCTTCTGGCTCCATATCCCAGATTTCCATGGCGATGACCGGTTTATTGGGCATGTTCCCTTCGAAGGTATAGAAAGGGAAGCATGTTTCACCACCAACCTTGATGGCAGAAGCTCCCTTACCAATGGAAATTTCTTTGATGCCGCCGGAATAGGATTCCTTCTTAATTTCAAATCCCACGTTAGCCTCCTTACAGGTGAAAATTAGTCTCCAGAAGGTTGTTGCCCGGATCTTACGGTTTTCTAAAGTACCGATCAGCGCTTACAGCAATAACCTTCCCTTTTCATAATGATTCCAACTCATATTGTTACAAAAAGCTTAGTAGTGTATCCGTATCTGAAAATTATTTATTCCTTTCACTCATTCGTTTCTGCAACCGAGGAAATTTATTGATTTCCGTATGCGGTATAAACATCGCAGCTACGTAATTATTCATATAGGATGGGGTTTCCGAAAGCTCAAAATTCGTCATCCTACGAGTAACCTCAATCACATCCTGACGAATCTTGTTGGTAAGAGAACTCATCCTGGCCCCCAAAAGCGAGCCGTTACCAATATAGGTAACACGATCCGGATCAGTTTCGGGCAAAAGTCCGATGGTCATAGCCCGTTCAAGATCAATATAACTTCCGAATCCGCCAGCTAAAATGATATGCTCAATCATTTCTACGGAAAGGCCCACCTCTTCCAAGAGAGTCATACAGCCGCTGTAAATAGCTCCTTTTGCACGAATAAGATTATCAATATCCAGTTCATTCAATGCTATATCCCGATCTATCTGGGTTTCGTCTTTCCAAACAACAACGTATTCCCAGACGCCATTGTTTTCACGAATCCTTTTTGTACCAAGACTTCTATTGAATTTACCCCGGTTGTCTATTACTCCGTTTTCAAACATTACCGCAATCATCGTAATCAGACCGGAACCGCAGATCCCTTTTGGCCGGACATTGCCGATGGTTACGATCATCGGTTCGTAGGTGACCGGATCAACGGAGAAATCTTCGATGGCACCTTTGGCGGCTCGCATTCCGAATTCAACGCCGCCACCCTCGAATGCGGGACCGGCGGAGCATGCCGCGCATGCCAGCCAGTCTTTATTGCCGATCACAATCTCAGCATTGGTACCGATATCCATAAACAAAACGAGTTCCTCGCTTCTATACATTCCCGATCCCATGACTCCGGCAACAATGTCCCCTCCAACGTAGCTTGAGATTTCCGGAAAGAGAAGAGCGGTAACATGTTCATCGAGGTCGATGCCGATGGATAAAGCGCTGAATGGCGGGTAAAGGGTTGAGGCAGGAACATAAGGTGATCTGCGTATATAGCGTGGATCAATCTGGAGCAGGAGCTGGGTCATTGTTGTATTTCCTGCCAGAGTGATAGTTGAAATATTTTCCCGATCGATTTTTGCCTGAGCTATCATCCTGCTCAGGATCTTATTGATACTTGCAACGACAACCTCCTGAAGCTTAACCAGCCCACCCGGCTTTTCGGCAAACATTATTCTACTAATAACATCTTCACCGTAACTGATCTGCCCGTTAAAATCACCAAATTCCGACAACGATTCACCTGTTTCCAGGTTTATGAGCTGTCCGTAGATGGTTGTCGTACCGATATCCATTGCAACGGCATAATTCTGCATCGTAGTGTCGCCGGGTTGGATATTGATGATGCGGTTTTTCCCTCCGTTCCTTACCGCTTTAACAATGGTAACGGTTACCTTAAAATTACTTTCTCTTAAAATACCGGGAAGCTTTCTAATGACCGGCAAAGCGAGTTCCAGTTTATGCCAATCACCTGTCTTATTCAGAGTCCTTATAAGCCTTGTGACATCGGGTAGATTATCTTTTGTGTCCGGGGGATCGAGTTCCACATAGGTCTTGACAACCGGAGCGATGAAAAGTCCCTGTTCTTTTAAGGTACTGATGTCCGTGATCTTGATACGAGCAGTTTGACGTGGGGTGTATTGTCGCCTCAGGGCAGCCGTATCTATAGAGGATTCAACAGGAATTCTGACGATTACATCTGAGGTCAATTTGCTTAAGCAGGCAAGTCGATAACCGTTTTCAAGATCGGCGGCACTTAAACGTTCAGTAATGCCACCCTCAACTTCTCCCTCTTCGATCTGTACCCTGCATTTTCCACAAACACCTTCACCGCCGCAGGAAGCATTCACATGGACACCAGCGGCCATAGCCGCCCGTATAAGGCTTTCTCCAGTGTAAACTTCAATAGTTCTATCGTGGGGGAGAAATGTGACTTTGATCTTATCCATCCAGATTTCCTGCGAAATTCCCAAAAATTCTTTTCAAATTGCTTTACGGCAACATTTCATCCCCGCGCCCATCTGAAATATGATAAGCTCTTAAAAACCCCGAGATAAATGCAGGGGCAACAAGAATAATCAACGAGTTGCAACGCTGAACCGACGGTGGAGAGACGAATTGCCAATCCGACAAATTTCAAAGATACTCCAGAGCTTTAACTCTTTATTTGACAAAAAATCAATCCTTTTATACAAAATTTGGAGGCATTCTCATAAACAACATCCAAGTTGCAAGCAAATCGTTCCCAATCTATCCCTTTTAAGAAGAATATTCAATCCTCTTTTAACTAAGAACCTTAGTTTGAAAACACAACACTTCATAAGAGGCATGGTCAAAGAATCGTTACGACTTTTGCTGAAAAAGCTCCAGAACCAACCGGATTCCCAAAGAATCCAATGTTTCCGGCTGAGAGCAGAACACGGAATCGACTCAGATTTTATAGCAAGAATTACCGGATTGATCCTTGAAACAGTCGAGAGAATCTGATCAGACTATCTTAAAGGTGAAGAGGAGGCCCTTTTCGTGACCGGCCGTGGGAGGGGGAGAAGAAGAAACTGCTTGAGTTATCAGGAAGAAAAAATCTTCCTCTTCCAGTTCTTTGCCCTCTCAGTATCCGGGGAAAATGTCTTGGTTGCGGAAATCAGGCAGACCCTTGGGGCTAAAATAAAAATAGTATAAAAATATAGTCTCAACATTCCGGGTTGTGTAATAATTTGGAATACTATCCAATTTTGGGGTCTTCCTGAAGTTAGTTCACAAGGAGCCAGAATCCAGGAGTCAGAATTCATGAGAAAACCTTTTGAAATCAAGTAATCTGGCTCCCGGCTCCTGAATTCTTTCCAGCAGACAACTTGTCTGTTGATCACCTCGAAATTGCAACAAAAATACCAAGCATTAAAGTTGAAATATAGTGTTATAGAATGTTAATCCGGAAAGGATGGAGAAAAAAAATAGGTGGAATCGGCCAATCTCCTTTTTTTCACATTGATCGCCTGCAGGTATTTTTTGATTGCTACTCAGTTTGGTACTTGAGAGTGTCAGTT
This sequence comes from Desulfocapsaceae bacterium, assembly GCA_046704745.1. Classification (GTDB taxonomy): domain Bacteria; phylum Desulfobacterota; class Desulfobulbia; order Desulfobulbales; family Desulfocapsaceae; genus CAWGGS01. The sequence continues at coordinate 196,210 of JBJKRL010000024.1, read as the reverse complement.
ATTACGATAGTAGAGCTGCCCAATTTATTTTGTCAGCATCTCTTTAATCCTGTTCTGCTCATCAAGCAAAATGATTCGCGGATGGTAGGTTTCCAACTCTTTTTCAGTATAGGTTCCATAGGTAACAATAATGATTAGATCACCTTTCATCCCCTTGCGAGCAGCCGCACCATTGAGACCAATCGTACCTGAACCGCGGGCACCATCTATCGCATATGTATCGAAGCGCTCACCATTATGTATGTTATAGACTTTGATCCTTTCAAAAGGGATAATTCCAACGGCCTCCATAAGATCTCGGTCGATGGTCAAACTTCCCTCATATTCGAGATTTGCCTCTGTCACGGTTGCCCGATGAATTTTGGCGTTCAACATTTGTTTCAACATCACTCTACACTTTAAACTTGTTAAGGTTTATCCCTCTATCTCTTGGTAGACAATAAACTGTTTTTACCAAACGATAAGCACAGCCTTCATATTTTTGTTGATAAATCCATCAAAATCATATCCCCAGTAAAGCATTATCTATAAGCCGGACCCTGCCTCCCACCTTAACAGCCATTGCAATGAGACTGTTTGAGCTTATGAATTCCGAAGGTAGAAGAGTGTCTTTGTCTATGATTTCAACATAATCCACGACGCAACCGGGAGTTGTATTAATTATACCTTTTACCTCTTCTATGATTTCAGCTGATCGCAATCTGCTTTTCGTTTTTTGTGTTATTGCCTTTGCATACTGAATCGATTTATACAAGCACAGAGCGTTCCGCCTCTCTTCCTGTTTTAAGTAGGTATTTCTGGAACTCATGGCAAGACCATCCTCTTCGCGGACGATTGGGTGTCCTAACACTTCGATATTAAAATTTAAATCTTTGACCATCCTACGAATCATTGCCAATTGTTGATAGTCTTTTTCCCCAAAGATCACTTTTTGAGGCTGAACTATGTTAAAAAACTTTGATACCACCGTTGCCACACCATCGAAATGGCCGGGACGGGAGGCACCGCATAATACCTTCGTAATCTCTTTAACACAGATGGTCGTTTGAAAACCCTCAGGATATATCTCATCGACAATAGGGGCAAACAATACATCTATACCTGTTTTTTCGGCTAGAAGCCGGTCTCTTTCCAGATCATGGGGATAGGTGGTAAGATCCTCGCCGGCTCCAAACTGTTTGGGATTGATAAAGAGGCTTACCACCACTTTGTCCACCTTTTGTCTCATCGTCTCCATCAAGGCGAGATGACCGCGATGAAACCATCCCATGGTCGGAACCAATCCTATGACGTGTCCCTTGGTTTTCCAGGAGGTGATAATTGGGGTCAACGCATCAACGCTTTCCACCACTCTCATGGTTTTGCCTTTAGGCGTCCTATCTTCTCAGCAACGAAAGCCTTTTCCGGATCATTGGGATTCTCACCCTCATTGGTAGCCATATATTGCTCATAAACGGATAAAGCTTTATCAGATTTTCCTTTTATTTCATAAATTCTGGCCATTCCTAGTAGGCCGATTCCTCTATAGCCCTCCAGTTTTGCAAGTGATTGATAATCGTCAAAAGCGGCATCATATTGTTTTCCGGCTTCTTGTGCCTGTGCCATTCCAAACGTGACAAGGCCATAAAGCGGATTTAATGGATTGATCTCTTTTTTTATTTGAGCATACTGGCCGGCTGCGGCCGTGAATTTTCCGTTTTTCATGTCAATATGCGCAAGCTCCACCCTGGCCCAACGGGCGGAATCCGTATCGGAAAATTCCTCTACAACCTTTTCCAGAGCAGCATGTCGAGAATCTCCAGGCATTTTCATTGCGATAGCCAAAGAGGAACTGCTGTTATTTATTTTTTTCTGCAGTAAGACATCGTAAACCGTCAATGAAATGGCTACAAGCACGGCAATACATACGATTGATAGAATTATTTTTACATTTTTTTTAATAAATTTAATGACTTTCGGAGGAAGATTAAGATGCTCCAACAACCCGACAAGATCGCTTTCATTCTTTGCTTCACCATGTATCTTCTCAAACGCATTTCCGGCCGCCATGCACATTCTCCATTTTGTAAAATCCGTGAATAATGAAAAGCACAAAATTTGATTGAATCTTTCTATATAAACTATAAAGTAAATGATGTCTATTTTTAATCAGCCAATCCCGTTACCTGAAATTCATCTTATAACTGAATCGTGCAACTCCAAATCCAATCTGTATCCGAACTGACTCGCAGCATCAGGAATCTTCTTGAAGGTGAATTTCGATTCGTTCATATCCAAGGCGAAGTTACCAATCTAAAAACCCCATTCTCTGGTCATCAGTATTTCACTTTGAAAGATAGTGAATCTCAAATAAAGGCAGTCCTTTTTAAAGGCCAGAAAAAATTTCTCTTGGAAAGTCTCCTTGACGGACAGCACATTATCTGTCACGGAAGAATCTCTGTATATGAACCCAGAGGCGAGTACCAGCTTGTAGTTGATACCATTGACTTTCTTGGAACTGGTTTTTTGCAGATCCAATTTGAACAACAAAAACGTCGTCTCGCCGCAGAGGGGTTGTTTGCCCAGGAAATCAAAAAGACACTTCCTGCCTTTCCCCATGATATCGTATTGATAACTTCTCCTTCGGGAGCCGCTTTACATGACTTTTTAACTATTTGTAAAAAAAGAAAAACATCTGCAAAAGTTCGCATATATCCGGTCAGGGTTCAAGGGGCGGAGGCGGCCAAAGAAATAGCAGCCGCCATAACAAGAGTGAACCAAGAGATTGTTACAGATGTCATTGTCTTATGCCGGGGAGGAGGTTCTTTGGAAGACCTCTGGGCCTTTAACGAAGAATGCGTCGCCAGGGCTATTTACACTTCGCAGATTCCGATTGTAACCGGTATAGGGCATGAGATTGATTTTACCATAGCCGATTATTGTGCCGATTTTAGAGCTCCGACACCAACGGGGGCAGCTGAAAAGATCATCCCCGACAATATCGGGTTGTTTGAAGATGTTGAAAACCTACGGGAACGCCTTATTTACACTGTAAGAAAAAAAATCATACAAGATGAAAATCAGGTAACCTATTGCCGACGGCTTCTAGGTGATCTCAGCTCATTTTTTATTAATCGGGAGCTCAAACTCGACGCCTGTACATCCGCCCTTATTCAATCCATCAAAGACACATTTTCCAATCTGAACACCACTTACCTTCAAATAACCAGACGCTTGCAAGGCCAGGCTCCGGTGGCCAAAATACAGTTCCAACAACAACACCTCAACCATCTGAAAAAAGACCTGGAGCAACACCTGGAGAATCTTATTGAGAGAAAGAGAACAATATTTCTCCAGGAGATTGCTAAACTTGATTCCATGAGCCCTCTTGCAACACTTGCACGCGGATATGCCATTATCTCCAAAAAAGATTCGACTGTCGTCTCCGACAGCCGTCAGGTGGACACCAACGACCGTCTGTCTATTCGTCTGCATCGCGGCAGATTACAGTGTGAAGTGCTCGATAAGGATGATGCTTGATTTTAAGGGTCGGGGGTCCAGAATTCTATGCGGTTTCCCTCGGGGTCATGGATGTATATGACTCGTGCCCCCCAAGGATGTTTACGTATGGGGTCAGGATTCAACCCAGATTCCTGCAACTGTCCATGGACTTCAGCAATATCGTCTACTTCAAAACTAAGAGTTATTCCTTTTCCTTCACAGCCTTCTAACGAAACTCTGGAAGCATCGGCGATACTCAACCTGCTCTTTTCATTCAGTTCAAATTCAACAAACCAGTCTCGGGTAAGTGTTGGTTTAAGCCGCATTTTTTTTTGATAAAATTCAACAGTTGTTCGCCAGTTGTTGCAGTAAAGAATCGTATTTGCCGTTCGAATATCCATGGACCATAGTGAAAGCAAATCGATTTTCAAACAGACTCTGATCAATTATTTGAACAACAACTGTCTTCCGGATCTGTTTGAAAATCTCATGCCTTTATGATTTACAGCAATTCCAACCCTGAGAAAAAATAACCGATCTCAAATGCGGCCGTCTCCGGGGCATCCGAACCATGGGTTGCATTTTCCCCTACGGATGAACCGAACTGCCCCCGCAGTGTTCCTTCTCCGGCTTCAGCAGGATTGGTGGCTCCCATAAGATCCCGCCACTTTTTGATGGCGTTTTCCGCCTCCAGGACCAGGACGATACAGGGACCGCTACTCATAAAATCGGTTAATTCTCCAAAAAATGGCCGGTCTTTATGAACATAATAGAAACCTTCGGCCTCCACTTTGCTGAGATACAATTTTTTCAAACCAACGACCTTAAATCCTTCCTCATATATACGAGCCAGTATTTTTCCTGCATTTGCTGCAGCGAAGGCATCCGGTTTTATAATTGCAAAAGTTTTTTCCATTTTATTCTCTCCTCTTTCGTTCGTGTTAACGGTATTTAAAAAAATATATTCGTAACAATTATCACTATATGTGTTTTATATTAATACATATTTTCAGAATCGTATTCCCTGACCGGTCATCTCAGGAACAAATATTACCGGTCTAAAAAAATGTTTGACCTTTGCCAGTAACATCCGTACCAAGCAAAAAAGAACAAATTATGTTCTACCGAAATTGCGCTCAATCAAGTAGCATTACCGCTTTTAATTGTCAAGCTTTGAAGGGAAGATCCCGGCCTCAACTGGGATGAAAAATATTATTTTTTCGCATGTATTGGTATGCTATTGAGAAATATCGGCAAGTTGGGCCAGCCGTAAAAGAGCATTGATGATGGCTACGGCAACCGGACTTCCTCCTTTGCGTCCTAGGGCAGTGATAAAAGGATAGGTCTTTTGACTAAGCAAATACTTTGATTCTGCAGCGTTGACAAATCCGACAGGCACACCGATAACCAAGTCCGGAGTAAGGTTTTCTTTTTCGATTAACTGCATTGCGGCAAGAAGTGCTGTCGGGGCATTTCCCACAGCAACGATTCCTATATTTTCGCAGGCTGCCAGATCAAATGCGACCTCCGAACGCGTCAAGCCTTTGGTTTTCGCAACCTTTCCAATTTCCTGATCACCCACCCGGCAAATCACATCCCCACCGAAAGTACTCAAGATATTCTTGCTGATACCCGATGCTCCCATGTTTACATCGATCAGAACATTCCGGCCCTTTCTGATGGCATCAAGGCCTGAGTTGACAGCCTGTTCATGAAAGATCAAGTTGGAAGCAAAGGAAAAATCGCCGGTTGCATGGATTACTCTTTGGACGATTTTAAAGATTTTTGGATCGTAACTATCGACCCTGCGTCCGGTTTGAGAAAAGAATTCCTGCTCGATGATGCGGAAACTTTCTTGTTCTATTTGCTGAGGTTTGATTTTTTGCAGGGTGATCATCTATTTCCGCCTCTTCCTTTTTATTAAGGAATTATAGAGATATTCGACATTATTTGTTGTTTGTCCGAAATGCAAATGCAGGTATCCGCCTAGAGCGTTCTTGACCATATACCCTTCCTTCTTACCATCCTGAAGTTGAAAAATCGTTTTTACTGATGGATCGATCTCTTTAATCGTTGAATAATGAAATTCGTGCCCGTAAAGAGAGTCACCAGCTTTGCCTAAAAGGCAATCTCCTGTCAAGATTGCTTCTCGATAACCCAGTCTTCCCAACCGGTCGTTCATGGAAATGGTTGCCGAATAAACACCAACCATAGGATAGGTGTTGTTCTGTAAATCAACCAGGTTTTTAGACATATACATAAATCCGCCACACTCGCACAATAAAGGCCCACCGAGCTCGACCCAGGTGCGCAGCTGTTTTAACATCTCCTTGTTGTTGCTTAACTGATCGGCATATAACTCAGGATATCCTCCGCCTATATAAATGCCGTCCATATTTTCTGGCAGTTTTGTATCATGTAACGGGCTAAAAAAAATGGTATCAATACCAGCCTCGGCAAAAAGATCGAAATTATCCTGATAATAAAAGCAAAAGGCTTCGTCGCGCGCCACCGCAAGGGAGACCCGTTTATCAATGTGCTTTTTCCTGGGCAGTTTGACCTTGTTATCTATTTTTACCATGCTCATTTGCAGGAGCAGGTCGATATTTATATTTTCCTCCACAGCCCGAATCAGATCATCGATCTGTTCTTTTTGCAAGGGAGATTCCTCTCCCATATGGAGGCCGAGATGTCTCTCGGGGATAGAAAATTCTTCATCCCTTGGGAAGAACCCTAATGTTCTAGTATTACAATGTTTTTCTACAGCCTCACTGATAAGCTCCCGATGTCTTGTGGAACCAACTCTATTGAAAATCACCCCGGAAATCTGCAATTCCTGGTTGTATGTCTCAAATCCTTTCAAAACCGCGGCAACACTTTCGGCAGCCGAACGCACATCAATGACCAGAATAACTGGAAGGGACAAGGCTAGAGCAAGAGCAGCCGAGCTGACCTGCCCCCCGTCAAAGAGCCCCATTACCCCTTCAACTACTGCTACATCTATTCCTTGAATATTTTTCACAAAAGAATTGCGACAAAAATTCACTCCGGTCATTTTGAGATCAAGATTTCGTGACACTTTCCCTGTGACCATTGAGTGCAATGTTGGATCGATAAAATCCGGGCCGCATTTAAAGGGTTGCACATTTAACCCACGGTGTTTCAAGGCTGCAAGAATTCCAAGAGTCAGAGTCGTTTTGCCGGAACCGCTTGTCGTTCCCCCAATGAGAAAGGCTGGAATCTTCAACGTCTGGTTCTCCTATAAGAGTTCTTTCAAGATCATGAGCGAGATCACAAAAAAAAGTGCCCCGATCCGAACAAGTTTTCCAGCAAGTAAGATATCGTCTGCATGGATATCTCTTGTATGATCTCCTATTGTCGGTTTTTCCTTTTTCACACAAAAATATGAAGATTCTCCACCTAACTGAACCCCTAAGGCTCCGGCAACGGCACTTTCCGTATGAGCTGAATTGGGGCTGCTGTGCTTCAGGCGATCCCTGACAAACATCTTCGCCGCGCTTTTGCCGTCAAGTTTTAGGACAAAGGCGGAAACAATAACAAATCCTGCACTCATTCGAGCAGGAATAAAGTTGGCAAAATCATCGAGTCTTGCTGCAGCCAGGCCGAATTCGCAGTACCTTTCATTTTTATACCCGAACATCGAGTCCATGGTATTGATCGCCTTATAGGTCATTGCCCCAAAGGCGGCTAGCTCAATGGATCCAAAATCCGACACTGGAGCAAACAGACTCAAGATGATCCCAAAAAACAGTGGGGCGGTAATACCATCAACCATGTTTTCGGCAATTGTTTCGACACAGGCACGTATAATACCCGCCTTGTCAAGGTCTTCGGTGTCTCTGCCGACGATCATGGAAACGGCTTTTCTCGCCTGAAAAATATCGTTGGTCATTAAACAGTCATAAACCGCTTTGCTATGCACTATCAGATCCTTGGCGGCAACGGAGGTATAAATAATCAGAATTGCAGAGACAGTGGAAAGAACAGGAGAAAGTGTTGCCAGGGTCTGGAGCACAATTCCAACCGACAGTATTGTTGTCATAAGCACCGTGCCGACGGCAAAAAAGCCTGCCAACTTTCTGCTGTAGAAAAGTGCGGTGAAAAATTCTTCGCAACGCAGGCAAAGCCAGCCGATCATCCGAACAGGGTGGTACAACCAACGCGGATCCCCAAGTATCTGGTCGAGAATGAGAGCAGCCGCTATTTCCAAAGCAAAGGCCATTAGAAAGCCTCCATCCTTTTTGGCCTACAGGCCCAGCAACGCATAAATCCTGTCCATATCAAGCCCTCTTCTTACCGTATCCGCCAGACGATCAAATGCCGGCTCAAGATCGTAAGGTGCTCTTATTTTTCCATCACAAGGCAATCCCGCCCGCTGTTTTAACCTGTCGATAAACCAACGGCGGAAGAAATCTGCATCAAAAAGTCCATGGAGGTAGGTTCCCCAAATACGACCATTTCCGATCATGGCGCCACATTTCGATCCATCTTCAAAGGTTACTACAGATTCAAGGTTCGATTTGGAAATACCATGATGAATCTCGTAGCCATAAACAGGACAGCCGGAAGCCGTATGCACACCTTTTTGCCGGATCAGCCGTTTTTGCCTCTCCATCCTTGTTACCAGATCAATCAAACCCAACCCCTCTGTATCACCGTTATCCGACTCAATGGAGTACGGGTCTTCTACTATTTTTCCAAGCATCTGATATCCGCCGCAAAGACCGACGATTTCGCAACCTGCATTTCCCAGAAAACGGAGTGCATCCGCTAATCCGCTTTGTTTGAGCGCCTGTAAATCCCCGATAACATTTTTCGATCCCGGAATAATCACGGCGTCAGGTGTACCGAGATCACGCGGATGTGTGATTACTCTGAGATGAACATCGGGTTCGGCAACAAAGGGTTCGATATCGGTGAAGTTTGAGATATGAGGGAGACTGATCAAGGCTATCTCTACATGAGGACCTTTCGGTCTCGGCATATCAAACAAGCCCGCCTTAAAGGAAACGGAATCCTCTTCAGGAATCCCCAAATCATGAATATAGGGAACCACACCAACAACATGCTTTCCAGTGTGCTCCCGTACATACCTATGAGCAGGTTCAAGCAGCGACTCTTGACCTCGGAACCTATTAACGATGAATCCACCAACCAATCTTCTTTCCCATTCCGCCAAAACCTCCATAGTCCCGACAAAAGAAGCATAGACACCTCCCCTGTCGATATCACCCACCAGTAAGACATTGGCGCCGGCATGCCTTGCCATACGCATGTTTACGATATCATGATGTTTTAGATTAACTTCTCCTGGAGATCCGGCCCCTTCCAGGACAATGGCCTCGTATTCAGCCGCCAATTGATCGAAACTCTCGCACGCAGCCTTCCAAGCAATGTCTTTATAAGCAACATACTCCATAACAGACATATTGCCCACCGGCACTCCCTTGACAATCACCTGGGAACCGGTGTCGGAATTCGGTTTGAGAAGAATTGGATTCATCCGGGCGTCAGGATCAAGCCGCGCTGCCTGGGCCTGAGAAACCTGAGCGCGCCCCATCTCCAACCCGTCTAAAGTTACAAAGGAGTTCAGAGACATGTTCTGCGCCTTGAAAGGCGCGACTCTAATCCCATCCTGGAGGAGTATACGACAAAGCGCGGTGACTAATACGGACTTTCCTGCGTTGGATGACGTCCCCTGCACCATGAGCGGACGGATCTTTTTAGGACCTATACTGCCCGCCTTGCCTGTTCGAGCCAAACATATTTTCCCCAGGGCTCGAACAAGAGAGGCATTTTCTTTCCGCGTTCGAACGGCTACACGGAAATAACTCTCGTCAAGTCCCTGATAATTTTTACAAACACGAATGACAATACCATCCTGCAAGAGCTTTTCCGAAAGTTTTACAGCAGATGTGTTGTCTCTAAGCTGCAAAAGTAAATAATTGGCATGGGATGGAAAAATCTTCAGTCCTCTTATCAAGCCAAGATCGTCTTTGAGTTCTTCTCGCAACGCTGAGCAAAGCTGTATTGAATCCTGTCTGTAGTTTGAATCTTTGAATGCCTGCTCACCAACAGCCTGAGCAATGGTGTTTACCGACCAGGGCGGCATGATCTTGCGCATTGATTCGGCATATTTGTGCGGAAATACACCATACCCCAAGCGTAAACCGGGGACGGCAAAAAATTTGGTCATTGAATTCAGGGTAATTATATTTTCTGAACATCCGGAAAGCGTTTTGCCCTCAACCACAAAGTCGAGGAAAGCCTCATCAATGACAAAGACCGTATCCGGAAAGTCGCCTGCAAGTTTGAGGAGTTTTCTGGAATCCGCTACCATACCGGTCGGGTTATTGGGTGAGCCGATGATGACAATCTCATCACCTGTCAACCGACCGGAAAGAGCCTTGGTATCCAGATAAAAATCATTTTCGGGCAGGAGAAAAAAAAGTTCGACTTCTTTTCCTGCCCGATGCATAACCTTGATGTAATCGATATAAGAAGGAACCGGGATAACGGCTCGTTTTTTTGGCAGTATTTTTGGAAGGTAATAAAGAAGCTCCGTTGTGCCGTTCGCAGGAACTATTCCATCAACTGAAAGCCCGAGATAATCGGCAATAGATTCAACCAGATCATGGCAATCCGGGTCTGGATAATGGACCAGCTTTTCGACGGACCGACTTATGGTTGCCCGCAGCCATTCCGGTGGGCCCGAGGGATTGATGTTGGCGCTGAAGTCAAGAAGATCCCCGGACTTGAGATTATCCATCCGCCTAAGCTTATGTACGTTTCCGCCATGTCCGAACCCTGTACTCTTTTCTTTTTTCGACTGTTCTGTTGAGGACATCATTTTACCAGCTCAAAAATTGAAACAAAATCATTACGACAAAAAAATAGTTGTAAATGAGACGGCAACAGCCATCTCGGTAATCTCACAAATTGCCCCAAGGGTATCCCCGGTTGCCCCGCCGATCTTTTTTTTACTCCAGAAACAAAAGAGCAACACCACAGTGACTGTTGTGCAGGATGCCGCAACAACTGACCGGAAACCGACAAAGGGTATCAATAGTACTGGAAAGAACAGAGACCAGAGGGCGGAGATTCGGCAGTGTTTCGAATAAAAGAGACGGCCGAGCCCTCCTTCCTCTCTGGCATAAGGAAGGAGAGCCATGGACTGGACAATTGCGCATCTTCCGGCAACAGGTATCAGTATGACTGCCTTTAAAAAAGTAGATGGGCTCAAGGTCCAAAGTGCTACGAATTTCAGCAAAAGAACAAAAATCAAGGCAATGACGCCCATGGGTCCGGTCCTGCTGTCGCGCATGATTTCCAGAATTTTTTCTTTGGGTCTGGAACTGAAAAAACCGTCAGCCGTATCGGCAAGGCCATCGAGATGTAGACAGCCAGAAACTCCGGCAAGCAGGATCACTGTAATTACTACGACCACTGGCCCCGTAAACAGAAAACCAAGCATAACCGCGATACCGCCAGTTGCCAGTCCGATCAAACAACCCAGAACAGGAAAGTAATGCAGACTGTCTTGGAAATAGTTTCCATCCTGGTCGGATTGCCAGTGAATCGGCAAGACTGTCAAAAAACGAAGCGCAGCCAGAAAACATAAAAGAGGATGTTGCAACCAAGGTGGCAATTCCTCTGCTCTTGCAGTCCACTTCAATTTCACAACTACTTGTCAGCTCCGGCAACAGCTGCCTCTTCAAATGTTGCGACCTCGGTCAAGATGGCAACAGCAGCCTCAAGAAGATTCATGGCCAACGCTCCTCCAGTCCCCTCACCAAGACGCATATTCAGATCAAGAAGTGGTTTTCGGCAACCAAGATACTGCTGCATTGCTTTATGTCCAGGTTCAACCGAACGATGAGAACAGATGACATAATCACGAACAAACGGCTCTATGGTATAGGCGATCAAAGCTCCGGCAGTAGAGATAAATCCGTCGACGACAACCGGTTTTTGATTGGCGGCACACCCAATGATAAGGCCTGCGATTCCGCCTATTTCAAAGCCTCCGACCTTGGCGAGAATATCCAGGCCATCTTTAGGATCCGGTTTGTTGATCTCAAGAATTTTGGTTATTACGTCTATCTTATGTCGCAGTTGGGCGTCATCGAGCCCTGTTCCCCTGCCGGTCAACTCAGAAAGATCCTTTCCTGTCAGCACCGCGGCAATAGCGGTCGACGGTGTCGTGTTCCCGATGCCCATATCACCGGTTCCGAACACATCAAACTTATCTGCAAGATCATTGGCAATATCAATGCCTGATTCCACAGCTCGTTGAGCCATGGCAAGGCTCATGGCCGGACCTTTGGCGATATTGTCGGTTCCAAGCCCCACCTTTTTGTTGATTATCTTTCCTGCCTGCGCCAGTTCAGTCAAATCGGAGGCAACTCCCATATCAACAACGAAAACCTCTGCACCAACCTGGCGGGCTAGGGCATTGATTCCGGCACCACCGTTCACGAAATTATAGACCATCTGCGGGGTTACTTCGCTGGGAAATTTACTGACTCCTTCCTGAACGACACCGTGATCACCCGCCATGGTAACAACCGCTTTTCTAGCGACAGGAGGTGCCATGGAACGCGTCATACCGGCAAGATCCATGGCAAGATCCATGAGATCTCCCAATGACCAGTAAGGAAGAGCAAGTTGCTCAAGACGGGCCTTGGCGGAATTTCTTGAATCGGTGTCTTGAGGAAAAATCTGTTGCAATGTGCGATCGAGAAGGCTCATAACCTTTCCTTTTTTTACCTAAATTTTACTGCGAACCTATTGCTTACTTTTTAAGACCTGCGGAATACCGCAAGTCACCAATACGACCTCATCGGCAGAGCCAGCTATGATCCTGTTACAACAACCGACAAGATCCCTGTATTTTCTGGCAGCCGGGTTTTCCGGAACGATCCCCATACCCACTTCATTGGTTACGCAGATTGTCGTTCCGGGAAATTCTTGAATTTTCGATAAAAATTTCTTGCAATACCGGGCCATATTCTCTTCCGTCAGATCACCGCCCAGACACTGTTCATAGTAAAGAAGATTATTGACCCACAGGGTCAGGCAATCGATCAAGCATATATCAATTCCATCTGTCTGATCATAGATTGCCGCAAGATTTTTTTCTTCTTCCAGGGTCTTCCACGAAGCTCCGGCCCTTGCTTTCTGGTGTTTTCGTATGCGCTCGTCCATTTCCGGATCAATCCTCGGACAGGTTGCAACAAACATACGGCCTCCTTTAAGAGACTCGGCAAGACTTTGGGCATAATCACTCTTGCCGCTTCTGGTTCCTCCGGTCACAAGAATAAGTTTTCCCATCATCCGGTCTTTCCTAAGTTGAGTCCGGTGAGTACACCTCGATCACCGAAACAGGCAAGGCATGTAATCAGGCCTTCATTTATCTGGAAAAGCAGATAATCATCAGCAGGAAGACCTAAAAAAGAGCAGATCAAATATCGAATCACTCCGCCATGCGTTATGATCAATACTTTTTCTTCTTCCAGGGCAATCAAGTTCTTCTTGAAAGTTTCCAGCCGCTCTATGAAATCTTTACAACATTCTCCTTCCGGAAAACTAAAGCTGTCCGGATCATCCACCCATTTTTGAACATGTTCTCGATAGTTTTTTTCAATCTCGGAGAACTCCATTCCTTCCCAGATTCCGAAGTCTATCTCTTTTAAAGCTTCGTCGTAGATAATTTCCGTCTCAAGAGCAAGGAGTTCTGCTGTTTGCCTACATCTGCGCATTGTACTGCAAAAAATGCGATCAAATTTTTCAGCCTGCACCCATCGGCGTAGAGCTCCGATCTGTTCTCTTCCTTCAGCACACAGATCCACATCGGTTGAACCAACCATCTTGCCCGCCAAAGTTGTCTTGCCGTGCCGAAGAAAAAAAAGAGAGGCAACCATCTTAACACCCTATGAAGACTACGACTGCAATTTATATTTATCTTTGTAGCCTCGAGGAGTTATCATTTTGCCTTCCCAGGTAAAGGTAGTTGAGTTGCCAATGATAACGGTGGATTGCATGGAAATATCCTCACTAAGCATTGTCCCAAGATCTGTAAGAGCTACGGTCTCATTCTCGCGCATGGCGTTATTGACAATGCCCACAGGTGTATCTTTGCTTCGGTATCGCATAATAATATCGCGGGCGCGGATGATATGCTCGGTCCTCTTTTTTGATTTTGGATTATAGAGGGCGATGACAAAATCAGCAGATGCCGCTGCATCGAGACGTTTTTCTATGACCTCCCATGGAGTAAGCAAATCAGAGAGGCTGATCGTGGCAAAATCATGCATCAATGGTGCACCCAAACGAGCAGCGCAGCTATTCACAGCGGCAAGACCCGGAATCACCCGAATCGGGATTGTACTGTTATTTTTCACAGCCATCTCATATATTAGGCCTGCCATTGCATAAATACCAGGATCTCCACCCGAGATCATGACCACTCGCCTTCCAGACCGGGCGAATTCAAAGGCTTTGCAGCAACGTTCCACCTCCTGCATCATGGCGGAGGAGATCACTTCCTTATTGTGTAAAAGATCGGCAATGAGATCCAGATATGTCCGGTACCCTATGACGACGTCTGAGCCATGGATGGCTTTCACAGCCGCAGGGGTCAAATTTTCGTAATCTCCCGGACCGGTTCCGACAACAAATATCATTCCTTGAATTGTATTTTCTTCACAGCCACAGCTGCTGTTACATTTTTCCATTTCATTTTCCTGATAAAAAGACTTCCGGAGCCGAATGCCGAGACTGCCGCTTGTATAGCCGCCGGTTCAGCAACACCTTTTGCCCCCGTTGCCTTAAGAGCTGCCGCCGAAGGAGTAATCCCTTCGATGATATTCAGCTCGTTCTTTGAAAAGAAACTGATCGGCAGCTGTTTTTTTTCTGCAAAATCGAGCAATCCCTCTTCATCCTTCTTCAGATCAATACTGGCAAGTCCTGCAATTGAACGTTCATCAATACGATGTATTCGGCATATTTCATTTAAGGCCTGCTCAAATTCGGCAATAGTAGTACCACGGTTGCAGCCAAATCCAACATATAAATTTCTCGGAACCAACCATAACAGTTTATATTCTTCCGGAAATAAAGGAGAAATGACAATATCGGCATCCTCTTTTTTTTTGACCTGAAAAAAATCTCTCGGCAGACCGCTAAGTTTGAATTCAGAAAAAATCGAGAGCGCCCCTTCATTTACCAAAAGAGCAGATGTGGAAGTCAGTTTCCCGGGATTTGCAGCCGTGAGATGATTCTGGGCCGTCCACAGATCCAGCGCCGTATGCCCTGAAACATCCGATGCCGTTGTTATCACAGCCGTCCCTCCTGTGATATCAGCAACTTTTCTTGCGAGGTCATTTCCTCCGCCGATATGGCCGGAAAGCAGGCTTACTACAAAATCGCCTTTCTCATCGAGAACAATGACACAGGGATCAAATTTTTTATCACGACAGAGAGGAGCAAGCGAGCGGACGACAATTCCAGCTGCCATTATACAGATGATCCCGTCTACCTCCCGCCAGGCAGTTTTTATTCTTTCAAAAACTTTGCCCTTTTCAAAAACGACACAGTCGTTCATGGATGAAGCAATTTTCTTTGCAAGAATATTTCCGCTTTTAGTAAGCGCTATAATGCCCGTTTTCATCAGCACCCTTGATAGTGTGTTTTTACTTGCCCCTGGTTATGTAGGAGGAGCAAGTTCTCCGGATTCATTTGTCTTCAAATTGCGAGCCATAAGCTTTCCGGGACAGAAAAAATTACGTAATTTACCATGTAACGCAAGAGAAATACAGTTTCTTGGATCCAACAATCAATGAGAGGTGAGCAAAAAAGATCCATCCGGTATAAAGGTACTTTTGCAGAGCTGAAGGTAACAACCCGGCAAAGGTCATGGCTTCCCACATTATAGAGAGGTACGCTTAAACCGGAAGGACCGCAAAAGGAAAGTAAGATCCTACTACAAGATGTTATTTTTTCTTTTCTGCTTGTTTTTGGTGTTCCATAATCTGATTGTAGAGGAGTGTTGCTCTTTGCTGCGCCTCTTTGAGTTCGGATTGATCAAGGAGTGTTTCAATATACTTAGCGGCTGAACCTGCATCGGTATAGCCGTTAGATGAGGCCAAGCTCAACCAACTGTAGGCCGCAATCAGATCCTGTTTTTCAACGCCGTTTCCAGTGTACCACATGATGCCAACATTGTATTGAGCAATGGGCAAGCCTCTTCTTGCCGCTTTCTCAAACCATTTAAAAGAGGTCTTAAAGTTCTGCTCAACCCCTCTTCCAATATAATAAAGAAAAGCCAATTCATTCTGTGCATCACGATCACCGTGTTCCGCTGCCATTTTATACCATTCAGCAGACTGCGTATAATTGCGCGGCACCACGTTTCCAACCAAAAAATCCTGACCAAGGATTTTCTGCGATTGCGACGTACTTTTTCCTTGTTGCGCAGCTTTATACAACCATCTAAAGGCTTCTCTTTGATTGCGCTTTGTGCCGATTCCCTTTGAATACATTCCTCCAACAATATACTGGGCCTCAGTGTCTCCCAGCCGGGCTGCCTTCAGGTAAAGAGCAAAGGCTTTAGGCAAATCCTGTCGTACCTCCTTTCCCCAATAATACTGTTGGGCCTCGAATTTCAGTGTCGCTATACCAATATCCTGTTGGGCAAGAGCCATTGATTGGAAAAAGAGGCTCAGTGAAAAAAGAAATACGGAAATAAAGAGTATCTCATGTATTCCGTTTACCGAGAGTCTGCGTACAACAATGGTGCGTTGAGTAGCCAATTTTTCGTTTCCGATCAGTGGTTATTGAGCAATATTATCAAGATAATCTCTGGCAAATTGTATAGAAGGATCCAGGGTTAACGCCAAGGTGAAAAATTGTTTTGCTGTATTTTCTTCTCCCAATTTACAGTAATTTACCCCAAGATTTGCATAATCCATCGCCGATGCCGGATTTAAGTGTACTGCGCGTTCAAAATGGGTAATTGCCGTTCTATAATCGCCTTTTTTAAAATAGCAAACGCCAAGCAGATTATAAAGGTCAGGCCGTTCATTATCTTCTTTTCTGCCCTTCTCCAGGACGAGTATCGCCTCATCATAGAGTCCAAGGTCTTTAAGGCAGCTTCCTTTATAAGAATATATATAGGGGAGATCTTCAGCCTCCGGATTCAGTTCCAGCGCCTTATCAAAATGGGTAATTGCCTCTTGAGATGCGCCAGAATCAGATAAAATTCTTCCCCGGTAGAATTCAATATAATAGGCGTTGGGAAGCAATTCATGCATCGCGGCTAACTTCTCCTCCTGAACTTGGGGGAAGTCTATTCTTTCCATGAGGAGCTTGGCGGCAAAAAGACCGACGGATTTTACCATTGAACGTTCTCGAAAATGAGCCCCCGGCACTATTGTATACAAAGCAGGAATATTTAAGTCCGGATGGGTTGTGTCGATCATAAAGACTTCCATGCCGATCTTTTTTAAAGAATCGATGCAACGATCGACCTCAATTTTTATATCCTGGTTAGCAAGATCGGCCATCTCCTGCAGACTCACCGTTTCTTCCACTTCAGTCAAGTAACGGACCTCTTTCATGGAAAGGGGCTTTGGAAGACCTGATGCTACATAATTTGAATGGCTGTTGAAATCTCCGGCCAGCTGGGCTATTTCGGTCAACGCCCGGATCAATGCTTTCTCCGAACCTGGGGTCGTGCCTGCTGTATAGACTATCTCGCTTGATTCCGGAAAGGTCGATCGGTCGATGGCCAATGCCCCCACTGTACAAATTCCGGTATCCAATGTAAAATCGTTAAGATAGAGTTCAATTCCGTTTTTTTGGAATTTCTCAAGAAGCTCCCGAGCTATAGGGTCCTGAGCAGACGCTGGGTCGATCTTCGGTGTTTTTATCTTTTGATGATTAATTACCGAACATACATGTCTCTCGACAATCTCACATACACCTTGCAACGCTGCTTCTTCATATGTGTTCCCCGCCGATGGTCCATTGAACTCGTTTATGGCGTAAAACCACGAAAACGGGATCAAAACATTCTCTTGCCGAGTCATGTTTGTAGCCCATGTCCATTGCATCGGAATACCTTCCAAAAGTCTCTCCAATATCTCGGCATCTGTTATTTCATCATGTACGGACTGCAAGAGAAATTTCATGTCGAGAACAGGATAACCTTGTTGCCTCAGGTCTTGATAGTCACCTTCCAGAAAATTTTCTCTCTTGTTTTTAAAGGAAAAAAAAGAGAATCGTTCCGCAAGTTCCATACATGCCGATGCTTTGGATTGTATGGGTGAAGCCCCTTTTCCCATTTGTTTTTTTGTTCCTGTCAGGGCTTGTGCATCATCTCCGCAAACACTGAAATAGACAGGGATATCCAACCTTCCATTGTCTATCCTTTTGACCTCGCTTAATATCTTCAAATCCAAGGCGTCAAGCTTTGCCATAAAAAGATCCACCGTTTTTTGGGGGCTGATCGCTTTATCTTGATCGACCGTGAAAGTCTTGAAACAACTGGTAAGTTTTATTGTCTTCTTATTCATGGTACTCCAACTCTGAAACTTTTTAATAATGACGCTCCTACACACATCCATTCATATATCATAGTAAGAAATTTAGTTTTTTGGAACTGGACTGAAAAGAAACATAGTCCGAATACGTACACTTTTTATTAATAGCAGGTCAAACAGCTATTTACTGTCACATACAAAAATCATGAAATATCAAGATGTTTTCTACAAAATATAATCTGAATGAAATCTTGCGGAAAACTTTAATAGATTCCACGCATAGGAAATTTTATAAGGAGTACTACGTAAGCAACGTGTCCAGTCTTTCTTCCCAACTCTTTGATAAATACGTGCAGTGAACAACACGTCTCTGATCCGGTTCAATCTGAATTGCAAGGGAAAGCCTTTGCTTGGGTAGCAGGTCCGAAGCCTTTTCCGACCATTCAATGACGGTCAATCCTGAAAGATAAAAATATTCTTCAAATCCTAAATTTTCTACATCAAGTGAATCATTCAATCGATAAAAATCCATGTGGTACAGTGGAATTCTACCGGGATATTCCTGAAGAATTGCAAACGACGGACTTGTAACATAATACGAAGGAGGGACATCAAGCCCCTTGGCGATTGCCTGGGTTATGGTGGTTTTCCCAGCCCCAAGCTCACCATCAAGGCATATCACATCACCAGGTAAGGCGATGGAGCCCAATTGTATGCCGAATTGGATGGTATCGGCAAGACTCTTGAGCACAATCATTTTAAATGACATGGATGCCATTCCTTTTTATAAAAAAAAACTCTTTGTAAAAACAAAACTATGGCGAGGCGACACCGAAAAGAGGTGTGCACCAGCAAAAGTATTTATGGATTTCCTACACTCTGTCCTTCTGATCAAAAGGAAGGCTGTTCAAAAAAAAACCCATTACATCTTTCCAATGTAATGGGTTTTTCCTTTTTTTAAATTTCGTTTTCTATTTCAGCTTCTGCACATTTTCCGCTTGAAGACCCTTATCTGTTTTTGCCACAGAAAATTCTACCTGCTCCCCTTCTTCAAGACTTCGGAATCCTTCTCCTAAAATGGCACTAAAGTGAACAAAGACGTCAGCTTCCCCATCCGGCCTTTCGAGAAATCCATACCCTTTGCTTGCGTTAAACCATTTGACCTTCCCTCTCACACGATCTGACATGCTGCAAACCTCCAGTGTAATGACAAGATACTCTTATCAGAGAAAAACCGGGCCTTAACCCCCCATCTCATCTTTTACCGTTATTTCATTCAACCGGATATTTTATTAAAAGATTATAATTATAATCAGTTAAAAAGCGTCCCGTATTCTAATACCGGCAAAAGACGGAACCTTACGCTTCAGCTTATCAAAAAAAAAAAACACGAGTCAAGGAAAATAAATATTTTTTCTTCAATAGAACAGGCAGTTATAAAATTTGTCGGATTTTTTATATTCGGTTAGGGTGATTTCAACCTTATTTTATTGTTTTTCCCACCACGTCATTAATAATTGAAAGGGAATATAATATCTTGGTAACGTTTTCGGCTGGTAAAATTTGTCATAATATGCCAATCGGTATCCTTTCATATACCAATTGGGAATAACGTAATACCCATACCACAAAACTCTGTCGAGGGCCTTGCAGGCAGCCGTTAATTCTTGCTGTGTTTTCGCATAAATTATCTTTTGAACAAGAAAATCCGTAACAGGAGAGCTGACACCTGCCAGATTCTGGGAGCCTTTTGTTTTAGCAGCTTCGGAGGACCAGTAATTGCGTTGCTCGTTTCCAGGAGAAATTGACTGCCCAAAGACATTAACAACCATATCAAAATCAAAATTCTGCAGCCTTTCCGTATACAATGCCGGATCTATAGTCCGATAATTAGCTTGAATCCCAAGCCTTTTAAGATTACTTACAAATGGTGCAATGACACGCTCAAAGGAAGGTTCATAGAGAAGAATTTCAAAACGAAAAGGAGTTCCGTTAGCATCTTGCAAAATACCGTTTTTTACCTTCCATCCCGCCTGCGATAATAGTTTCTGTGCCTTTTCCAGGTTTGCCCGTAGTCCTCCTTTTTCTGTTGTAGTAGGAGGAGTAAGTGGCGTAGTGAAAACCTTTTGAGGAAGTTCGTTTTTAAATTTTTCGAGATATTCAAGTTCCAGACCTGAGGGAAGTCCTGTGGCTGCTAAATACGAGTTGCTGAAAAATGAATTTGAACGGGTATACTGATTAAAAAAGAGCGCTTTGTTTGTCCATTCGAAGTCAAAGGCAAGCCCCAGTGCTTGTCGTACCCTGCGATCTTTAAAGAGTCTTTTTCTTGTATTCATCACAAAACATTGCATGCCGGCGTCATTTTCCTGAGGTACGATTTTCTTTATAATGATTCCTTTTTTAAATTTTTCTCCTGTCAGATCTCTCACCCATTGTTTGGCGATATTTACCTGCATGAAATCGAAATCACCTGCCTTGAAAGCCTCGACCGCAACAACAGGATCACTATAATAATCGATTTTTATGGTATCAAAATTGAACATTCCTTTTCTGGCAGGAAGGTCTGTGGCCCAATATTTTTTATTTCTTTTATACGTAATTGATTTTCCTGGACTAAACGATTCAACGACATAGGGTCCCGATCCTATGGGTGGGACAAGGGCTTTACTGCTGCCAAATGGATGTGCGACATAAAATTTCTTCGATAATACAGGGAGCTCACAGGCAATCATGGGTAATTCCCTGTTGACTCGGGCAAATTTCAGTCGGATTTTTAACCTTCCAAGGATTTCAGAACCGATGATATCGTGATAGTAATAGCTATAAAGAGGATGCACTTTGTTGCTTTTCATCATGGCGAGAGAAAAGGCAACATCTTCGGCAGTGACGGGAGTGCCGTCGGAAAATCTGGCATTTTCATTTAAAGTGAAAACAACAGACAATTTGTCCGGCGCAATTTCGATATCCTTGGCGATCAATCCATATTTCGCCAGATGCTCGTCCAGGCTCGATACGGCCAGTGGCTCAAAAACCAACTCTTCCAGGCCAAGGGGTTGTATTCCCTTGAGGGTAAAAGGGTTTAGTTTGTCAAAACTTCCCAAAGCATGAAGTACAAGTTTGCCGCCCTTCCTCGCCTCTTTTGATGTATAATCGAATTGTTTGAAATCTTGTGAATATTTCAGATGTCCATCAATAGAGATACCGATTGCCGCGGCTGCATATCGACCGGAAATGAGTAAGAAGATACCCATGACACCAATAAGAAAATACCTTTTCATAACTGAAATCCCGATTTTGAGCCAAAGATTTAAAGTGAGTTATCATATGAGATAGGTGGTAAGCACTACCAAGGATATTTACCATGGCGACAATACCACTTTTCGTGTATGGTGTCACCTTTTGCTGCTTTTTTTACAACACGGAACCGGGCAGTTACCATCTTGTCCTCTTCTGAAAAGATTGTCGTAAGACTTGTACATAATATTCTGGAGTTCGAATATGGGAAAAACCATTGCGCAAAAAATATTTGCCGCCCATCTGCGGGATACCCCCTCGCCATCCAACATGGTACTCGACATTGATGTGGTCATGTGTCATGAGATAACTACTCCGATCGCCATTCTTGATCTTATGGAAAAAGGAATGGACAGGGTCTTTGATCCGTCCAAGATCAAGGCCGTAATCGATCATGTTACTCCCGCCAAGGATTCGAAGACTGCCATGCAGGGAAAAATCATGAGGGAATGGGCCAAACGGCATAACATCGTTGACTTTTTCGATATTGGGAAAAACGGCGTTTGTCATGCACTGTTCCCCGAAAAAGGCTTTATCCGACCTGGCTATACCGTAATTATGGGAGACTCTCATACATGTACACACGGCGCTTTTGGTGCTTTTGCCGCAGGTGTCGGTACAACGGACCTTGAAGTAGGCATTTTAAAAGGGGTTTGTTCGTTCAGAGCCCCCGAGACCGTAAAATTTATTTTGAACGGTACATTATCATCGGGAGTCACAGCAAAGGATGTTATTCTCTTCCTTATAAAAACGATTACAGTCAATGGAGCCACCGATAAAATCATTGAATTTACCGGACCGGTTGTAAGTTCCATGTCTATGGCAGCCAGAATGACCTTGTGTAATATGGCAGTGGAAGCCGGAGCAACCAGCGGAATCTGCATGCCTGACCGCATTACAGCCGAATATCTTTGGCCTTTTATTAAAGAGGAGTACGATTCTGTTGAAAAGGCAGTGGAAGATTTCAATAAATGGCAATCCGACCCGACCGCTGATTACTCTCAAATTATTGAAATTGACATGTCTTCATTGAACCCTCAGGTAACTTTCAATTTCAAACCCGACCATGTTAAAGACATTGCCGAAATGGAAGGGACCCCGATTGACCAGATATATATAGGCTCATGCACCAACGGCAGAATAGAGGATTTGCGTGATGCTGCTGCAATCCTTAAAGGACGCGTCCTTGCGGCCGGTGTACGCGGCATAGTTACTCCGGCGACCCCTTTGGTATACGATATGGCTCTTGACGAAGGCATCATCAAGATCTTCATGGATGCTGGATTCTGTGTTTTGAATCCGACCTGCGGCGCCTGCCTTGGAATGAGTTCCGGTGTCCTGGCGGAGGGCGAGGTGTGTGCCTCCACCACCAATCGTAATTTCAATGGCCGTATGGGAAAAGGCGGAATGGTCCATTTAATGAGCCCTTTTTCCGCTGCAGCCACGGCCGTTGCAGGAGTTATTACTGATCCACGGAAATTTCTATAATAGAGATAGAGGAACCTATGAAAACATTTGGCGGTCCGGCAATCCTGCTGGACAGGGATGATATCAATACTGATGAAATCATTCCGGCAAAATACCTGACTGAAATCTCTAAAATGGCACTCAAACCCCATCTTTTAGAAGATCTTTTATTGAACGGTAAACCTTTTGACAACCTCTCAGGGGAAATGCAGCAAGCCCAGGTGGTCATCACCCGAGCCAATTTCGGCTGCGGCTCCTCTCGCGAGCATGCTGTCTGGGCATTTGAAGTAAATGATATCAATGTGGTAATTGCTAAGAGTTTTGCTAGAATATTCAGGCAAAATATGTTTAATTGCGGCATATTGGCAATCGAACTTAAGGAAGAGGAAATCGCATCTCTTTTTGCCATGAAGGGGAATATTGCCGTTTCAGTTGATATATCCAAAGGTAAAGTGACAGCAACATCTGATATCCCCGGTCAACCTGATCGCAGCTTTTCCTTTCTTGTAAACCCGTTTGACCACGATCTGGTCAGCGCAGGCGGCTGGCTTGCCTATGCCGATCGGCAATATTAAATAAAGAACCCATCCGGCAGGTTACCTGTGGGATGGGTTCTTGTGTGACAAAAAGCTTTAGACCCGATTATCTCATGAACCAGCATGACTGGACCAGGTTCGCCTAGCCTCGACTAAAAAATGAATATCGGATCTTCGGCAATCGACCCTTTCGGCAGAAACGATTTTCAGATAAACAACGTCCATTCTCGCATGAGCAAAACAGAGGATGAAAATTGAGATGACCTCAATGGCCAGGAGCTGAGGGGTAAGCTTTCCACGGGTGGCCGCACCTGGAGACGGCTGCGGTCAAGCCTCCAGGAAAGGGTTTATGGCCTCCCGTGAAAAGGCTGCCTCTCAACTATGAGCGATTTTTGGATAAAAAATTCTATACCTTAGAGAGGAAAAGATATATCGGGGAAAGGTTTGTCCTATTACAATCCCATGTTCTTCAACTTGATGACAGCGTCTTCCTGCTCTTCTGACAGCGTTGACGGAACATCAACACCTATACGCACGTAAATATCTCCACGTTCACCTAAAAGACCGCTGGGAAGACCGTGCCCCTTAACTCTCAGTTTTGAATCGCAGCCTGTACCGGGAGGCACTTTGACTTTGAATTTTTTTCCTTCCAGACTAACCACCTCAACCTGGGTTCCCAAGCAGGCTTGGCTAAAGGGAATTTGAACGGTCATTATCAGATCGTCCCCGTCACGAACGAACCTGGGATGAGGGGCTATTTCTACCTTAAGAAAAAGATCGCCCGGGATTCCTCCTTCGGGAGCCGCCCCTCCTTTCCCTTTCAAACGCAATTTTTTGCCGGCTTCAATGCCTTTTGGAATCTTTACTGAAACATTCTGCAGGGTGCCGTTTGTTCGCAAGGAGAGGTTTTTATCGGCTCCTGACATAATATCGTCGAGAGTTACGGTTAATTGATAGGTCATGTCCTGACCTTTAACCTGTGGTCGGCAGCCGCCTGAGGCGCACCCCTGCCCCATTCGAGCATCTTGACCAAAAAAAGAGGTAAAAGGATTACTGCTTCCTCTCATATTGGTGTGGAAGAATGTACCCTGCCCGTTTCCGGTATTGAAACCAAACTGCCTTAAGATATCGTTGATATCGAAATCTCTGAAAATATCTTCTTGGGAATATCGCTTGTGGAAATTGGTAGAACCGAATGTATCATATTGATGTTTCTTT
The DNA here is from genome assembly GCA_046704745.1 of Desulfocapsaceae bacterium. GTDB lineage: Bacteria > Desulfobacterota > Desulfobulbia > Desulfobulbales > Desulfocapsaceae > CAWGGS01. Next base: position 171,651 of record JBJKRL010000024.1, on the reverse strand, counting down.
TCGGAATCCGACAAGACTGCATAGGCTTCGCTGATTGTTTTAAATTTTTCTTCAGCTGCTTTATCACCATGGTTCTTATCCGGATGATATTTAAGAGCAAGCTTTCTGTATGCTTTTTTAATTTCTTCGGGTGTTGCGCTTTTTGAAACACCTAATATTTCGTAGTAATCCATGTGCTCAAGCGAAATATTGTATCAATGTCAATAAATGAGGCCAAGAGTGGTCTTCTCCTTTTCTTCTTGTCTGCACAATATGGACACTTTCAACCAACGTCAAGACTTGAATAATAGAAGAAAAGTTATTTTAGATCAAAAAGGAACATCCTCTCCCGTACCCCCGAATCCTGGAGGAGGCTCGGAGAATTGTGGCTCCTGATACCCGTTTGCCCCACCCTGGGATCCCACCCCCGTGCTTCCCCTCGGGCTCAGCATCTTCATCTCCCGGGCAATAATTTCAGTTGTATAACGGTCATTGCCGTTTTGGTCCTGCCATTTTCTTGTCTGTATCTTTCCTTCTATGTAAACTTTTGAGCCTTTATTCAAATACTCACCACAAATCTCGGCCAATTTCCCCCAGGCAACGATCTTATGCCATTCCGTGTTTTCTTGCATCTGACCATCCTGACCTTTCCGACGTTCGGTTGTCGCAACCCGAAACGTGGCTACCTGCGTGCCACTCTGCGTATATCGTATTTCCGGATCAGCTCCTAAGTTTCCGATTAAAATAGCTTTATTGATCATCGATTTTCAACCCCCTTTATAATGACATTAGATAGTCAGGTACTTATAAAACCACAATAGTATACGCGAGATATTATAAAGAACAAGTCAAAATCCTTCACTTTCGCTCAAAAACAACTCTGTCCAACATTTGTGCCACCCCACCTCTCTCATGGGGTATGAACCCCATAACATCTCGCCAAATTTCATCACTTTCCATACAAAAATAGATGCATGTATCTCTAGATGCAAATTGTTTCAATAAGTCATAAATGTGCTTATACAATTCTGTTCTATGGCTCCGAAAATAACGGGATTTTCCATCTAATCCCTCTACGAATTCCTGGTAAAATATCCGGGATCCGGAAAATCTTTTTGTCGCAATGCTTTTCAATTGAGGCAAATAGCGCAACGCCCCCAGGGAAATCCAGACGATCGACTCACGAGGAACCGTTGTAAATATTTGTTTTATGGTTTCTGCATATCCTTCTTTCCAATTGGGGTGTTCAATTATAGGGTCGAAGTGAAAGGCAAGTTTGTAGCCCCATTGGGAACATTTTTTTGCTGCAGCAAGCCTTTGCTGCAAGCTTGCGCTCCGTATTTCTTCTCTTTTTACAATCTCAGGAGCATTCACCGACCAAGCGACGATTGTTCGGCCTGCATGATGTATTCCTTCAAGATTTTCGACAGATGCACTCTTGGTTTTTAATTCAAGGACAGCCTGCTTCTTTGTTGAAAAATATTCAACTAATTTGCCACTTAAAAGCGTTAACCTGTCCAAGGCAAGAGAGTCGGTAAACTCACCTGTGCCTATTCTATAAAATTTTTCAGGGTTTTTTTCAAAAAGCTGCTCCATTTCCTGAAAGAGATCCTCGATATTAACAAAGTGAGTTAACATGGGGTTGTTCAGATAGGCTTGGAGAATGCAATAGACACAATCCATAGGACAGTTCATCCCAACATTAAGGATATTATATCCGCAACAGTGATATTCTCCTGTCCCTGGACACGGCTTAAAAAAACGCCCTCTGTTTCTGCACAGATAAAGATGCTTTTTTGCCTCGGTAAAATCTACTGGATTTTTAGATACTGGCATAAGACCCTCTTTTTCTGAAACAACATCGAAGTTCAAGCCAGAATTCTTAAGAATCTCCTTAGCATAAGGAAGATCCAGACAAGATTCTTCCACATGAATGTGGCGGATAATGTGCGAAGGATCATATTGCAGGTTACTTTCTGATAGAGAAGACTGTTTCATTTTATCTATAGGATACAAGGGAGTAGTTCTATTCCAGAGTTACATCTGGAAAAAAAAAGATTACATCTGGCATTTTACCAACCAAATACTGTATAGTTTCATATTTATCAATATACTGATTCAATTCTTACTTTTTAAAGTAGATGTTTAATATATTCCTCAATGACCACAGAAATCCTTATCAATGCCAGATCATATGAAGTGAGAATCGCACTTGTCGAAAACGGCAATCTCAGCGAATTTCATCTTCAACGTCCTACGGAAAAAGGCTTGATAGGCAATATCTACCGGGGACGGGTTGTCCGTGTCCTCCCCGGCATGCAAGCCGCATTTGTCGACATCGGTCTTGAACGCACTGGTTTTCTCTATGTTGATGATGTTTACATATCGCAAAATGAATTTGAAAACCAGATGGTTATAAATGATTTTGCCCACGAAAAATACAATTTTGCCCCAGTACTCCCTGAAGATGATCTGCGACGCAGTCAAGGGCTGAACATTGAGGATCTTCTTACAGAGGGCCAGGATATCTTAGTCCAGGTCAGTAAAGATCCCATCGGCACAAAAGGGGCTCGCCTCACCTGTCATATAACTTTACCCGGCCGAAATCTAGTATTTATTCCACTCACTGATCATATAGGGATATCAAGAAAAATTGAGGATGAACACATCAGACAATCCCTGCGATCCAAGATCGATGCCTTGCGTCCTCCGGGAACAGGATTTATTGTCAGAACCGTTGCCGAACACGCTTCGGAGGAAGAGCTCGAGGCGGATATGGAATTCCTTCTTCTCCTCTGGGATGAGATCAAAGATCTTGCCACCATCTCGGATATTCCATCTCTTGTCTACGAAGATCTTGATATCACTTTCCGGACAGTACGCGATCTTTTCACGCATAATGTCAATTCGATGATCATTGATAACAAGGAAACCTATGACAAATTGCTCCATTTCGTAAAAACTTTTGCTCCGCAACTTAAGGATAAAATCACCCTTTATCAAGACGAAATCCCCCTCTTTGAGGCCCATGGGATCGAGGTCGAAATCAGTCGTGCCGTAGAAAAGAAGGTCTGGCTTCGATCAGGCGGTTATATCATTATTGAAAGTACAGAAGCGCTCTCCGTCATTGATGTCAATACGGGCCGTTTTGTTGGGAAAAACAATCTTAACGAAACGATATTCAAAACAAACATGGAAGCTGCAAGAGAAATTGCCTATCAGCTTCGTCTCAGAAATATCGGCGGCATCATCATCATCGATTTTATCGATATGGAAGACGAAAACCACAGGGAGGAGCTCTTTAATGAGTTTAAAGAGGCGGTTAAAAAGGATAAGAGTAGGATCAACATATTAAAACTTTCCGAATTCGGACTGGTTCAAATGACCAGAAAAAGAAGCAGTGAGAACCTGCATCAGATGATGTGTGAGCCTTGCCTTTACTGTGCCGGCGAAGGAGTACTCAAATCCAGACGAACGATTTGTTATGATATTTTCAGAAAAATAAGTCGGAACGCATCGAAAACAGGAGGATTTACAATCACGCTCAGGGTTCATCCCCGCATAGCCGATATGCTGCAGAAAGAGGAAAAGAATACAACTGTGCAGTTGGAAAAAGATACCGGGAAAAAACTCATTGTTGTTCCGGTGAAAGACCTCCATATTGAAAAGTATGAAATTATCTGGCAACAATAATCCTCTGATACCAGATTCAATAAAAAGGAATGCTCCTCAATGATTAGAAGTTCTAAAAGAAAAAGCTCAAACTTTTTGCGTTATTTTATTGCCTTTCTGTTGCTGGTAATTATTGCTGCAGCAGGTTTTGCGGCGATCGTTTTTTTTGAAAGAGAAAAGCCTCAGGTCACTCTCAATAACGTATCCGATTACATTGGAAGAGAGAGTCAAATTGGTTTTTCAGCAACTGATGCACAAAGCGGTCTTCGCTCGGTTAAAGTTGCAATTGTCCAAGATGGAAAAGAGACCCTCCTTTTTACTGCCACCTATCCGAGGACTCGATATACAGGAAGGATAGGTCCGGTCCAGGAAAGTCGAAACATAGAGGTGAAGCCACAAAATCTCAATCTGAAAGATGGCCCGGCCGAAATTTATATCGAAGCACACGATTATTCTCTGCGAGGCAATTTTTCAGGAAATGTCAGTTTGCAAAAGAAGACCGTTATCATAGATACCCAACCACCCAAAATAGAACTGATTCACTATGTACATTATATAAAACCTGGTAGTTCCGGGATCGTAATCTATCGTCTTTCCAAAGATGCAGAAGAAAACGGAGTGGTTATCGATTCGCATTTTTTTCCAGGATTTTCAATTGGTAAGGATAAAAAAGATGTTGATGCGGCCTATATAGCACTTCCCTACGACACTTCACAGATCAATGTGTATCAGATTATTGCCAAAGACAAAGCGGGCAATAAAGCTGTCCTGCCTCTCTCTCTGCTTCTGACCAAAGGAGACCAGAAGCATGATCAGATCAATATCAGCGATAATTTTCTGCAAACAAAAATACCTGAATTCGAGCAACATTATCCTGAGATGAAAGGTGATTTAAAAGATCAATATCTCTATGCCAACAACACCATCCGCCAGGAAAACAATAAAAAGATATCTCTTGTTTGCCAACATCCGAGTCCGGAAAGACTATGGGAAGGACGTTTTTTACGTATGCCGGGAAGCAAACGCGCGGGTTTTGCCGACCACCGCACCTACTATTACCGTGGAACTCCTTTCGACAAACAGGTTCATTTAGGTGTTGATCTGGCCCAAGTTGAGCGGTCAGAAGTTAAGGCTGCCAATAATGGTAAAGTCGTTTTTGCCCAATATCTCGGCATCTACGGAAATACAATTATCCTTGATCATGGTCAGGGTATATTCAGTCTCTATGCACATTTAAGCGAGTTCGACGTAAAGCCGGGTGATATGGTTAAAAAAAATATGTTTATTGCACGGACCGGTCATACCGGTATGGCCGGCGGGGACCATCTCCATTTTTCAATACTCATTGATGGAATTTTTGTAACACCTTTTGAATGGTGGGATCCGCATTGGATTGACATGACAATTGACGGACCGCTTAACGAAGTAAAGTAACTGATCTGGAATTCTAAATAAATTCCCTTAGGTTCACAGCAATTAGCCCGGTGCCGATATCTCGATTCCTATGAATGTTTTTTCCCGTCGTCCTCTGTTGTTATACAGCTATTTAGCTACAGAGATGCTTTCTCCGTTTTTTGCAAGTTTTCTTATCATGAACTGCGTGTTTTTTCTGGTCAGGCTTGTTCCTTTCCTTAACGAAGTTCTTGCGATGGATATCGGCTTTTCCGATTTTGTCCGGCTCTTTTCTTATCTCTTTCCCAACATGTTTCTCTATTCAATTCCAATGGCAGCAATGCTGGGGGTAATAATTAGTTTCACAAGACTATCAAATGACTCAGAAATTTTAGCTTTCAAAGCATGCGGTACCAGTATCTATCAAATACTTCCTCCTATTGTTCTTGTTGCCACTGTTATTTCTCTTATTACCGGCTATTTCTCCATAAAACTCATCCCCGCCGGCGATACGGCAATGAAACAGCTTATGTTTCAATTGGCAAAGGAGAAGATCGACAAAGGTATCAAAGAACACCAGTTTACAGAAGCTCTTGGCAATCTCGTTGTCTATGTAGAAAAAATAGATAAGGATACCGGTACATGGCATGATGTCTGGGTATCGGATATGCGTGGCCAAGTCATACCCGTAATAACGATTGCCAAAACCGGCAGAATGTACACGGATCCAAAAAAAATGCAGGTAACAATCATCCTGAAAAACGGAAGCATTCACCGTGCTTCCAAAGTTCAGTCCCAGATTATTACCTTCGACAGATACAGTCTCTATATTCCCTTTCAACCCCCCAACCAGGATCCTGATAAAATTTCAAGAGGTTCCATGTCGATGGCACAGCTCCAAAAAAAGGCAGAGGAATTTGGTCCGAATACTCCTGCGGGCAGGGAGTGCCTTGTGCATTACCATAAACGGCTTGTTCTTCCTGTCGGCTGTCTTTTGTTAAGCCTTATTGGCTTGTCTCTTGGATTGCAGTCAGGTCCGGGGAAACCGGCTATCGGAGTCCCTTTTGGACTTGCTTTTTATATCATCTACTATGTTATTTTCACCTTTTGCAAACGTCTGTCGGAATCATCTTCACTACCTGTAGTGGTAACGATGTGGATTCCTAACATTGTTTTCCTGCTGGTTATGCTCTATATGATTCGACAAACAGCAAATGAGCGACCATATATCGCAGAACATATTAAAGATAAGCTGAATAGATTTTTCGCTAAAATCAAACCGGCAACATTTGGTCTTTTGAGGATGAAGTTAAAGGCACCAAAGAAAACAGAAGTAAAAACAAAGTATTCTGAAGAGTTGTTGGCACAATTATCTGCAACCGGGAAAATCCATGGCAACGCCAAGAGTCGCGTTTTTCACCTACCGGAATGCGAATTCTACAATTGCAAAAACTGTACGATCGAATTTAAGGATCTAGAAACAGCTTTCTTTTCTGGATTTGAGCCCTGCCAATTCTGTAAGGAGATTCTAGGCGCAGACAACCAATAATAAGAGTTTCGCTTATTTGTCTGCTTTTTCTAAAGCCTTTTTCAATGCGGCAATGTGAACATAACCTGCGTAATGAACAGGGCTTTTACCTGATATAGGGTCCCAAGCAGAAGGGTTAGCAAAGCAATTGTATTGCACTTGTCGAGGAAGTTTACTCATTGCCTCCTCTATGGGACAACCGATCAGATTTTTAACAGCCTCCCAGGTCGCGCCACAAGGAGCACCGCGTAGTATTTCAATCTGACTGATTCTATCGTCTTTAACCGTTACTTTGTACTCGGGAAAACCGAATTGGCGTCCATACGCCCCAAGCTTTTCGCTCTTTCCCAAACCGCAACACGTATAGGGTGTGAACCCCTTCCCTGGTTTGCCTGTTGTTATTACGGGTATCTTTTTCTTATCACAGATTTCAACGAGATATGTAGATAAATCCGGATGTTTCAAAAAATTCAACACAATATCCGCAGTAAAATCTTCGTTAATATAGGTTTCCGGATCATCAATAACCGCCGGTAAGGCTTTATCAATGGAAATCACCTTTCGTATGTTGATGTCACTGCCATATTTCTTTATACCTTTGATCTTCTTTTCTGCCGATCCTGCTTCTTGAAAAACAAGTATATTCATCTTTTTCACCATGTTAATAAAACCGAAACTCGTTCGGGGATTTTATAAAAAAAAATAAGAATTAAGTATATCATATCCAAAAAGAATCATCCAATAGAAGATGATTTTCGTAGGTGTTGTGGTTTTGCCATGGCAATATCATTTATTAGCTTTGAGTAATATTATCTCGTAATTTTAATAAATTCTGGAATTTAAATATGTATTACGTTAAGATAATCTAATTATTCCACGTTTGGTCTGTCCATTACCAATGTCTTCTTTTCTCATCGATATCTTTTGTAACAGGAGATCTATTCATGAAAGTCCCTAAGGCACATGAAATGCAGATGATAGACAAATGCGCAATAGAAGATTTCGGCATTCCCGGAATTGTCCTCATGGAAAATGCCGGATTAGGTGCGGTTTTGATGATGGAAAAAGAACTCGGCCCGGCAAAAGGCCATTTCGCAATTATTTTTGTTGGTCCCGGCAATAACGGAGGTGACGGACTGGTAATCGGCAGGCATCTTCACCAGCGAGGTTGCGAAGCAATATTCTTTTTTATGGTAAACCCAGATACTTTACGAGGAGATGCCGCGACAAACCTCAATATCATCCGGCAGTTAAAACTTCCCTACCACGTCATTGACAATGCCACCCGGGCCAAAACCATTCCTGTTTTATTTAAACAGATAGAATCCCGGGGCAAACCATGTTATGCCATTATTGACGCCATCTTCGGAACTGGTCTTACCCGTGAAATTACAGGACATTTTTCTGCTATTATCGATATAATCAATCGCCCTGATTTTGCACATAATATACCTGTAGTATCCATCGACATTCCTTCCGGGATGGATTCGGACAGCGGCAGGATTTTGGGAAAAAGCATCAAAGCGCAACACACAGCAACCTTCGGCTGTGCAAAACCCGGTCAGATAATGTATGGCGGATCAACGCTGACCGGCAAACTCCATATTATCGATATCGGAATTCCTCCTGAAGTCTTTCATAAAACCCAAATTCCAACTGAACTGATAACCGAAGATATTGCGGGCAATTGGCTAAAGCAGCTTAAAAGAGAGAATTCATCCCACAAAGGGACCTATGGTCACCTGCTTATTCTGGCAGGCTCCAAAGGTAAAACGGGAGCCGCCATTCTTTGTGCAAAAGGCGCGTTAAGAGCGGGATGCGGTCTTGTAAGTCTCTGTGTTCCCTATGACCTAAACAGCATTTTTGAAACAAATTTGATTGAGGCGATGACTATCCCTCTTCCGACATCTACTTCTATCATTAATATTAGTGATCTTGCTGTCATCAACCGGCATCTTGAGGGAAAAAATGCCGTTGTCCTAGGACCGGGACTTGGAACAGATAAAAGAACGGCAGATTTGGTTCTCCATCTCTACCAGAACTTACCCCAGCCGATGGTAATGGATGCCGATGCATTAAATATTCTTGCCGAAAACAAAACGAAGTTAAAAAAGCCTGCGGGTCCCAGGATACTCACTCCCCATCCGGGTGAATTGGCCCGTCTCATAAATACCTCCACGACTGAAATTCAGAACAACCGTTTGCAGGCCGCACGGACTGCTTATGCTCAGTTCAGTCATCATAGTAAAGATAAGATGGTTATTGTCTTGAAAGGCAATGGGACCATAATCGCCTCAGACGACGGATATGCAATGATCAATACAAGCGGAAACCCGGGAATGTCCACAGGAGGCATGGGAGATGTCTTAAGCGGTGTAATAGCTGCCCTTATATGCCAGGGATTCCCCCCTCTTCAGGCAGCAGGTGCCGGCGTTTTCCTCCATGGGAGGGCCGGAGATTCTCTTTTTGAAAAAATAGGATACGGCTATACGGCAACCGAACTTGCCGATAATCTTCCCATAGTCCTGAAACACTTTATGGAGACCCGATGAAAAATGCTAAAGATATAATGACATCAACTGTGTTGACTGTCACCACGGAAACGACAATCAAAGAATTGGTTGATCTCTTTTCTCAACATAATATCAGCGGTGCGCCAGTTGTTGACGAGGCGGGAAATCTCATTGGAATTGTAACGGAAAACGATCTCATCGATCAGACCAAAAAACTCCATATTCCAACAGTCATTACTATCCTGGATTCCATCTTCTATCTCGAGAATCCCATAAAGATGGAAAAAGAGATGAAAAAAATGGCAGGCACCAAGGTTCTCGACATCTACTGCCCACATCCCGTTTCAGTCAAACCTGATTCAACGATCGAGGAGATTGCAACCATAATGGCTGAAAAAAACATTCACACCCTGCCGGTGCTTGAAGACAAAAAAATTATAGGAATAATAGGGAAAAAAGACATAATAAGAACACTTGTCCCCTGATAGTTGCCTAAAGACCAAGGGCTTTGCAACCTACCATATTATAGGGGCATATCCATGCTCCTCAAGATAGGTGTTACATTTTACAAATACACCAGAGCCCAAAAATCCATTCTTGGCGGAGAAAGGAGACGGATGACTTGTTTTTAATACCAGATGCTTCCTTCGATCGATAAGCTTTTCTTTTTTCTTGGCAAATGCGCCCCATAACATGAAAATCACATGTTCTTTATTCTTTGAGATGGTTTCAATGATATTGTCGGTAAGTCTCTGCCAACCTAGAAGCGAATGAGAGTTCGGAGATCTGGCAATTACGGTCATACTCGCATTGAGAAGGAGCACCCCTTGTTTTGCCCATCTTGTCAGATCTGTCTCAAAGCATCTGTTTTGTCCCTTATAAACCGTATCGTTTATTTCTTTGAATATGTTTTTTAACGACGGTGGAACTGGATGCCCTCGCCTTACGGAAAAGCACAACCCATGTGCTTCGGGTCCGAGCTCCGGGTGTTCATTGAAGTAGGGATCCTGCCCAATTATAACAACACGCAATAAAGAGAAAGGGGTTAGGCGCATTGAATTAAAAACCATCTCTTTGGGAGGAAAAACCTTCTTCCCAACCGACGCCTCACCATAGGCTTTTCTTACCAATTCCTTATGGTATCCGTCCCGCATAAGAGGAACAATCTCTTCCCAAAGCATAGTTTCTCAGGCGGTCAGTATAGTTTCTTTCGCTTTGAGGTGAAGATTTTCAATGACTTGAACTATTGCTTCTTCATTTTCAATAACCTTCGGCAAGCATTTTTTATAAATATTATTCGCCATAGTTTTGCATAGACAGTACTGAGGATTGAGAATGTAGGCTGATCCTTTATTCTCCAAAATAGCATTGATCCCTTTTTCGCCGTCAGTTTCATTGCCTGAAAGGACAATACCTGCAACATGGTCCTTGAATATTTGGGCAATGGAAATCATGGCAGCATCCATCGGAGTCAATCCAGGGGGATAACCCTCCGTGCAGCGTAGCGTGTAATTGGCACTATATGGTTTCAATGTAATATTTTCATTACATGAGGCAATATAACAATTTCCACCCTCAATTATCAACCCGTCTTGTATACGGACGACGTGTAAATTGCTGATTGAATCGAGATATTGAGCAAAGGCATCTACATGGTCGGTCTCGGCATAGAGCTGGACAATGATAGAACCGCTCATTTCCGAGCTTAATCTGGGTATTATTTTCAAAAGATTTGCATACCCTCCCTCGCCGGCACCAATGTAGGTTATAAAATTATTCCGAATATATTTGGTTGATAAATCCAGTTGTATACGATCCCCGCATTTGGAGCAGGAAATTTCACTTAGGTATTTGCCGGTGGTTAAATGAATAACTTCACGGCTACCACATTCTTCGCAAAATATAACTTTTTCAATATCAACAGTAGAAGATTCTCCATCAGGGGAAAACGGCTCCTGATTCTGTACAGAAAGAGTAGAGGCGTTCAAGACCTTTGTAATTATTTCCTTCTTTAGAGAATCTAGAATCTTCCCTTGAAAAAATGAATCTTTACATACAAAATCGACAGCACCGTTTTTAAGGGCATCAAACGACCTCGTTGTCCCTTCTTTGGTAAGACTCGAAAACATGATGGTCGGCGTTGGAATATGAATCATCAGATGTTGCAAAGCCGTCATTCCATCCATTAGCGGCATCTCCATATCCATAATGATGACATCCGGTCTAAACCTCATCATAAGCTCTAGACCTTGTATTCCATTTGAGGCCTCACCTATGATGGATACTCTTTCATGTTCGTCAAAGATATCTCTAAGAATCCAACGAAATGACAGGGAATCGTCCATTATGAGTAAAGAAATCCGTTTATTGGCATCAGATATCTTTGTTTTTCTCATAGAATCTTCTAGGGAAGTAAAGTGGTTATTATGTTTGTTGCCAGCACTCACTCTAGGTAATTATCTAAAGCATATTGTCTTTCTCGGAAAAATGCGAGATTCCTCTTGGTTTTTATTAGATAGTGCCCATCCGAAAACGGCGCTTTTCACCTAACTCGTCGTTTCGCTGAAAATTTTATCCTCGGAGGTAAGCGAAGACTCCGATATCAATTATATGCCTGCGGTAAAATTCTTCGCGCGTCTAGATTTAAAAGAGGTAAGCGAAGACTCCGAAATCCCTCGTTTCGGGATGGAAACTATCTATATAATCTATACTTTTGAATATAATTTACAACATCCTGAGGAACGATCCCTTTTAAGGACATGTTTTTACGTATTCTTTCACGTATAGCAGTGGAAGAGATATTCTTAGTTGCCTGGGGAAGAAAAATTATTTTGTTTTCTCTTTTGGCGTGGCACCATTCCCCCCCATCGGATGTATAGCCGAGGTTTTGAGCAAACAAATGAAAATACTCGGGAGAATATCCGCCTCTTCCACAAACTATAAAATGCGTTAAAGACAACAATTTCTCATAGGATTTCCAACTATCGATTTCCAAAAAAGCATCCTCACCGATAATGAAGTAAAATTCTTCATCTTTTTTCTGGTTGTTTTTCAGAAAGGTCAAGGTATCAATGGTATATGAAGGTGCAGGCAAAACTGCTTCAAGTTCGGACAGTTGGAAATTTTGCCTTCCGGTCAAGGCAATCCTCACCATATTGACCCGATGCTTAAAATTCACCACCTCGTAACGAGGTTTATGAGGAGGATTAGCCGCCGGAATAAACAATATCTTAAAGAGACGGCATTCACTCAACGCCTGTTCTGCCAGCTGAAGATGACCGATATGGATAGGATCGAATGTTCCTCCAAGTAAGCCGATACGTCTTGTCAATTGCGAACTTGCCCCTGACCGTAAACAATGAATTTTCTTGTTGTTAACTCCCCCAACCCCATAGGACCATACGCATGTAGTTTGGTTGTGCTGATACCGATTTCAGTACCGAGTCCAAGCTCACCCCCATCGTTAAAACGTGTCGAAGCATTGATCATTACAACCGAAGCATCTATTTCATTTAGGAAACGCTGTGCAATACTGTAATCTTCCGTAATGATGGATTCAGTATGACGAGAACCGTAGCGTTCGATATAGGATTTTGCTTCATCGAAACCGGAAACGATCTTTACACAAAGAATAAGATCGAGAAACTCTGTTCCCCAATCAGTGTCTGATGCCGGCTTAACGGTTGAAACAATTTTACAACATCGGTCGCAGCCGAGTAATTGCACGTGTGCATCCTGAAGACTCTTTGCCAGAACCGGTAGGAATTCTTCAGCTATTTCGTTATGAATAAGTAGTCCTTCTAGGGCATTACAAACACCTGGACGTTGAGTTTTGGAGTTTAGGATTATGGGGATCGCCTTTTGCAGATCAGCTTGACGATCCACATAAATATGACAGACTCCTTTATAGTGTTTAAGGATCGGAATTTTTGAATTTTCAGATACGAATCGTATGAGTCCCTCACCACCCCGTGGGATAACCAAATCAATATACTCTTCTTGATCCAGCATGACGGTTATCGCCTCCCGATCAGTGAATCCAATGACCTGGATGGCGTCTGCAGAAACCCCTTCAAGTTCGAGTGCCTCCTGTAATACCTTTGCCAAAGCTTTATTGGAGTGAATTGCCTCGGAACCGCCACGTAAAATAACCGCATTCCCCGTTTTTAAGCATAAGGCAGCGGCGTCCACTGTCACGTTAGGCCGCGACTCATAAATCATCGCAACGACTCCCAACGGGACCCGCATACGCCCGACCAGCAAACCATTCGGTCTCCGGGACATATGACTGACCTCACCTACAGGGTCCGGCAGAACACTCACCTCATGCAAACCTTTTATCATCGTTTGCATGATCTTTTCTGAGAGTGCCAATCTATCAAGCATGGCAGAACTCAAGCCCTTCTCTTTTCCTGCAGCCAGGTCTTTCCGATTCTCCAGACGGATAAATTCACTCCGTTGATCGAGAAGAGTTGCCATACGATACAAGATGGCATTTTTCTTATCGGTGGTTAAGGATGCTAAAGATCGTGAGGCTTCACGAGCCTTTTGGGCCATCGAACATATGATATGCTCCAGTTCTTTTTTTCGCGTCATCTTCTTTCCTTTTTAGAGATGGAGATTCATACGAGGGTGAAAATATGTTCCTCCCCCTTACATGAGAACAAGGTTATCTCGATGAATAACTTCATCGCTGTCTTTAAAGCCCAATATAGCAAAAATTTCCGTAGAGTGGCATCCTTTGATTTTATTTATATCATCGGAACAATAATTGGTAAGCCCCACTGCTACACATTCATTTTTCTGGTTTAAACAGCGAATTGATTCTCCAACCCCGAATTTTCCACGTACTTCTAAAATCCCGGAGGGAAGCAGGCTCTTGCCATGGGTTGTAACCGCAGAGTTGGCCCCCCCATCTATCATCACGGAACCTTTTGGTTTTAATACATAGGCTATCCACCGTTTGCGACTTTGGATCTTTTCTTTTCTCGGTAAAAAAAAGGTCCCAACCATTTCGCCGCTAAAGAGTTGCCTTAAAATGGATTTCTCTTTTCCAGGGCCAATGAAAGAGCTGCCTCCACCAGCTGAAACCATTTTGGCAGCTCGAAGTTTACTCTGCATTCCACCGGTTCCCAATGCACTTTTCACGTTGGTTACCATGGCTTCAATCTCAGGAGTTATCTCAGTCACCGTATACAGAGGCTCCGCTTTGGGGTCCACGAGAGGGTCCTTACTGTATAATCCAACCACATCAGTTAGACATATAAACATGTCCGCCTCAATGAGGTTTGTCACCAAGGCGCCAAGAGTATCATTATCGCCGAAACGCAGCTCCTCCACCGAAACAGTATCATTTTCATTGATTATTGGAATAACACCAAAATGAAAAAGCGTGAGGATGGTGTTTCTGACATTAAGATACCGATCGCGATCAGCCAAGTCGGAATGAGTTAAAAGAATCTGCCCAATGTTTTTTTTGCATTCGGAAAACGCTCTATCGTAAAGATGCATAAGAGCGGATTGGCCTATAGCGGCTAATGCCTGTTTTTCCTTGAGATCTATTGAACAATTCTCATAGATCGATATTTTTTTTCGACCAGCAGCAACTGCGCCTGAAGTTACGAGAATCACTTCTCTGCCGGTATTATGCAAAAAAGAAATCTCCCTGGCCAAATTGTTTATGACTTCCAGGTTCATTCCTTTTTCCCCGGTCAGCACAGCACTGCCCACCTTAACGACAACTCGTTTGGCTTTGTCGAACAAAGTCTGCCTTAGATAGAGGCCTTCATCTCTATTAATTTGAAATGTCATTATATTTTTACAATTCACTGATAGTAATCAGGGGATTAAATCTGTGTTTCGTTATCCCTCTGTCCAGACTCTAGATTTTTGTCTCTATAATTATCAAGAGTCTCCATCAACAAAATCTTGAGACTTTCAATTCCTTTTCCTGTCTTGCATGATATTTTTATGATTTTACAATCTGTTGCTTTAAAAAATTCACCGATTTTCTTGATTTTATCATTAGATAACTTATCAATTTTGTTTAATACTAAAATCCGGTATTTATCGACTAATTCCTTCCTATAGGAGTGAAGTTCTTTCTCTAGGACATGATAATCATCTTCAGGGCATTCATTTGATACGTCAATGACATGCAGCAGGATCTTTGTCCGCTCAATATGACGTAGAAACGTATGCCCAAGGCCGACTCCCTTACTCGCCCCCTCAATGAGACCTGGGATATCAGCTATAATACATGTTTCCATGTTTGGAAATTGCAAAACACCCAGCTGGGGCTCCAAGGTCGTAAATGGATAATCGGCTATCTTGGGATTTGCTGCTGAAAGTCGCGAAAGCAAGGTTGATTTACCAGCATTAGGCAGGCCCACAAGGCCGACATCCGCTATAAGTTTCAGCTCTATTTTCAACCATTTTTCCTCGCCCTTTTTTCCTTTAGTTGCAACTCTCGGTGTTCGGTTGGTCCCACTGGCAAAATGGGTATTCCCCAGACCTCCTTCACCTCCGGTGGCGGCAATAAAGGTATCACCATCGTTGATAAGATCCGCCAGTATTTCTCCGGTTTCAGAATCCTTTATCACTGATCCGGCAGGAACTTCCATGAAGCAATCCTTTCCGTTCCTGCCATGCATGTCCTTTCCCTGTCCGCTTACACCATTTTCAGCCTTAAAATGAGAACGGTAACGAAAATCTATCAGCGAGTGTATTTTTTTATTCGATCGAATAAAAACGTTTCCGCCACGACCTCCATCTCCGCCATTCGGCCCTCCTTTTGGAATGTATTTTTCTCTTCTAAAACTGATACATCCATTGCCGCCATCTCCTGCTTTGACAAAAAATTTTGCTTCGTCAACAAAAGCCATATGATTCTCTCAATGATCCCTAACCGGCATATCTCATCTACACTGTGTCAATTGAGAAATCCTGACGAGGAAAAATCCACCAATAAAAAAACTCGACCGCCAACAGATATGGGGTCGAGTTTTTTTCCTGTTCTTGTCCTGTGCCGATTAGCTACAGTTTCAGGCAGTCTTTGTGAGATTTTCAGCCTTCAGGATAAACACTCACCCTTTTTTTCTCTTTCCCAAAAGCTTCAAATTTCACAACACCGTCGATCTTGGCAAAAAGGGTATAATCTCTTCCACAGCCCACATTGCTTCCCGGATGAATTTTGGTTCCAAGCTGACGAATAATAATATTACCGGCCTTCACCGTTTCGCCGCTGAAACGTTTTACCCCTCTTCTCTGTCCTTTGCTGTCGCGACCGTTTCTTGAGCTGCCGCCTGCCTTTTTATGTGCCATTTGTTGCTCCTTCTATCGATACTTAAGATATTCCTTAAGTTAAAGTACAAACCTCATCTATATGCGCCGGCCAAAATTAGGCTGAAATCTCTTTAATCTTTATTGCAGTATATGATTGTCTGTGACCGTTTTTCAGACGATATCCTTTCCTTCTTTTTTTCTTGAATACAATCACTTTTTTGGCTCTTCCCTGCTCAGCTATGGTTGCCAAAACTTTGGCGTTTTCCACCACTGGTTGCCCTATTTCAACCTTCCCATCATTGACTACCATAAGCACATCGGCAAGTTCTATAGTGTCGCCAACATTTCCATCCAGTTTTTCGACGCGTAACTGATCACCATTGGCAACCTGATATTGTTTCCCGCCTGTACGAACTATCGCATACATTATGTAAACCTCATTTTGTTAAATATAACTCTTACCTTGTCAAGATATTAATTTTCTAATATGTAACATGTTACTAGACACTTTTCTAAATTTCTTGTCAACGCTTTTTGCATATCCCTCCCCATTAATAAATCAAAATGATGTATCGTTAAAGATTACAAACCTACAATAGAGGAAGCAAAACCAGCAAATAAAAACGGAGATTACAATGACCTGAATTTTCAAGTCACCGTAATCTCCGTTCATAATCAATGTCAAACAAGTAATCCCCGGTACTTATCTCATTGACACATCACAAATTCTAGCGGAAATACCTTATGAGGAATATCCGAGTCGTGCATTTTCTCGTTCTCTACGAATAGCGCATGCTCTTGAAAATGCAGCCTTTTTACCATGCTTTGCAATAGAAACTGATGTCTTGCCTTGTTTTCCTTGATCAGTAACCCAACTTACTTCATATCTGTTGAGTTTCTCATTCAGCCGCACGCCAACAACCCCGGTTCCCGAATTGCTTACAGTAACCATATGCTTGTTTGTACGCACTTTTCCGAGTTTCTTCTCGGTTTTGTTCCGCCAGGAAATCGCAGATAGAAGACTCGAATAACGACCGCCACACTTTCTGTCAGAAAAGAATTTTGAATGGGTTTTCCCTAGAAACCTGACTCTGACATACCAACCATGTGTCCTTTTCGTTTCCTGATCAATCCTTGCAATGTCCTTGTGTTTCTCCAACAGGAATTTTTGTTTTCTCTCATCTTCCATCGTTGATCCTTCTTTCTGTTTGTTTTTCATTTTCCTTGCTCCTTCGAAAAAATAGTTCCAACACGGTTGCCCCCTCCCCGAAATTGATTTTATCTTTCCGATTGGCGGATTAACCACCATCACACGCTACTTATTTGGTCAGGTCTCAGAAGTCAACATTTTTTTTGATATTGGCATTTTTGAAAAATAAATTGAGTTTTCACCACGAATAAATTTAATACATATTCTTAGTTTTTCAATTTTTTTCTAACAAAAGAGGTTTTTTGATGCATGAGATTGAGAAAGAATTCCTAGAACTTGTGAATATTGTTAAGAAGCTGCGAGGGAGTAACGGTTGTCCTTGGGATAAAAAACAGACCATTTCTTCACTTACAAAATATCTGCGGGAGGAGTTCAATGAATTGCTCCAGGCAATAGAGAAGAACGATTCGGACAATATCTGCGAAGAAGCCGGAGATCTCCTCTTCTTAATTGTTATGATAGCTGAGATCGAGGCCGAAAGCAAGACATTCGGATTGAGAGATGTAATTCAGTCAATTAACAAAAAATTAATAAGAAGACATCCACATGTTTTTGCTGGGGTACAGATTAATGATGAAGAGTCTCTTAGAAAACAATGGGAAACTATTAAATCTCAAGAAAAATTAAAAAGAAATTGACTTTATTTTATAGAATATGTAAGTTTTAATGTTTATTCGGCGGTTATCTCTTTGTTAAATTGATAGTATTTATACTTTCGACCTTTACATAAAGGGTTTAACCTCAACCGACAAAGTATATTGTAGACTATAGGGTTACACTAAAAAGCCTCTTCGCTCTTTACCGCCTTTAAGGCGTTCGAGAGCCGAAACAAAATGGATGAATAATCCACAACACATGAGTCCACGAGGAGGAACACATGCGCAGGTACGAAACGATCTGTATTCTCAGACCTACTCTAAGCGAAGAACAGATCAGCACTCTTATTGACAACACAACTAACATTATTACGTCCGATAATGGACAGATAATTGAGTTGGATAAATGGGGTATGAAAAAACTTTCCTACCTCATAAAAAAAGAATCTTTGGGTTATTACATCTATTACGATTTTGCTGGATCCCCAGAAGCTGTAGCGGAGATGGAACGAAAATTCAGAATTGATGATTCTGTTCTCCGTTATCTTACCGTAAAGACATCTGATACAATCACAGCAGAGGAAGTCGTCAAAGCAACAGCCGATCTCGCCGATCGTAAGGCTGCAGCAGCATTAGCCAATGAAAAGGATGAGAATCAGGAAGAGGAACTCCCCGACGACGCCGATGACGATTCGATTGGTGACGAAGACTAAAGAACAGCTTGTTCAATACCAGCTTTTTAGGCTTCGTAAGAGTCTACAGACCAAAAGCTGACAAGCATACTTTATTGTATCGTCTTATTTTCTTCACAATTGTTTAGAATTTACGAGATCATCATTTATCAGGAGATTGACAATGACCCAACGACCACAAAAAATATTCTCAAGAAAAAAAGTTTGCAGATTTTGTGCTGACAAGGAACTTTCTATTGACTACAAGGATGTTAAGACACTAAAAAATTTTGTTTCAGAAAGGGGTAAAATTATTCCCCGAAGAATAGTCGGAACATGCGCAACCCATCAGAGACAACTCTGTGAAGCAATTAAAAGAGCACGTCACATTGCTCTTCTCCCTTACTCCGGTTCTGTCCAGAGTTAAGAAAGTTAAGGAGCTAAACGGCGTGAGCCAGGTTGAAAGGAAACCTGATGGAATCAGCATTTTCCAACATGTATTCCTTTTCTCTACGGTTCTCATATTACCCGGCGTTCAATGGCCATTATTTTTTTGGATCAATGGTTTTGTTCCGCTGATAACATTTGTTTTTTTATATATTTTTGGTTGGAACTCTGGAAATAAGATAGTTTTTCAAGGTGCTGCTCTCGCCTTAATTGTCTGCATTCTACTGCGAACACTGCCATTCTATCTTATCGCTTTAGCGTCGGTTCCATCCGGTTATGTTATTGCTCGGTGTGCCGCGAGATCAGATGGTCAGTTGATGACAGGTCTCAAAGCAACACTCGCCTTGGGGATCTGCTGGCTTGCCTTTTGGGGAGGACTTGTTGCAGTAAATAGTGCTTTTTCTTATTCAGCTCTGATTCACGATGTACAGAATTGGCTGGATTTTCTTCTTAAGACATATAGGCATAATAAAACCATTCCTGTCGATTCTTTAATTTTGATCGAGCAGATGCTTACCCGGACGAAGACACTCTTCCCGGTAATTTTACCGGCTGTGTTGAGTAATTTTGTCCTTTTAACCGTCTGGCTGACAATGGTTTACGGAAACCGTCTGGCTCTGAAATTTACAGGCCGGGCCCCCTGGCCTGAATACAAACTGTGGAGGCTGCCGGACAAATTGATATGGGCAGAGATCTTTTCAGCAGTGCTTGCTCTCGCGCCTTTATCCTTGTTGGGAAATATCGGGATTAATTTATTGATATTGGTAAGTATTTTATTTATTTTTCAGGGACTTTCTATTGTCGTCTTTTATCTTAATAAATGGAATATGCCATTGTTTTTTCGTATCCCACTCTACATATTGGCTGTTATCCAATCAACAGGAACCTTGATTCTTCTCATCATCGGGATAGCAGATACCTGGTTGGACTTGCGACGTTTAAACCAATCGGCATGACGAGGATATCAAATACCATTCCAATCACTCACAATCGGATTAACATCCTATAATTATTATAAGGAGTCACCAAATGAAGCTCATTCTTAAAGAAACGATTACCAGCCTCGGACAAGAAGGCGATGTTGTCACCGTAAAACCCGGATATGGACGAAACTATCTTTTGCCCCAAGGAAAAGCCGTTGTTGCCAACGCCGAAAA
Source organism: Desulfocapsaceae bacterium (assembly GCA_046704745.1). Classification (GTDB taxonomy): domain Bacteria; phylum Desulfobacterota; class Desulfobulbia; order Desulfobulbales; family Desulfocapsaceae; genus CAWGGS01. The sequence continues at coordinate 151,202 of JBJKRL010000024.1, read as the reverse complement.
CATCGCAATTCTAGACAAAAATCGAGCCGTTATTGAAACTCGTATTGCTGAGCAACGCAAAGAAGCTGAAAAGTTGTCAAAAAAACTTGCCGGAATCGTACTGGAAATTCAACAATTAGCAGGTGATGACGAGAAACTTTTCGGTTCCGTTACAAGTAATGATATCTGCGAAAAACTTGCTGCTTTAAATATAACTGTCGAGAAAAAAATGGTTCTTTTATCTGAACCTATAAAAACTCTCGGCGAAACGACCGTAAATATCAAAGTTGGTTTTGACTTGATCACCCCGATTATAATAAAGGTCATAGCCCAGGGTTCAGGGGAATAGATCAGCAAAGCATTGCATGATGCCAGGCAAGTGAATTTCCTCTTGCCGAAAACACACCTTGGGGCTTTTCTCAGAGGTGTGTTTTTATTTGATTAACTCTTTATTTTTTGCTGAGAACAATGCCAGAGCATCCTTCATCGGTACTAAAAAGCATAATGCCCGCTTCCGCAAAAATTCCACCCCAGAATATTGAGGCGGAACAATCTGTACTCGGCTCTCTTTTACTCAAAGACAAATCTCTTAGCACTGTTCTCGAAATTCTCAGTCCGACTGACTTTTATAAAAATAACCATAAGGTAATATTTGAGGCAATTGTTGCACTTTTTGAGAAAAACGAACCTCAAGACCTAATAACTGTAACCAATCTATTAAAAGATAAAAATCAGCTTGATGAAATCGGCGGGGCGGCTTATCTGGCGACTTTGACTTCAATTGTCCCAGTTACTGTAAACCTTGGTTCCTATGCTCGTATAATCCGGCAAAAAGCCATTTTGCGAAATCTCATTCAGGTCAATACTGAGATTGCGACCAGATGTTATGATGAACAGGGCGATATTGATAATCTCGTTGACGAAGCCGAACAGGCAATCTTTGAGATAGCAGGTCGAAAAAGCAGTCAGAATTTCGTAGCACTTACTGATATCATTCCCTCCGCTTTCCAGACGGTTGAAAAACTTTTTAAAAGGCAGGAGCTCATTACAGGTGTCCCCACCGGATACTATGAAATAGACAAGATGACAGCCGGCCTTCAAGCTTCGGACTTGATAATTCTTGCAGGAAGGCCTTCCATGGGAAAAACTGCTTTTGCAATGAACATTGCTCAGCATGCCGCTCTTGTTGAAAAAATCGGCGTCGGCATCTTCAGCCTTGAGATGTCAAAAGAACAGTTGGCCATGCGTCTGCTTAGTTCGGTCGGTAGAATAGATTCTCATCGTATCCGTACAGGAAGACTTAATACCGATGATTGGCCTAAATTAACCCGCGCCGTGGGAATGCTCTCTGATGCCCCCATTTTTATCGATGATACTCCTGCCATCTCAATTCTTGAAATGCGGGCAAAAGTTCGCCGTCTTGCCTCACAATACGAAATTGGCTTGATCATGGTGGATTATCTCCAACTCATGCGAGGCAGGAGTTCAATTGAAAACAGAACACAGGAAATAAGTGAGATATCGCGTTCTTTAAAGGCCTTGGCAAAAGAATACAAAGTACCTGTCCTTGCTCTTTCTCAGCTAAATCGCGGTCTGGAAAGCAGAACCGATAAAAGACCGATGATGTCGGACCTCCGTGAGTCTGGGGCCATCGAACAGGATGCGGATGTGATCTGTTTTATCTATAGAGATGAGGTTTACAACAAATCCGAAGACAACCCTGATAAGGGAACTGCAGAAATCATTATCGGCAAACAGCGAAATGGCCCAACGGGGAGTGTAAAATTGACATTTCTTAAAGAATTCACTATGTTTGAAAACATGACTACATTCGACGAGCCGTACACTTAATCCAACATTATCCTCCTTCCAAAAGGCAAATATTTTTTCCATTTGGCTGAGAATTATTCACCAAGAGGCAGCAAGCATGAGCGGCACATTTTCAAATGAAAGATATGATTTCAAGACCATTGAAGCTAAATGGCAAAGCCGGTGGCTCAGCCACAATACCTTTAGCGTTGGAGAAGAAAAAGAAAAGCCCAAATATTATGTGCTTGAAATGTTCCCATACCCTTCCGGTCGTATACATATGGGGCATGTCCGAAATTATTCCATTGGCGATGTAATTGCCAGATACAAACGTCTGCGAGGATACAATGTCCTCCATCCCATGGGCTGGGATGCCTTTGGTCTTCCCGCCGAAAACGCTGCCATAAAACATAAAACACATCCTGCAAAGTGGACATACGACAATATTGCCTACATGCGCAATCAACTACGGCAATTAGGTCTTTCCTATGATTGGGACCGTGAAATTGCCACCTGCAATGTTAAATATTATGCCTGGGAACAGCTCCTTTTTCTCCAGATGTATAAAAAGGGTTTGATCTATAGAAAGGCGACGACTGTAAACTGGTGTAACTCCTGCCAAACCGTTCTTGCAAACGAACAAGTTGAGGAAGGGGCCTGTTGGCGTTGCGGCGAGACTGTCACTCCACGAAAAATGCACGGCTGGTTCTTTAAAATAACCGATTATGCTGAGGAATTGCTTGCCGACCTTGATAATCTGGCGGGTTGGCCAGAAAAAGTCCTAACCATGCAACGCAACTGGATTGGCAAATCTACAGGACTTTTATGTGATTTTAAAGTTGCAGGAATGGATGAGGTTATCCCTATTTTCACAACCCGCCCCGACACCATTTTTGGAGTTACCTTTCTTTCGATTGCGCCTGAACATCCCCTGCTTGAAACCTTAATCGCAGGGTCTGACAATGAGGCACAGATCAAGGCATTCGCAACTAGAATAATAAATGAAAAACAAAAACACATCCTCGAAGTCGAAGTTGAAAAGGAAGGTATCTTTACAGGTCGCTACTGCATCAATCCCTTCACCAGCAAAAAAATCCCGATTTATATCGCCAATTTTGTCCTGATGGAATATGGAACCGGTGCGGTTATGGCTGTTCCGGCTCACGATCAACGGGACTTTGAGTTTGCGCAAAAATATTCACTGCCGATCCTGCCGGTTGTCATTCCTGAAGGGCAGACATTGGATGCTGATACAATGACTCAAGCCTCGGTTATACCAGGTATACTTGCCGCTTCCGGCACTTTCAGCACCATGGAATCAACCACGGCCCAAGGAGAGATCATTCGGTACGCCCAACAACAAGGATTCGGAAAGGCTCATATCACCTATAGACTGCGTGACTGGGGAATATCGAGACAGCGTTATTGGGGTGCGCCAATACCAATGATCTCATGCGATGCCTGCGGAATCCAACCGGTACCAGTGGAACAACTACCAGTCGTTCTCCCCGAAGATACTGATACGAGCCACAACGAATGCGCCCCTCTCGATCAGCGAGAATCTTTTTATACAGCCATCTGTCCATCCTGCGGGAATGAGGCTCGAAGAGAGACCGATACCATGGATACTTTTGTTGAATCATCCTGGTATTTCGCCAGATTTGCCAGCCCTCGATATACCGAGTCTCCTCTTGATCCTCTAAAAGCATCTTTTTGGCTACCCGTTGATCAGTATATAGGTGGGGTTGAGCATGCGATTTTTCATCTTCTCTATTCGCGATTCTTTACCAAAGTCTTAAGAGACCTCGGCTACCTTGAAATTGACGAACCCTTCACCAATCTTTTAACCCAAGGTATGGTTATCAAAGACGGAATGAAGATGTCGAAGTCTAAAGGCAATGTCGTTGATCCCAATGATCTGATCAACGAATACGGTGCCGATACAGTTCGTCTCTTCAGTCTTTTTGCCGCCCCACCGGAGAAAGACCTTGAGTGGAGCGCTCAAGGCGTTGAGGGAGCATCGAGATTTCTTAACCGTGTCTACCGCTTTATCATAAGCCATGCCCAGGCCTCTTCAGCACCTGAAATCCTGCAGCAAAACTTGTCTGAAAGTGGACGGACGATAAACCGCAAGATGCATCAGACCATTCGCAAAGTCACGCAGGATATTGAAAACAATTTCCATTTTAATACGGCCATCAGCGCCATAATGGAACTCTTCAATATTCTTTCCTCCTCCTGTGAAGACGGACAAATAGAGCGTCCTGAGAATCAGGTAATACAAAAGGCGATAAATACCATTATTCTTTTACTTTCTCCCATGGTTCCCCATTTCAGTGCTGAAATGTGGGAATACTGCGGCCACACAACATCCATTGAAAAAGAACCCTGGCCGACTTTTGATGAGGATGCGGCGAAAGAAGATATGCTGACCATTGTCGTACAGGTCAACGGTAAAGTGCGTTCCCGTCTTCAGGTTCCTGCCGATATTGAAGACGATGTACTTGAAAGACAGGCTCTAACAGATGAAAATGCCATAAAATTCATTAATTCTAAGACTATAAAAAAGACCATCATTATTAAGAAGAAACTTGTGAATATTGTTGTTTAATACTATTATACGGACAATTCCGCAATTGTTGGTCCAATGGAAATAACAGCAATCAACCGAAAAACTTCTTGTAATGGAGACTGCCATTGAAATCGTTAATCCGCTTTCTGCCGTTCTATATTCTGTTGATCTTCCTCCCATCTTCTTGCGGATATCATAATCCCTATGTTTATAACGGCCCTGAATTATCTCTCTATATTAGCAACTGGCAAAACAGAACAAGTGAATTAAACCTTGATTCAAAGATTTATGTATCCCTGATTAAATGGTATCAAAAAAGCGGCTCCATCAAAGTCCAAAGAGACAAAGCTGGAGCCGATATGATCCTTGCCGGTGAGATCATATCAATCGATATTCCAAGTCTTACCTATGGCGTTAATAATATAACCACTCAGGCCAAGGTGCGGCTGACAGTACGCTATATACTTAAGAATATGAAGTCAGATAAAATTCTCATAGAAGTCCCAAATAAGATTTACTCTGAAACATATGCGATCAGTAGCGACAGTACAGTGACCAGCGACAATGAATCCAAGGCATTAGATAAGATTATCGACGATCTCTCGGAAGATATCTATCTTCGTACCCTTAGTAAATTAAGACATTTGAAAGTCAAATAAAGTACAAATACTGTTTTGCAATACAGTACACTTGTGATGAGATGAGATTCGCAAGTCTATCTTTCCAAAGGCAACCCTTCTTCCGGTAGCCATCCATTTCATGTTACATATTTCTGGTTGTATAATAGATCCGCCTTTTTTCCTTGCTCCTCTTGCCGGGTATTCAGACCTCCCATTTCGCCTGCTCTGCCGTGAGTATGGTGCAGGAATGTGTGTTTCTGAAATGATTAGCTGCCACGGTGTTATTTATGGGCAAAAAAAAACATTGTCTATGTTTGCCTCAACTCCTGAAGAACGTCCAACTGCATTTCAACTTTTTGGAGCCGATCCTGATATTATGGGAAAGGCAGCTGCATGCCTTGCCGGATTTTCACCCGACTGTATCGATATCAACATGGGTTGTCCTGTTCGAAAAGTGACAAAAAACGGTGCCGGCGTTGCTTTGATGGCAAATCCACTATTAGCTGAAAAAATTATTGTCAACGTTCGAGAATGCAGCGGATTGCCGGTAACGGTCAAATTTCGTTCCGGAATCGACTCAACTCATATCAATGCAGTCTCCTTTGCCAAAATGGCCGAAGATGCAGGTGCTTCAGCCATAACAATACATGGACGAACCTGGGCACAAGGTTTTAGCGGCAGAGCGGACCACCACATTATTTCCCAGGTAAAACAAGCGGTGTCAATTCCCGTTATCGGCAATGGCGATATTACAACCTACCATGAGGGAATCACTCTGATGGATGAAACAGGATGCGACGGCGTCATGGTAGGAAGAGCCGCCTTAGGAAATCCCTGGGTATTCCAAGAATCTGGGAAACCTACAGATTTCCCATCGGTTATGACTGGAGTATTTCGGCACCTGGAGCTCATCGACAACCATCTGCACCCAACAGATCGTATGCTCGGTTCCCTCAAAAATATCATTGGGAGATATTTTAAACATATTCCCGGAAGCGCTTTTTTGAGAAAAAAAATTTACGAAAGCACGAGTTATTCGGTATTGAAACAGAATCTCATTTCGTTGCAATTTGAGATCCTCAATCGGGAATAAGAGAAGGCTGGAATGGATTCAGACCAGTTATCGATCAGTGTCCTTTTATTTCAACTCTCTTATAACTAATACTTGATCTCTTTTTTTCTCTCAATCTCTTTTCACGGTATTACCCGTTGTATAGAAGACTCTTGCTGAAAAAAACATTTAAAATATTGCCGTGATACTTGTTGACTGTTATAAGGAAAGGTCAATGTAAATCCCCGTAAAGGTTAAAATCGATAAGGACAAACCTCATCGGAATATAAAAGATGCGATTGTTTGTAAGGTACAGTCTTTAGGAACAGGGTCAAACCTTGGAATTGCAATAAATGATTATCGCACATTTGAAGGAATTGACCTCCATGCCACTATAAATCAGAAAGGAGAACGAAAATGACAATGGTAGAGCAAACCTGTTCGGCATTCATCGAAGTACTTGCATCAAAAGCACCTGTCCCAGGAGGAGGAGGCGCAGCTGCAATGGGAGGCGCCATCGGAATGGCCCTTTCCAATATGGTGGGAAACCTTACTGTCGGTAAGAAAAAATATGCCGACGTGGAAGGGGAAGCAAAAGACCTTATTGCTCAAGGTGAGGACATCATAGCAAAGCTTAAGAGGCTAGTTGATAAGGACGCCGAGGTCTTTGAACCTTTGTCCAAGGCTTACAGTCTTCCGAAAACCACCCCTCAAGAAGCTAAATACAAGGAAGAAACCATGGAGAACTGTTGCAAAGTAGCATGCGGAGTTCCTATGGAGATTATGCGGGCAGCCTTTGAGGGAATAAAAATTCATGCCAGAATGGGTGAAATTGGTACCATGATCGCCATCTCCGATGTTGGCTGTGGCGTTGTATTTCTTAAAAGCGCTTTGATTTCAGGAAGTCTGAACGTAATCATTAACCTCAATACCATCAAGGATCAGGAATTTTGCAACGCAACCCGTAAAGAGATGGAAGAATTGCTCAACACCGGTTCCAAAATTGCAGATGAAACCTTGGCCCTTGTATTAGCAAAATTGACCAAATAAGGAGATGTTACGATGGCAGAAATGTTGAAAGGAAAACCCGTGGCTGACGCCATGAAAGCGACATTGATCACCAAGGTCGAAGAGTTGAAAGCCAAAGGGCTAGCACCGAAACTCGGCATCATCCGAGTTGGACAACGGCCTGACGACCTGTTTTACGAAGGAGGGGCAAAAAAAACCTGCGCTGCCCTGGGAATGGATTCGGAAGTATTCGAATACCCGGAAGACATCGAACAGGCAGCATTTGAAGACGCCGTTCAAAAAGTTGGGCATATGAAAGAAGTGCACGGTATTTTAATGTTTTCTCCTTTGCCCAAGCATTTAAACGAAAAGAAAATACGAGCCTTGATCCCGGTGGAAAAAGATGTAGATTGTCTAACTGTCGGTGGTGCCGCCAAAATTTTCACAGATGATCCCACCGGCTTCCCACCCTGCACGCCCACGGCCTGTATGGACATGCTTCATCATTATGACATTCAAATCAAAGGCAAAAAGTGCGTCGTCGTCGGAAGATCTCTGGTCGTTGGGAAACCCTTGGCGATGTTGTTGTTACGGGAACACGGAACGGTCACCATCTGTCACTCCCGAACCGAAAACCTGCCAGATGTCTGCAAGAACGCAGATATACTCATAGCAGCTGTGGGTAGAGCAAAGATGATCAAAGGTAATTATGTAAGCCCCGGACAAATCGTCATCGATGTCGGTATTAACCCCGATCCCGATAATCCCGGAAAATATTGCGGTGATGTAGATTTTGCTGAGGCAGAACCCATAGTTCAAAAGATTTCTCCGGTTCCCGCCGGAGTAGGTTCTGTTACCACCTGGGTTCTCTGCAAACAGACCATTATGGCCTGTGAGATGCAAAATTCGTAATGAGTTAAAATTTAATTCAACAAGTCGCAAAGCTGGCCCCGCTTAAAAGAGCGGGGCCAGCTTTTTTACAAAATCATTTCCCGGCAAATGATATAAATCTTTCTTTCGAACTACATTGCAATCAGCGGCAGATAATCAGGTTCCCAACGCATTTTTGTGATCAATTCCTTCATTCTCGCCTCATCATTTTCATGCTTGAAACGAGAATAAACGCAGGGTTTGCTTACCCCTTCATGAACGGCGCACATTGCTACTGCAAGCGCAACCTTCAAACTGACTTCTTTTAATTTACCAACTGTCGGAACAAGACGGCCCTCTTCCATGCAATCTTTCAAAACATAATCGGAAACGGCATGCGCTGCGGCTGTAAAAAAGCTTGGCAAGACCTCTCTGGCGCCCGAGGCAAGAATACCCAATCCGACACCAGGGAAAACCAAAGCGTTACTGCAGTGGGCAGTCCTGTGGATTTTTTCGTTATGCACATAAGGTTCAAAAGGACTTCCGGTTGCAACCAGGGCCTTACCATCGGTCCAGTTATAAATATCTGACGGCAGTGCTTCGATAACAGGTATGGGATTCGATAACGGCAGAATCACAGGCCGCTCGGTATTTCTTGCTACTTCTTTGATAACTTCCTCGGTAAAACATCCAACACAACCTCCTTGCCCCGAGGTCCCGATAAGTACAGTGGCACCTACCTGCCGAACGATATCATCAAGGCTCATCCCCTCATCCAATAACCATGGATACTGCCCGGGATCTTTGGCAAATCTCATTTTATAGAGTTCATTATCTCTATCGTTTCTCACAACTCCCTTTGAATCGATGACAAAAATTCGGTCTTTTGCCTGTTTCTCGTTCAGACCTTCTTCCTGTAAAGCAAGCACAATCTGTTCGGCAATACCAACACCGCACGTACCAGCACCATGGATAAGAAAAACCTGATCTTTTAACTGCTCATTTTTGATTCTCATAGCTGTGAAGATTGCAGCAAGGGTTACTGCTCCAGTTCCCTGGATATCTTCGTTGAATGAGATCAGGTCATCAGAAAAGGCATCACGAATGCTGTACGCATTCTGTTTGGAAAAATCTTCCCACTGGCATATGGCATTGGGAAAGACGTTTCTAAATGCTCGGGCAAAACGACCGATGAATTTCAGATACTCTTCACCCTGAAGTCGTTCATGCCGCCAACCAAGATACTCATTATCCGTCAAAAGAGCCTTATTGTTAGTTCCAACATCGAGAGAAATAGGCAGACAATGCCATGGGGCTATCCCTGCACCTTGGGTGTAAAGCATCAGTTTACCAAGGCAAATGGCGATCCCCCCCGCGCCCTGGTCACCCAAACCCATTATTCCCTGATTATCTGTGACGACGGCTATCCTGATATCCCTATGCAAAAACTGTCGCAGGATATTTTCTGCGTTATCGATATTGCCTGGATAAAAATGCAGACCGTTAGCTTGTCTGAACATGGACGAATACTGCTTTACCGCAAGTTCTATGGTCGGTGTGTAGATAATTCCGATGTATTTCTCAATATTATTTTGGATAAGAGCATGGGCCAATGTTACATTTCGATCGAACAATGACCGAATATAGATAAATTTCTGGACGTCATCCGGCCTCGCATCAACCTTACCTATTGTCGCATCAACTTGGTGTTGGAGATCTCGAACAGCAGGAGGTAAGGCCGCCTCAAGGCCAAGCTGTTTTCTCTCTGCAAGATTAAAAGCGGTACCTTTGTTGACAAAACTGATGGAATGAATGGAAGCACCGCTTCCATAAACCAGAATCTCTTGAGTATTCCCATACTCATCGTACTTGAAACGGTATTCGTGCTCAGTCATGGTTCTTTCCCTATTTTATTTTCTTCAATTCTATTATAACTGCATGTCCGATTGACAAGCAGATAACTATGCTCCATAATGACTTGCCATGACACATTGGAAAGACATACTGCAGGAAAGTATCACAACATATTCAGATCTGCAAAAATATTTAAATTGCAATGATACAGCATTGGAGGATGTAATAGCAAACTTTCCGATGCGTATTAATCCATATTTTTTAAATCTTATCAAGATTTCCGGTTACCCTCTCTGGAAACAGGCCGTTCCCGACCCAGCAGAACTAACGGATAATATTTGTATAGAGGATCCCCTGGGTGAAGAAGACCTGAGTCCTGTACCTAATCTTGTCCATCGTTATCCAGATAGAGCGCTTTTTTTGGTAAGCAATCAATGTGCAATGTACTGTCGGTTCTGTACCAGAAAACGAAAGGTTGGAACATTAAAAATGTCCATCTGCTCCGATACCATTCGTGCTGGACTCGATTATCTAAAAAAAACTCCCGAAATTAAGGATGTCCTTGTATCCGGAGGGGATCCTTTGTTACTGGACGACGAGATTTTAGAAGAACTATTAAAAAACTTACGCCGGATTCCTTCCATTGAAATAATCCGAATCGGTACCCGGGTTCCTTCTACTTTGCCCATGCGGGTAACCAAAAAACTGGCTTCCATCTTGAAAAAATTTCATCCGATTTACATTAATACGCATTTTAATCATCCAACAGAGGTAACAAGAGAGGCTGCTATTGCCTGTGGTTTGTTGGCTGATGCAGGAATACCATTGGGATGTCAGACCGTTCTTTTAAAGGGAATAAACGACGATCCCACTGTAATCCTATCCCTTATGCGCTCTCTTCTCAGAATACGAGTAAAGCCCTACTATCTTTTTCAAGCTGACTTAACACGTGGCACCAACCATTTTCGCACGTCCACGGAAACAGGCATCAACATTATTCGCTCCCTGACAGGTAAGGTTTCTGGAATGGCTATTCCAACTCTCGCTCTTGATGCTCCAGGCGGAAAAGGAAAAATCCCCCTTTCTCCTGACTTTATCCTGGCCAAGGGGACTCATCTTATCTTTAAAAACTACTGTGGAGAAATTTGCACATATCCGGAAGCTGGAGAAGCAATCTGAGAACATGCTATCAACATCTTTCGGTCCCGAGACAATCTGTTCAATAACGATAGGAAATAAGGCTCATCCAGCCAAAGCGTGCCTATCTTTAACCAGAGGTTTGGGGGTCTTTTAGAACGCAATGAAAAGGTCTTAAAGAGGCTTTCCTAGGCAGGCCTGCTGTCTCATGAAGCCTTACCGGGATTTCTCATCAGTTTAGGCAGCAGCCGGAAATGATTTCTATCACCAAATAGCTCCTCATACTTTTAAAAATATACTTTTAACCCGGCCGAACCATCAAAAATTCTGCTTACCACTAATGTTCAGGTACTTGATCCAGGGGGAGAACTATTCGTTTCCCGTGACGCCATAAACCCATCACTTGGGGCAACACTTATGCCATTCAGACTGCAGAGACCCGAAACACGAACAGTTCTCCCCTTTCCATTCAGATAGACTGAGTTTCAATGATACCCAGATAGAAAATTACGGAAACCGGATCCTGTTTCTTTGCCTCAATACTTGCATCTCAAGTAATAAAAAAGCTATAATCCGTTGGGATACGGCAAAATACATCCACATTTAACTTATTAATTTTTTTATATTCCCTAACCAATTCAGTAAAACAACTGATACGTTGATATTTTATCATATTAATCCTTTTCCATAAGCTAAAAGACCATGCAAAAAGAAGAACTGCTGAAAGCAGTACTCAGCTCCGATGAACTACCGACTTTGCCGACCGTTGCCTCCAAACTCATTTCCATGACCTCGAGGGAAGATACAACACTTTCCGACATCGCCGACCTTGTATCGCGCGATATTTCTTTGTCGGCAAAGATCCTCAAGGTTTCCAACTCGGCATTCTATAGTTTTCCGCAGCAGATCGGTTCCATCCAACAGGCCGTCTCAATTTTGGGCACAAATGCTGTTCGGAGCCTGGTTCTGTCCTTTTCCTTTCTCACCATCAAAACCGGAAAAAAAACAAGCCGGTTTAATTTCGAGAAGTTCTGGGAGCAATCCTTGGCCTCAGCGGTCGCTGCGCGGTTGATTTTGGAACAGGTCAATGACGCTGATACGGAGGAAATATTCGTTTCCGGTCTTTTACAAAATCTGGGCGAATTGATTCTGGCAAGAACTTTCCCGGATAAGTATGACGTTGTTCTTGAAAGTATGGAAAAGGATCAAACCAACCATCTGGATACGGAGATAGCTACTTTCGGCATAGACCATTGCTATATTGGTAACGAGGTAGCAAAGCATTGGGGATTTCCTGAGATTTTGCTTGAGCCGATTCTTTATCATCACGATCCCTTATCTTACCAGGGAGACAACCAGAAAATCATACAAACAACAAAGGCAGTCTACCTATCAGATCTTCTAGTCAATATACTTTTCTCCCAAACTCCTGAAGAATACCATAGGCAATTTAAAAAAGAGGCGAAAAAGCTTCTTGGGCTTAAGAATGAACAAATCGATAAAATAATTAACGAGATTCATTCTCGAGTAGAACAGGCTGGTGAATATTTCGGATTGGCCATCCAGAATACAAAATCAGTCCAGGAAATCCTACAAGAGGCCAATATTCGTTTGAGTTTGATGAATCTTGATTATGCTCAAATGAATAAACAGTTGATAGAAGCGAAGATAGCCTTGGAGAAACTTACCAAGGAACTTGAGGAAAAAAATAAACTCCTAAATAATCTCGCCAACATAGACGGCCTTACCGAAGTATATAATCATAGATTTTTTCAGAATACCCTCGACCAGGAAATCAATCGATCCATTCGTAATGGCGGATATATCTCACTTCTGCTTATAGATATAGACCACTTCAAAGTCTTTAATGACACCCACGGGCATCAGGTCGGCGACTTTATACTAAAAGAATTTGCAAGGATTCTTCGAGAAAATTTACGCAAATATGATACTCTTGCTCGATATGGCGGCGAAGAATTCGTTATTATTCTTCCAGAGACCGACAGTAACGATGGTCTTGTAGTTGGTGAAAAATTAAGGGAGATTATTGAAACAACTAATTTTGAACAAGACCGCCAGCCATATAAAGTTACAGCAAGTTTTGGTCTCGCCAGCAGTCAACCGGCTATTGAAGACCATTTTTCCAAAAACCAATTTATCAATATGGCAGACACGGCACTCTATAATGCAAAAAACCAGGGACGTAATAAAGTCATTCTCTTTACACCTAAGAAAAAATGGTTTAAATTCTAGCAAAAAGAACCAGCAAATAGTTCTCTTCCAAGAAGAAAAAATGCGAGATCCGCTCGAGAAAATAAAAAAAGTGTCCCAAGAACGATTCACATTGCAATACTAATGCCGCTTCTCTACTGCATCAGGACAGGAATCAATGAATACTCCGGATATCACATATAAATATTGCTTTGATTTTCCTAATGGAACAAAAAAAAGGTTTCTGATTCAACTGGATGCAAAAACATTACTTTTCAGATCAACAGTACACAGCCGTCCTGATTGGACCCAAAAAGGTTATCACCAATGCAACTGCTGTACTTTGGAGAGTGGAGATTTGGACTACTGTCCCATTGCAGTGAATATCTCCGAGCTGGTAACGGCATTTAAAGATATCGTATCACATGAAGCCTGCACTGTTTCCTGTGTCACCACAGAAAGAACCGTAACAAAAAATACCCTCGTCCAGGACGGCCTCAGTTCCATTATGGGAATCATCATGGCCACAAGCGGCTGTCCTACCATGGATATCTTAAAACCAATGGCACGGTTTCACCTCCCCTTTGCTACGGTCGACGAAGCCATGTTCCGCTCAGTTTCCGTCTATCTTTTACGCCAGTATTTTCTCTATCAGCAGGGAAAAACCTGTGACTTTTTCTTAAAAAACGTAAAATCGTATTATGAAAAAATTGAAGAGGTCAATAAGGGAATTTTAGACCGGATCAAACATGCCTCTCATCTTGATGCCGATCGAAATGCGATTGTCATTTTAAACGCCCTGGCCCAAATTCTTCACATGGAAATAGACGACGATCTTCGATCCCTGAGGTGTCTTTTCTTTCCCGACTCCGATGATAATATAGCAGAATAACTCTACATCATATTTTCCGGATCAACATCAACAGTTACCAAAGTCCGGCCGATGGTTTTCTGCTTCTTTTTCTCCAGCACATCTGAGCAGACCCTATGCAGATTTTCAACCTGTGATCCCTTTAAAAGGATTTGCCAGCGAAACTGATCGTTTAATCTGTCCAAAGGTGCCGGAGCCGGGCCAAGAATCTCCATTTGAGATCTGTCTTTTCCCTGAGAAAATAAAGCGTTTTTACTTTGCCGGCAGCACTCAGCCAACGCCTGGGCTGTTCTTGTCACATCGGATTCGTCTGGCCCATGGATCAGAAAAACGATAAGACGAACAAAGGGGGGAAAGTTTGGGATTTTCCTGATGTTTATCTCATGTTCAAAAAGATCTTCGTACCGATGATCACGGGCAAACACTATGGAATAATGATCAGGTTGCATTGTTTGGATAAGAACTCTCCCTGGATTTTCGCCCCTACCCGCTCTCCCTGTTGCCTGTGAGAGTAGCTGAAATGTCCTCTCGGATGCCTTGAAATCAGGCATATTCAATCCTCCGTCCGCCCAAACTGCTCCGACCAGTGTGACTTGGGGAAAATGATGGCCTTTGGCAATCATCTGGGTTCCTACCAGAATATCGATTTCTTGCTGGTGCATAGCCCTCAATATCTTCAGGAATCTTTTTCTGTCCTTTGCAGTATCGGAATCCAAACGGGCAATGCGTGCCAGGGGAAAAAGATTATGCGCTTCCTCTTCGATCCTTTCCGTTCCAAATCCTACAGGAACAAGGGTATCAGAAAGACATTTTGAACATATCAGCTTATGAGTCAGATTGTATCCGCAATAATGACAGACAAGACGTTGCCGGTTTTTGTGATATACCAAAGATACGTGGCAGTGGCGGCATTGGACAGGGGTACCGCATTCCCGGCAGAGAAGAGTTGAAGAAAATCCTCTTCGATTTAAGAGGAGGAGGCTCTGTTCTCTACGTTCGAGATTCGTGTGTAAAGCCTCAAGAAGTTCCGGACTGAAAATCGTTCGCGACCGTGCAGCAACCTGAGGTTTTCGTAAATCGACTATTGAAACCTTAGGTAACAATCGACCAGCAACACGTTTATCCATCTGTAATAAAGAATATTTCCCGGTTTTAGCATGATAATAGCTGCTGATTGAAGGTGTTGCCGAACCGAGCACCACCACGGCATTGTGGGTACGGGCTCGAAGAATAGCCACATCACGACCATGATACCGAAGAGAATCATCCTGCTTATAACCTGGATCGTGTTCCTCATCCACAACAATTAAGCCTGGATTTATAAGAGGGGCAAAAACTGCGGATCTTGCACCAATAACGATCTTTGCCTTTCCGGATGCAACAAGAGACCATTGATCGTATCTTTCTCCGGCTGTAAGCCCTGAATGCAAGAGCGCAACCTTGTCACCAAATCGAGATACGAAATGCGATTCCAGTTGTATTGCCAGAGCAATCTCGGGGACCAGCACCAGGACATCTTTTCCTTTTGCCAAGGTCTTTTCGGCAGCTCTGAGATACACCTCTGTCTTGCCTGAACCTGTTACACCATGAAGTAAAAATACTTTAAATTTCTCTTCTATAAGTGCTGAGGTAATTCTCTTAAGCACCGTTTCCTGTTCCAGAGACAATTCGGCCGGCCGAGGGAAATGAATAAGCTGTTCGCCAAACGGATTTCGATAAATTCTTTTCACAGATCTGATAACTATATTTTTATCGATTAATCCTTGAATGCCCCTGCTTGCTCCAGGATATTCTTTGTTCAAATCTTTTTGTGGAACCAGCTCGTTTCCCGATATGTTTCTTATTATCCCAGCAATATAAAAAGTCTTTGCCTCCGTCTTTTTCACCTGGTTTCCTGTTTTTTTCTCCAAATATCTCCAAAGCATCGATAGGGTCTCATTCTCAAATACAAAGATATCCGAAGGAAATTGAATTTCCGGATGAAATCGATAGCAGACCTCCTGTTTTTCTCTGGTACTGTCCGATTTTACTTGTTCCGACACAGTGACAAAGCCAAACCGAATGAGTTCCGCCAGTGTCTTTTTTTGTTCTTTATCACTATTAATTTTTTTATAGGCGGTTGCGGAGAGAGAACCTCTTTTATAAAGATCTACAACCCAAGGGGACTCATCCGATTTATTGAGCAAATCTTCATTCTTGCGCCCGAACTTGGTAACCTGAATGTTTTTGAAGCTGCCAACGGTCAGACCTGACGGAAGGGCCGTCTTTATCACCTCGCCAAGCGGGAAATGGTAATACCCGGCAAGCCAACGAAAGAAGTCAACGCAGTTTGCATGAAAAAGCGGTTTGCTATCCAGCACATCCAGAACGGATTTTAGGTTATACCCAACTTCTTCGTCAGGACACGTCCCTAGGACATAGCCTGTAATCTTTCGTCTTCCAAGAGGTACCAACACCCTCTTTCCGACTATATCGGAGTCGGAAAGAGAATGATCTTGAGGCGTAAAAAGATAGGTTAGCGTGTGCTCAAGAGGAGCGGCTACTGCCACCTCCAGCCGCATCATAAATCCGCTATGATCTTTTTCAGATGTTCTTTGAATTGCTTGCCAAGCTCTGTATGTCGTAACCCGTAGGCAACATTTGCCTTGAGGTAGCCGAGTTTGTCCCCCGCATCAAAACGTATCCCATCGAATTCATAGGCAAACATCGAACGTTTTTTCGACAAGGCAAGTAAAGCATCGGTCAGTTGAATTTCGCCACCATGACCAGGAGTTGTCTTTTTTAACAGGTCAAAAATTTCCGGCATGAGGATATAGCGCCCAATAATGGCCATATCCGAATCCGTCGTTCCCGGGGCGGGTTTTTCTACCATTCTGGTAACTCTAAACGTCCTTGGACGTCCATTTTCATCTCCTTCGACAATACCGTACTGGTGGGTTTGATCGTGAGGCACCCTCTGGACCGCGATGATTGATTCGCCCACGTCTTCAAAAAGTTCCAACATCTGTTTGGCGCAGGGAATTTTGCTCAAAACCAGGTCATCCCCTAAAAGCACCATGAACGGTTCGTCTCCGATAACATGGCGGGCCGTCCATATGGCATGTCCGAGTCCCAAAGGTTTTTTCTGCCGCACAGAAACAATATCGATCAGATTAGAAATCATATTCAATTCTTCTCCAAGCACCGTCTTTTTCTTTTCCCGCAAGACGGAATCGAGATGAAAATTATAATCGAAATGATTTTCAATGGCGGATTTCCCTTCACTGGTGACGAATATGATCTGGTCTATACCGGACGCGACCACCTCTTCCACAATATATTGGATGGTCGGCCTGTCGACAATGGTCAACATTTCTTTCGGAATGGCTTTCGTCGCCGGTAGAAACCGTGTACCAAGACCGGCAACGGGAATTACAGCCTTTCGCACTTGCATGTTTTCTCCTCTTTTTGTCGGTCAAACAAAAAATTCCATGGCCGACAATTTAGCTTTATAATCTTTGGGGCAATCGTATCGCCCCAGCAGTCACTCGGGCTTCTACCAGGTCACTTTTTTCAATGACAGAAAAAGTATGAGTGTGTTAAAAACATCGAATTAAATGCTTATAATATACCATAAAATACTGCAAAATTCACTCCTTTTCCATGCATATCTCCTATCCGGACACCTTGCCTGTTACCCGTCACAGGGATGAGATTATTCGTCTTTTAGCATCCGAACAGGTTATCATTGTAGCAGGGGACACCGGTTCGGGAAAGACCACGCAACTTCCGAAATTCTGTCTTGAGGCCTTTCCCGTCAGCTCCACCCTGATCGGCTGTACTCAACCACGACGGGTGGCAGCCGTTTCCGTATCCGCAAGGGTCGCCGAAGAACTTGGAACACGAGAAAATATTGTTGGCTATAAAATCCGTTTTCACGACCACACAACACCTAATACCAGAATCAAATTTATGACCGATGGCGTTTTGTTGGCCGAAACTCTTCATGATCCTCTGTTACAAAAATACGGAATTATTATTCTGGATGAAGCCCATGAACGAAGTCTCAATGTTGATTTTCTCCTTGGATTATTTAAAAACATTCTTACAAGGCGTAAGGATCTTAAACTTATCATCACCTCGGCAACCATAGATACTGCCGCCTTTTCATCCCACTTTTCCGATGCTCCGGTGGTTTTAATCAAAGGGAAAACCTATCCTGTCGAAGTTCGTTATTTTCCTGTTCCAGAAGATCAGTTTAGTGACAAAGATGGTTATATCGAACATTGTGTGCAGACCATAACCCGGTTGTATATGACCGAGCCACCTGGAGATATCCTTGCCTTTCTCCCAACCGAACAGGATATTAGGACGTGCTGTGATCTTCTCGAAGGTCAGCTTGACAACGTCGTAATTCTGCCGATGTTTGGCCGTTTGCAGGCGGCAGACCAGAGAAAAATTTTCAACACGTACAAACAGACCAAGATCGTCGTGGCGACCAACATTGCTGAGACTTCCATTACCGTGCCAGGCATCCGATATGTCGTCGATTCCGGACTTGCCAGGATTTCCATTTATAATGCTCGAGCAAGAACGACAGGTCTGCCGATTACCAGGGTTTCCCGGGCCAGTTGCAATCAAAGGAAAGGCAGGTGCGGCCGAATTGCTCCAGGTGTTTGCGTCCGCCTGTATTCCGAAGAAGATTATCTTGACAGGGATGAATATACCTTACCGGAGATTCGTCGGTCAAATCTGGCTGCTGTGGTGTTGCAGATGCTCTACCTCAATCTGGGAGATCCGCTTACATTTCCTTTTATTGACAAACCCCATCCTAATGCCGTCAAAGATGGATTAAAACTCCTCACCGAACTGGGCGCTATCGAAGAGAAACGAAGTCTTACCAGATATGGAAAGATTATGGCGACAATGTCCATTGATCCCTGTATTTCGAGGGTCATTATCGAAGCAGCAACTAATGGCAGTCTCAGAGAGATACGCATCATAGCCTCAGCAATTGCCATCCAGGATCCTCGTGTCCGTCCTGCTCAAATGGAGAAACAAGCCGATGATGCGCACAAACAGTTTGCTCATCCAAAATCCGATTTTTTGTCTCTTCTAAATATATGGAACCTTTTTCATGACGTCCAAGATGGTGTCCGATCCTGGTCAAGGTTAAAAAAATTTTGCAAGTCACATTTCCTTTCGTATCAAAGAATGCGTGAATGGTTGGACCTGCACGATCAAATGGGAAGAATTCTGGAACGCCATCAAGATTTCTCCGAACACGTTGCTGACAGTTCGTATCAAATGATCCACTCGGCTCTGGCAGCTGGATTTTTGCGCAATATCGCCCTTAAAAAGAAGGATAAAATTTATCAAGGTGCTTCCGGTCGGGAGTTGATGATATTTCCAGGTTCCCATCAGTTTTTGAAAGGAGGTCAATGGATTATCGCCGCCTCATTTGTCGAAACAACGAGGCTCTATGCCTTGACCGTTGCTACAATCGAATCCGAATGGCTTGAGGATATCAGTAAACATCTTAGCAAATATTCATGGTCGCATCCACATTGGGAGAAAAAGACGGGTCAGGTCATCGCCGAAGAAAAAGTGACCCTGTTCGGCCTGCCGATCATCACCGGTAGAAAGGTAAATTTCGGTAGACGTGATAGATCCAATAGACAACAGGCTCGAGAAATTTTCATCGCAAATGCCCTGTTAACCGGAGAGATTCGCGGAACTTATCCTTTCCTTCAACATAATCTTAATATAATCGCAGGCTGGCAGGAAACGGAAACCAAATTGCGCAAACGCGACATCCTGGTTGACGATACGGCACTGTTCACATTTTATGACCATCGTTTGGGAGAAGATGTATATGATCGATATACTCTCAACCGTTTTTTGAAAAAAAACGGACAAAAAACACTTATGATGGAAGACTGTGACATCCTCAAACGAGAACCTCATGCCAACGAACTTGCAGATTTCCCCCCTTCCCTCACAATTGGCTCATTGCAACTGAAACTCGAGTATCATTTCGAACCAGGAGTTGAAAACGACGGCGTAACAGTCAGAATACCTGCAGCCGTAGCTGCAACTCTCAACCCAGAAATCTTTGAATGGCTAGTTCCTGGGCTTTTGCGGGAAAAGACCATTTTTCTGTTAAAAGGCCTCCCCAAAAATATTCGAAAGCAATTTATTCCATTAAACAATACTGTCGACCTTGTTCTCGATTCCATCATAAATAATCAAGGTTCTTACTACCGAGCATTGGAAAGGGCTCTATTAAAAATGTTTTCAAAAACCATACGCCGTTCCGATTGGCCGAAGAGTCTTCCCCAACATCTCCTCATGCGTTTCGAACTTTTTGATCAGGAAGGCAAAGTGATCGCTTCGGGGCGCAATTTTAACAACCTCCTCTTGTCTTTTGGCAAATTGGAAGACACGAGAAAAACAGATCAACTAATCACCCAGAAGGAGGACCTGATATCCTTCTGGAAAAATCATGTCGTGAGTAATTGGGAGTTTTCCGCCATTCCGCTGAAAATTGAGCTTTACACCGTGCAGAGACATGAGATTGCAGGTTTTCTCTATCCTGCTGTCCAACCTGTTCCCGAAAAGGGTGGCGTTACCATTTGTTTCGAAAACACTCAAGATACAGCGCAAAGCATAACTACAGCCGGAATGTCCTATTTGTATCGATTGCAATTTCCCGATCAATTCAAGGTATTAAAACGTTTCTGCACAACAAAGTTTTCAGGTCCGTCCTCTTTGTGGCTGACAGAAGGTTTTGGGAACTCAAAACAGGCTGTTGATCAGCTCCTTGATTTTATAGTAAGAGAGCTTTTTAAAACCGGTTCTGGAACTATTCACAGTAAACAGCTCTTTACAGCCACTGTTGCGGAAATCAAGAGCAGAGGGTTCTACAAAGCCGGCATGGAAATCTGTGAAACCGTTCTTGCTGTTCTCAGAAGACGCCGAGAAGTAAAAAGCCAGATATTACGTTATGAGGAATTATCTAAAAAAACGAATAGTTATTCTATTGAAAAAAATAAAGAACACCTTCAACTGCTCGAAGAAATTTTGCCTGCAAATTTTCTCAAAATTTTCAACCTTGAAAGGCTCTCAGACTGTGATCGCTATTTAAGAGGACTTTCCATTCGCGCTGAGCGAGCCCATGTCGATTATTCCAAAGAGGAAAACAAGAAAGAACGGTTGCGTCCCCATCTACATAATTATGAGATGGTCAAGAAAAAAGAGGCCGGCCTGAATAAAGAATGTCTCAATCTTTTAAGAGAATTCGAAACATTGATCAATGAGTTTAGAATCTCTCTTTTTTCTCCAGAGATAGGTACAAAAATATCCGTCTCCGAAAAAAAACTCGCCCAGCATTGGCGCAAAATGAACGAAATATGTCTATCCTTTATTAAAGATCACGGAGTTTCTGCCATGCCCTAATGTCTTCTATCATATTTGGTATGCTCAAAGGTTTCTTATATACCTTCCAGGCGCCGAGGCTTCTTGCCATTGGCAGATAGGAATCGGCATCTATCTGTCCGCCGCCGGAAATAGCTATAATGCAGACATCTGGGAAGTATTTTCTAAATTGAGTTATCGTTTCAATTCCTTCCTGTTCAGGCATGATCAGGTCACAGATCAACAAATCAACAGGAGTTTTTTGCTGTATCTCCACTCCTTTTTTCCCGTCATTGGCTTCCAAGACTTCGAAATTGGCTCTCTCAAGCCACATACGTAAAATTTCCCGGATCTGTTCATCATCGTCGACAATAAGTATTTTCATCCTTTTTTCCTGAAAAGCACAAAGGTTTTAACAATGATATAACATTAATAAACTATTAAGAAAACACGACCTCTCTGAAAAAGCTGATCACTTTTTCCCGTCTCTTCAGCATCTTCAACTGTTCAGGAATCAGATCGGTCTGATTGATCTGCATCAGTGACATCTTGTATTCAATATGACTGGCTAGTCTATTTTCCAGATACCACGCATAAATCAACCCCATCAAGAGGCCTGGAGGCGTGAACCCTTCATCGCCATTAATCAGTCTGGTAAAATGCAGGGCTTCTCCGGCTACCGGAAGCATTCGTGCAAGTTTAAGATATTCATACAATTCGTTCGCTTTAAAAAAACATATTCTTTCTTCTTCAGAAAGCAAAAATAAGTGATACACCTTCCCAAGAGATATGTCGTCAATGCGCAAGGATTTCATCTCCTTTTTAGCAGCATAATTACCAAGAAGCGACTCACCTAAAGCAATTAAGAAAGCGGGTTCAAGACGTCGTGTATCATCAAGTTGGTCATGTCGTATTTTTATAGAGCAATCAACGGGATCGAAAAAAGAAAAGACATTGTCCCATCTCTGGTCACGACGCCATTCATCCTTAGAAATACATTTGATGCCGGTAAAATATTCAAGATGTGAAAGCGGTATGTCTTGATGTCTCCAAACTATTTCACATATCGCAGATCGAATTTTATCACAAGCAAGCTCAGTGCTTCCGGTACTTGGATAATCAATAGATATTTCCTGGAAACGTTGAATAATCTTTTTGTACTTCAATGATGGAACAAGGACGCAGCGACTCTTCTCTTCCTGATGATTTTGATCCGCTTGATAACCGATCACACCTTTCTCGTTTGTAGCTTCTGGATAACACAGAGATCCGACAAAAATAGTCTTGACTGCCTTGGCAAGGATTTCAGGGTCGTGTTGGATGACACCTCTTTCAGCAAGAGCAGCCTTGGAGTATATACCGCATTCTATAGGGGTAAATCCTTGCCTGCAAACGGCATTTCGATCAAGATAGATCGGGATTTTCCCTTCGATTTCATATTGCTGTAAAATAGAAGCGGGAACATCCTTCAATGACAGGCACAATACCTCATTGAAAAGCCCTTGGGTTCCCCCGGGAATATTGCGCTCATACGCCCTTAACATGTCGGAAACATGAAATTTTCTTTCAGGGTCCTCAATACTTCTATCTGTCTCCCCAGCTTGAACCCAAAGGTTGGAAATCAGTAGCTTCATGGCATGGGAATTATCTCGAACCGCCTGGGCAAGCCCTGGAACGTGAAAAATCGGGATAATTGAGCTATACAGACTCCCCGGAGCCATTATCAGAATATCTGCATCCTTTATATCACGTATAATCTCAGGATAAACATGTGCTGGTCCAGCGAAATCCACAAAGACACGATCGACCGGAAAGCCGCGCATGGCCGTACTCGACTTATCCTCCCCTGTTATCTGTACCCCATTGCTATAAAGTATTCTGAGTTGTGCCGGTGTCGGCGTACAGGGCAAAACCGCTCTGGATGCCGCACCGAGGATCTGGGCGAGAAATGTCAACCCCTTAAAGAGGGCATGGTGAATGACATCCGGGTTCTTTTCCAGATCGTTTATGCCGATAGATTTGTCTATCTCTCTGAAAATGGTAGCGATAACGATAAGGTTTCCTAAACAATGGGGACGTTTTGTGGAAGAAGCGAGGCGTGGATCGGTGAAAAGATGCTCAAGAATAGCATTGACTTCCTTTTGAAGTGAATAAGGGAGTCTATCAAGATTTGCCCTGCTCTCTTCAAGTACCGCTATCGGTCCAGCAGGAATTTTCTTATATCGATAATTAAAGAGAATACTCAGGGTAGCAGCAACCTCAGTTGCCTCAACTACCGATAGACTGTATTTTTTCTGGAGTCTTGCAAGCTGCATTGAGGAGAGCAGGACATGTCTGATATCACCTATGGCAATGAGCGGTATCTCCTTTAATAATTCACCGGTTGAACCACCGTCATCAGTTACACAAACAATGGACCTTGATTGAGGAAAAACCTCCTTAAGTCCGTAAAAAGGTGATTGTTGCCATCCTGTTCTTCGACTATCTCCACCTATGACATTGGAAAGGCCTGAACCACCACCAAAAACTACTACTCGCACACCTTCAACTTTTTTTTCTGTAAGTGTGCGACGTAATTCCTGAAAAAGTGAAGTAGTCTCATGGTCTAAATTTGTCGGTCCCCCGTTCAGAACGAGGTCTATAAATTTTTCGCGTAAATTGATATGCGGTAGGAGATCAAACGGCGACAATTGTTTCGCCATCAAGTGCTGCATCTTCTCCCGAACACGATAATCTTCCTGCATTTCAAACACTCCGGCAAGACATGATAAAATTCACCTTTCCATTTTTATTCATACAGTTATAATTTTAAACGATAGAAATTATAGTAACAACTCCGTTTGACTCCATGAATAAATATTTTGCAATCCAATACTCTCACATCACTTGTCGTTATCTGTCCCGCTTCGTCCGGATCATTGTTCGAAAAAGCCTGCAACCTATCGAAACTTCTAAAAATAGAAATTAAACCTCATCCTGATCCGGAGAACGTATATTTTTTAAAGTTTACAGATACTCATTTGGAATTAAGAGAAAATTCCACTGAAAAAAATAACAGACATCGACCGTTGTTTGTTGATTTTATATCAGGAAGAAACCGTTATCGACGCTTGCACGATTCAAATATTCATCAACCATTGGCCCGTGCCGTTGGGATCAAACCGGGATTTCGTCCTCACGTTTTAGATGGAACCGCCGGTTTCGGCCGAGACGGATTTACCCTCGCCTGCCTAGGCTGCAAAGTGACAATGGTTGAACGTTCACCAGTCCTTGGAGCTCTTTTGCAAGATGGTCTTATACGCGGGATGCAGGAGGACGAGGCAAGAAATATTATCCGGGAACAAATTACTCTTAAAATAGGAGACACCAAAGAAATAGCAAGAACACTTTTTCCGCCTCCGTATTCAATCTATTTGGATCCGATGTATCCCAATCAACAAAAATCCGCCCTCAACAAAAGAGAGATGAGAATTCTTCGAATATTGGTTGGAGATGACCAGGATGGAGCTCAACTTTTACAACGGTCATTGGATTTTGCTGCCAACAGGGTTGTGGTAAAAAGGCCCAAAGGCGCACCTTTTCTCTCAGCGCACGCTCCAACTTTTCAGATACCAATGAAAAACAGCCGGTTCGATGTGTACTTGACAAGGAGTTAATTTATTTATGATACTTCTCGCCTGCCTTAATAGTGTAGGCACGATATATCTGCTCCAAAAGAAAAAGTCGCGTCATATCATGGGTAAATGTCATCTTAGAAAGGGAAAGTACAAGATCTCCCTGTCTGGTAACCTCATCGGACAGTCCTAAAGCACCACCGATGATAAAACATACTTTTTTGATCCCTCGTTGTTCCCAATTGTCCAGTAGCCCGGCAACCTCTTCCGAAGAAAATTGACGTCCAAAAGGATCTAAAACCACTGTGAAAGCCCCGGAAGAGACATTATCCATTAACAATTTTCCTTCCTGCGCCTTTAAATGCGAATCATTTGAGTTAGAGCAACCTTTCGTCCTCAAGATCTTCACATCAACCTGTGCATAATGTCTCAAACGTGACAGATATTGATTGATCCCATCAGATAAATAGGTGTCTTTGGTTTTACCTAAAAATAAGAACTCAAGCTGCATAGACATTATATTGCTTTTAGTCTTGCAAAAGCTCGCTCAACACGGATGAACCGTATTTGAGATGTTGCCATAACCGCCCCACAACGAACCGTGGGCACCAATGCCTTGAAAAGAGCCTTGCTATTCCAACGATTCCACATCTCTTCTTTGCAGCTATCTATGCTGAATTTGGATCTCAAATTGATAACCGTCTTTACAAACGATCCCCATTAAGAAACAGGCAGAATGCCTCATAGGAGATGTCCTTATCAAGGCCAGGACAAGATCTTCTAATGGTTGTTAAGTTAGCGGAATCCAACAGTATGGATGGGTGTAAAGGCCATTGTCCACACCGCCATGGCCGAGCCGGATGTATGCTGCAACCGTCCTGATAAAAGATGCAATGACCATCAACAGTTTTCATCTGAACGCACGTGTCATGTACCTTCCAATATCTCTTTGCGGTTTCCTCTTCACTTAATCCCAAAAAAGCAACCATCCGATTTCTGTCGTCTTCGTTCAAAGAGACGGTCGTCTCCCCGTGGCAACAGAATCCACATCTTTTGCATTGAAATACAATATTTTTATTCACTATCTTGCTGCAGAATTTATAAATCATTTGAGCCACTTGCAAAAAGGTCTTCTCGGATTCTCGCCGGCTCGCTTACCGGCCAAAACTCCGCGTTGTGCTCAAAATTTTATCCTCGGAGGTAAGCACCCTGCGGGTATAAACACCCTTCAGGCATAAACTTCGACTCCGATATCACTTATATGCCTGCGGTAAAATTTTTCGCATGCCTTGATTTTTAACCGGTAAGCATAGACTCCGAGAATCCTCATTTTGCAAAAGGCTCATGTATTTCCAATTGAGATTCCCTTAAAAATAATTAAAAAAGATACCAACAAAAACGCATAACTCAATGACAGAGTTATGCGTTTTTGTATTTTTAATATCTCAATAATTCAGGCGTTTCCTACTATATCGCCAAATACGGAAATATCAATCCCGTACATCAAAGCTGCCGTTCGCCATTTATCTTCATCGGGTATATCAAAAATAATGTGATCTTCAGCGGGCACCATCAACCATCCGTCATCGACCAATTCTTGTTCAAGCTGTCCCGGTCCCCAACCGGCATATCCAAGGATGAAGAGATATTTTTCAGGCCCCTGAAGACGAGCAATGTCCTCCAATACCTTCGTTTCCCTGGATAGAGAAATGGTAGGACTTACCTCCAGCTGAAAATCGGTTCGATAATCTGATTTATAGAGAATAAAAGCTGATTCAAGTTCAACAGGACCTCCAATATAGACAGGAGGAAGCTGTGTCTCAGGAACCGGCAACCCTGCTCCACGTAAAATCTCAGCCATTGAAAACAAAGCATTGGGTTTATTGATCGCCACCCCCATTGCTCCTTCCTGGCTATGGGCGCAGATATATATTACCTGTTCCTCAAATCGGGGATCCGGCATCTTTGGGGTTGATATCAAAAAAGATCCGGTCAGGTTATCGATAATTGACGTTTTTCCGGTATTCATAGCAATAGAACCTATCTAAAAGAAGAAAAGACAGAGTTTTCGTAATCGAACCTCCGATCCTTTCCATAATTAAAGTGTATCAAATCATATTATTGCAAGTCAAGAAGGCCTGAGCATCTATATTATTTGTTATTTTTTTTCAATATGTTGCAATAAACAACCATCAATACTTGAACTTTTTTCCTTTCCGAATAATCTCTTGTTGCTCATGACAAAAAAATGATTATGAACTACAATATTTACAAGAGATTTTTGCACAAGCGTTTATTTTTTGCTCATATACATACCTGCCATTCAAACATTATGCATCTAGACGATATTATAAATAAAATCATCAACTCCGAATATTATGATCCTTTTCAGGCTTTAGGAGTTCATTTTCACGAACCTGACAAGGCGGTTATTCGGACTTTCCAACCGCTTGCAATCTCTGTTGATGTTTTAATAAACAGCGAAACCCATACGATGGAAAAGGTTAGAAATGAGGGGATTTTCGAGATTGCAATTAACCGTTCCACCTGCGCAGATCCGGATTTCCATCCTTACAACTACAGATTTCGTATAACGTATTTGGACGGCAACACCTATATAACCAACGATTGCTACCGTTTCTTACCGCAGCTTGGTGAGGATGACAGATATCTCTTTAATTCTGGAACTAATTATAGACTTTACAATCACATGGGTGCCCACATGGCTGTTTGTGACAACGTTGAGGGCACAATTTTTAGAGTGTGGGCACCGTCGGCCAAAAGAGTATCTGTCATCGGCAACTTCAACGGCTGGGATGGACGGATCCATCAAATGCGCTCCTTGTCATCAACAGGTATTTGGGAAATATTCATACCAGGTGTCGGGCAGGACGAACTGTATAAATTCGAGATAAAAACCCTGAAAAATGAACTTAAAGTAAAATCCGATCCTTTTCAGTTCTTCGGTGAACTTCGTCCAAAAACCGCATCTATTGTTCGAAACCTTAACAACTATACATGGAATGATGCAGCATGGCAGCGAAAAAAAAGTGAAACAGCTCCTTATAATCGACCCATGGCAATATATGAGGTACATCCCGGTTCATGGAAACGCGATCCTGATAGTCCTGAACGTTTTCTCACTTTCAAGGAACTTGCCGGAGATCTCATTCCTTACGTGAAAAAACTGGGCTTTACACATATTGAGCTTATGCCGGTAATGGAACATCCATTGGATGAATCCTGGGGCTATCAGGTCACCGCTCCCTTCAGTTTAACAAGCCGCTATGGAGTCCCGGAAGATTTCATGTATTTTATCGACAGATGCCACCAAAACGACATTGGTATAATCCTAGATTGGGTCCCTGCCCATTTTCCCAAAGACGAATACAGCCTGGGAAGATTTGACGGCACCGCCCTTTATGAGCATGAGGACCCAAGGAAAGGCGTTCATCCTGAATGGGGTACCTTGATCTATAATTACGGTCGTAAGGAAGTCAGCAATTTCCTTATCGCCAACGCCCTTTTTTATCTGGATAAGTATCATATAGACGGTTTGCGTGTCGATGCAGTGGCCTCGATGTTGTATCTCGATTATTCACGAGACGAAGGTGAATGGCTACCGAATTGCTATGGTGGGCACGAAAACTTGGAGGCTATCGAATTTATTCGTCACATGAATGCTATTGTCTACCAGTATTTTCCCAACACCCTGATGGTGGCCGAGGAATCCACAAGCTTTTATGGTGTGTCAAAGCCGGCGGATATTGGAGGTCTAGGGTTCGGTTTTAAGTGGAATATGGGATGGATGAACGATATTCTCAGTTATTTTGCCAAGGATCCTTTTTTCAGAAAGTACCACCATAATGTCCTGACTTTTTCCATCGTGTATGCCTTTTCTGAAAACTTCATCCTTCCTCTATCTCATGATGAAGTAGTCCACGGCAAGCGCTCACTCATTGACAAAATGCCGGGAGATCTCTGGCAAAAATTTGCCAACCTTCGTCTGCTTTTTTTACTCATGTGGATGCATCCAGGGAAAAAGCTCTTATTTATGGGAGGAGAATTCGGCCAATGGTCCGAATGGTACTGTAAGACAAGCCTCGACTGGCACCTGACGAAAGAGTCCGAGTATCACCAAAAACTTCTGCAATTTGTCTCAGATCTTAATCGGTTTTACAAAGCCAATCAGTCCCTCTGGGAGCAGGATTTCTCCAACGAAGGTTTTCAATGGATAGATCTGGAAGACCGGGACAACTCTATTATCTCGTTTGCAAGGTTTTCTAAAAATTTGGAGGATCATCTTGTCTGCCTTTTTAATTTTACTCCTCAGACCCTGACTTCCTACAAACTCGGCCTTCCCACAGGTTTACGCTATCGGGAGGTTTTCTGTTCGGATGATTCCGTCTATGGCGGCACCGATAAAAGTGACAAAAAGATCCAAACACCTATTGCCAGACCGCACGCCCAAGCAAAATTTCATACAACATTGACGGTACCCCCACTGGCAGGAGTTATCCTTAAACCTTGCAGATAAAAAGAAGTGGGGATACCGTTGCAGAATACTTTTAACGACAACGACCATCAAAGAAGTCTTAAAAACGTTGTCATTCAACAAGCCTTAAACATACGTAATTAAAAATCATGACTACTCCGACACAGCAACCTGGCGATAAAATGAAAAAAGCGATCAAAGTTTTTTGTGAGCTTTTGGAAAAACATCCGGAAAAAAGCAGATTGACACTCCTCCAAGAAGTAGAAATCAGGTTTGATCTCTCACCGAAGGAGTGCCAATTTCTCAACGATAACTTTGATAAAGGGAAATAATGCAGGCCTACCAACAGCTGATCTCAACCATAGCTCTGACCTTAGGCACTGCCTGGGCCAGCGGCATAAACCTTTATGCCGCAATCGGCACATTGGGAATCCTGGGGGCAACCGGCAACATCGTTTTGCCCGATAAATTGCTTGTCCTTCAAAATCCTTTGGTTATCGGCGCCGCATGCCTTATGTATCTTGTCGAATTCTTTGTCGATAAAACACCAGGTGTAGACACCGGCTGGGATGCCATTCATTCCTTTATCCGCATACCGGCAGGAGTCATGCTGGCTGCAGGTTCTGTTGGTAATGTCAATCCCGCTGTAACCATTGCCGCCGGGATCCTCGGAGGAGGTATAGCCGCCACCAGCCATACATTAAAAGCCGGATCAAGGGTTTTGATCAACACATCACCGGAACCTTTCAGTAATTGGACGGCCTCAATCACGGAAGACCTTGCCGTCATCGGCGGATTGTTTACAGCCCTTCATCATCCTCTTGTCTTTATAGGACTTTTTATTCTCTTCCTCCTGTTCGCCATCTGGGCTATACCGAAATTATGGAAAGGGATAAAAACAGTATTTATAAAAATAGGCAATCTTTTCCGAGGCGGGAACAAACACGAAGAGCAAAAGAACGAACCAAAGGCTAAATTGCCTCCTCATTAAACCGGAAGCCCCACCCTTACTGTCGTTCCTTTTCCGGCGGAACTCTCAAACTCAATGCTTCCTCCATGCTCTTCCATAATTTTGGCAGAAAGGGATAGACCGAGGCCGGTTCCGTTATTCTTGGTAGTAAAATAGGGATCAAAGACCCTTGAGGTATACTGAGGATCTATTCCGCAGCCTGTATCCATTATCGAACAGATAACAAATGAATTTTCGGAGGAGGTTTTGATGCGCAGAAGACCACCTTTTTCCATTGCCTGAATCGAGTTGAGAAAGAGGTTGAGAAAGACCTGATTGAGCTTATCCTGGTCTGCTTCCACCAGAGGAAGATCTTCCGCAAAATCTGTTTCCAGTTTAATTCCCATAGCTTCTGCATCCATCCGGATAAGACTTATTGCCTTTTGTAATACAGGCACCAACGAGATCTTCATTGTTTGAAGTTTATGGGGCCTGGCATAATCCAAAAGTTCACTGATACTTCGGTTGAGGCGTTCAACCTCCTGAACCAGGGTATTGGCTGTTTCCTGGTCGGTGCTGTTCTCATTGAATCTTGATTTTAACAATACGGCAAGCCCCTTGATCGAACTAAGGGGATTTCTCAGCTCATGGGCAACACCTGCCGCCATTTTACCAAGTGCCGCCAACTTTTCATTTCTGCGGAGTTCCTCCTCCAATTCCTTGACCTGGCTTAGATCCTGAATAAGCAACATCTTTCCGGCAAAGCGATCCTCACTATCGACAACGGAGAGCCCGGCCAAGAGCAAAGAGCGTTTTCTTTTCGTTCCGTCTGTTAGCGTGATTTCCTGTTGTTGGACGGTATTGTAATCCAATCTCGACTGCCGCAAGACCTCGGCAAGGGGAACGGGCAACACCTCCTCAGGAAGTTGTCCCAATGCACCATTTTCATTAAGGCCGACAATTTCTTCCGCTGAATGATTACAGATTTGAATATTTCCAAGACTGTCGGTTGCGATAAGCCCTACGGGAAGCGAGGAAATGAGCATATCGGTAAAGGCACGTATCCTCTGGAGACGACTTTGTGATCCTTTGAGTCCTTGTAATGTTAATAATGAAAGCCAGCCTCCAACACCTACAAGCAAAAGAACAAAGGAGAGAAAAATAATCTGCAGGAGTTGTCTCTTGACGGCCATGTTAAACTGAGCCAAATCAAGCTCAACCAGGATGGTGAATTTTTTTGTACCAAGATTTTGTAGTTGTTCCCGCCATTTTTGGTATTCAGGGTGACGACGGATGAACCGTTCCAACAAATCTTTATTCAACCTCTGCCCTCCGAGCATCGGCGAAGGAGAGTAGAGCTTTAGGCCAAAGGGTGAAAAGATAGCAGCCACCTGAAAAACATCCGAGTTCCCTGCATGATCTTTGCTGATCCTGTACTTACCGTCTACATTTCTCTCTTCTTCAAGAGACTCAACAAAACCCAATGTTGCTTTCCCTACCCGGGATCCAATGTCTTCACGATTGGAACTTGCCAAAATAATACCCTCGGTATCCAAAAGGCCAAGAAAGTTCACTCCCGGTTGCCCTGCCGTATAATCTATGGCCTTCTGCACGTGATCGGTCCAGCGCCACATGGCCATATGAATATCTCTGACATCTCCGCGAAGAGAGGCCCTGGAATTTGAGATAACAAAACGAATGATGGTAATCCCTTTCTGCAATAGCGCCTCGGTCATAAGTTTCCTTTCGCGTTGGTAATTATTCAGCGCAAAGGCTCCGATAATTAGGGCTAACAGCGCGCATGCAGCTGCAAAAAGCCAGGGAGAAACCTCTACCAATCTTTGTTTCTTCATTTTTTATATGGGTTATTCAACAATGGAATTCAGGATCCTCTCAAGAATCACCTTGGTGATCATGTAGGTCGGAACGATTCCTTCCTGCCCCATGGGTCCGGAAGCAAGTGTTTCTCCGCTTACTAATGGATTATCCGAGGCATAATAGGCGTAACGTGTTTTCATCCCCGGAGGAATATGCCCTTGGATAATGGCGGCACTAATGGCACGCTGATAATGCCCCCCTTCCATTTCAAGACCGATAGCCCTCCAGGATGAGGTGGAAAATCTCTCTAAGACATCCCTATTCTGCAAAGAAGTCCCAAGAACCGTTACCATCGGACCGCAATAGACGTCTACAGTGTCTTCGAAATCACCCACAACTAGGTCGTTATTAACGATATAATTATGGGGAGTACCCTCCATGACGTGAGCTGTCGCCAGCATGATATCACCCTTTTTTCCAGGGAGAATCCCGGCCTTGCCCATGATCGAAATCGACTCAAAATGAAACGAGATTGTCTTGTTCTTTAAAACGTATGGCGTCAACAACTCGTCCATAACCTCAAACGCCTGGGTTCCAAAGGCATAATCCATAATAACCAGTACGGGCATTCGTTCAAAATGATGTCCCACATGGATGTTGACCCGCGGATGCAAAGTTGCCAGATCAATCATTGCCGTATCTATAATATTTACATCAATGGTCGATCCCGACTTATCCGGAAAATAAATATAACCATGTTTTTCTGCGTACCTATTTATTTTTTCTTTTTGTTCGCGAATCAGGTTGATCATCTCATAAAGGTCTTCGGGAACATCCTCACCATTGGCCAAAAGCGCTCCGGCACCGTACAATACATTTTTTACCGAATGCATATTGGCGCTGATAATATGGATGTTTCTGCTTTGATAACCTAAATCCAGGAGTTTCTCTTTTATAGATTTTGCCCATATCGATGCATATTTATGATGCCCGATCATTTCATGGAGAGAAGGAGTGAAATAAATTGTCAGGTGATCCGCCTCCGATAAATGCTCTTCCAGGCTTCTTTGCCCCAAAGAATAAACTATTTGAAATAGGCCATTGTTGTAGTTACCTGTTTTTTTATGCTTTTCCAGATAGTCATAAGTATTCTTGGTCTCTTTATACGTCCTCCCTAAAAGTATTGAAAGATTCCATATGGCCTGATCAAGTGTTGCACCTTCAAGCTCTTCCTCATCTTGTATTATTTTTTCCAGATCATGCCATTCTACAGACACCTTGCCTTCCGTGTAGTTGATCTGCTGAAAGATCTTTTCAGCTTCTATGTGAAGGAATGTGATATGGGTTAAAACATCATAGATTTCAGTTGATCCTCTTGTGATAACAAAACATATTTCTTTTTCGGATACCACATAGGAAATTCTTCTTCGTTTTAACGGGACAATTTCCTCAAAAGACGTGTTTTGCAGATCCTCTTGAGCGGTGAGGATAATCCGGCTACATTTTTCAATCCCTCTTGGCATCCGGTCTATGACATATTCCAGACCTTTCAGCTCCACCACCCGCGGATCGCTCATGGATCCATAGATTTCGGGATTAAACAATTTTAAAGACTCTGCAAGCTTCTGCCCTGTTTTTCCGTAAGGTTTATAGTTTCCTCTAATAGTTAAGGCATCGGCAAGTATTTTAAAGGTCCGTATTGCTATTCGAGCCTTTTGTGATTTTGATAATTCCTCCATATAAGCTCCTAATTTTTTATTAAAAATGCATTGCCTTAAAAAAGTATAGCATAATGCCCTTCGCTTTGTCTGGCAAAACGGATCAGAAAGGCAACCGGGTGTATCAAATCAGGTAATAAAAGAGTTACACATTACTGATAAGCACCTTTTTATCTCACTTTAGCAATCTTACAATCTTTTATTCGGATCAAACTAGTGGTAATTCATATTTACAGAGCCAATAAAAGTAAACAAAAATGGCAAGATACAAATACCGACAAACTCAGTTTAGTTTCAAGTCAACGATCCTACACTCGTTCTGCTCATTTCTTGTTTATATAACTACAACAACTATCTCTCTAACTCATTAGTTTGTATTTGCTTTTTTGTAGGATTTATTTTATATGGAGATTAATCTATTCAAGTACGGTTTGGAATATGCGTCAATCCTACACACTTGTTCTTTTTTTATCTTCAGCTTTCATTAAAAAAAAAGTACTGAAAATTTTTCAAACAGAGATAAAAATAACATCACTTCATTCACAGACTGGCAGCAGGTTATTTGTTAATTAAAAAAGTGGAGACAAACAATGAAAACCCCAGTACGCGTTGCAATAACAGGCGCAGCAGGCCAAATCAGCTATTCGATCATTTTCCGAATTGCCAGCGGCAGTATGCTTGGAGATGATCAACCTGTCATTTTACAGCTCTTGGAAATCCCACCGGCTATGAACGCCTTAAACGGTGTAGTCATGGAACTCAAAGACTGTGCCTTCCCCTTGGTCCATGGAATCATTGCAACAGATGATCCCAATGTAGCCTTTAAAGATACTGATTATGCAATTCTCGTCGGCGCCCGTCCTCGCGGACCGGGAATGGAGCGTTCGGATCTTCTGAAAGCAAACGCCGCAATTTTTTCTGTCCAGGGCAAGGCCTTGAATGATAATGCCAGCCGCAACGTCAAAATTCTTGTTGTTGGCAATCCGGCAAACACCAACGCCCTCATCACGTTGAAAAACGCTCCTGATTTGAATCCTCGCCATATTACGGCTATGATGCGGCTCGATCACAACCGATCCTTATCTCAAATAGCCGAAAAAACTGGAAGTCATACAACAAAAGTGGAAAAGGTGGTTGTCTGGGGCAATCATTCCGCAACCCAATATCCAGATATCAGCTATGCCACGGTTGATGGAGCTCCGGTAATATCCAAGGTTGATGACGACTGGAATATTAACACCTTTATACCCGTAGTCCAACAACGCGGAGCTGCAATCATTAAGGCACGCGGTGCATCAAGTGCAGCATCCGCCGCTTCCGCCGCAGTTGATCATATGCGTAGCTGGGCTCTTGGCAGCAAAGGCCAATGGGTCAGTATGGGGGTCTACAGCAAAGGAAACTCCTACGGTATTGACGAAGATATTATTTACTCTTTCCCCATCACCTGTGAAAATGGTGAATGGAATGAAGTTCCCGGTCTTGAAATCAGTGATTCCAGCCGTGAGCGTATGACTCTTACGGAAAAAGAGTTGTTGAACGAAAAGGCAGCCATAGCCGATCTTCTTTAAATAAGAATTATTCATTTTCAATCATAAAAAGGGGATGCTTTTCTGTAAGTATCTCCTTTTTTTATTGGTTATATCTTGTCGCTATCGAAAAAATGTTATTTTATGGTTATGGTTTACCTGTAAAGACTTTACGTTGGTTTTAATGAGAGCTATATATGT
Organism: Desulfocapsaceae bacterium; assembly: GCA_046704745.1. Classification (GTDB taxonomy): domain Bacteria; phylum Desulfobacterota; class Desulfobulbia; order Desulfobulbales; family Desulfocapsaceae; genus CAWGGS01. The sequence continues at coordinate 115,504 of JBJKRL010000024.1, read as the reverse complement.
AAGCCTTAACTTTACACATCAGGTCTGAGAATGAAAGAATCCGCAACAAAACCATTTCCAATTGTACTCCCGAAGGTTGACATCCCTAACCACCCTGATATCCCCAACCTTTCTGCTGACGAAGAACAGTGCTTAAAAGATAGAATCAAAAGACTGTTAAAAGACCAGAATGCCGTACTAGTTGCACATTATTACACCGAAGGCAGGCTCCAGAACTTAGCTGAAGAAACCGGAGGTTGTGTTGCAGATTCTCTTGAAATGGCACGATTCGGAATGGAACACCCTGCCCAGACATTGGTCGTGGCTGGTGTCCGATTTATGGGAGAGACATCAAAAATTCTCAACAATGACAAACGGGTGTTGATGCCTGATCTTGCCGCGACCTGTTCCCTGGATGACAATTGCCCTATTGATCTCTTCTCCGAATTCTGCGACAGCTATCCAGACCATACCGTTGTCGTCTACGCCAACACCAGCGCCAGGGTCAAAGCACGCTCAGATTGGGTGGTAACCTCCGGGATTGCCCTGGAAATCGTCTCATACCTTGAAAAGAAGGGAGAAAAAATTATTTGGGCTCCGGACAAACATCTCGGGAAATATATACAAAGCCAAACCGGGGCCGACATGATCTTATGGCCCGGCTCCTGCGTAGTACATGAGGAGTTCAAGTCCGTCGCACTGCAAAGAATCCGCAAGCTTCATCCTAAGGCCGCCGTTCTCGTTCATCCGGAATCGCCCCAGGATGTTATCAGCCAGGCAGATGTCGTTGGATCGACTACTGCTCTAATAAAAGCTGTGGGAAGCATGCAAAACGACGAATTCATAGTGGCAACTGATGCTGGAATCTTTAATAAAATGCGTCAGATAGCACCGAGTAAAACACTAATCGAAGCCCCGACAATAGGCGACGGGGCAACCTGCCAGAGCTGTGCTCATTGTCCCTGGATGGAAATGAATTCACTGCAAAAATTAGCAGACGTTCTGGAAACGGGAACCAATGAAATTCATGTTGATGCCGACCTTGCAGCAAGAGCGCGAAAACCGATAATGAGAATGCTTGATTTTGCTAAAGGTATCCGTCTTTAATCGTGTTTTTATTTAATCTACAGGGGAAAACCATCGCTCATACTGCTGCCGGCAGTCTTTCCAAAAAAATCTTTGTGTCAATTCGTGTCGTTCTGCCTGCTTGAGAACGGGCCTTTGTATCAATTTTTCCCGAAGTTGTACCAATAACTCTCCTTTCCGGTAGAGAAATTTTTCAGGAAACAATTCCAGATAGGACAATCTGTGTGGGAGAAGAGGCCAACATCCTGCTCGTACAGCCTCAATAATTGAAATACCGAAAAATTCCTGTCTGGCCGTAGAAACAACTATATCTGCCTGCTTTAATAGACGTAAATATTGGTGCCTGGACTCGGCATATCCCCAATGAAGGATATGATCCCTTAATCGTAGCTGAGCTTCATGGAAGCACTGAGGTTCATTACGAAAAGACTGACCAACGATAATGAGTTTAAACAACACCCCTTCGTCATTAAGAGTATGGAGGATTGAAAAAAATTCCTCTGGATTTTTGTCATGTTCCCATCGGTGGTTCCACATGATTACAGGAACAGCATGTCTACAACCGGCAGGAAGTGCATCAAGCTCTGAAAAATCGAGCCCAGGATAGAGGACAATGCTTTTCCTGCGTATTTCATCCACAATGTCCTCAACTCTTATGTCAGCGGTTTTTTTTAGGTATTTCAGACAATTTCCACAAAAGCTTTCCATGTTATATATGGAATTAAAGGCAATTCTGTCGGAGACAACAGCAGTTGTAAAATTTATTGCCTGGAATTGAAAGTGTTCCTTGCCCTCTCTCCTGCCGGGATAAGCAAATTGATTCTCATGAAAGTAGGTATAAAAACGCGTCCCGGGGTTCCAATCTGAATGAGCTGTTACCAGGGCACGAAAAACGGCAAGATCCATAAAGGTTGAGGTGAGGATGATATCGATTGGCTTTTGCTGCGTCATTATTTTTTTAACTTCTCCTGCAAACCAGAGGGAGGAGAGTTGCATACGCATTTTCCATTTTCGAGGTGGCAATGTGAGCAATGCAAAATCTGCAGGAATGTATTTACATAGACCATCGAGGAATACTTGATGTGAACCGCCATAATAGGGTTCGATGACAAGGATTCTTCTTTTTTTGGATTTTTTTTCTCCCACACCACACACCCATTCTTTCAGCAAGCCTCGTCCAGGCAAGACGCGACATCCCTTACGATAAAGTATAAAACTTATAGAGTTAACTCACCATTCATGAGCACATAAGCGATTGATAAAAATAAAAAAAGTTCAACTGGAGTTAGCGTACTTTTACAAAGCCGAAAGGAGCAATCCGGTGGATGTCATCACTTCCGGCCGCTGCTCTCCGGCCTGATCGCGTGGGAACCACGGCTGACAGACAGGCCGTCCCTGGCCTGTTGCCAGTTGCGGACGTCGAGGTCCGCAACCCCTGAGGGGCCTTATGTGATTCCCAGGAGGGCCTCCGCGATGCGCCCTCCATCAATGACCTCCGCCTCCCCGGTTAGAGAAAAGCACGCATAATCCGGATGACCAAATACAAATAACCCTTTTTTTGTATTTAAAATATTATCCTTCATATTTGATAGTTAAATATAATCCAAACAGTATTAGTTTGTTTGCTCTTTGACTTCCTGTAATACATGTAATAAAAAAAGCCGTCTTGCTATATAATGCGAGAGCAATTTAATCATCCGGACGCAACCGTAGTGGAGACATGTGTATGTGGAAATCAAAAGATGTTTATTATATTTCTGGTAATACCGGTATCTTAGCAAAAAATATGGGAAAAGCGCTTCTTGCCCAGTTTCCTGATATCTCATTCACTGAAGAGCTATTCCCCTTTATCCGCTCTGAAAGTGATGCCAAATCCGCATTGCAAAAGATACTCAAACAATCGGTAGGTAGCTTTCCGATTGTATTTTCGACTTTATTCATGAAAGAACTCAACGATATCTTCGATATTCCCGAGGTTGAATTTCTTAATATCTTCGATCATTTCCTGGGACATTTGGAAGATCGCCTGGAGACTCAAGCCGCACGTGTTCCTGGATTTTCAAGACATCTTGACGATACGACCATGACTAAAAGGGTTAATGCCATTGAGTTCAGTATCGCCCATGACGATGGGGCAGGCTTAATGGATTACGACGATGCAGATCTTATCCTTGTCGGTGTGTCTCGATCAGGCAAGACCCCGGTCTCGGCCTATCTGGCAACACAGATGGGGGTAAAAACAGCGAACTATCCATTAGTTGAGGATGAACTCAATCTCTACCAGATTCCGTCCGAGGTGAAGAAAAACATTCAGAGAGTAGTTGGCCTGTCCACGTCCGCCCAAGTCCTGCACAGCTTTAGGGAAACCCGCTACAAGGGAAGCAAATACGCAAACCTTTCAACATGCTTACGTGAAATAAGCCAAGCCAACAAAATCTTTCAAAAATATAATATTCCGGTAGTATTTACCGAAGGAAGCTCCATTGAAGAAATTGCCACCCAAATTACCCAGCAGTTGCATTTGAATGTTACCACAAGTTTTTGATATCCTATTGTAGTTCTGGTTATTTGAAGACTTATCTGGCAGCAATTATTTCAACGATATGATTGATAATAAGATCGGCAGTCCGTTCCTTGCTGATAAAGGGTAATTCAAGCATCCCTTCGTGATCTAAGAGAATTATCTGATTCATATCTGCCTCAAATCCCCGATCGTTTTGACTGATGTCGTTAATTGCTATGAGATCGAGGTTTTTCTTAGCGAGTTTCTTCCTTCCTTCGGTCAGTAAATTTGAGCTCTCAGCGGCAAACCCCACAAGAAACTGACGCCCCTTTTGTTTTAATTTTCCTAATTCCTGCAGGATATCCGGAGTTGGAACGAGTCGCAGAGACATTTCCGCCTGCTCCTTTTTCACCTTCTCGCTATAGCGTATTTCGGATCGAAAATCGCTTACTGCAGCCGCTTTTATAATGATATCGGCATCGGAAAAATGTTCAAGTACAGCTGAACGCATATCCTCAGCTGTAAGAACATCATGTCTCTGCACGCCCTCCGGACAGGCCAGTGTCGTCGGCCCACTCACCAAAACCACCTCAGCCCCCCGCCTCCAAGCGGCCCTTGCCAAGGCATAGCCCATTTTTCCGGAAGAACGATTACTTAAGAATCTCGCTGGATCTATGGCTTCCCTGGTAGGTCCTGCTGTTACGAGCACTTTTTTTCCAGTTAAATCTCCCGGGGAAAGAGCACGGAGAAGAACCTCTTTAACTGTTTCCCAGTCCGGCAGGCGGCCTTGTCCTTCATCCTTGCAGGCCATCAACCCACATTCAGGACCGATTATTAGATAGCTAAGATCTCTTAATTTATTTATATTTCCCTGAGTTGTGGGATGGGCATACATCTGTGGATTCATCGCCGGGCATACAATTACCTTTGTCTTTCCTGCTGCCAGAATCATGGCACTGAGAAGGTCATCTGCAAAACCGTGAGCCAATCTGGCAATTGTCTGAGCCGTTGCCGGAGCTATTAAGATGATATCGGCTTCTTTTCCTAAATTGATATGGGGCATCTCCGGCCCTTGCTCAGCCGGAAACATTTCCGAGAGGACATTCTCACCTGAAAGAGCAGCAAATGTCAGCGGACTTACAAATTTTTTTGCAGAATCCGTCATCACGACAGTAATCCGGGCCTCATCCTTGGCAAGGCTGCTTACCCATCCAGCAACTTTGAATGCAGCTATGCTCCCGCAAACCCCGACAACAATCTTTTTTCCGGTAAAAGAAGTATGCATATCAATATGAGATAGGATAACTAGTTATAATACAAAAAGAAAAAGCATGCCCAAAGGGCATGCTTTTTCTTTTTTTCTGGCTAAATCCACGTTGGATTAATCTCTGCTCCCACCGAATAATCTCAACAACATCAGGAACAGATTTATAAAATCAAGATAGAGAGCCAAGGCACCCATGATCGCGCCTTTTTTAACAGCCTCTTCTCCGCTTGCCATGATTCCCTGCTCACCCATATTTTTAATTTTCTGGATATCATAGGCTGTAAGACCGGTGAAAATAAAAACACCGAGAATACTTATTATCCAGTACATGTTTGAGCTTTTAAGGAAAATATTGACAACCGAAGCAATAATTATCCCGATAAGCCCCATAAATAAAAAAGATCCCCAACCGGAAAGATCGCGTTTGGTCACCAGCCCGTAAATAGCCATGGCACCGAACATCCCGGCTGTTATAAAAAAGGTCCCGGCAATGGAGGATTTTGTGTATGTGAGAAAGATAACGGAGAGGGTAAGTCCGTTGAGTATTGAGTAGCCGATAAAAAGAGTGGAAGCGGTTCCTGCTTGGATTTTATTTATCCTTGCAGACAGGAAAAAGACCATTCCGAGTTCGGCAATTACCAGGATCATAAAGAGAGGACTCGAGAGTATAGACATTGCCAGTCCGGTATTTGCCGTAAAATAGGCAACAATGCCGGTTAAGCCAAGTCCCAGAGCCATCCAATTAAAGACCTTGGCAAGAAATATTGTCGACGCCTCTTGTCTGGCCCGGGTCAATGTTATTTGATCCGAATTTCCGTACATTTTCTACTCCTTGTTTATTGTTCTTATCCGTTTACCCGACACTCAGCAATAACCTTAAACCGAAAGGTATGCCCTACTGTTTTACAGAATACAGTTTATTAGAGTGAGCGGCTACTCGTTATTTTTCTAAAAACGCCAACGTTACATTCTCTTTAACACATCTTGTGTTCTCATTGTAATCATTTGATAACAACTTGCAAGCAAAAGAGATGCGAGACAGCATCCTTGCCGGAACCTGATTTGAATAGTATTTATCCGTCAGGCTTTTACAATACTGGTCGGGATAATATCAGTACGCACCGTTCTTTCTTTTAAAAATACAGGAGATAGTTTTACAGATGATTTTAATATCAGTCCACAGGGAATAATTCAGGATATACCAATCATCCATCCCGACTCTTTCATTGTAGTTTTCCGTATCTGAGCGTCTGCTCACCTGCCAGGGCCCGGTGATTCCCGGCTTCATTGAGCAATATCTACCAGCACTTTCTTTATAAAACTCCTTCAATTCGCCTCCGACGATTGGGCGTGCCCCCACGACACTCATTTCGCTTTTCAACACATTTATAAATTGCGGGAACTCATCCAGACTGGTTCTTCGTAAAAAACGGCCGATTCGAGTGATGCGGGGATCGTTTTTCAACTTATAGGTACGTCTCCATTCATCGCGAAAATCTTCATTGTCTTGGAGGAGACTTTTGAGCTCTTTGTCTGCCCCGACACGCATGGTTCTAAATTTCAGACAATCGAACTCTTTCCCGGTCGCCGTAATTCTCCTGTGTCGATAGATCACCGGTCCGCCATCGCTAAGTTTTATCAAAAGAGCAATGGTTAGGGTCAATGGTAGTGTCAGCAATAAAACGCAAAAGGAAAATATAACATCGAAACTACGTTTCCATTCGGTATTGGGATTGAAATTAAGAAGTAACAGGTTTCCGAGTGATTGCATCTCTGCATGATGAAGGCCAAAGATATAGAGATCAGGAACCAAGTATATCCTGGAACCGAGAGATCGGCAATCACGAAGGATGGAAAATATTTTCTTCTCGGCTCGCATGGGCAGGGCTATATAGACATAATCAATATCGTTTACCTGTAAAAATTCAGGTAAACTTGCGATATCTCCAAATATGGGTTTGCCCATCACCGACAATTGCTCACCTTCTTTTATCTTATCATCAAAAAAGCCGAGAATCTGAATGCCGGCCCATGGAATTGATTCTACTTCTTTGACCAGAGCCACACCCAGATCTCCGGCGCCGGCAATCACGGCACAACGGATATTTTTCCCTTTTTTTCGAAAATGTCTCAGTATCTTACGGGCACAGATGTGAATGAAAAAGAGCAGGAACGGGGTTGTTGTGGACCAGAGGATAAAAACGACACGTGAATAGGCCTCTGAGATTTTGAAAATGAAAAAATAAAAGAGCATGACCCCTACCACTGCGCCCCAGGCTTTAATAATAACTATAAACTCGAGATAAAACTTCCAGCCCCTCCAGGATCTGTACAGTTCAAAAGATTGGAAACTGACAAGGCATAGCAGAAACGCCAAAACTTCCATTCTGGTGTAATAAAAGGACCATGGAACCTGATACCAGTGTACAAGCAACCAAAGGTAACCGGCGACCATAAGACAATCCATCAACTGGAATATCCGTACCATTAAAGAACTCTGTGCACGCAGGTTGGTTGACAACATAATACGAACTCTTTGTTCTCAAAAAAATATGCTGAATCTTATATTATATGGGTGGAGATGCTAATTCTTCTCTGACCACCAGGATTTGTGCATGCTCATACATGAGATGAGACTTCCTGGAAGCATTCGGTACTGCTTCCCAATCCTGTAACCGAAAAACTTACAGGCATTTCTTCCAAGAAAATCGATCAGAGTCAATGGCCCTGCCGTTTTTTTTAACTCATTTAGTTGCGAACGGATATATTTCAAACCAACTTTTTCAGCTTTACCGTAGGTTTCAACAAGCCAATTTTCTTTGGTATGCAGAACACCTATATCAAATGCCCGTTTGAAATCCTGGAACCATGAATAGTTATGGGAATGGTACACCATCGCTTCTGCAACGTAGGCGATCTTCATTCCTTTTTTCAACATTCTCCCAACAGCACAGGTGTCTTCACCAAAAATCAAACCATCCTTAAAATAACCTACCAATTTTAAGGATGATTTTCTATAAGCTGCAAAGGAGTTGGAAACAAAGATGGTTTTCAGGCCCAGTTTTTTTCTGTCTTCAAAACATCTTACCTCCCCAACAGCTGGATAGTTAAATGAACGCAGGTGTGCAGCTGAAGAACTTGCATCTTTCCAAGGCAATTGTCTTCCATAGGTGACAGAAATATCCCGGTCGGTTTCAAACGGAGCGATTAGCTTTTCCACGGCATCAATAGACACAGGAACCGCATCCTGGGTAAAAAACACAATAATATCACCCTTCGCTTTATCCGCTATTAAAGACCGTGTGCCACCGTGATCGAATTCGTCTTTTTTAATAGAAAACAGTGTTGCTCCGAATTTTTCCGCTATATCACATGATGCATCGTCGGATTGGCTATCAACTATAAGTAATTCTGAAATAGGTATGGTTTGCCGACGCAACATTGTCAAGACGGAAGGCAAGGTTTCTGCGCCGTTTCTTGTTGGTATGATAATGGATAAAGATACCATGGACTAAACAGATTTTGTCTCAGGCATAGGATCCGAACTCAAGTAAATTTATGTCAGACACGTAGAATTCGCACCAAAATATATTTCAAAATTGCCCAAAGCATATACGGCGAGGGATGTTTTTTGTAAAGAAGTAATTCACTTTCAGCAGCTGTTCTGCGCAAGACAAAAGGTATTGAATTCCGATCAGTGTTCCATCCCCTTCCATGATACGCTATGAGATCCGGAAAATATTTGAGGGTCCATCCTTTCTTCCGCAAACGAAGGCAAAGTTCAATATCCTCTTTATACAGAAAAAAATCAGGATCAAAGGCGGATATAACACCATTTTCGATTAAAGCTGAACATCGACAGAACATTACAGCTCCGCAAATAGCTGATACTTCACCTGATACATCAAATTGTCCTCTATCTTCAACTCCTTGTCCCCTATCTTGCCATCGTCCATACCATTTTCGAACAATTCCAGTGGAATCGATGATGTTGGTATGTCCCTTCTTTTCCATATCATACTTAAAGATCTTCCCTCCGGCTGCCCCAACACTCGGATTACTCATCATATTAAAAGACGCACGTTCAATATAAGAAGGGGACAAAAAAGCATCTGGATTGAGAAAAAGAACGAAGTCAGAATTCTCAGCACATTCTGCAAATCCGATGTTGTTGGCTTTGGAAAAACCAATATTTTCCACATCAAACACGACGACATCTTCTAAAATGCGATATGCATCCAAGTAGTTACGATCTTTTGATCCACTGTCGACAAGATAGATTGTATTTGGTGGAATTGTCTGCCGACTCAACGAATCAAAGCATAACGGCAGAACCTTTTCGGAATCGTGACTGACAATGACAACGCTTATTCTGTTATCCATTGGATGAAAGAATTTGAGATGTTATAAAAAAAGTTTTCTGTAGAGATAGAAAAGAGCAGTTCCTTTTCTTGCTGCTCTCCTTTGGGCCATGATGGAAGTTATAACTTCAGCCTCAGCAGTGTGGAGTTTTTCAGCCAACTTACCAGAGGACAATTTTTGGAACTTTGCCATACTCCGACGTTTTCTTAACATAGCCGGCATACTTCGTCCGGCTTGGAAGAGCCCCAGGACATAAGAAAAAAAATATTTTTTCTTCAGGGCATAAATAAACCAGAATACCTGATAAATACAAATTATAGGAAAATATCTAATAAACAGAGACAAAGGATAATTTTTCACCAAAAGGAAGAGTGTATTTCTGGTAGATAATCGTACGGTGGTTGCATTGATTTTAGATCCCAGAGAAGCACTTCCCATATGATAAACAATTGCAGATGCGAGGTAAAGGCATCGAAGCCCAGCCCGGAGTGCCCGAAGATTGATATCAACATCTTCAAGATAGGCAAAAAAATCTTCATCAAAAAAGCCTACCTTATCAAAAAAGCCTTTTTTATAGAGGGCTGCGCCTGCACATGCTCCAAAAACTTCTTTATCTCTATCATAAGGGGGGCCGTATTTTTGCATAGACCCGAGACGGAATCCCGCACCACCCCGGAGATATCCGTCTCCTGCTCCGTCAAGGAGTTCTCTGTCGTGAAAGCTAAGCATGCGCAGAGCAAAATAATCGTAGCTGTTCTCTTGCAAAATTGTTTGCTTTAGAACATGGAGGCAGTTTGGATCAACTTCAATATCGTTGTTTAAGAGAAGGATCCATTCGGAAGAGGATTTTTTTATTCCACTATTAACAGCCGCACTGAACCCTTTATTGTGAGGAAATCGTATAATTTTAACTTCCGGATAACCTTTTATAATTTTTTCTGCAGAATCATCCTGAGAGCCGTTGTCAACGACTGTTACTGAAAAATCTTTGCATGTTTGCCTGCGAAGAGAATCTAAGCAATGGGCAAGTAAATGGAACCCATTCCAGTTCGGTATGACGATTTCGATCAGGGGGGTTTCAGCGTTCATCTACATCTTCGGAATCTTTCATCCCCCCAACGATGCTTTTAATAAAATAGATTGGTTTCCCCTGTGATTCATGATAAGTACGAGCCTGTAGTTCAGCGAGAAGCCCTATTGTTACAAACTGAATCCCCATAAACATTAAAAGAATCGCAAGAAAGAGAATCGGTCTGTCAGACATGGAGACGCCCATAAATTGACGTTGAAATGTTATTATCAATGCAATGATAAAACCGAGACAACCGCTTCCCACACCTATCAAACCAAAAACCTGGATCGGCCGGGTAGAATAACTCAGAAGAAACTTCACTGTCAGCAAATCGAGAATAACGCGTATTGTCCGCGAAATACCATATTTCGACCTCCCAAATAATCGGGCCCTGTGGTTTACCTTTATCTCAGTGAAAGAGATCCCCATTCCACTTGCTATAGCCGGAATAAATCGATGCATCTCACCGTATAATCGTATGTTTTTTATAACTTCTTTACGAAAGGCCTTTAAAGTGCAGCCATAATCGTGTAAAGTGATGCCTGTGGTTTTTGAAATTATCCAGTTGGCTATCATGGAGGGCAGTCTTCTATTCAAGAAAGGATCTTTTCTTTCATGACGCCAACCGGTAACAACATCATAGCCGTCATCTATTTTCTTAATCATCCCCTCAATATCAGCAGGATCGTTCTGCATGTCGCCGTCCATGGTGACTATTACTTCTCCCCTGGCATGATCAAAACCCGCGGACATGGCGGCAGTCTGGCCGAAATTTTTTCTAAAACTGATCACAACAACGTTAGAATCCTCTGCCTGAATTTTGTTCAACAGATTAAGACTGGAATCCGAAGAACCGTCATCGACGAAGATGATTTCAAAAGACTTGTCAAGTTTTTGTAAAACACCTTTTAACTCTTTATAAAGAGAAGGAATGTTTTCTTCTTCGTTGTAAATGGGTATAACTATCGATAGTTGAATTGACATAGGTTGTTCTTTGAGTTTCAATTGGCTTACCGGAAAGTTCAGCATTCCTCTGTGGTGGAATTATCGAAATACCATGGAAAGCCCTTCCCTCGCAAGCTCATATTGAATAAAAAACAATAAATAGCCGCATCTATGCATCGAGTATAATTGTATGCGATTTATTTTCACCTGAGCCACTTGCAAAAAGATCTTTTCGCCCAAACTCCACGTTATGCTCAAAATTTTATCCTCGGAATATCAAGATGCTGAAAGAGAAAAACAGAGAAGGCAGGCTTTGTGAAGAGAGGCTACATTAATAATTTCCATTGTGCTGGATCACCCAGCACAAAATCAAACCACATACAACCGAGATTATACCAAATATTCTAAGATCCCGAGGACGCATTTCACTTAACTCTTTTAACCAATTCTGCATCATTTCAGGTGCTGCAGCATAGGGTAATCCTTCAAGAACAAGAACCATCCCTATCAAAAGGAGTATAAGTTTCATGGGAGCGATGGAATATTACAATATTTTTATTCTAATAATAAACGAATCCGGTCAATTATACCTTGTTCTGAGAAAGGCCGGTAGATATTCAATTGCTTTTTCCTGACACACCTAATAATATGCACGAGCTGTCTTTCGATTTGGGTTAAAAGACCATATCGGCTGCCTTTTGATGGAATAAATTATCTGTCTTTTTCTTAAAATAGCTGGGTTTTTACAGAGGCGCTGTTGCTAATTTGAACAGTTCTTTCCATTTTTTTCAAGATTCTTTCATTAAAACTTACCATGACTACCTCTAAAAAATCAAAATATAAGGAAGCGGGCGTAGATATCGATAAAGGAAATACTTTTGTAAGAAATATTAAAGATATCGTCTCCTCAACTCATCAGCGTGGTGTATTGAATGATATTGGCGGTTTTTCAAGTTTCTTTGCAATTGATACAGGAAAATACAAAAAGCCTGTACTGGTTTCTTCAACGGATGGCGTCGGCACCAAACTCGCTGTGGCAAATCTCTGTAATAAACATGATACGATAGGAATAGACCTGGTAGCCATGTGCGTCAACGATATCATTGTTGGAGGAGCAACCCCGCTTTGTTTTTTGGATTATTTTTCAACCGGCAAGCTCGATATCGATATCGCGACTGAAGTAGTGAAAGGTATAGCAGAAGGATGCCGTCAGGCAAAATGTTCTCTTGTGGGTGGCGAAACCGCTGAAATGCCGGGTCTATATAAGGCCGGAGACTATGATCTTGCCGGATTCACGGTGGGAATAGCGGACCGGGATGCAATTATCGACGGTTCTGAGATAAAAGTGGGAAACACTATCCTGGGCCTTGCCTCAAATGGTCTTCATTCGAACGGGTTCTCTCTTGTCAGAAAAATCTGTTTTGACGATCTCGGACTTACCGTCAACTCCGAGGTCAAAGAGCTCGGGTGTACCTTAGGCGAAGAACTTTTAAAACCTACCAGGATATATGTGCAATCGGTTCTTAACGTGTTGCGAAAATTCCGTATTAACGGGATGGTTCATAATACCGGGGGAGGATTCATAGACAACACGCCGCGTATTTTACCAAAAGGTTGTAAAGCTATCATCGATGGAAATAGTTGGGAAATCCCACCGATTTTCAATTTTCTCCAAGAGAGCGGGAAAATTTCAAGAGAAGAGATGTATCGGACTTTCAATATGGGTATCGGTCTTTTGGTTATCGTTGATGAGGATACAGCTGAGGATATTTCTCTACAGTTCAATGCCGTCGGGGAAACCACCTTCATTATCGGCAAAATAGTCGCTGTCAAAAATGAGCAGGATCCCATGGTTGAACTTCAATTTTAAAAGTTTCCCCCTCCCCTTTAATGAAGGGGAGACCACGTACATGGGCAGTTTCGTCCCGATTTCTTACAGTCTGAACTGATTGTGGTTTATTCAGTAAATACCACAAAGCTTGATATGGAAATCAATGAATATTCGAATATGGTAGGATTAGTACGCCTTGAGAGAACTCTTTTGGTGTATCCTTATTGAACATTGTGTCAAACAATTGATTGGGGTAATTTGAATTTTTTTACCTTACCTGCCTATTGAGACACAATGTTCATGAAACATCATGGTCAACTGCCGCAATCGCTCGTGCCACCCTTTATTTTTTCCAAAGCATGCAAGAGTGCAGGGAGCACCACCTCGATATTTTCCTTGGCTGCCTTTTTGCTTCCGGGAAGATTGATGATAAGGCTTTGCCCACGAATTCCGGCTCTTGCCCTGGACAACATTGCATGAGGGGTTTTCTGCAAGCTGGCGGCGCGCATTGCTTCAGCCATTCCGGGAATGTCCTTTTCTATCACATCCTGCATTGCTTCAGGTGTCACATCCGTTGGAGCAACTCCTGTTCCACCTGTTGTCACAATGAGATCTATCTTTTTGACATCGACAAGATCACGAACAGTTTTGACAATGTCCCCAATGGAATCCGGGAGAATTTCATATGCGCGAAGAGTATACCCTTCTTTTGTCAGCAAATCCTGCAAAAGTTTGCCGCTTAAATCCTCCCGCTCTCCCCTGGAACCCTTATCGCTCAGGGTAATCACTGCAAAACTGAATTCTTGTGCCTCTTCTGTCATTTACAATTTACCGACAACTCATCTTTTGAAAATTACTCGATATTTCTTTCGGCCACTATCTTTTCGGCAATGTGTGAGGGAACAACCTCATAATGAGAAAAAGACACAGTAAATGTACCGCGTCCCCCGGTCATTGAGGTGAGATCTGTTGCATATACCTGGATCTCCGACATTGGAACCTGTGCATTTATTATCTCATTTTTCTCATCGGAATCCATTCCCATGACTTTACCGCGCCGGGAATTCAGATCTCCCATAATATCTCCAACATGCTCCTTACCAACACGAATGGTGATATTCATTATCGGCTCCAGCAGAACAAGTCCTGATTCCTGGGCTCCTTTTTTAAACGCAAGCGATCCTGCTATCTTAAAGGCCATTTCTGAGGAATCCACGTTGTGGAACGATCCATCCACCAAGGCAACTTTCAGGTCAACAACAGGATAACCGGCCAAAACCCCCTTCTCCATAGCCTCCTGAATCCCTTTCTCTACAGCAGGACGATACTGCTGAGGGATAACGCCACCGACAATTTTGTCCTCGAAAACAAATCCTGTACCGGCCGGTTGCGGTTCTATCTCAATCCAACAATCTCCGTATTGCCCACGCCCTCCACTCTGTTTTTTATGTTTTCCCTGAACCCTGGCCTTGCCTTTAATTGTTTCCTTATAAGGAATTTTGGGTAGAGATAGTTCCATCTCCACCCCAAACTTCCTCTTAATCTTAGAACCAATCACTTCTAAATGAACCTGACCGACACCTGACAGCAAGACCTCACCCGTCTGTTGCTGGCGAGTTACTCGGAGGGTCAGATCTTCATCGAGCAATTTAGTAATGGATGAGAAGAGCTTTTCTTCCTCTCCTTTTTTGGCACTGACTGCATACGATATGACAGGTTCGAAGGATCTTAATTTACCATAGACAATTGGTGCATTTGCATCACAAAGGGTATCTCCAGTCGTTGTCTCTTTGAGTTTTGCAACAGCAACGATCATACCTGGACTTGCTTGATCAATAGCACGTTGTTCTTTGCCTTCCAAAACGTACAATTGTCCGAACCTCTCAAGAGTCTGTTTATTTGCATTGTAGAAGGTGTCTCCAGAAAGTATTCCTGAATATACTCTGAAGATCGTGAGTCTTCCGGCATATGGATCGGCCATGGTCTTAAAGACATAGGCGGAAAATTTTTCTTCGGCGTTTGGCTTTCGTTCTATTGCCTGTTTAGATTTTGGATCTTGTCCAACTAAAACCGGTTTATCGGAAGGAGATGGGAGATACTGATTCACAGCATCAAGCAGGGTTGCAGTACCTTTGTTGAGTGAGGCAGACCCGAGACAGACAGGGGCGATTTTTCCTTCTGTAACTCCGATCTGCAATCCCTTTTGTATGTCCTGTTCTGAAAGCTCGCCGTCCTCCAGGAACTTTTCGATGAGTTCATCATCCATCTCAGCGGCCTTCTCCATAAGATTTTCCCTATGCAGGCCAACAATCTCCTTGAGATCAGCGGGAACCTCGGTCTCTTTCACGCCACCTTTGTTGCCATCATCAAAAAGATAGGCTTTCCCAGAAATGAGATCTACCAATCCTTTGAATTTATCTTCGGAACCTATTGGCAAATGAATCGGAACAGGAGAAAACGGCAAGGAGGTCTGAACCTCCTCCAAGGTCTTTTCAAAATCAGCGCGTTCCCGGTCCATTTTGTTGATAAAAATAATGCAAGGCAACGATTTTTCTGCTATGAAATCAGCAAATTTCGTCGTCTGCCCTTTCACTCCCATCACTGCGCCAATGGCGAAAACCGCCCCATCGCAAATCTGAGAAGCAAAAAGGGTTTCATTGATAAAATTGTCGTCACCGGGTGTATCGACCAGATACACTTCATGCTTTTTCCAGAGATAATTATGAAAGGAAGAAGTAATAGAGATATTGCGTTTGATTTCCTCTTCCTCATAATCCATACAGGAACTTCCGTCGTCAACCTTTCCTAATCTCTTGATTTTTCCTGCAGTGAATAACATGGCCTCAGCCAAGGATGTTTTTCCACTGTTTCCATGTCCGATAATTGCTATGTTTCTCACTAGTTTCGTATCCTGCATGAATGTCTCCTCAAAATGTACTATTCAACAAAGCCTCTCCAATACGGATCGGTTATTCGTAAATTATAGGATATTTCTGAGTTCCGAAAAAACCACTCCTCATATATTCAGTTTCACAGGGTAAAGTCAAGTATGTTTAACATGGGCCACAGCTTTTCGAAATAGAATTACTCGTTATGAGACTATTTGAAAGCATGATTATGATTATGTGGAAAAAACGCTATGGAAAAGGTATGCTCCCTCCGGGTTTTATACATAGTTTACAATCCTGAGGCATAAGAATTGAGTAAATCACAGCAAAGCGGAAGAATAGCGAGATCTGCAGGCACCGTAGGGGTTGCAGTAATGTGCAGTCGTATTTTAGGGCTGATACGGGAGCAGGTATTTGCCGGCATGTTCGGGGCAGGAACCGCCTATGATGCCTTTGTTGTCGCCTTCAGGATCCCGAACCTTCTAAGAGATCTTTTTGGGGAAGGGGCTCTTTCCGCTGCGTTTGTAACCGTTTTTTCCGATTACGACACCAACCGCACCCCACAGCAAACCTGGATGCTTGCCTCCAATGTTTTGGTCTTTTTTGCTATCGCCCTGAGTCTGATCACTCTTGTGGGGATCTATATGGCAGGACCGATTGTCACGCTTTTTGCCTCTGATTTTTCAGAGATCCCTGGAAAGGCGGCCCTTACCACCAAACTGACAATAATCATGATGCCGTTTCTGGTTTTTATATCACTCTCAGCCGTCATCATGGGCATTTTAAACACTAAAGGCCGGTTTTTTGTACCAGCCATGGCCTCAAGCTTTTTCAATCTCGGGTCAATCATCGGAGGCGTAGGCCTTGCTCTTGTTCTTCCCAGATACGGTCAACCAGCCATTGCAGGTATGGCCATAGGAACTCTGGTGGGAGGTATCCTCCAATTGGGAATGCAACTTCCTACTCTTTATAAAACCGGATTTACCTTCAGTCCACATCTACGACTTTCCGATCCAGGCCTTAAACGTATACTGCGATTAATGATTCCTGCAACAATAGGACTTTCCGCCACCCAGATAAACCTCTTCATAAATACCAGATTTGCCTCTTCCTGTGTGGAGGGTTCAGTTTCATGGCTCCAATATGCATTTAGGCTTGTTCAACTTCCCATTGGAATATTTGGTGTTGCTTTTTCTATCGCCGCCATGCCGGTACTTGCTAGACATGCGGCAAAAATGGATATTCAGGGAATGAAAGAAACGTTGGTTTCTTCTCTTACTATGGTGTTTTGTCTTACCATTCCGGCAAGTGCAGGCTTGATTCTTCTGGATAAACCAATCATCCGTCTGATCTTTGAACGAGGGGCATTTACAGCTACCGACACCTTGGCTACCGCTCAGGCCCTTTCCCTGTATTCCATTGGTCTTTTCGCCTATTCGGCAAACAAAATTCTCGTTCCGGTATTTTATGCACTGGATGATACCAAATATCCTGTGATTGCCAGCTTTCTTTCAGTAGTTACAAATATTGCGATAATCAGTTTTACCATTTCAGCTTTTCAACACAGGGCAATTGCTCTTTCAGTTTCCTGTTCGGCAATCTTTTCCTTACTTTTTCTAAGTCTTGTTCTTTATAAAAAATTAAATGGATATCCAATAGGTTATCTTGCAAAGGGAGTACTAAAAATCTGTCTCGCTACCCTGGTGATGTCCTCTTTGATCATGGCGGTACGCACTTACTGCTCCGCATGGTTTGTCGGTAATATCTATGAGAGAGCACTCTCTCTTGTTTCTCTTATATTTGTCGCCGGATTTCTTTACGGCATCACCCTTTATATGCTCAGGCTACATGAACTCACAGATATAATCAGTAAAATAAAAACAAGAGTGTTCTCTTAACTTTCTTCCTTCTGCTCTTTTTCTCTCAAAGCCTCCTGAAGTTCCTTGATCTGGGCCTTTAACTCTTCCATTTCACTGCTCCGGGCGATATCCACCTTTTGTAGTGCCTCCCGTATTCGATCATCTATCTGTCGACGAATTGCCTCTTTTGATTCATCCGAACGCTTAATTAGTTCATCGATAAATTTCTTGCCTTCCTGCTCGGAGAGTCTCCCCTTTTCAACAAAATCCTGACCGATTTCTTCTAGTTTATCCTTGGTTAAAGCTACAATTCCAGCTCCAGTAAACATAGCTTTTTTTATGAGATCTATCATAGAAAGCTCCTTAACGATATGAGTTGATTGCAAAAAGATTATTTCAGGCAATCTTGTTCACCCGAGTAAAATCCGCCTGACTCATTAAAGTGGTAAATTTCACATGTATCGAATATCCTACTAATTCAGCCGTTGGAAAGCCAACGGATACTATAACACCTGAACATTTCAATTTATTTTTGTTATCAATTTGAATTTCGGAAATGATTTGTCGTCCAAGAAGGAATTTCGAATTCATACCTCGGGACATCCGAAGCTGAAAAGAAAGCCCACCCCGGGAAACATCTATCATTTCTCCCTCAAATGAATACTGTCTCTTTTTTCCGTACGGGTCAAGGGTAATACTCGTTATTGATAAAGGAACAGTGTATCTGGCATATTCCCTTCTATCTTCTCCCGCCATTCGTAATAGTGTGGGAACAGTATCAAATTGTTTACAATATTCGTGGAGTTTTGTCTCAATATATGGGAATCGCTCTTTTATTCTCACAAACCGATCACGATCTAACACTTGGATTTGCGTTGTATTCTGAGAAACGAGAGAAACCGTCCACACGGAAAGGGAAAAAAAAGGTCCGATGCCTATTATCTCTCCAGGCTGCATTCGCTTAAGAAATGTTTCCTTATTACCGCACATGCAGGATAGATGCACAATCCCTGAATAAATAAAGAATAGGCATGGATCAGTCTCTCCGTTCTTAATTATGGTTTCTCCGGGATTATAGGTTTCCTTTTTCAAAGCGGCATACAGTGCATTAAATTCTTCAGTCGACATCTCATCATACAATTCACTCCAAATCTCAATATGATGAGAACTTATTGATGTACTTCTCTCCTCTTCTATAATCTCTCCCACTTCTAAAACCTCTGCTAAGGCAATGGGATTAATATCTAGGATCTTGTCACGCAGAATTTCTGCCACCCTAAATTCTTTGTTCTTGGCAGATGCAATTGCCTCTGTGTATAACAGTTCACTTGCTTTTCCGACATTTCCTTTACCAACTATTTTTTGGACTTCATCCAACAAATCCCTCACCTTTCTCTTGGCCACATGTTCCACCATGGGATCGTCACCAAAAGCCAACATGTCCAATGCATCAGTTTCTCCTTTGAGATCATGGCGAACCTTCGGCTCGATCTCCGATAAGGCTTCTTCGGCGATCAACATGAGTTTGTCCGAAGGATTCCGCTTTTCCTTTTGTTCAGCTATAAGATGCCGTAGACATTGAGCTGTTCTTCTTTTCGGAAAAGATTTAAAAACAATACAAAGAGCCAACAAGAGTTCATCCGCTATGGAATCGGCAAAACTCGTTCGCTTCTCAAAAAGTTCAAAAAATGCTGCAGTTACATCATTTCCTTTGAACTGGCCGAGTTTCATAACTACGCCGACTTTTAACTCATCGCTTATATTTTCAAGTGCTGAGATCAGACGATTCTTCATCTCTGATCCACCGAGCTTGGTAATACAGGTAATAGCTTCCTGTTGAACGCGAATATCGCGGTGATGAAGACCATTTTCAACCAGGAAATAGAGGGAAGGATCGCCAATTTCCGCAATCATGGACATAATATTTCGGATGACATACCAGGGAGGGTTCTTCTCCAGACATTCCTGAAAAACCGGGGCTACTGCACTGCCAGTTTGAGGAATAAGCCCCATCAGTCGGAATCTTTCCATTTTATCATTGCTATGCATCAGCTTGTTCAGAAGATAGATGACAGCTCTCCGACCGAGATTTCTTAATAAGCGGCCCGCCCTTTTATGTCCTTTCTTTAAGGTATCGAGATAGGTTTGAGTTAGGCGATCTAATACATTTACTGTTGCTATGCTTTCGAGGACCTTGGCAACGGTACCTTTTATAGTGTTACTTTTTTTAATGGTCCCATTTTGAATTTTATTCAAGAGAATGAGAAGATTTTCAACCTCTTCCCAATGGTTATAACTAAGAAGTTTTATGGCTATTTTCTGTAGTTGTTGACAAATAATCATAAAACCTGAAAGATATTCATCTTCTCCTTCCAACCATGCAATAAGGATTTCAGCAAGTTTTCCGATAAAATCAAAGCGCTCTATTTCCAGAACATATTCTGAAAAAACAGTAATTATGACCAGTGCCCGTTCGCGCACTTCCCGACTATCAGAACAACAACCTTCTCCTATACTTTCCAAAATCGGAAGAAAGGAATCGCTCTGCTCCATGAATTCAATATCACAGATATATCTTGTTAGTTCGTTAACGAATCGGTCATTGGAAAGAATTGTGAAGTTACGAGCTTCAAGCTCCTTGAGGCCTTTTGCTAGTCGCAAACGTGCTCTATCTTTTTCTCCCTCCTTAAGTCTTTTGGCCACATCAAGCTTAGCTTGATTTAGTTTTTCTCGATCTATTTCCATAACACCATTACAATCGAAACAATTTTATCATGGAACGGTTATCGTTACTGTTTTTCCCTTACCAAAATGTTTGTATTCTGACTATATCTCAATTCTTGCAATACACAAAACTCTTTGTTCATTAACTGACTGTATACTAATAAGAAAAGGCTGCTGGTAAATCAGCAGCCTTTTCTTATTTTTCTATTCTAAATCACGATCTAGATTTTTCTGATACCCACCGTCCAAGATTACTTCGTCGGTTCACCAAAAGGATTCAACCCTTTGGCGGCAGTAGTATCAACAGTAATATAAAGCGTCACAGCAGTATTTCCCAAAGGACCGCCAAAGCCCTCAGCAATAACGACCATACAGGTTTTATTCGGTTTGGTAAATGCCAGCAATATCTTTTTATAAGAAGCCTCGCCTGCTAACTTCCATCCATGATTTTTCATTGAGCTGAGTATAAAATCCTTCAGCGAATTGATCTCAACTCTGCCGCTGTAATGTATAATGCCACCTCGAAAAGAATCGGTTTTAATCGCAATACTTTCATCACGATCCAACTTCATATCCGAAGGAAGTTCAATATCTGAATTATTGTCAACTGTTGCAGACACTATCGGCAGATCAACCTGGGAAGTAGTCGGCTTGTTTGCACATCCGGAAAAAAGGAACAAAGCACAAACAATCAAAACCATTAAAAGCAAGCGGAATTTTTCTGTAGTTTTACTCATATCTCTTCCTCCAAAATTTTTTAATATGACATGGCTTCTTAAGCAAAATAAAACAACAAAAGTTCGACAGGTTGTAATGAGACGCCCGTACAGTGACAGTTTTCCGATCTTTTCTCTGTTGCTGTTGTCAAGTTTCGGAATAAAACGCCATGGTCGATTTCTACAGATGGATTCTGGGCCTCACCCAACATAAACAAGCAGTACCTTCTCCCCATACCTGATAAATAGTTTACTTTTCTTTTAATGTCGAGAATTTTCTCTAATGTTACCGATGCACATGTATTTTATTTCCAAGTAGTCATCCATACCATATTTCGACCCTTCCCGCCCCATTCCTGACTTCTTCATTCCCCCAAACGGAGCCGCCTCCGAAGAAAGTCTGGCAGTATTTACACCGACCATACCATATTCAAGCGATTCCGTTATTCGCCAGGCTCTCGATATATCTCTGCTATAAAAATACGCAGACAGGCCGTATTCTGAGTCGTTGGCCAACCGAAGGGCCTCGGCTTCAGTCGTAAAACGAAAAATAGGTGCAATAGGACCAAAGGTTTCTTCTTGAGCTATTTTCATTTTTGGCGTCACTTCAAGAAGGACTGTGGGTTCAAAGAAAAACCCTCTTTTGCCGATTCTCTTTCCTCCAATGGCAATCTTCGCGCCGTTGGTTGTGGCATCTTTGATTTGATCCTCAATTTTTTCAATGGCTTTAATATCAATCAACGGACCCAGATTATTGCCGGGAACAAAGCCGGAACCAATAATTAGCTGATTTTTAATTCCTTGAATAAATTTTTTTACAAACTCTTCATATATACCGTCTTGAACAAAGAAGCGATTGGCACAGACACACGTTTGCCCGGAATTTCTAAACTTGGAAGAAATTGCATCTGCCACAGCCAAATCCACATCGGCATCTTCGAATACGATAAACGGAGCATGTCCTCCAAGTTCCAGCGATACCTTTTTTAAACTTTCGGAGCACTCACGCATAATATGTTTTCCAACTTCGGTAGATCCTGAAAAACTTACTTTCCGAATATCAGCATTTGTCGTCAATTCTGAAACTATTTCTTCAGCCTGACCGGTTACTACATTAAATACCCCTGGCGGCAATCCGGCACGATCGCCAAGTTCTGCCAGGGCCAAAGCTGAATAAGGTGTAAGCTCTGAAGGTTTAACCACAATGGCGCAACCTGCAGCAAGGGCAGGAGCTGACTTTCTGGTAACCATTGATGAAGGGAAATTCCAAGGTGTGATAGCAGCGCAAAGCCCCACCGGTTCTTTTAAGACAATGATACGCTTATCCTCCTGTGACATGGGAATTGTATCTCCATACACCCGTTTCGCTTCCTCTGCAAACCATTCAATATAGGCAGCCGCTGATTGAATTTCTATCACAGCTTCTGAAAGAGGCTTTCCCTGTTCACAGGTGATAATATAGGCAAGATCTTCTTTGTTTTTACATATCAGTTCAAACCATTTTTTAAGAATTCGCGATCTTTTTTCGGCCGTCGTCTCCCTCCAGACCTCAAAGGCACTCTTTGCATGTTTGAGAGCTTTCTGTACTTCGGATTTTCCAAGCGAAGGGACAGTACCAATCATAGTATTGTCTGCGGGATTTTTAACCTCTATCGTCACCGAACCGGAAACCCATTCACCATTAATATAGCAAGCCTGCCTAAATAGTGCAGGATCAGATAATTTCACGTCCAAACCTCATAAAAAAATCGATTAATTAATAGAAATATTTTACTATCTCATCTCAAGAGGGAAACATATTTACAAGTGAAGGCATATGATGCCGCTATTATAAACCTTTATCACGTGATCCGAAACCAATGATATCCTCTACATCATCCTTAAAAAATATCCATGTTAAAATCACTGATCTTCCCATACGTCTTGGCCAATTCCTCAAATATGCCGGTATTGCGGAAAATGGATTGGAAGCCAAAAAAATGATTCAAAACGGGAAGGTTTCAGTCAACGGCGTCGTCGAGCTACGCCGTGGACGACAGATTGGGAACGAGGATCAGGTTACCATTGGAGAATTACTTTATAGGATCGAAAGACGCAAGAGACACCTTAGCTCAACTATCTGAAGTTCCTACCTTGCTGTTTTTGGATATGGCTTACCTTTTTCGAGATGTTTTAGGTATCAAAGAAAAAAATAACATTTCTTTTTCAATCCCCTTTAAAACTCTTGCCTTCTCTTCCTTTAAAGGAAAAGAATCACCTATTCCATCACACACAGATCCTGAAATAAGAATTTGTCCTGATTTGGCTTCTGAGGCGAGACGTTGGGCGATGTTGACATCTGTACCGATAACTGTATAGTCAAGGCGGCGTGTGGAGCCAACATTTCCCAAAAACATCACTCCTCGACTCATTCCGATGCCTAAGCCAATATTTTCAAACAAGGAAGATGTGGACATCCATTGTTTTCGTAGATTCTCAAACTCCAGTAAAATCTCAACAGCAGCTGAGACAGCTGAGTAATTAGCATTATCCAATGCAATAGGGGCACCGAAAATTGCTAGAACAGCATCTCCCATGAATTTATCAAGAGTGCCTTTCCAAGAAAAGACAACATTGGAGAAAATATCGAAAAAAGAATTGAGAAAAATACGTAAATTTTCAAGAGGAAGGTGTTGTACAAGCAAAGTGAAATTGCGTATATCGGCAAAAAGAACTGTAATTTCCTGAACCCCTCCCACATCCATCAAATTTTGTTCGTTCTCCATCAACAACCCGGCGACTTCCGGGGCAACAAACTGTTCAAGCATTGCCCGCATGCGAATGTTATTCTCTTTCGCCTTAAAAGCGGCAACATGCTCAAGTGCCATGACTGCCTGCCCTGCAATGATGGAAAGCATTTCAATATCTGCTTGACTGTACTCTACACCTTTTTCAGTTTGACTAATGTTAATAACACCCATGACTGTCCCTCTTGAAACCAAAGGAAACGAAATGGATGCAGAGATATCATCTCTTTTCAGCAATCTTGAAAACGGGGAATGGTGCTGGGTTAATTTATTAAGAATAACCGGTCTACCACTTTCATATACCCAACCGGCAATCTGTTCCCCCGGTTTTATGCTTATTTTTCTAATCAGATCTTCATCCATTCCGCGAGATGCCACCACCTGAAGCCGTTGGCTCTGCTCATCAAACATCATCAGCGAGACTGATGGAACTTTAACATGCTGGATAATCACCTCAAGGAGTTCATTATAGACCTGCTCCTCAGTGGTGACCGTCATAAATTTCTCACCGAGCTTATAAATAGGGCGTAGTGTTTTTAACCGTGAATTTTCCTCTTTTACTCTGGCTATTTTTAAATATTCTTCTACTATTTCAATCAGTTTATTCGTTTCTAAAGGTTTTTCGACCACACCACTGAAACCTTTGTTCATTGCATCGACAACACTTTCAAGGTCTGGATTTTCTAGGACCATGATACCCGTCATGTTCGGTTCTGCTTTTTTAATAACGAGGAAGGTTTCAACCCCGTTCATGCCAGGGAGAAGGCCACTGATCACTGCCATATCGAAATGGATTTTGCTAGCCAACTCAACTGCTTGTTCTCCATCACATGCACAATAGACCATGTGCCCCAGTTTTGAAAGATCTGTTCGGATCATATCCGTAATCGATGTTTCATTATCGACAACCAGTATCTTTCTGGCCGAAGAACGGACTTTTTCTTTTTTCATGCGTGCAACAACCTCTATCCTCATGATGAGGAAGTATTAGAACCTGGGCAAAAAAGATGATTTTCAATATAACTATCCCCCAAAAACCTTAGTTAAGAAAGGCGCCATCAAAAACTCCATTCTCAATACACCTTTTTTCTTATAATTCTGGACAGTAACTGTACACTTTTCCTATAAATATTTGCAATAATAAATCAGATAAGTGGGCGTAAAGAGACTTCGGGGCAACAGTTTTTACGATCCCGGCAAAAAACAATTCGCAATATCTTGGTACTAATTGTATCAATATAGCATATGAGATTTAAAATTATGAATATTTTCCTTAAACCTCTCTTGAGCTCTACACCCAAATCTCGCACTGAAATATAGAGAGAAGAAAGCGAAAAATACAAACTGTACACCAACTATTGAAATTAGATCAAATGCCCTTTTCAAAAATACAACACCTTATTGCGACAAGACCAACGGGGAGGAAAGCTTCCTTGAAATTTTTCAATTACTCCTTTCTTATTTTGCTGCTGGTCATTTTCTATCCTCCTTCCGTATCTGCTGGAAATGAAACAAATATATTGTTTTCGGGAAATACAAAGGGAGAAACCGCTCCCTGCGGTTGAATAGCCCACCAATTGGGCGGTCTGTCCAGAAAGGCATTCCAAATAAATTATTTCAAAAATAACCAGGCTCCACTACTCGTTGTAGATTCCGGGAATCTCCTCTTTCAACGTCTTGCGGTTCCAATTGTCGCTTCCCAGGAAGAAATCACCGCCAAAGGATTACTCAAGGCATACTCGAAAATGAACTATGATGCCGTAGCTGTCGGCCCTTACGACCTTTCTGCAGGTGTCGACTTTATAGAAAAAAGCGATGGCCAAACCTTTCCCTGGATATCAGCCAATATCTATTATGCAGATAATGCTTCTGTTTTCTCTCCTTTTATAATCAAGGAAATAGGAGGGGTTAAAATCGGCATCATAGGTCTGACAAATCCTTCTGCATCCTTGCCACCTAATCTGCATTTTGCCGATTGGCAAGATGTTCTCCCCCCGCTAGTGCAAACGCTTACAAAAAAATGCGACCATATCATCCTGCTTTCAAATTTGGCCAATGCTGATAATTATCTTATTGCCAAAGAATGTCCGGGAATTGATATGATTATTGCAGCAGATACACGATACGGTAATTTGAGCCCTGTCATACATCACAAAACCCTTATCACTCAAACAGGCAGCAGGGGAAAGTATCTTGGATTTATAAAAATATCCTGGGGAAGGACAGGTGGTTGGACAATGGACCAAAATACGATTTCCACATCATCAACCTTTTCTTCAAGATTTATTGCTCTGACAAGTTCTTTGCCCTACGATCCCCATGTTGAAAGGATTGTCACGCAGATAAAAGAAAATATAAGAGATTTAAATTCGATAAACCGGCATGTGATCACAGCAAAAGATCAAGAATCCGTCACAGGAAAGCAACCTATTATCTCGTTTACCGGATTTAACCGATGCGAAGCCTGCCATCAAAAACAAACTGCCTTCTGGAATACAACTCGTCATGCCCGGGCTTACACATCACTTGTCAAAATTAGTCAGAACAAGAATCTGGAATGCCTCCCATGCCATGTAACCCATAGAGAAAATCTCTTCTTAAAACCTCCTGAAGAAGCTTCCATTCTTCTCTCACTTTCACCCTCTATGCAAACCGTTGGCTGTGAAGTTTGCCATGGTGCAGGCAGTGCACATGCGGATAATCCCGAAAAGAACAAACTCATACGCAGACCTTCGCAAAAAATCTGTCTTCATTGTCATACGAAGCAAAGGGATCCCAATTTTGACTATGTGAAAAAGTTAAAACAGATACAGTGTCCTGCCGGCTAAAACGATTACTTTCCTGACCAGTACGTCCTCAAACAAAAAAACCGGCCGGATCGGTCTAACCCGATCCGGCCGGTTTCGTTCTCCTCCTATCAACGGAGGTTCGTTTTACCAGGCAGCTTCTTATTAGCAGCCAAATGCTTTTTGCAGATTGGGAACGGTCTGTTTCTTGCGGCTCATCATTCCGTCAATCCACATGGATGTTCCTGAAAGTTTTGCATTGAAGGCACTCTCTATCAGTGCGGGATCATCTGAAATTACTACAAGATCGGTCCCTTCTTTAACAACATCGGTGAGCATAAGCAGCACGGAATGACGACCATCTGCTTTGACCTTCTCCATCTCTTTTATGAGAGCATCACGAATATCTGCAACTTGATCAAGTGCAGCCAGCTCAAGTTGACCGACGCCAACCTTGTTCCCCTTCATATCAAAATCTTTGTAATCACGGAAGAGCAGGTCTTTGGCAGGAACACCGGCTACCGAGGATTTGGCCTTGAGCATTTCCATGAAAAGCGCATCGGTATCCGCAATGCCCGCAACCACTTTCAAGTCGGCAACTGCAGCCTTGTCATCGGGAGTACAGGTGGGAGATTTGAAGTTTACAGTATCACTTAAAATTGCAGCCAGCATACCACCGGCAACATTTTTGGGAATCTTAACACCGGCATCCTTGAACATTTTGTTTAATACGGTTCCGGTACATCCGACAGGTTCACATCTGAAAAGAATGGGATTGTTAGTGGTGATATCTCCGATTTTATGATGATCGACAATTGTAACCACCTCTGCATTGGTAATATTGGCAGGAGCCTGTGCTATATCACTGAAATCCACCAATGCGACTTGTTTACCTGCTGCATCCTTAAGCTCTTCAGGAGTCTGAAGACCAAATTTGTCAAGGACCATCTTGGACTCTGGATTTAAACCTGCAGCGTTAGTCTGCATACACGCCTTCACATCGGCACCCTGAGCCTTCATGAGTACAGCCAAAGCAATTGCCGAAGTCACGGAATCGGTATCTGGGTTGGAATGGCCAACTACACAAATAGTCATGATCTTTTCCCTCCATAAAAATAATGGTTAATTTGGAATGAATAACACGTTTTTTTATACAGTTCACAATGACGCGGATAATCTCAAATTTGACGACCTAGAATAGTTCCTTAAAGATAGGTAGTCAAGTAGAAAAACCATCGTATTTATGTGAAATTGGTCCAGGGAAGTGAATAGCCATTCAATTTCAAGACTCTGCGAAAATAATAATTTTCAATTCAATTATTTCTGTTCGAATTTAAGTTACTTTTTACGAGAAAATCGTGAATACTATTTTCAGTAAAACCTTCGTGACATCCACTATACTTTGAAGTAATCTTGTTCAAACTGCCGTTGAAGCTGAAGCATCAACCAACCACTCTATCTAATCATCATCAATGAAACAGGAAAACCAGAAAGAAAATCGACCTGCTCGAAAGAAAAGGAGGAAAACGCCATTCCTGCTCCTCCCCATTTTACTTATTCTTGTTGTGGGGCTCCTCTTTTTCATCGCAACCAAACAAGATGAAAGTAACGGTTCGTCTAACCGGGCTGGAACCCATCTAAATTTATGGCAGAAAATAACCCGGACATTTTCAGAAACCAACCGGAATCTTGAGAAGAAACCCCAAGAGACTGTGGGAGAAGCTTCATCTCCAAATACAAACCCAGGTCAAACACAGAACAATCAGATTGCTTCGAATTCACAGGAGAATAATAATACCGGCACAACGGCAAAACCGACGATGTCGGGAACATCTCCTTCTTCCTCCACCTCACCAAACCTCGCTCACTCCCCCTTATCCGGAGAAAATACTCTCCAGGCAACCCTTTCAGGCAGCTCCGAAAGTTGTCAACAGGCTGCCGATAAAATCAACGCTTTCTATGCTCATCTTGATAGCGAACCTTATATTCAAGCATTCCATTTAAAGAAAAAAAGCCGTGTTTACTTCAGTGAACTCATCCAGAAGCTTCTTGATAATCCTCCCGTTATTACAAGAGAAACAGACGATCTTTTTACTGTTCTTAAAAACACTGCACATTTTTATAGAGTTATAGGTAAAAACAACATCATTATCATAAAGACGATTCTCGACAAAGAAAAACCCTACATAGAAAATACTCTCTCCGATTTTTATGATCTTACCCAATTTCCAAACTGTCTTGAGAAAAGTTTTTCAATCCAGGCCCCCCCTTATTCAATCTATGATTATGCCGGATTTTTTCTTAATACCATGGGAGGGAGGTTGTATCTTTTCAGAAGAGATTCCAACTCAAGAATGACTGTAAGTTATTACGGGATTCTTGTAATTGATAAGGCAAATAGAGAATTGAAAAATCGCGATGGCATCCAGATAAAAAAGGCTGTCGATTCCTTGATATCTGAGATGGAGAATAGCGGCAACCAACTTAAATTAAAAAACCAATACCTTGATAAACTTTATGATTTAAAAGAAAAATATCAATGATGATTACAACCGAGCATTCCCAGCATAACAACCGTGAAAGAGGATGAGTGAATATGAATACCTGGTATGTAGCTATCAACGGACAGCAACAGGGACCTTTTCCGCAAACACATATACAACAACTCTTACAACGTGGGGAATACACCCAAGATACCCTTGTGTGGCGTCAAGGTTTTGCCGACTGGCTTCCTATCTCTCAAGTTCCAGCACTCAGACAATCAAATATTCAGGTGCTAACGCCTCCTCATCTGGAAGGTTCGCTAGCCCATGAAATTGATTTTGAAGTCTTCGGCAATGAAATGCAATTTGTTGAAATCGAACTCGATCCTGAAGAAAGTGCTGTAGCGGAGGCTGGTGCCATGATGTACATGTCTGATGCCGTTCAGATGGAAACCGTTTTTGGTGACGGCAGTTATGCTTCAGAAAAGGGCGGCTTTTTCGATAAAATGCTCGGGGCAGGGAAACGATTGATTACTGGTGAGAGTCTCTTCACGACGGTCTTTACCTTCAAGGGTCGAGGAAAGGGTAAGGTCGCCTTTGCCGCACCATATCCCGGGAAAATCATCCCACTTGATTTAAAAAAGTATAACCAAAAGTTGATATGTCAGAAAGATGCTTTTCTCTGTGCGGCAAAAGGGGTTGCAATCGGCGTGGAATTCCAAAAAAAGATCGGCACGGCCCTCTTCGGCGGTGAAGGTTTCATTATGCAAAAACTTGAAGGCGACGGTCTTGTCTTTGTTCATGCCGGCGGAACCATAATCGAAAGAGAATTGAAAGCCGGCGAGTCTCTGAGAGTAGATACTGGATGCCTCGTGGCCCTTACCCAAACCGTCAATTACGATATCGAGTTTGTTGGTGGGGTCAAATCCGCAATTTTCGGTGGTGAAGGTTTCTTTTTTGCCACAGTCCGCGGGCCTGGACACGTCTGGTTGCAATCACTACCGTTCTCGAGACTGGCCGGTAGAATTTTCCAGGCAGCGCCGCAAAATAATGCCGGTTATTCAACTACCGGAGAAGGATCGGTCTTAGGGAGTTTGGGAAATCTTTTCCAACAATAAATATCTTATAAACTCTCTTTAGTGAGCCTTTTGCAAAATGAGGATTCTCGGAGTCTACGCTTACCGGTTAAGAATCAAGGCATGCGAAAAATTTTACCGCAGGCATATAAGTGGTATCGGAGTCGAAGTTTATACCCTGAGGGTGCTTACCTCAGAGGATAAAATTTTGAGTATAATGCAGATGTTAGGCCGGTAAGCGAGCCGGCGAGACTCCGAGAAAACCTTTTTGCAAGTGGCTCTAGTGAAAATATAAAAGAGCTGCTTAAAAACTTCTACCTTTTCAATAAAAAAATCTTCTACCAAAAGATGTTCCTTCCCGCTTCCCCGTCTTTGAGGCTGAATGCTTGGATTGATTTTTCTTTTATGATGCTTTAAAATTACCTCTAGTCTATTCAATTATTCTTGGGCCAAGATTGAAATGATCGATATTTCATCTCCTTATAACGCCCTCATCAATCGGCAGTTTTCCGGAATACCTGGTATTTCCGCAGGAGTTCCAACGGAAAGAGATACGTTCCCCTCCTCCAGACAAAATACCTCACGAGGAAAAGATCAGGTTGCAATATCAGATCAAGGGAAAGAACAGTCCGCTAAAAACCCTGCAACCGTAAAAGATGCTACAGGAACACCGGCACAAACCTCAAGCTCAAGAAACAATACTCTGAGTGCACAACAACTTGCCGAGATTCAACAGCTAAAAAGAAGAGATGCCGATGTCAGGGCGCATGAACAAGCACACCTAGCGGTTGCCGGACGCTATGCAACAGGAGGAGCTTCTTATACCTATCAGATCGGCCCCGACGGTGTACGATATGCAGTGGGTGGTGAAGTGCCGATCGATGTATCGGATGCAAACTCTCCTTCGGCAACTATTCAAAAAATGGAAACCATTAGAAGAGCAGCCTTGGCACCTGCCGATCCCTCTTCCGCCGACATACAAATCGCAGCTGAGGCGTCAACAAAAGAGCTCAAGGCCATGCATGAACTTCAAGTTCAACAAAGTGAAAAGACAGCTGCCAACATCTCACACAGCTCTAAATCAAACACTAACGAACAAAACTCCTCATCCTCCTCTTTAAACATATCCCCCTCTGGAACCACAGGATTATCCTCTGGCAATAACAGGCAGATAATGATAAAAGCATATCAGTATATGCACTCCCTGTCCTGAGATACCAGCGTCTTTTAACCTTTTCTTGCTCTTTATTTTATTGTTTGTCCGTACGGCCAACATGAAAGAACATCCATTTACTACCGGTTTTCTTGACTTTTTAACTCTATCTTCAAGCCCTTTCCATGCGGTCTCCAATATGGCCGAACGTTTTCGAAAGCGGGGTTATCATCAACTTTTTGAACAGGAAAAGTGGGAACTTAAAACAGGTAACTCCTATTTTATTGTTCGTGATGACGGCGCCCTTGTTGCATTTCACCTGCAAGCCGATCCGGCAGAAAAAGGTTTTCGAATCATAGGTGCACACAGTGACAGCCCCTGTCTTCAAATTAAACCTTTACCAGAAATCAAGTCACTTGATTATCATCAACTCGGTGTGGAGATTTACGGCGGCGCCCTGCTCAATCCATGGTTTGACAGGGATCTTTCGGTTGCGGGACGTGCTTGTTGTAAGATGAAAGACGGTACATTAAAAGTATTCCTGGTTGATTTTCGTCGTCCATTGCTTTCTATTCCGAGTCTTGCCATTCACCTTGATCGTGATGTTAACAAGAATCGTTCGCTCAATGCTCAAAAGCATCTCACTCCGATACTTTCACAGATTGTAAATGATCAACTACCCGTCTTTAGCAAAGTAATTGCAACACAAATTTCTCAAGAGCAAAAAGCAATAGATGAAATAGAGGTTCTTGGCTACGACATGTTTTGTTATGACCTTCAACCTCCAGCTCTCATTGGATTAAAAAACGAATTCATCAGCGCCGGACGTTTGGACAACCTTTTGAGTTGCTTTGTCGGAATGATCTCAATGCTTGAGGCAAAAGGAAACGTGAATCGTATGTTTATCTGTAACAACCATGAAGAGATAGGCTCCACGTCCACCGCAGGAGCCCATGGTTCCCTGCCCACATCCATTATGGAAAGAATTGTCCCGGATCCGATTTCCAGAAGAATCTGTGAAAGCAAATCATTTTTTATTTCCATGGACAATGCCCATGCAGTCCATCCGAACTATCAAGAAAAATCCGACCCTTCGCATCAAATACGTCTCAACCATGGCCCCGTGATCAAAATTAATGCCGGTCAACGATATGCCAGCAATAGTTTCACGAGAGCCGTCTTTCAAATGTTGTCAAATGAAATTGGAGTAGAGACTCAGGACTTTGTAATGAGAAACGACATGGTTTGCGGCAGTACAATCGGTCCTATCATTTCTTCCCGACTAGGAATTCAAACTGTCGATGTCGGAGCCCCCACCTTAGCTATGCATTCCATACGCGAGTTAACCGGGAGCTTGGACCCTTTCCTTCTTTACCAAACAATTCTTCATTTTTTAACCAGGCAAAAACTTCCCCAAGAGACATGCCGATGCTGAATTATCGGGCACTCATTTTTACCTTCTGCCTTGTTTTAGCATCCTCTTTGAATGGTATATGTGGCCTTAAAGCCTCTATCAAAAAGTACCTTCACACAACCATCCCGGAAGAGAGCCTTGCCCAAATATCCAAATATGACTCATTGATTGAGTATTATTCGAGCATAGGCTATTTTCGTCCACACATTAAAATCAGCCCCGATTTTATCAGGGCCTTGATTCTTGCCGAATCTTCAGGTAATCCCAAAGCCGTCTCTGTTAAAAATGCTCTAGGGTTGAGCCAAATCCTTTATTCAACCGGAAAACAAGCAGCATCTGAGCTTGCTCATTCTAATTTCCGGTTTAAATCTGTTGACAGATACCGGCTCCTGAATTTATGTCGGAAGGATCTTTTTGATCCTAGGATCAATATTCTTCTAACTTGTTATCTTATTTCCAAATATATCATGAAATATAATGGGAAATTGGATCTCGTTCTTTCAGCGTGGAATGCCGGGGACAACACCAAATCTCTTGATTTTGACCAGCCCGCACCCTATCCGGAAACTTATGAATTGATCGGCAAAGTCAACGGGTATTACATTTTTTTCTTAGATGGGTATTAGGTTACCAAATCAACCTGCTGCAGAGTTCCGACTTGGCCATTCTCCTGCACAAAAATCCCTGTGGACTGCAGCTGACCAACCAACTCGTTTGCACCATTTTTAACTGAAAAGGGAGTTGCCACATTACCAAGATAGAGGGCGCCGACCCCTGATTGCGCAAGTGTAGTAAGCGTATCTTGCCCATTGGCATCTTTGGTCCAAACACGGAGCTGATTGAAAACAGGATCATTTTCATCTATCCAATTATTTCCGTCGCTATCATAGGCTGATAGCTCGTCAAAACCGCTGCCGGTACTGGGACCAAAGAGTTCGGAACCGTCATTTATTTTATTGTCACCGTTTTTATCTAAGGCAAGAAAGCCGCTTCCGGGATTAACAAATGCCATCTGTTCAGCAGTCCCGTCTGCGTTGAGGTCAAAAGAAAATTTTGTTTGAGTAAGCTGAGCGGCCGTGCCGTTAAAATTAATAACCAGTGGATCTTTAAGCGCTTCACCCATTTTGATTGTT
This sequence comes from Desulfocapsaceae bacterium, assembly GCA_046704745.1. Lineage (GTDB taxonomy): Bacteria > Desulfobacterota > Desulfobulbia > Desulfobulbales > Desulfocapsaceae > CAWGGS01. The sequence continues at coordinate 81,441 of JBJKRL010000024.1, read as the reverse complement.
TGATTCCGCTCGGTGTATACCTCCCTATTCATTACGAGCTGAGTTGAAAAATTTATTTCTTTGCCGTCCTGAGTGACTATTTTCCCCTGGGCTGTAAAGTTAATTGATTCTGATTCAAAATGTGATTGTTCCTCCTGGTAGATTAACCCAACGCCGGGAGTCTGTTGCGCATTGTTTGCTTGGTGTATGGCTGAGTTTCCCGCACCTTCCGCCGACGGGATTTGAGTTTTTCCTTCCATACCGGCCAAAATTCTTTCGAGATCTGTACTCTGGATTTTTCTCCCTGTAATACGTTCGATCATTATTTGCAAAATCCTTAAGTTCAAATCGGACATCATGTCGGTCTGTCCGGAGGCCGGGTCTGTTTCCTGTTGAGCGGCCTTGAGTTTTTTGGCCTCATCCGACAATGTAACCTTGACAGATTGATCAGATAAGATGTTTTTCAATGATTCAAGATCGTTTTTCTCTTTTCCGTCATGAGTTACAGTCCGACGTCCACCATTTGTTCGCCAAACGGTTAATGTTTCATTTTTCTCGTTTTTCTCAAAAGATGCGTGGTGGGAATAAAGTTGAATTGCGGATTCATCTATTTTCATTGCAGGCCCTCCTTGGCATTGTTTGGTACACGTCTACGGATCTTCCTTGATCCGGTGTTAGACGAATTATCTCCTTACATCTATCGGCGTCTTTTTTTATTTCTTTAATATATTTTTCTGGTTGCCGTTGGAACTCTTCCTATCTGAAGGGAAGAGGAAAAGCTGCCGTTTTTCGTCTTTGAATCCTGGGCTGCATGAGCGTAGCCCCAAGGGATGGGTTTACGCCATCACGAGAAACGAATAGTTCACTCCCTGGATCAGTACCTGAACATTAATGGTATTCAGATATATTTTCACAAGCGTCCAAATGTTCCCAGCAGCTAACATTCCTTTTTTTTTTTCTAATTCCAGAGTACAGTATTTCTTTAAACATTAGGGTCCCTATTTAAGGCTGTCTTTAATTTTACGGACCTGGTCACTCACTTGAGATAAAATCAGAGGCATTGTTTTCTTAACATTACTTTTCTCGGACACAAGATTAACGATGAGCAGCGACGACAGAAAAATCATCTACTCAATGATAAGAGTCAGTAAATATTATGACAATAAACCGGTATTAAAAGATATTTCATTATCTTACTTTTATGGAGCAAAGATAGGTGTTCTCGGTTTAAACGGTTCGGGCAAGAGCACCTTGTTGCGAATCCTGGCAGGGATAGACACAGAATTCAACGGGGAGACCATATTATCACCTGGTCATACAATCGATTACCTTCCTCAAGAGCCGACACTTGATCCTCAAAAAACAGTCCGCCAGATTGTTGAGGAAAGCGTTAAGGAAACAGTTGACCTTTTGGCAGAATTCAATACCATCAATGAAAAATTTGCCGAACCGATGACGGACGATGAAATGCAGGCCCTTATTGAAAGGCAGGCTGAAGTCCAGGACAGACTGGACACCCTCTCCGCCTGGGATCTTGACAGCAGACTGGAAATGGCCATGGATGCCTTGCGCTGTCCTCCGTCCGATACTTTTTGTGACATTCTTTCCGGAGGTGAAAAGCGAAGGGTCGCTCTTTGCCGTATCCTACTCAAACAACCAGACATTCTGCTTTTAGATGAACCTACTAATCATCTGGATGCGGAATCCGTCTCATGGCTCGAACATCATTTGCAATCTTATCCCGGAACGGTTATTGCCGTAACCCATGATCGATATTTTCTCGACAATGTTGCCGGATGGATACTTGAACTTGACCGTGGTGTCGGTATCCCCTGGCAAGGTAATTACTCATCATGGCTTGAACAAAAAGAGAAACGCCTTGCCCAGCAGGAAAAGAAAGAAAGTGAACGAAGGCGTACACTCCAAAGGGAATTGGAATGGATCAATATGTCGCCCAAAGGAAGACGCAGCAAGGCAAAAGCTCGTATTAATTCCTATGAAAAATTAATGTCGCAGGAAACAGAACAACTGGCAAGAGAATTAGAAATATTTATCCCTCCCGGCCCACGTCTGGGTAAGCTTGTTATTGAAGCGAAAAACATCCAGAAATGCTTTGGCGATCGTATCTTGATCGATGATATGAATTTTTTTCTGCCGGCTGGAGGTATCGTTGGTGTGATAGGGCCTAACGGTGCCGGAAAAACCACTTTGTTCAAGATAATCACCGGCGAGGAAAGCCCGGATGGCGGTATAATTCGTATTGGAGAAACAGTCAAGCTCTCCTACGTTGATCAGACAAGAGATGCCTTGGATCCCGAGCAAACCATATGGCAGGCAATATCGGATAATCAGGAGACTATCTGGCTTGGGAAAAAGGAAATCAACAGCCGTGCGTATGTGGCTAAATTCAATTTTTCAGGCACTGACCAGCAAAAAAAGGTTGGTCTTCTCTCGGGCGGGCAACGCAACAGAGTCCACATGGCAAAAATGCTGAAAGAAGGTGGCAATGTCCTCCTACTCGACGAGCCGACGAACGATCTGGATGTGAACACACTCCGAGCCCTCGAGGAAGCCTTGGAAAATTTTGGTGGCTGTGCGGTTGTCATCAGCCATGACCGATGGTTCCTTGATCGTATTGCCACCCATATCCTCGCTTTTGAAGGGAATTCGCAAGTTGTATGGTTTGAAGGTAATTACTCAGATTACGAAAAAGAGAAAAAGACCCGCCTTGGTACAGAAGCAGATCAACCGCACAGGATACGGTATCGGCAACTTACAAGGATATAGTCTTTTCTTTCTCGGGTTACCTCTCTATCCTGCATGACTTTTATAATGGTGTACTGCCTATAACTCTTGTAAATTCAGCAACATCTCTTCAAGATCCTGAACCCGTTCTGATGCAACCTTTGAAGAGCCGTTTTTAGCGTCGATCTCGATGCTCAAAGCAATGTCCTTTATCCCATCAATACCGAGGCTTGCGGCAGCTCCTTTTATGGAATGTGAAGCGCTATAAATCTGTTTCATATCTCCTTTTTCCAAACCTTCCTTTATCAAAGCAAGATCAGAACCATAGGATTGCTTAAAGATATCAATTAATTCTTTAAGGAGTTCCTCGTCATCTGCAGCCTGTTCAAGAGCAAATTCCTTGTTCCAATTCAATTTATTCATATAATTTCCCCTTATTGTCTGTGAGAAACGGATTGAATACGGTTTCCGTCACAGGATAAATCAACAATCTATCTTCCAATCCCCTATTTCTTTTAAATGCTCATGAGTTGTCTTGGATTAAATATCAAGCCTTCAATAGCTGTCATTGTGGTCATATGATTTAAAGGCTTGCTGAACCGATGGGAACTCGATTTTTCCAGCTCGCATGAGTTTAAGACTTTTATTTTGAATACCAACAATGGTTGAACAAATACCTCCGGGACTCTTCCCGCCATCTAAAATGCAATCTATGTGACTTGCGAAAATCGTATGTATTTCTTCAGCACTGTTTGCCGGTGATGATCCGGATATATTGGCACTGGTGGCAGTAATCGGCCCACCCCACAGATCACATAATTTTGCGGCTATGGGGTGGGAAGAAATTCGAACACCTACAGTTCCTGTCCCACCGGTTAGCAGCGGAGAAAGGTCCTGACGACCGGGAAAAATCAAGGTTAACGGTCCGGGCCAAAATGTATCCATCAGGGACTTGTATTCTACAGGCACTGCTGCGACTATCATGTCTAACTGACTAACATTATTTACCAAAACAAGTATTGGTTTATGTAACTCTCTTCTCTTTAAACGAAAAAGAGACCGTAAAGCCCGTTCATTAAAAGGATCAACAGCAAGACCATAGGAGGTTTCTGTCGGAATCGCAACAATCCCTCCGCCTTGCAAACAAGCGACAGCTCTCTGCAAATCTCCTTTTTGGGGAATCCTTTCGAAATTTTCAATCAAAGGTTTATGCCCGCGACCTTACTGGCTTTCTTGTCAACATCTCGTCTCATGCCTTCTTTGAATTCGACAAGCTTGTCACATAATGCTTTATCTTCTAAGGCAAGTATTCTCGCTGCCAATACCCCACCGTTTTTAGCCCCTGATTTTCCAATTCCCATGGTCGCAACAGGTACACCAGGCGGCATTTGGACAGTAGATAACAAAGCATCCATACCTTTAAGCGGAGAAGTATCCAGAGGAACCCCAATTACAGGAAGTTCCGTATGGGCGGAAAGAACACCGGCTAGATGAGCAGCCATTCCTGCTCCGGCAATGATTACTTTCAGTCCTCTTGATTGAGCACTCCTGGCATATTCAATCGCTCTATCGGGCGACCTATGGGCAGATGCTATCGTCATTTCGCAGGGAATCTCCATTTTTTTTAGAAATTCCGCAGCAGCCTGCATTACGGGCAGATCAGTATCGCTCCCCATCACAATACCCACCACGGCCTTATTTTCCTTTATCGCCGAGGATCGTTTTAGTGCTTTTGCACCGATATCCCTACGGAAATAACATCCTGTCCAGTGAATCATGTCGACCACAGAATAGGCTCGAGTTATGGCCTCCTGAAGAGTTTTCCCGGTGGCTGTTACACCAAGCACTCTCCCTCCCGAATTTACCGTGCGTGAATTTTTAATAGCTGTACCGGCATGAAAGACCATAACATTGGAAACTTTTGTCGCATTTGATAGCCCTTTGATGACCTTACCCTTTTCGTAAGAACCTGGATATCCGCCTGAAGCCATGACAACGCAAATCGAAGGACAGGGATCTATTTTCATTTTTATTGAAGCCAGATTACCGTCGATTGCAGCCTCAAAGATATCTATAATGTCATTATTCAGTCTAATCAGCAGTGGTTGTGCCTCAGGGTCTCCAAACCGACAATTGAATTCCAGAACATTTATTTTATCACCATCAATCATCAATCCTGCATAAAGCATCCCTTTATAGGGTCTCCCTTCGGCTTCCAACCCTCGAACCGTCGGCAACATGATTTTTTCCATCACGTAAGACTCAATCTCATCCGTTACAACAGGTGCTGGAGAATAGGCACCCATCCCGCCGGTATTCGGGCCTTTATCATTTTCAAATATAGCCTTATGGTCTTGCGATGTCGGGAGAGGCAAAACCGTCTTTCCATCGGTGAAGGCAATAAAAGAGGCCTCTTCGCCTGTTAAACATTCCTCAACTACAATCTTATTGCCGGCTTCTCCGAAAACCTTTTCGGTCATGATCATATCAACGGCATTTTTTGCCTCTGTTACAGTTTGGGCAACAACAACCCCCTTTCCAGCAGCAAGACCGTCAGCCTTCACTACTATGGGAGCGCCACATTTTTCGATATATTTCTTTGCCTTCTTTTTATCAGAAAAAACCCTAAAAGAAGCGGAAGGGATATTGTACTTCTCTAAAAATTCTTTCGTAAAAACCTTACTTCCTTCGAGAATGGCACTTTTTTTTCTTGGCCCGAATATACGTAGTCCGTTGTCCTCAAAAACATCGACAATACCTTCAACCAAAGAAGATTCTGGCCCTACCACGGTCAGATCGATTTTTTCTTTTTGGGCAAACTTGAGCAGACCTTCCGTATCAACAGCTGAAATATCAACACATTGTGCCAACCGCCCAATACCTGCATTACCCGGTGCACAATAGATATTTTCTACCTTAGGACTTTGATGAATCTTCCAGACCAATGCGTGCTCACGACCTCCCGCCCCAACAACAAGTACCTTCATCGCCTTTTCTCCTGTTTTGTAATTTATAATCTTCAATGAGCATTACGAAAACTTTCAATTATAGCCTGTCAGAAACTGCAGGTTTTGTATAAGACCGGCCAAATAGAGGATCCAAGACCGTCAGCCGGGAATCTTTTATCAGGCAGATAATAATGACATCTTCAAATATTGACAAATTATTGCCAAAGGATTAAATGAATGAATGGCCATTCATTACCCTTTTAGCCACTCCATCACAACTGACTAATATTTATCCTAGCCGATGAAAGCCGTCAATAAACATACGAAAATAATAATCGCTGCTACGAAGATCTTTGCTCAAAAAGGTTTTTTCAACGCCAGAATATCCGATATTGCGAAAGAAGCCAAGGTTGCAGATGGTACAATTTATCTCTATTTCAATAATAAATTCGACATTCTTTTATCAGTTTTTGAAGAAGAGATTGGAAATCTCATCATCCAGGTGAAAAAACTCCTGGCAGAAGAAACCGACCCCCGAAAAATGCTTGAAGTTTTCGCCACTAAGCATTTAACGGTAATGAAAAAGAATAAATATCTTGCCGAAGTAATCCAAATTGAGTTGCGCCAAACCAATAAACTTATAAAAGATTATCGTAATAATAAATTCAGCGAATATGTCAATATTATCTCTGATATAATAAAGCTTGGACAGGAACAAAATATTTATAGATCCGATATTCTTCCCGGTATAGCGAAAAGGGCCTTTTTCGGCAGTCTCGATGAAATCTCACGGGTATGGAATATCTCCCTGGAGACGAATTATACCGTTGAAGAGACGGCAAGCCAGGTCATAAAAATATTCTTGTCCGGGATGCTCGTCCAACAAAAACCCGCATGACAATATCGAGACCTGAATAAATCCCTCTGATCGGGATTTAAACAATTTGATTCCTGTTTTATGAAAACGTAGACTGAGAAATGTCAACCACCTCAAACTCACGAGTTCCCCCGGGTGTTTTTACAATAACTTCATCGCCTACTTTCTTTCCAAGAATACTCCGTCCCAAAGGCGACAGGACTGAAATGGAGCCAGACTTCACATCCGACTCCTCCGGCCCTAGAAGCTGATAGGAAACCTCCTCTTTAGTTTCCATATCCAAAAGGCTTACTACTGTACCGAATACGGCTTTTTCCTTAGAAACTCTTGAACAATCAATAACTTCTGCTCTGGCGAGTTTATCTTTTAATTCCAGGATGCGTCCTTCGATATGTCCCTGGCGCTCTTTTGCTGCATGATATTCAGCATTTTCCTTTAAGTCGCCATGTTCACGTGCTGTCTCAATTGCTCTAACCACATCAATCCTGTCTACTTTTTCTAATCTTGACAGTTCGTTCCGTAATTTTTGATTTCCGGTTTTGGACATTGGTATACGTTCAACCATTTTAAACTCCATTAAAAAAAAATTCCTATGGGAAAGCACACATAGAGTCCCCCACAGGAATGTTTATTCTACCAACGATAAATAATAGAAAACAAACCGGTGTTTATACTAAGGCCACCGGAATTATAATATTTAAGGTTTCCTTTTAATAAAAAATGCTTGCTCATTTCAACAAAAATATTAAATCCAAGTGAATTAATCATCTCTCTTTCCGATTCATAGCCGACTGAATAATATAAGGTATAATAGCTGGGATTTGTACTGTTTTTGGTTTCGTTTTCGATATTATGTTTAAAACGTACTGTTCCCAGATGTTCCCAGTGTCTATTGGGGCTCCAATAAGGAATATCTCCCGGAATTTGATCATCTATTGCATTGCTATAATGTCCAAGATTGGTCAGGCGGCTCTGGAAGGAGGTGAACTCATAGAGCAATTGCAGACGCGAGACTTCCCCAAAGAGGTCATAAGAAGTCCATAAATGGAATCGATTCTGCTGGTTATCGTCCGTGTACCTCCTATAGCTGAAATCACCACCAAAAAACAATCTTGACAGGGAGTCGATTTTCAAACCTGCATCTATCTCCCTATAACAAATCCCCTCGCGCAATGCCTGAATTGTATCATCTACTTCTGATTGCTTAAAAGTTATATTACCACTCAAGGACTCATTCATTCTTCTGTTAACTTCCAGCTTATACAAAAAATTATCTTGCGATTTTGCAAAATTGCCTCCAAAATTGATTAACAAATCGGTGTCATTATCCAAATTAATTGTATATGAAGCGATTAATTTATTCGTCCAAATTTTCTGAGTAGAATCATTGGAAATAAAAGAATTTCTCTCTAATCTGACATCTAGTTCCTGGTTAAAAGCTGGCATTTGCCAACCTTCAATTCCAACGCTCCTCTTTCTGGTATCAATGTAGCCGTCCCTTCCGTTTTCATTTAAGAATAAATAATCTAAAGAAACCCGAGGAAGTCGTTTAAGCGCATTTTGCTGAGCTAAAACGTCCAACTCTGGATATTCGCTGCCTTTTTTCTTCAACTGCTCATAAAGTTCGCCCTCTTTGCCGTAGAGCTCAAGTCGACTATAAACCTTGGCGAGATCAAAAATAGTCTCATCCGAATCTTCTTTTTTGATCAAAGCCTTATATTCCTTTTCCGCTTGATGATAATCCCTGCGTTTAACTGCTTGTTTTGCCGATAGTTCATTTCTGATAAGTTTTTGCCATCGATATTCTTCATAAAGACCGGCTGCAATTCGGTTGATTGGCAAGCCTAAATGATTTCCGACGAACCACGGATCCATTACAGTTGCCAACGAATCATTGTTCTGCGGATATGTGAACGTTACTTTATCCCAAAATGATCGTTTCGCCTGGGGAAAATGGAAATCCGCTTTTACTGAATTAATTTTTTGTAAAAACACCTTTTGAACAGGAGTATTCAACATTGATTCATAAACCTTAATCGAATCATCAAGCTGTCCCTCCGCCCAATACGATCGTGCCAGTAACAATTTTCGCCAGTATAAGTCATTTAAAGCGGCTATTTTTAAGTCATTAGATACCAAGCCAGCTGTTTTCTTATTATTTAGAGTAGGAATTTCATCAACAAGCTTCTTGAAATTTCCCTGTTTGAATTCAAGTTCCCATACCTTTCTATGAAAAAACTCCTCTAGCGGGTATTCCTTTGATAATCTGTTGAATATTTTTAAAGCGCGATCAAATCTTTGTTGAGAAACAAGTATTTCTCCTTTCAGTATCTGTGCATTGACAGAGGACGGAACAATTTTTAAATACGAGCGAACAAGGGAATCGGCTTTTTTAAATGATCCATACTCATATGCATATTCTGCCGCTTTCAGTTTAAGCAGAGGCTTCAAGTTTGAGACATCTTCAACGGGCTGCACTTTCACTTCTGAAGTTTCTAACGACTGAATATGCTGGATTTTTTCCAGCACTGCCAACAATTCGACTTCATCAGGGAATTTGTCCAGAAGCCGATGTATTAAATTTTTAGCTTCTTCATATTGAGCATCTTTAAACAAAAGGCGACAGATACTTATCTCTGCCTTTAACGTCAACTCTTGCTTATCCTTTGTACTCTCTTTATCGACCTGACTGATGTAATCTCTCAGCATTGCAATTGCGGTCTCGTATTGTTTCTCTGCCACAATCTGCTCAACTTTCAGTTCAAACACTTCTTTCGGCCAATGCACATAATCATTCGCCGATAGGTCCACACCTGTTTTTTGAGCCAATAAAGACAACCAGGCCTTTCCCCAATCCAGGTCCCCACCTTCGAAAGCCATTTGAGACAACTGTCCCAGGGCCTGTTCGACATCGCTATTCTCACCGAGGATTTCTCGAACCATTTGTTCAGCCAAAAATACTCTCCCTTCTTTATAAAAACCTTGGACGAGTTGAAGCTTGAGGCTCAAGAGTTGTTTATCGTTTTTCAAGAAATGATTCCTGTTGAGGACTTCCTCGGCATCTGAAAACATTCTGTTTTTTATCAGAGCTTTTGTATAGATAATTTCAAATTCTTCTCCTGCATGTGTCTGTTTAATTTTCTTGGGAGTCCCCAAATAAAGTGCATGCAGCTCCTTAACCAAACCGAGATCGCCGGCTAGTTGCAACGCGTTCTTACGTATTGAAATATTATCTGGAGTATCACCAAGAATCTTTCTGCTGGTCAGAAGCTCTGCATATTGATAGCCCAACAGTTTCTCTACATCTGCACGGAGGAGAAGATACCGGGGGAATTCTCGTTCACTTCCATTAAGTAATCTTAAATAATTATAGGCAACTTTATATTTCTTACTCCTAAATGAAAGATTAGCCAGCCGCCATATAACCTTCTTATCTTTTGGATTGTGCGTATGTATTATTTCCAATACTTGAAAAAGTTCCTTTTCTTTTCCTTGAAGTTCCAACAAATCCGCCATTGACTCAAAGATTGCTTGCCTATTCGGTGTGATCTTCGCCAGGTCGTTCCAGAGCATCTCGGCCCCATCATTAAGAACTATCGAAAGCAAATCTTTGGCTAAGGTGCTTTGAGTCTGGGCTATTTCTCTCGCAATTACAGAGTCATCAGGGTGTTTTTTCTGATATTCTTCCAGATAGAAAAGAGCCTTGTCTGGACGGTCTTCTTCATGGAGATAAATATCTGCTATTTGTAAGAGAAGAGCATCTCCTCCCTCTCCTCGCTCATTCAATACCAGCAGATGAGGCAAGGCCAGCTGTTTCTTTCCATGTTTAAGGTAATAGTCTGCAACGTTTTTCTGAAAAGGGAGGTAGGTAGGATGTATCTCCAGATACTTCAGCTGATATACGAGAGCCTTTCCTTCCTCGCCCTGTTTTTCATATACAAATGCAGCCTCAAGAAGGACCTGATCCTCTATTTTAAAATTGCTGACAAGAGTTGAATAATAGAAGCCGGCTTTTTTCAGCCAACCAAGTTCCTTGGTCAATCTGGCTAACTGAAGAAGCACCTTTTTATTGTTGGGTTGCCGAAGATAGAGTTGCTGTAATAACGGAAATATTTCTCTTTTTCTTCCGAGGTCTTGTAGGGCTGCAGCCATCCCTTCCAAAGCTTCGATGGCCTTGGTATCGTATGGCCCCTTTTGATAGACTTGGCCGAAATATTTTACCGCTTGCTGGTATTGTCTTTTATGTAGAGCAACAGTTCCAGCTTTTAGAAGGTAATCTGTTCTGTTGGGATCAATTTCCAAAAGGCTTTCTAGAATAATCGAAGCATCGGACCATCTCTCTAATTCAACAAGAACCTTGCAATATTCCCATTTTGCCTCTTCTATATTCGGCTTAATAGAAAGAAGTATTCTGTATTTATTTGAAGCATCAGCAAGTTTTCCATTTCTTGACAACCTCCTTGCCTCGTCCCAAATATTTTTCCATGAAGGATTATCGAGCTTTTCTTGATTGTCGATAATGATAACATCATGCGCCGGAGCAATCGCCGCAGCTAATGGACGACAGGAGAGCATCACGGGAAGGAAAAGGGCTAAGAATGCAAACGACCTCAGGAGATAAGTATTCAACTTAAAAGAAGGCATATGTAATGAATGTGACGATTATGGCCCCTGAATCTTGGAAAAAATGCGCCTTTTTCACAAAACGTAATCAACAATTTCGGGAAGTGTCAATCTGGATGACTATGTAATAACTCCGGAGGCACAGGGACGCCGCACCATTAATATCGTACAAAGCTTACCCGAACCACCGGCATTAAATTTTTGGTAAAGCCGATAGTGTGCTATGCTCGCTTAAAAAGCAATCCAAATTACCACGATACTGTTCTGTTTGAAAATGAAGTTGTTCTAATCTGAATTCTTTGACACAAAAACGATCTTATCTCCGTCAAAAAAATCTACGATATCAGGCATTTCAGCCTCGAAAAATTTCTTCATTTTCTTCAGGAGATTCACCTCAATCTGTCGTACCCTTTCACGTGAGATACCAAAGCTGTCTGCAATATTCTGCAGTGTAAGCGGCTCATCGGTTAGCAATCGTTTATCAAGAATCATCTTTTCTTTTTCGTTAAGCTTATCTTTTAAGATATCGATTAATTCCGACAAACGCTGCTTCATCTCCTTTCCTGCAACCATGGACTCTATACCGGGGCCCTCGTTAGGGATAAAATTCTTTTGTTCGTCATCAGAATCCGAACGTACGGGACTCTCCAGGGAAACATCCCAACTGTCCATCCGTTGGTTCATCTCTATTACCTCTTTTTCCTTTACGGAAAGACGTTGTGCTAAAAGCTTGGGTTCTGGATCAAAGCCTTGTGCTTCCAACAGTTTCTTTTCTTTATTTAAAGAGAAAAAGAGTTTTCGTTGTGCCTGTGTAGTGCCTATTTTTACAAGACGCCAATTATCCATTATAAATTTCAATACATAGGCACGAATCCAATAGGCTGCATAATATGAAAATTTAACCCCACGATAAGGATCAAATTTTTTGGTAGCCTGTACGAGTCCGACATTACCCTCCTGGATCAAATCCATAAAATTCTGCATCCAATATTTTTGAAAATCCATTGCAACCTTGACAACAAGCCGCAAATTGGAAGAAACCAGGCGATAAGCCGCATCCTGATCCCCTGTTTCTCTGAAACGTATCGCCAACTCATCGGTCTCTTCCCTGGAAAGGAGTTCATATTGGCTTATTTCCTGTAGATAACGATGAAGGGCCGGATTGCTCAATACAGGCAGGTTATCGTCATCGGGAACGGCAACCAAGGGGTTCTCTTGTGATGAAATATCATCATTATATAAATTGTCTTCTGATTCTCTAGTCATGGATTCATCAACTTTGGTCGGCTCTGGAGTACGTTTACCCGCCGACGGTTCAGCTTTGTAATTCTTTGAGTTAAAGAGATACCTCTATAGTTTTCGGGGTATCCTAAGGTTGTCATTTTCTTTATAAAGCGAAAACCGGCACTAATGAAAAGCTGTAATAGAAACCAAGTTTTCATTTCCTGCAATCATTCTTCATAACGAATAGATTTTATCACCAAATCAAACACTGTTGTTATGACTCTATCCCTACTTTTTGCCCAAAAGAAAATTCTATTTTCTTCTTTGTCTTTTTATGCTAAAGATTTAATCTTTCTCTCCCTTCGGCGGTAACACGAATCATTAAATACACCCTGCTAAGAGATCTCTTTCACAGTATGAATAGAATAAGAAACTTTTGCATAATCGCACACATCGATCACGGAAAATCAACACTTGCCGATCGTATGATTCAGTTGTGTAATCTCGTATCGGATCGGGAGTTCAAGGATCAGATTCTCGATAACATGGAAATTGAACGTGAACGCGGTATTACCATAAAGAGTCAGACTATATGTTTACCATATACGGCAAAAGATGGCAAAACATACCTACTTAATCTCGTTGACACTCCCGGACATGTTGACTTCAGCTACGAAGTTTCCAGGGCCCTCAGTTCCTGTGAAGGGGCCTTGCTCCTTATCGACGCCTCCCAAGGAATTGAAGCGCAGACTCTTGCCAATCTTTATCTCGCCATGGAAAACGATCTCGAGATAATACCTGTAATCAATAAAATCGACCTCCCTTCTGCTGAACCTGAAAATGTTGCCTTGCAGATAGAAGAAGATCTGGGACTCGAAGGTGATCTGATACAGATGTGTTCTGCAAAAACAGGCCAAGGTGTACTAGATATATTAGAGGCCATCGTTTGCCATCTTCCCCCACCCAAGGGCGACCCTGCAGCAAAACTTCAGGCTTTGATCTTTGATGCAAGGTACGATCCATTTCGCGGAACAATCATTTCCTCCAGGATTATCAACGGGCGCGTTCGTGCAGGTGATATCATCACATTTATGTCCAATGGAGCTGAATACAAAGTAGAAGAGGTAGGTGTTTTTCGATTGCGGCGTGAAGTGCAAAAGGAACTCTCTGCCGGCAACGTAGGGTATATTATTGCCGGGGTAAAAACCGTCAAAGACACGCGTCCCGGCGATACCATAACATTGAGAGATGCACCCTGCACTACCCCGCTGCCAGGATTCAAAGAGGTCCAACAGGTTGTTTTCTCATCAATCTATCCCATATCCACCGATGACTATGATGATTTGGCATCAGCCCTTGAAAAACTTCAGCTCAATGATGCCGCTCTGGCATTTCAGAAAGATTCTTCCGTAGCTCTGGGCTTTGGTTTTCGATGTGGGTTCCTTGGACTCCTTCACCTTGAGGTGGTGCAGGAAAGGCTTGAACGTGAGTTTGATATTTCTCTTATCCTCACCGTCCCTTCTGTAAAATACATTTTTACATTGAGTGACGGTAGCAAAATTGATGTTGACAATCCAGCACATTATCCGGATCCAGCCAAGATCGCTTCGGTTGAAGAGCCGTATATAAAAGCCACAATTCTCATGCCGGATAGATATATGGGAGCGGTTATGTCCCTTTGTATGGAGCGTAGGGGCGTAAACACCAGCCATCACTACCCGATTCCCGGCAGAATAGAGTTTACCTGCGAACTCCCGTTGGCGGAAGCGATTTACGATTTCTATGACAAATTGAAATCTATCACCCAAGGGTACGGATCTTTTGATTACGAGCTACGGGATTATCGCAAAAGCGATCTGGTCAAACTCGATATTTTGGTAAATGGCGAGGTGGTAGATGCCTTGTCGCAACTCGTACATCGCTCAATCGCCAGGACACGAGGTCTACACGCCTGTGAACGTTTGAAGGAAGAAATCCCAAGACAACTCTTTAAAATCGCTATCCAGGCAGCCATCGGCGGAACCATCATAGCCAGGACGACAATTTCTCCTCTAAGAAAAGATGTTACGGCAAAATGTTATGGTGGGGATATCACAAGAAAAAGGAAATTGCTTGAGAAACAGAAAGCAGGGAAAAAGAAGATGAAAACCGTTGGAAATGTTGAGATCCCTCAGAAAGCATTTCTATCTGTTCTCAAATCCGAACAATGATATATTTCTTATCCATTAGAAAGGTCGGCAAGTTGGTGTTCTTTCTGTCGAATGGCATCGGCTATGGCCTGCTTCAGCTCCTCCCTCCCCTGCCCCGTTTTGGCTGAAAACAGGACACGCTCATCCGGACGGATCGCATGCCCTGCATCAAGGATTCCGGTATTTTTTTTTCTTATATTCCCGGAAAGTTTGTCTATCTTTGTATAAACGACGATTATTGCAATCCGCATCATTCTTAACCAACTGATAAGCTGAGAATCCAACTCCTTGGGAGAATGACGTATATCCAGTATGACAACTACACATGCCAAGGTCGGACGGGTCTCAAGATAGGAGGTTATAAGAGATTGCCACCCCATCTGCATATTTTTATCTACCTTTGCATACCCATAACCCGGAAGATCGACTAAATAAACTCCTCTTCCCACCTGAAAAAAATTTAAGCCTTGTGTTTTCCCTGGTCGAGAGCTGACTTTGACGAGAGTATTGCGTCCAAGTAATGTATTGATACAACTTGATTTCCCTACATTAGACCTGCCGGCGAAAGCAACCTCTGGAAAAACCGGTTCCGGCAGTTGTTTGAGACTATGAACACTCAATATGAAATGTGCGTTTGATAAATCCATTCCTGCTTATACTCTAACTTCCATAGTTTTTCAGAGGATACGTTGGCTTCAGGTCAATTTCTCAATCGGATAGTGTGACTCGATTTCAAATAACCTTGTTGAGCGCATATTCTATGATGCCTTCGGCGCCATGTTTTTTCAACTTCGGTATCAAATCACGCACCTGATCCTCTGAAACCACTGTCTCTACAGAGAACCAACTTGTCTGGTAAAGGTTGGCAATAGTCGGCGCGTTCAAACTCGGAAGAAGAACAACAACTTCGTCAAGCCGCTCTTGGGGAACATTCATCTTCAGACCGACAATCCTGTCTGCTCTTAATGCTCCTTGCAACAACATGGCAATATTTTCAATTTTTTCACGTTTCCATGGATCCGCCCATGCGTCCTTATTAGCGATAAACTGCGTATTGGATTTCATGAGTTCGTAGATTATACGAAGTCCATGAGCCCGGATAGTACTTTCTGTCTCTGTCACTTCTACGATGGCATCCGCGAGTCCGGAAATGACTTTTGCTTCCGTTGCTCCCCAAGAAAACTCAACCTTGACATTTATGTTCTTTTCGTTAAAAAATCGCCTTGTTACATTGACTAGTTCCGTTGCAATTTTCTTCCCTTCCAGATCCTCAATGTTCCTAATGTCAGAGTCACCGGCAACGGCAATTACCCAGCGTGTTGGTTTTCTGCTCACCTTTGAATAAATCAAATCACAGACAAGGACGGCATCCGATTGGTTCTCCATTGTCCAGTCCTTCCCTGTGATACCTGCATCTAGCATTCCACTTTCAACATATCGCGACATTTCCTGAGGACGGCAGATGGAACAGGCAAGCTCAGGGTCATCAATCTCAGGAAAATAGTTTCGTGCTGTTGGTTTTATCAGCCAACCGGCACTTTCAAAAAGTGCGATTGTTGCCTTCTCAAGACTCCCTTTGGGAAGCCCGAGTTTCAATTGATTCATACTTCAACTCCTTTATTTTGTAGAACATTCGTTTTTTATCTATGATGGTATTTGATTAGAATTCTTTACAGGTCATTTTTTTCCATAAACAATCTCCGGATCAAAAACCTGTTCACCAACTATCTGCAATTCGTCGTTGAGCACTCGGCGATGGAAACAGGTTCGATGACCGGTATGACAAGCTGCACCACCAAGCTGTTCAACCTTGAAAACAACGGTATCTTCATCACAATCAACAAGAATGTCGTGGATTATTTGGACGTGTCCTGATGATTCTCCCTTCAGCCATATCTTTTTCCGTGACCGACTCCAATAATGGGCTTTTCCAGTTTTAATGGTCATTTCCCATGAGTTACGATTGATATAGGCAAGCATTAAGACTTCGCCGGTGACAAACTCTTGAACAATCGCAGGCAACAACCCGTCGGCACTTTTAGCAAAATTTAATTCTATCATATCATATCCAATAGTTTTGTTGCTTTTCTAAGCGACTTACATTATGCAGGTAATATTTTTTGTCAAGACAATAACAGGCAACTAATGGGTATATTTCGTTTTTTAACAAATGATTTCATATCTCGACTCTCAACATCCTTACTGTTTACCCTGATATTTACCTCACCTCTATTGTAAAATGCAATGTTCTAGGATAGCATAGCCGCCTTAGAAAAAGACATGTGATAGCGAATATCCAAAAGGAGTTATTTTCATGAAAAAGGTTGAAGACAAAGACACTGTGGCACTTGCATATACCGGTAAATTAGAAAATGGGGAAGTATTTGCGGATATAACGAAGGAACAACCATTTATTTTAGAATTGGGCAAAAGTCAAGCTCCCCCGACTTTGGAGCAGTCCCTTATCGGTATGTCTGTCGGCGATACCAAAAGTATCCGTCTAGATCCAGAGGAAGGCTACGGGTATAGAAGAAAGGAGCTTCTCCATACCCTTGAACGGAAATCAATCAGCGATAAAATTACACCAAGGCCGGGAATGATACTGTCTTTATCCGTTGATAAAGATGGAAATGAACACAAGGTTCCAGCCACAGTCGTTGAGGTTAATGACGACATTCTTATTGTCGATTATAACCACCCTCTTGCAGGTCATCACCTTACCTATATCGTCACGGTTGTCGATATCGACAAATTTTCCCAATAAAAATCAAGCTCAGAGCCTCTTTATGAGATAGTAGGGTTAATCGTTTCAATTCAAAAAATCCCTGTACATCGAATAATCAATAAGTATAGAATTGATATAATAAACTTCGCTATAATCCAATTCGAAGGAGCTTAGAATATGCAAATTGAAGATGATGAAATATTGCAGGGATTCATTGAAGAGTCATTGGAACATCTTTCAGACATTGAAAATGATCTTCTGGCCATCGAAGAAGCAGGAGAAAATATAGACGAAGATTTGGTAAACAAGGTTTTTAGGGCCGCACATTCCATCAAAGGTGGTGCCGGTTTTATGGGCCTCACTGTAATTCAAGAGTTATCCCATGCCATGGAAAACGTCCTTGGCTTGATTCGCAGTAAAAAATTGATCCCAAATCCCGATATTATAAATGTTCTCCTCCTTGCGGCAGATCAGCTCCAGAGGATGGTTGAAGATGTTCACTCAAGCAACAAGGTTAATATTACAGAACATATTATACCTTTAAATGCTATTGTGGAAGGAGGTGCACCAACGGTTGAATCGCCAGCTGCACGACCTCAGGGGGCATCTGCCAAAAAAGAGGCGAAAGCTAAACCTAAAACGAAACCTGAACCCATAATTGAACCCGAACCTGAGATAAAACCCGAGCCCGAACAACAGACGGATATCGGGCAGGATTTAATGGATGAGCCGGAACCTGAAGAAGACTCCGATACGCAACCATCACAGGTTATGACACAAAAATCAATGCCGACAAGTTCAGACTTTGCAACGAGCGAAACAAGCAGCTCTTCCCGCCCCCAGCCAAAGGTTGAAACTACAATAAGAGTACATGTAAGCCTTCTTGATCAGTTGATGACATTAGCAGGAGAGCTTGTCCTGAGTAGGAACCAACTTTTACAAACAATTGGCAGCGAAGGAATTCGCAATGCTGAAAGCGTCGGGCAACGCATAGATCTCATTACTTCGGAGTTGCAGGAAGCTATCATGCTTACCCGTATGCAACCGATTGGCAATGTATTTAATAAATTTCCCCGTGTTGTTCGTGATCTGGCAAGTAAACTGCAAAAAACTATAGATCTTACTATTGTAGGAAAAGATGTAGAGCTTGACAAGACGATCATAGAAGCCATTAACGATCCATTGACCCACCTGGTCCGCAACTCAGTGGATCATGGCATCGAGTCACCTGCCGAAAGAAGAAAAGCCGGAAAATCGGAAATAGGGATGGTTGTCCTGAAAGCATTCCATGAGGCTGGACAGGTCGTTATTGAAATTAGCGATGATGGCAAAGGCCTTGATGGAGATGCACTGGCTGCAAGCGCTATAAACAAAGGCTTGATTACAGCTGAACAAGCCCAGGTCATGTCGGATAAAGAAAAGGTCAATCTTATCTTCCTTCCTGGATTTTCAACAGCTAAAGAGGTGACTGACGTATCCGGGAGGGGGGTCGGGATGGATGTTGTTAAAACAAATCTTGACCAATTAGGTGGAAACGTCGATATCATTTCAGAAGTAGGACGCGGAACGACAATATCCATTAAATTACCCTTGACGCTGGCAATTATTCCTTGTCAAATCATAATGATGGGTGGAGAGCGATATGCGATTCCCCAAGTCAACCTGGAAGAACTCCTTCGTATCCCTGCTAATCAAGTTAAAGAACGAGTAGAACGGGTTGGTAATGCAGAAGTCGTACGTTTACGCGGGAACCTTCTTCCTCTGATACGTCTTTCAGATGTCTTGGGAGTTCCGAGAACCTATTTTGATCCGTCGGACAATACAGTTAAAGATGACCGTAGGACAATGATATCCGATCGAAGAGGAATGTCTTCTCCTGCTTTTCGTGATAACACGCACGAAGAGCTGCCTGCAAAAAGCACCCCCAAATCATTACCACCTCGAGGAAAAGAGGATCGCAGGACCTCTCCTTCAAGTGCACTCAATATCGTAGTAGTCTCCACAGGAGCTATGAAATATGGTCTTATTGTCGACCGGCTCCAGGATTCCGAAGAAATAGTAATTAAGCCACTTGGTCGTCACCTCCAGAATTGCAAAGGGTATGCCGGTGCAACCATCATGGGAGACGGCCGTATCGCCTTGATTCTCGATGTCAGCAATCTTGCCAGAATGGCGCGTTTGACATCCATAGAAGGTACCGACAGAGCCCACGAACTTGCTTTTGCCCAAGAAGAGGAAAAACGAGCACAAAAAGACAAGCAGGCGCTCCTCATCTTCCGTAATTCCGAAAATGAACATTTCGCGGTTCCTCTCAACCAGGTTGAACGTATTGAGAAGATAAAGCGATCCGACATTGAAGATCTCGGGGGGAAAAGAGTCATGCAATATCGTCAAGGAAGCCTCTCTCTCATTTGCATCGACGATGTTGCCTCTGTTCAGCCATTGGCCGATTATGACGATTTGCTTGTCATCGTGTTTCACATTGCTTCACGCCTTGTCGGGCTTCTTGCGATCGGTCCGATAGATGCCATTGAGATAAGCACTGAAATAGACGGGGTGACATTAAATCAAACCGGTATTATGGGCTCTATGATTATCGGAAAGCAAACCACTATGCTGGTAAATGTTTTTGAACTTGTCCAGACGCTCTATCCTGAATGGTTTGTGAATAAAAATGTTTTTAAAATTGAAGAAGGGATCAATCACCCGCCGACGATTCTCATAGCTGAAGATTCCAATTTCTTTCGAAACCAGGTCAAGGGCTATATGACCGAAGCCGGTTATAATGTTATTGAAGGAGAGGATGGTCTGGCTGCCTGGGAACTCTTGCAGAAACATTCGGATATTATCTCGATTGTTGTAACCGATATTGAAATGCCGAACATGGACGGTTTTGAACTTACCCAAACAATACGAAATGATCCTCGTTTCTCCCAAATCCCCATTATTGCTCTGACGACGCTTGCCGGCGAAGAAGATGTTGCCAAAGGCAAAGCGGTTGGGGTTAACGAGTATCATATCAAATTAGATAAGGAACGATTGATGACCTGTGTCCATGACTATATAAAGCGGATTCACTAACAGGAACGTGTTCCCCTACTTTTGAATTATACTCTTTCATTTTCTAACATTGTGTCAAAATACCCTCGAAAATCGTATGCTTAAGGAAAAGGATACCCAATGAAAGAAAAAAAGGTTGTAACGGATAAAAAAATTGTTGAACTCGCCACCTTTTATGTGGGCAACGGAATCTGCGGTATGGACATCTTAAAGGTGCAGGAGATCAACAAACTGATGCAAATGACAAAAGTTCCTCAGGCACCGGATTACGTATTGGGTATTCTCAACTTAAGGGGCCAGATTGTAACCATTATAGATCTAGGAAAAAAACTTGGCCTCGGAGATACCGATATCACTGATGATCCTCGTAATATCATAGTTAATTCTTCCGGAGGTCACGTCGGACTCCTTGTAAAAAAAATAGGAGATGTTGTTGCAGCCGACATGTCCAAACTGGAACGTGCTCCTGCCAACATGAGTGGTATTCAGGGTGAATTTTTTACTGGTGTCTATAAAACAAAAAAATATCTTATCGGTATCTTGGATGTCGACAAAGTACTACGTATTGATGATTAAAGGATATGCTGAGCACTAAAAAACTCAAAGTACTTGTAGTTGACGATACAATAGTCTACCGAAAAACAGTCTCCGATATCATGCAAGAGTTGCCGGAGGTTGAACTGGTTGGCGTTGCTCATAACGGCAAGATTGCAATGTCGAAAATCGCCTCCCTTAAACCGGATCTCATTACCCTTGATATCGAAATGCCTGAAATGAATGGCCTGGAAGTCCTTTCAGAACTTCAGAAACAGCGCTTGGACATCGGTGCCATCATGCTCTCTACCCTGACCGCAGACGGCAGCGAAATGACAATGAGAGCCTTGGAGCTTGGTGCTTTCGACTTTATCCTCAAACCCCAAGCCAGAAACTATGCTGAAGGGAAAAATGAAATAAAACGACTTATCCACCCAATGATCCAGGCCTTTGCCCGGTCAAAAATTGCATCTGGTTTGCTCGGCAATAGAGGAATTACCAGCCGACATCGATCGAGGTTGCGCAAAACAGATATCGGCAAGGACGGCCTAAGCCTGCCAGCATCCAGAATACCCGCCAAATCACCAGGACTTAGAAAAGGAAAGTCGGAAATCGTCACTATTGGGATATCCACCGGCGGTCCAAATGCCCTTACCCAAATGCTGCCACAGCTTCCGGCCGAACTTGGAGTACCTATTTTGATCGTCCAACATATGCCCCCCATCTTCACAAAATCCCTGGCTCAAAGTCTTGATAAAAAATGCGCATTAACTGTCAAAGAAGCCGAAGACGGTGAGGTCCTTGCAAATAACATTGTCTATATTGCTCCAGGTGGCAAACAGATGAAGCTTATCGCCAGTAATGACGGTAAAAACAGATTAATTAAGATTACCAACGATCCACCGGAAAATTCATGTAAACCATCTGCAGATTATCTTTTTCGGTCCGTCGGAGATTATTTTGTCGGTCGCTCAACCGCCGTCATCATGACCGGTATGGGATCCGACGGAACAAAAGGTCTTGAAATATTAAAGAGCAAAGGTTCCTATATTATCGCTCAAAACGAGGAGACCTGCATTGTCTACGGTATGCCGAAAGCTCCTGTTGAAATGGGATTGGTAGATATGATTGCTCCCTTAAATAAGATAGCGGATGAAATCGTCAAGTCGGTGCGTTTTGCCTGATTTCCTCACGTAAACGAATTTCGTATATCTTAAAAACGTGTCTATTCATTATTGATGTTAAAAATCTCCCCCAGCGAACTCAAATTAATTGCTCAGTATATCTATGATATATCAGGAATATATTTAGATGAGAGCAAATCCTATCTCTTTGAAACACGTTTGAGTTCCATAGCGATGGAATCGGGCTGCACGTCCTACCAGGATCTTTACAATAAAGCGAAAAGAGATCCTAAAAAAGCCATTGAGCGTCAAATCATTGATGCGATTTCTACCAACGAAACACTGTTCTTTAGAGACAGAGGCCCCTTTGAACTCTTGCAACATAAACTACTCCCCGAGATGATTGACAAAAGGACGCAGTCTCCTCAGGTTATAAAAACCAATATAAAGATTTGGAGCGCAGCTGCCTCTACCGGTCAGGAACTTTATTCGATTGCCATTGTTATCAAAGAGCTTCTCCCCGATCTTTCACGTTACAGTTTCCAACTCTTAGGCACTGATATATCTGACTCGGCCATAGCGCAGGCAAGTTACGGAAAATACAATAAATTTGAGATCGATCGTGGGCTTGAGCCAAAGCAGCTGCAACGCTATTTCACTCTTTTCGGTAATACCTGGAAAATTAAAGATGAGATCAGAGCAATGGTCAATTTCAGGAAATTTAATCTCATGCTCCCATTTTCCGTTCTCGGTAAATTTGATATTATTTTTTGCAGAAATGTTGCAATTTACTTTACGCTATCCGACAGGAAAAAACTCTTTGACAAGATAGCGGACAGTTTAGCAGATGACGGGTATCTCATCATTGGTTCAACAGAATCACTGACCGGCGTATCTTCTCGATTTGTACCCAAAAGACATTTAAAATCCATTTTCTATGAAAAAAAGTAATCCATGCCCATCATATGCCGATTTAAATACCCCAGTCTCAAAATTAATGCGATGGGCTGCTTAAACTAATTGCACCATTGATCCGACTTCGAAAAGAGAAGCTTTTATTGAGCGATGGAAGAAGAGGGAGAACATGAAGAATCTAAATATTTTAGTGGTTGATGATGATCCGGTCATCAGAAGACTGCTCCAACAAAGATTGACCAAGGAGAATTATCATGTTCTTGTTGCAGCGGACGGATACAAAGCAGAGTCTATATTAAACGAAAAACACGTAGATGTCGTGCTAACCGATTTGATGATGCCCGGCGACATCGGCGGAATAGAAGTGCTTGAAATCGCAAAAAATATTAACAGTTCCATTGAAGTCATTTTGATTACGGCACATTCATCTATCGATACTGCCGTGGAAGCAATGAAAAAGGGTGCTGCGGACTACCTTGAAAAACCTATAAACTTTGACGAACTCTTTATTCGACTTGACAAGATAGCAAATATTCAAACTATTTACAGAAGTGCCCAAGAATTGCAACATGCTAAAGACGTTACAGAACACGCTGCATCAGAAACGATTCAGAACTTGGAGTTAAAGGTCGCTGAATTTCAAGCGCTTTTAGACGATCTCGAAAATATATTGCGAGACGATCAACAGTCCGAAGATGAACGTATTTCGGCAGCTCTCAATAAAATTGCCGGTCTTTAGAATGAAGAAGTTTTAAGACACTGAAAGGAACCAGCCCCCTGTTATCTAAAGCCATCTAAGGTTGAGGACTCATTTCAATTGACCAAATGGTTGGGAAGACGCTACTTATGAATTCCTATGGCGCCATCAAAATTTGCCTCATCAGTCTTAGCGCCCTCAAGATCTGCACCAGTGAGATCGGCCCCCGAAAAATTCGCCTTATAAAGATCAGCCTTTTTTAAATTGGCTTTTTTTAAGTTGGCATTTCTAAAAATCGCTCCCCTGAGAATGGATCCACTGAGATCAGTTTCTTCCAAATTGCATCCCGAGAAATCCGCTCCTTCCAGATCAGCTTCATTAAAATTCTTCCCCGAAAGATCCAACCCGGATAAATTACAATGATAACACTCATCATTATCAACTAATCTTTTGAGATTTTTCTCTTTACCGTTAGCTTTTCCCTTGTTGTTCGCAACTTTTGCCTTGCTGTCCTGTCCCTTTTGGGCTTTGCCCGCAACGGGTATATCTTTTTCGGTAATTTTCTGATTATCATCCGGTAGTTTTTTAACTTCCGATGATTCATCAGCTTTCACCAGAGACGGATCTTCCATTTTTTCTTTAGCCGAGATTGTTCCAGAGTCAATATTGTGTTCCTTTATGTTGACATCGGTAGATTCCGAAGCTGAGGCTATAACATTATTAGAAGCGTGTTCTGTTTTGGTTCTATCTTGTACTTCGGGATTGCCAACCTCTTTCATGGTCTCTGATTTCAGTTGTTTTTTCTCTTCGGTCTTTGAAATATCGTCTCCCTCCTCTGCTTTCTGTTTAATTATTTGACCGGAAGATGACGTTTTTTCATGGACACTCACTGTTTTTATCGGTTGAACGGTTTTCACAGGAGGGGCCGTCTGTTCATTTTGTTTTTCCAAGATGGCATTTTCATCCTCAGGAGAGGATTTCTTTTTAGTTTTCTCGTCCACAACCTTTTCTTTTTCATTCTCTATATCTTTCCCGGTGTTCTCCACCATGGAATCATCATTTTTCTTCTCAGTATCCAAAGAGTTTGAAACATTTTTTTCAGATTGTTTGCCGTTATGATCCTGGTCAATTTTTTTGGCCCTTACAGTGTCATCCACATATGTTTTTTTCTCTATCTCCGGTATGCCGTCTTCCTCATATGGTTTTGTTTTAATAAATTCTCCGTCAAACTTGGCTCCGACAATATATGCTGTGCTGAGGTCGGCTCCATTCAGATTGGCTCCACGCAAGTCGGCCCCTGCGAGATCGGCCCCACCAAATATAGCTTTTTCCAGATGAGTTTTTCTCAGGTTCGCGCCAGTTAGATCGGAAAGAAAAAGCTTTGCTCCAGTGAGATCAGCACCCTCCAAGTTCGCCTTTGAGAGATCCATCCTCTCTAAAACAGCGCCTTTAAGATCACATCCAGGGCAGGATTTTGTTTTCTCGAGTGTGGCAATATTTTTCTTTATCAACGTACTCTCGCCGGCAGCAAATACCTGGGACTGAACCGTAGACAATGTAAGCGAACAGATAACAGCCCAAAATAGAATCAGTTTGTATTTATTCATTTTTTCCTTCAGACCAATTCGGAGGGATAAGACTGATTTTTGTCGGCTTTGTTAAAATTTACTGGCCGATGGTACGGAATCGTAACCTCTTGATTTATAACGTGGTCACCCCAACCTTCCCGGCTTTTTCCAAGCTCATAATTCTGGGAAAGACACATCGCTCTGAAGGTACCCTATATATTCTATTTCTGTCAACTCTGAAAAAAAAGACCCTCTTTAAAATCAGCGCGTTACTTTGATAGAATTAGCTTTTATGTGCTCTTTTACATTCCCTGGTATTTCAACAACCAACCTCTGTTAATTCACACGTAATTATGGTACAAATAGTCGAAGAATCATCTACAAACGGGATAGTATTTTTTGCATGATATTTCTTGAAGTTGTAAGTATTTTTCCGATACGGAGATCGAAAGAATTTTTTTTTGAAGATTCAACACCTCTTCATACCCCAAACAGAGAAAAACATGTAACCTGCCTCCATCAAAAAGAATATTTTAACTTTCATTTTTGATATGCTATAGTTAACTCGACGTATAATAGTAAAGGAATATGCCTCCACTGGTATCATGGGTTTTCACATACTTTTATTAAACCATGTAAAATGCGACAAGAATATTTGACAGACTCTGAGGAAGACACTCGAAATTTTCTTGTGAGTTTGTCACTTTTTGACAGCTTCAATGTTGATGAACTCTCTGTTCTTGCTAAGTATATGAGTTATGTTCATTTACGTAGAGGAGAATATCTTTTTGTCGAAGGAGACAAAGGAAACTTTATGGGTTTTGTCGTAAGAGGTGTATTGGAGGTCTTAAAAAAATCCGAAACCGGCGAAAATATCGTTATCGCTCGTTTAACAAAAGGGAGTTCGATTGGGGAGATGGCGCTTATCGACAAATCACCGCGATCTGCCACCGTTATAGCTAAACAGCCAACGACAATGGTAACTTTGACTGACAGAGGTTTCGAACTTTTAACAGAAAAATCCCCTGCACTCGGAGTAAAGGTTATTCAAAAAATAGCCCGTCTCCTAAGCCTGAATATGCGTCGAACATCCAGCAAACTTGCCGATCTTCTTCAATCAAGAAAATAGAAACCCTTAATTCGTCACCAGATTATTTCAGTTACACTATGCAGCCTCTGCCCTTGATCGCCACCACAGAAAAAGCTAATTTTTACGGCTTGATCGGCCACAGTCCATGCATGTTGCAACTCTTTGAACTCATCACGAAGATTGCAGAGGATGATTTTTCAAATGTATTGATCAGGGGGGAATCCGGCACAGGCAAAGAACTCGTAGCCAAGGCTATTCACTTTCACAGTAAAAGAAAAAACAATAAGTTCGTTCCCGTTAACTGTGCTGCAATTCCGGATGATCTTCTTGAGAGTGAATTGTTTGGTCATACAAAAGGTGCGTTTACCGGAGCTGTTCAAAACAAGGTCGGAAGAATCCAGTATGCTGACGGCGGGACTCTGTTTCTAGATGAAATAGGCGACATGAAGGCATCCCTGCAGGCAAAACTTCTGCGGGTTCTTCAAGAAAAAGAATTTGAACCAGTCGGCGGTTTAAAAGCCATTCCGATTGATACCAGGATTCTTGCAGCAACACATTGTGATCTCGAGCATCTGGTCAACGAAGGAAGATTTCGAGAAGACCTTTATTATCGACTCAGTGTCATTCCCCTAAACATCCCTCCCCTAAAAGAAAGGAAGGAAGATATACCTCTCCTCCTTGATCATTTTATAAAAAGCTATACAAAAAAACGAGGGAAAGAACCGATCACTTTTTCGAGTGAGGTTATCCCTATTCTGACGAAATACGAATGGCGCGGCAACGTCAGAGAACTTGAAAATTTTGTTCAACATATGTCCATTCTATATAACGGTAAAACAATAGGACGTTCAGAGCTTCCAGAAAAATTTTCAACCTTGTCCATTACCGAGAACCCACTCGATACGTATGAAAACAATGTACAGGCGAACATTCAACAACAAGAAAAAGTAATAAAACAGGCTGTAGATATCCCGGATCTGAGATGGAATGAAGGGCAAGTAGATTTTAACGAGCTTATAAATGACTTTGAAACACAACTCATTGTTCAAGCACTGAAACTTTCCGGGGGAAACAAAAAGGAAGCGGCTAAGTTATTGAATTTAAAACGAA
Source organism: Desulfocapsaceae bacterium (assembly GCA_046704745.1). Taxonomy (GTDB): domain Bacteria; phylum Desulfobacterota; class Desulfobulbia; order Desulfobulbales; family Desulfocapsaceae; genus CAWGGS01. The sequence goes on along the minus strand of JBJKRL010000024.1, from coordinate 54,033 downwards.
CTACTCTTTTAGAGAAGATTAAGAAAAAAGAATTATCAGGTCTATGGGACGATCTATCCGACAAGAATATTCCTGAATGAACGACCTCACACGCTATGCAGCCAGCTGTACCAGGTTATTATCAATCTTCTCCTGTATATCCTGTTCAGATGCAGGGGTAAGGAGAATATCGGTCACACCGTACTTGACTGCCTTTATCACCTTTGTTCTTGTCCAAGCCGGACCCGCCGTAATAAGAGGAACAGAGCAAGATGAATTGACTTTTATCATAACGCCGAAAGTTTGCTCGTTCACCTCTCGCATCACTAAAAACACTGCTTTTAAAGTGTTTGATATATAATTGTTTATATTATTTTTAAAAGAAAGCATTTTAACGGAGTATCCACCGCGTTCCAAAACGGCCATAATTTTTTCAGCCTCTGAAACATCGTCGCTCATCAAGAGTATTTCGGCACCTTTTTCTTTATCTTCATAAGTCCCTTCTTCCGCTTCTGGCAGGCTCCTTGCTTTTTGCCTGGTGGCTGTGATAGTGGCCGGATCTGATTTGGTCGCTTCAGCCTTTTGTCCCTGTTCAATACCTTCCAACTGCAACAACGAGAGAGGAAAAAGCATATGTGTTTTTCCGTATGTCTTTCCTTCAATCGTTATTGTACCACAGCTCATATAATAACCCTGGTCCGCCATAGGCTCATCAGAGCTTGTATTCACTGTTAAAGGAACGACTTCCTCGATATCAGTCCTAATAAAACGCAAGCTCTTTATATAGCTTTCCTCAAAAATACCAGTATATACTCCTGAGATGATATTGGCAATTTCACCATAGGCATCCCGGGAATCCTCACTAAAATCTTCTTCACTAATTGCATCATCCAGCTCAGAAGGCGGCAACATGATAAGAATACCGCCAATCCTGATTGCATCTTTGAGATCCACATACAGATAACCCTTATCCTCCAAATCACCTGTTACCTTCATGTGTGCAAGGACTTGCTTTCCCGATACCTCTTTAAGAAAAAACTGCTCTTTTGAAATAGGACGATTTTCAAAATCTTGTAACTTAATTTCAACACCAAGAAGAGCACTGACCTCTTCTTCAATCTTTGAGCAGCATTCATTTAATATGGCATCTACGCGTTTCCTGTGTTTTTCGATATTAAAATCAACGGAGGGTTTTTCCTTTTTAGAGACCTCTTGGTTATTATCCTCTTTTGCCTCCACAGAGTTTTTTACAGGCGGTTGAACTTGTTGTTGATCTTCCTCTATGTCCTCTTCTATTTCGGATTGCCCTGTGTTGGCTTTTTCTTCATCACCTTCCAGACCGAAAGCAGATGCAGGAAGCAGTACTGTCAGATTACCCATCTTGATATCGTCAAGCTGCATCGATGATGTGATCTGATAAAAAAGTTGATTGCCAATAGGTTCGTCTGATTCGATTTCAACCTTTGAAGGAATTATTATTTCTTGTTCTTTTCGAATAAAACGGCAGGCTTTAGGGTACATTTCCTCAAAGACCTTCGTGTATGACCCGGCTATTATATTCGTTATCTCCCCAAATGAGTCTTTTGTCTCATCATTGTATTCATCGTTTGCAATTATCTGTTCAAGCTCATTCAGAGGCAGCATAATGAGTGTCCCGCCCAGGCGTATTGCGTCCTTAACCCTCATCAACAGGCAACCGGCGCCTTCTATTTCACCGGTTATAGCGAATTTAACGGCAATTATTTTGCCGGAAGGCTGATCGAAAAACTCCTCTTTTGATACAAAAGTATTCTCAGTTTCTGAAAGAGTGAGTTCGGCTCCGATCAAGGAAGTCACTTCTTCCTGAATTTTTTTCGTTACCGATTCAACTATTTTATCGATTCGTTGTTTTGCTTTCATACATTATGAATGAAATACCTGTTCGTCTTGAATAATTGAAATATTGCATAACATCGCAACTATTTATCGGTAAGAAAGTGGAAATATTTAAGGATATTGTTCGTTGATATAATCTATCAGGTGTCTATGAATTTCAGTTCAACCCAGAATGGGCCTTTTTCACTTACAAAAGGAACAACTGTCCTGTTCGCTCCAAAAAGCCCGCTGATGTGGTAGGATTCGCCGATTACGGAAGTAGGAATTGCCAATTTGACATCAATCCCCGTCTGGGCAAAAAATACTTTCAGATTCCCAGCAATCATATTGGTGAGTTCCCCAATAGCGTCCTTCACATCATCGTCCAACGCCTCAACCTCCATGCCAAGAAAAGCGCTGGTAATGCCTTGGGCAGACTGAGTGGTGCAGTGAATGGCCAGAACGCCTTTCAGACCACCTCCAAATCCGAGCATACTCGAGATATTAGACGTGATAGCCCCCCCTTTTCCGATGACAGGTGAACCGCTTTCCAACTCCATCATAACCATGGTTGAAAAAACATCCCTTGTAGCGGAAATGATTTCTTTGTCCAGCGTTAGGTCCTTCAGTTTCATAGCAAAATTATTAGTAAAAAATATCTAGTTTTTTGATTAGAAAAGCCCAAATCATTTTTCCAGTTGAAGTTCTACTTGAAAGCGTCCTTTTATCGTTTCGAACCCAACAATAATCTTATTAACATCCTTTGATGGCTGAAAATTGTATAAAGAACCGGAAATGGTGGAGGGAAGCGAGAGATCTATATCTCTACCATTTTCAGTCAACACGGTTTTAATACTCCCACCCAGCATATTTGCAAGTTCGCCAATAGCGTCTTCAACATCCTCATTGATTTCCTCCACATCCATTCCGAGAAAATTGCTGGTTATCATTAAAGCTACCGGGAATGGAAGATGAATGGCCAAAACGCCTTTAGCGGTTCCTGCCAAACCTATCAATCCGGTAATCGTATCTCTTAATTTTCCGCCACTCTCGACATTTTCGTCTACCACTGCAACATCCATCATCACCATTGTAGCAAAGATTTCTTGAGTAGATTCGATTATCTTTTCTTTCAGCTTCACAGATCTTTCCTCTTATTGATATTAAAGCAGAGGACCTAAGACTTCATTAACCTTATCAGGAGTAAACGGTTTTTTTATCGAACCTACAGCTCCCAGTGATTTAGCCTCACCAATGATATCGTCACCAGTTTCCGTTGAAATCATGAGGACAGGGATATCCTTAATTGCATCACGACTCGCCTTTTCCCTGAGGAAGGAAATGCCATCCATATTCGGCATATTGATATCGCTTAAAATGATATCAATTTTTTCCTTTTCCAGAACGGCAAGAGCCTCTAAACCGTCACCTGCCTCAAAAATTGTATCAAATTCAATGCCTGCCTGGCGTAATGACCTGCCGATTATTTTTCTCATGGTGCTGGAGTCATCTATCAGTAAAACGTTTTTTCCCATCTTGTCCTCCTTTAATATTAAGAACGTTAACTAAACCATAATATCTTCTGCGAGTTTAAAAAATCAAATAACATATTATTTTTCGTCCCCAAAAAGAAAATTTTTCCATTGCTTAAAAAAATCTTGTATCTATTGTCATATTTTTGACACATAAAACCTTTTTAACATCTCTTAATACAATACAGAAAAATTCACAGCTGGATTTAAAATATCATTTAATTATTAACAATATGAGCCTATTGCAAAATGAGGATTCCCGGAGTCTACGCTTACCGGTTAAAAATCAAGGCATGCGAAAAATTTTACCGCAGACATATAAATGATATCAGAGTTAGAGTTTATGCCCGGAGGGTGCTTACCTCCGAGGATAATATTTTGAGCATTAAACAGAGTTTGGGCGAAAAGATCTTTTTGCAAGTGGCTCAATATATTCTCATTATTCTTTACCTTATATAATTGCAACAAAATATGGAATAAAATTTGCTACGTATCATTAAAATATATTCCAACTTATTCGTCATGAAAAAAATATTTCTCATAACCATTTTCCTCTTTTGGGCATTTCGTCTTCCAGCATTTGCCACGCCCATGTTGACGAAAATTACTGAGGTGAAACATAAAGATATTATCGAATTACATTTATTTTTCGATTTTGTCCCCAAATATTCAATAAAGCAATCTGGAAGGCGTATCGACCTCATCCTAGATCGAGCCTTAATAAATGATTCCACCCTGCATTTTGTTCCAGACCAAAACATAGTCAAATTTTTGCCACTCGTTGGTAAAGAGACTACCGTTCTCTCCTTTTTCCTAAGATATGCGCCGCGACACGCGAAAATCGAACTAGGCAAAGCCAACTCCTTGATTCTGAGTATCGATCTTGGAGATGTCCTTTTCAAAACCCATACAGATATAGTTAGCGATCTTGAAAAACCGCAGACACCCGATACCGAAAACAGCAAATATGCAAACCCGTTAACTCTTTCCCCCTATGCCCACGATTGGCGACTTTTCTTTACCCGTTATGAATCAAAGGTTACGATCAAGGTTCCGGTTCAATTTACCCTTCCCCCCTTTCCGATCATCGAGCTTCTGCCGCCAGAGTTGAAAAAAAATCTTAGGCTCATTTCTCCGCAATTGCATGATCTCGCATCGACTGAGCAATGGAATGCCATGGAACCATTGGTATTAGACAGGTTGCAAGCGGAAAAAGATGTTTCGAAGAAGAAACTCCTGGCGCTCACATATGGTGAGGTACTCTTGAGGGCGGGTAATTTCTCAGGAGCTTTCAAACAGCTCTATCTTCTCAAACACACCTATCCTCAAGAACCGATCAGTCTTTTTGCCGGATTCCTTCTCGCCGAATTGCAAGCAGAATTTGAGGATCCCAATCTCGGTTATTATAAATTAAAAGAGCTGTCCCCATCTCTTTCAAATGACAATCCTCTTTCTCCGTACTTTCTTCTTCTCCGTATAGAGACGGCTCTGGCGACAAACCAATTAGAGCGGATGAAATATTTTCTGAATAACGATGAGATTCCTTTTCCAAAGTTCATCCAAAAAATCAGGGAATTACGCCAGGCAGATTATTGGTATGCCAATAACAATCTGGTCAAGGCTTTTGTAGGTTATCGACTATTGCGCGACCAAAGCCTCCTTGATCATCATTCCTATTCATTGAATGCATACTGCGACACCCTGTATGGACAGCAATATTTTAAAGAGGCCGCAAAATGTTATAAAAGACTCGCCGATCACATTACAGATAAAAACCAATTAGGCATGGTAGAGTATCGACAGGCTATGTCGGAGCTTCATTTTAGTAGTGATTATGAGATGATGAGTACTTTTTCAACCCTAGCAGATGCGTTTCCGGATACTGATGCCGGTTACAAAGCAGCTTTAAAAAGAGATGATATTCGTTTTCTTACCAAAAAAAATTGGGAGGCTGGAACATCACACTCCTATGAAATCATAGCAAAAAATGCTATTTCGAGAGCTACTTCGGAAGAAGCGGCTTTTAAAGAAGCCCTGGTTTACCGGCTTACAGGAAAGGATGAAAAATGCATCGATCTCCTCATGACTTTCCTACGAAATTATAGGTCCGGTGACCTGATAGAAACAGCGCAAGCACTCTTGTTGGATGTTCTGCCAGATGAACTTACCCGCCTTATCAAAGAAAAGAAATACGTTCAAGCTCTCGTCCTGGCAAAGCAAAATGATGTTTTTTTCAAAAAGAGATGGTTGAGTATTGATCTTCTATCAGATATCGCTTTTGCCTATCAGCAATTGGGGTTGTACAATGAATCGGAAAACACGTATCTTTATCTGATGAACCTCAACCGAAAGGTTGTTGAAGAAAAATATCTTTTTCCATTAATTCAATCATATTATCTCCAAGGGAAATATCGCATTGTTGACGCCTACGCAACACAGTTTTCCCGAAAATTTCCCAAGAGCACTCATGCTCATGACGTTCTGCTTCTTCATCTGCGCTCGTTAATGAACATTAATGAATTGGACAAGGCGGCAGCACTTCTTCCCTCTTCACTTCCGGATGATCTCGATATTCAGCAATTAGCTGCAGATATCTATTTTCAAAAAAAATCATTCAAAAAAGTTACAAAGATTCTCTCGACTTTGCAGAATAAAAATCATTCACTAACTGATTATTCTAGGTTTATTCTTGCCGAAAGCCTTTATAACCTTGGCGACAATGAAAAAGCGGCAGAAGTATACATTACCTTGGAAAACGCTCCTTTATTTCAAGATCAGTCTCTTTTCAGGCTTGCAGATATTGCCCAAAAAGCAGGGCGGAAAGAAAAGGCGGTAAAGCTCTTACAACAAATTGTCGACAAAGGTAAAGACTCTCTGTGGAAAGACCTGGCCAAAAAAGAACTGGAATATAAAAACATCGTTAACAATCTATGAATAAACCCATATCAACCGAAATAATAGGAGCTGACAATTGAAATCATTAGATCTTTTCAGCCCAAGTATGAACCTTCTCAGTAAGGTCCTGGATCTGCGTTCGGCAAACCAACAGGTAATCAGCTCAAATATCGCCAACGCAGAGACTCCCGGCTATTCTCCCGCCCGTTTTGAATTTCAGCAGGAGCTCCGTCAGGCTCTTGGCCAAAACGGTTTCCATCTTGTGACAGATAATCCTCATCATATCCCATCAAGCACATCTAGTATCGATAATGTTTCAGGAACGGTCGTTAAATCTCCCGACAAGACAGGGATAGGAGACAAAAACGGTGTCAATGTTGACCAGGAAATGGTCTCTTTATCTAAAAACGAGATCATGTATGAAGCCGCAGCCCAAATATTAAAAAAGAAACTGGCCCTTCTGTCATATGTTATCCAAGGTGGTCAGTAAACCATGGCAGAAGAAATAATAACAGGAGAAAATCATGGATATATTTTCCTCTTTTGATGTCAGCGCCTCGGCATTGAAGGCCCAAACAATCCGTCTGAACACCATCAGTTCCAACCTTGCCAATGTGGACACGACATCAACCCCGGAAGGGGGACCTTACAAAAAGAAATCAGTGTATTTTCAGAGCAAGCCTTTATCTTTTCAGGATGAATTGGACAACAACCTCCAAGGATCTGTTCAAGGAGTTGAAGTTACCAAAATAATCGAAGATAAAGATCCGCCTCGAAAAGTATACGATCCCTCACATCCTGATGCTGATAAGGACGGTTATGTATCAATGCCGAATATCAGTGTCTTAAAAGAGATGGTCGATATGATGTCCGCGACAAGGTCCTATGAAGCCAATGTCACTGCCATCCAATCTGAAAAAAGAATGGTTTTAAAAGCCATTGATCTAGGGAGTTAATTTGAGATGAACACTATACAAGGTATCAGCAATTCTGCGTCTCTTTCTCTTTCCACACCCGATTCGAGCTCGGTCTCAAAATCGGAGAAAAGTTTTTCGGATTATCTGAATTCCACGTTGGATCAGGTGATAAACGCAGACAAGAAAAGTGAATCGGCAATAGAAAAGTTAAATACCGGTGAAGCAGAAAATATGCATCAGGTCATGTTGGCCGTATCGGAAGCCGATATCTCCATGCGGATGCTCGTTCAGGTTAGAAATAAGGCATTGGATGCATATGACAATATCATGCAGATGCAGATTTGATCCGCGGAGATGATTATTGTGTAACAAACGGCTAATAGTCCGGATCTCTTTTAACTGTTGATTAATTCTAATTGTTATTACTATGAAAAAAGGACTTTTTCATGGCGGAAGAAAATGCCCTAAATGGGACCACTGACCCAACAGAAGAGCAGCCCATCAAACGAAAAAACCTGCTCACCTTGATTAAGGAATGGCCCATGCCCCGGAAAATAGCATTGGGGGCAATTGTGGCCATCTCTCTTCTTTTATTCGCGATCCTGATCATAGAGGCAAGAACTGCGGATTATCAACTCCTCTATGCAAATCTCAGTGAAACCGATGCTGCTTCAGTGGTCAACTGGTTGAAAACCAACCATATTTCATATGAATTAAAGAATGAAGGTAAAAACATCTGGATTCCGTCGGATCAACTCTATGAGACGAGGTTGAATCTTGCCTCAAGCGGTCTTCCCAATGGCGGGGAGGTTGGTTTTGAGATATTTGACAAACAAAGTTTCGCCCTGACCGATTATGTCCAAAAGGTGAACTACACGAGAGCATTACAAGGTGAACTTGCCAGGACTATTGCTTCCCTCGCCCCAGTAGAAAACGCCCGGGTCCACTTGGCTCTACCGGAAAAAACTCTTTTCAAAAATGAAGAGAAAAAGGCTACCGCCTCAGTGATTCTCACCCTGGCCACCGGAAAAACCTTGAGCAAGAAACAGGTTCAGGGGATCATTCATCTTGTGGCCGGATCTGTCACTGGTCTTGAGCCGGACAATGTAACCGTTATCGGTCCAAACGGGGTTATTCTCGATTCCGGAAAAACAGATGATAAGGATAAGCTCATATCCATTGATATGCTTCAATACCAGGAAAAAGTCGAAAGAGGCCTTGAACTCCAGGCCCAGGACCTTCTCGACAAAACCATGGGTAAAGACAAATCAATGGTCCGGGTCACGGCCACCCTTGATTTTGCTAAAGTTGAAAAAACCCAAGAATACTACGATCCTGACGATCCTGTCATTAGAAGCGAACAAGTCAACCAGGAAAGTACCGGTACCTCCGCTACAAACGGAGGAATTCCGGGAGTCCAATCAAATCTGCAGGGAACCAGCAGCAGTCCTTCCACGACAAGCGAAACGCCAACCAGCAAAAAAATATCTCGGACAACAAACTATGAAATCAGCAAGACGGTAAGCAAAATAATCGATCCTGTGGGAACGATAAAAAAACTTTCCGTCTCTATATTGGTTGCCGATAAAACCATACCTGGAAAAAACAAACAACCTGCTACAACTGTGCCCCGTTCGCCGCAAGAGCTAAAATCTCTTGAGACAATGGTTTCTACAGCCTTGGGTCTTAATTCTGATAGGGGTGATCAGATCAACATCATTTCCATGCCTTTTACCGAACAGCCGAAGGAAACTTTTGTCGCTGCCACCACTCCGTCCACACTTTTTTATCATTATCTCCCTGCTGTTAAGATAGCACTCATTCCGATTCTCGCTCTGCTTATCTATCTCTTCGTCTTGCGCCCCATCATCAAAACAGTGAAAGGTGAAGTTAAAGAACACTACAAAACCGTCGAACAGCTCGAGAGGGAACGCATTGAAAGACGAGAAGAGGCAGAACCGGTGGAGGAAGAGGAAGAGCTGCCTGAAATCGAAGAGGACATCATCGTAACAATGCGCAAAGAAATTATTAGAAACCCGATACCATGTGCATATATTATAAAACATTGGCTTAGTGAAGGATAAGACATGGCTATTGACACACTTACGGGACTCAATAAAGCAGCTGTTTTTCTTATCTGCATGGGGGAAGATGTTTCAGCCCAGGTATTTAAAGAACTGTCCGACAATGAGATCAGACAGGTGACCAGGGCCATGGCCAATATTGAACATATCCCGGATTATGTAAAACAAAAGGTTTTTGACAGCTATCGAGATGCTCAGGTCGAATCCGCCGGCTTGTTTATTAAAGGGGGCGAATTCGCCAAAAAAGCCATTGCCGCCACCGATTCCGGTGCTCGAACCCATGACCTTTTAGAACAATTCATATCAGGCACCGAATCCCGACCACTGGAAACCATTGCTTTGATGCAGGCTCGCATGGTTGCAAGCCTACTGGAAAAAGAGCATCCTCAGACTGTTGCCCTGGTTCTATCCACTCAACATGTTGAGCATGCGAGTGAAATACTTTCATGTCTACCGGAAGAGATTCAGGCCGACGTCGTCTATCGAATTGCCAAGATAGAAAAGGTCTCGCCGGAAGTCATCAATCGAATAGAAGACGCCCTCCATCGTGAGATCGGCCTGGTAGCAGGAAAAGAACAAAAACAGCTGGGAGGAATCGAAAAAGTTGTAGATATCCTCGGACATCTTGAAAACAATCTCGACAGCGATATCCTTGAGACGATTGAAGAATCTGATGCGGAAATGGCTGAAGAAATTCGAAAGAGAATGTTTACATTCGAAAATCTCATTTCTCTTGATGGTCGATCACTACAGATGATTCTGCGTGAGGTGAATAATGATTCCCTGACCATGGCCTTGAAGACCGCTTCGGAAGAGATGAAAGAAAAGATTTATGCCAATATGTCGACACGTGCAGCCGATATGATACGGGATGATCTCGATGCCATGGGGCCGGTCCGTCTCTCCGAGGTTGAAGCAATGCAACAATCCATAGTGAAAATTGCAATGAAACTTGAAGAGGAAGGGAAGCTGGTGCTTGGTACTGGAGGAGGAGACGAACTTGTCTAGAGTTTTCAAACAATCCTCTTCATTCATTCCGGAAAAAATAGTTGCCGGAAAATCGCAGACCAAATCGGGGTGGAGAGCTGTTTCCATTCAGGAAAAAGAAACAAACCCTTCGTCTGTATGTACAGAAAAAAAGCAGGTCCTACAACATATCCCCAACGAAAGGGAATCTTCAGTGATCGAGGGCGATGAAAACCTTTCTGCCGAACCCCAGACGGATTTTTCTAGTCCCGATGCTTCTCTCAACTTTGAAGAATACACATTGCCGTCTGATCTAACAGACGATTCGCCCCAAGAGCTGGAACCGGAACCGATTGACCATGAACTACTTCAGGAAGAGGCCTACAACCGAGGTCTCAAAGATGGTCTTGCAAGAGCGGACGCAGATTACGGTTCAAGCATAAAGGCTTTAATTATGGCATGTCAGGAACTCAACATGCTCCGTGAGACAATCCTGAATAACAGCATGGAAGAAATGCAGAATCTTGTTTTAATCATTGCTGAGAAAATCATTCGGCATTCCGTTACCGAACAAAACAGGACCATAATCGACACAGTCAAAGAGGCAATTCGTCAGGCTGTAAAATCGGATGAATTTGTTATTCAGGTAAATCCTGCCGACCTGAATATAATCAATAGCAAATCCAAAGATTTCATCGAATCAGTCAATGGTCTCGAAAATATCATCGTTCATTCGGACCCTTCCATTGAGCGCGGAGGATGTAAGATCGACTCAAGCACCAGCACAGTAGATGCAACCTTGGCAAGTCAACTCCAACTCATTGAGAATGCGCTCAAAGGTAAGACTTGATTTTCTTTATGACACGTCCTCTTAGAGGTTGCTTTATAAAATGCCCCTTAATCCAAAATCAATAGAAAATTGCAGGATTATAACTGTTTCAGGCAAGGTCACCCGTATTGTAGGTCTGGTCGTAGAGGGATACTGCCCGAACTCCTCGATCGGCACTCTCTGCAAGATCACTCCACTCAATAACGGACCACCGGTTTTTGCAGAAATTGTCGGTTTTCAAAATGCAAGGGCACTCTTGATGCCGTTAGGTGACTTGCGTGGCCTCGGGCCTGGAAGTCTTATTCATGTCATTAAAGACAGTGCAACCATCAAGGTCGGCAATAACCTTCTTGGTCGAGTAATCGACGCTATGGAAAATCCGCATGATGGATTGCCACCGCCTTCTCTTACTGAAGAAAAACAGCTCTACTCATATCCGCCGGGACCAATGGAACGCAGAAATATCACCGAAGCACTTGATCTCGGCGTCAGGGCTATTAATGGCCTGATAACCTGTGGATCAGGACAGCGGATGGGTATTATGGCAGGCTCTGGAATCGGGAAAAGTGTTCTCCTTGGAATGATGGCCAGATATGCTCGAGCGGATATCAACGTTATTGCCTTGATCGGGGAACGTGGACGCGAAGTACGTGAATTTATAGAGCGTGATTTAGGGAAAGAGGGGTTGGCTCGATCGGTTATCGTCGTCGTGACATCCGATCAACCTCCTCTCCTGAGGATGAGAGGAGCCTTTGTCGCTACTACCATTGCCGAATTTTTTTGCAGTCAGGGTCAAAACGTTCTCCTGATGATGGATTCGGTAACCAGATTTGCAATGGCTATGCGGGAGATTGGTCTTGCCATCGGAGAACCTCCGACGACCAAAGGATATACCCCTTCCGTATTCGCAACCTTACCGAAGCTTCTTGAACGCGCAGGCAATTTTCGTGATCAAGGCAGTATTACCGGATTGTACACGGTTCTTGTCGACGGCGATGATATGACCGAACCCATAGCTGATGCTGTTCGCTCAATCCTTGATGGGCATATCGTACTTTCAAGGGCAATTGCAGCAAAGAACCATTACCCTGCCATTGATATCCTTGGTTCCACAAGCAGGGTCATGCGCGATATTGTCTCTCCTCGGCATCTTGAACTCTCAGGTCGGGCGCGAAATGTTCTTGCCTCATATGCTGAAGCAGAAGATCTCATAAACATCGGTGCTTATGCTAAAGGTTCGAACCCAAGAATCGATTTTGCTATCAGTAAAATAGAGGCCATAAATGCCTTTCTTCGCCAAAATTTTGATGAATCCACATCCCTAAAACAAACAAAGGAGGATCTTGGTTCCCTCTTGAACGAGCGCAAAGACTCCACACCACCGTCCCAAAATCGTCGTGCCGGTGACAAGTAGTATTTTTTTAGAATAAACCTGTCCAGATCACCCCCTTATGAAACCGTTCACACTCGAATCCGTTCTTTCCTATCGTGTTCAACTCGAAAAAATTGCTAAAAATCGCCTTTTTGAAGCCGAAAAAAAAAGAGCAGAGATACTTTTGCGCGTAAAGGAAAAAGAAAATCTTTTAGGTAACTTGATCACCAACCTGGCAAAACGCCAATCTGAAGGCATGGATGTTGTTGAAATGATACGTTATGAAGAAAAAATCGAAGTTGAAAAGAAAATACTGATGAAATTAAACAACACCCTTGCCGAACGAAATACCGAAGTAATAAAAGAGCGTGAAAACTTGCTGATCAAGAGCAAAGAGCGCAAGGTAATGGAAAAATTAAAAGAGAAGCAAAACGCTGCCTGGCAGCAATTTCTAAATAAAAAAGAGGCCGCAATGCTCGACGAAATCGCCGTTATTTTTCATGAGAGATAACGTTTGATTTTATAAATGTTGCAGCTTGTCCTCATATTTTTATATCTGAAAGGATGACTACCATGAAATATGTCTTTTTAAACGTTTCGTTATTTTTCTTTCTTGTCATCACAACGCCCCTTTTCACTCATCAATCCTTTGCCCAGGATTCATCGCCGGCAATGAAAAACCAGCAACCTTCTTTCTCTTCTGTCGAAGAAAGAAGAATTTTTGCCAAAATGCAGCTGGCACAAAAAAACGCCAACGATGAAAAAAAAGATCTTTCTATTAGGGAAAAGGAATTAAAGACATTGAATGAGGCTGCCGATAAGAAGCTAGAAGAAATCAACCGGAAGCTGCAAGAACTTCAAACATTGCAGGAAAATCTAAAATCATTGCTTGCTCAAAAAAATGCTCAAGAAGTAAAAAAAATAAAAGAATTGAGCAATATATATGAAAGAATGACACCGGACAAAGCGGCTCTTGCCATTGCCAAATTGGACGACAAATTAGCAACAGACATTCTTGCAAACATGAAGGTCAAATCAGCAGCAAAGATTCTGGACAATCTAGATAGAAAAAAAGCCACCGAACTCAGTGCATCATTTTCAACCGTCAAATGACGCTATTAAAAGATATGGAAGCAATCCCCTTTATCCCGACATCTTCCTCTCCCAAGACCCAATCCAGCATCAAAGCCCAGACAAGTAGTTCGGATAGCGACAGTTCTTTTGCACCAATTTTATCGAAGGCCGTGGCCGACAGTAAAAACACCAATGGGGCCACTTCTGCGAAATCGACAACATTTCATCACCACAATAAAACAGCAGGAAGCACATCAAAAAATTCCAGTCGCTCTCAAACGAGCCACACGACGGACACAAAAAACGGTTCAACAACTATTTCTTCCACAAAGGATACCTCGAAAGCACCTAAACAGAATCAAGATACGAGTTCCACTACCAAAGAGACGACACAGACGTCGAAAGCAAAGGATGCATCCGGTAATGATTCCAAGTCCAAGACATTAAAACCAAAAGATTTTATGCTTGGACTATTAGGATATCTTTTTAGCATACAAAAAAATATCTCTGCCCAAAATCTCAATAAAGAGGCCGAGACATTATCGATCAAGTTCGGAATCGGAAAACAGGAAAGTCTTAATCTCCTAAAAAACATCGCAACTCTTGGTAAAAGTGCATCTTTTGGATCGCAAATCATGAAAATGCTTGCCTCTGATCCGCAACAAGATGCGAAATTACAAAAAATTATTGATGGATTGTCTTCCAATGATACTCCGTCCAATCTGCAAGCGAACCTCGACAAGTTATTGCAAACCATATCACAGGAAACCGATACAACCCAATCTCAAAGCACGTTACGTGCTGCAGATTCCACAACAGGATCCTCCCCTCTCTCTTCACTGGCGCAGGATCTTCAAAAAACATCACAGAATACCCAAGCCACAACATCACAGAATACCCAAATTACAACATCGCAGAATGCACAGCCTCTTGACAAACAATCGTTGGTTGCCCAACAACTACAGAAGATCCTCAACTCTGACTCGGGGCGGACTCCTTTAAAAATTCATATTCAATCAGGTCAGCAAAACCAAGCCGATGGCTTAAACTCCCTTTCATCTCCTTTTTTAAAAATAACGGAAAACCAGGACAATACTGCAATCGCAAACTCTCTTGCCGTCGGGGATACCGCTGTAGCGGCCTCGCTCACAAAGCTTTCCAGCCCGGAAGGAAATAGCAAGACCAACACTCCTTTCAGGTTAGATGAAAATCATGATCATATTCCTTTTATAAAAAATGAAATCCAGGATCAAAAAGATACGACAACGATAAAAGAAGAAGATACCAATCTGCAAAATGCTGTTGATCATCGGCAAAACGACTCTTCTTCGGCGACGAATACTTCCAGCACCACTCTCCAGACTGGACAGTTTGGTTTTGGAAGCGCTCTTACTCAAAGTCTGCAAGCCAGCCAAAATACTGCCCAACCTATGGCGCCAACTCACTTTACTTCTTGGACGAGCGTGCAGGAAAACGCAATTATCAATCAGGTCATGCAACGTTTTCATATCAACGCCAACTCACCTTCGTCAAAAATCGTTGTGAAACTCTATCCGGAAGAATTGGGTGAATTGAAAATTGATGTCCAAATGAAAGATGGAGCCCTAAAGGCCAATATTGTCACTCAAACTCAGCAGGCCCAACAGGTCCTGGAAAAATACATCCCCAAGCTTAAATCTTATATGGAGCAACAGGGACTTACAGTCGATGATATCCTAGTAACCAACACCTCTGACGATGTTGGAGGACATGATCTGTTCCAGGAGGATTTCGTCGACAACAATGACTTTACACCACCTGGGAAATCGTTCAGAACTGCATCTTTTCCCGACAGCACCTTCGACAATGTCTTTTCGGAAAACAATGAAGGTATTCCCGGGGTTAATGTAACAGTGTAGGAGACAAAACCATGACTACTGCATCAACGGCAATAACAAACGCAGCCATCAATACTGCTACTTCAAATCCTTCTTCCAAGACCTCATCTACAAGTAGTTCAAGCAGCACGAGTTCCAGCACGTCGTCAAATAACACGACTGATGTCTTGGGCAAACAGGATTTTTTAAAACTTCTCATCACGCAACTACAAAACCAAGATCCTCTCAATCCGGATAACCCGACTGAATTTACCGCACAACTCGCTCAATTCAGTTCGTTGGAACAGATGTATAATCTCAATGACAGCATGAACAGTCTGGTGAGTTCTACTGATAAATCCACCAATCTTTCTGCCCTTAATCTCATCGGCAAACAGGTTACTTATGCCGGCAGCAGTTTCAATTACAGCGGCAATCCAGTAAAACTCGGCTATACCTTAGACAGTGCCGCCGCCCAGGTTCAAATGCTCATTAAGGACAGTTCAGGCAATACCATTAGAGTTCTGGATGGTACAGACCTAACCTCAGGCAATCATTTTATAACTTGGGACGGCCTCGATCAGTCCGGAAATGCCGTCGATTCCGGCGACTACACAGTTTCCGTTCAAGCAGTTGGCCAAGACGGATCCACTGCTGCAGCATCACCCATCGTTTCATCCGAGGTGACCGGTGTCGACATGAGTAACAGCAGCGGCGTCGTCCTGAACACCCAATCCGGTGATGTCGATTACAGTAATATTCTCGGTGTATCGTCTTCGGGTACTTCATCGAGTCAAGATACGGCATCAGCTGATTCGCAGAGTTCCTCAATGACGGCATTGGAATCAGCACTGGCATCTGCCGGTACACAAAATACTTCGAATTAAAAAGGATTAATTCAATAACAATGTTTACAAAGACAAAGATAGTCTTTTAACACCGGCGCTCATCAGGAGGAGGAAACATTATGGGTATTACGAGTGCACTATACAGCGGGGTCAGTGGTCTTAACTCAGATTCTCAGGCCATGAGCGTCATAGGCAACAATCTTTCAAATACCGGAACGACGGGATTTAAAGGAGCTTCCACGATCTTTTCCGATCTGCTGTCAAGCACTATCTATGGATCCGGTGGGTTATCGCAGGTCGGTCGCGGCGTCAACGTCTCAAAGGTGAGAAATGACTTCAGCCAGGGAACCTTTCAGTCCACCAGTTCAGGGACGGACGTGGCCATTGAGGGAAGCGGCTTTTTTATCCTTAAGAAGGTAGGAGATGAGACAAGTTACTACTCACGAGCCGGTGCCTTCAATTTCGACGCTAACGGATATTTGGTCAATCCGGAAGGGTTGAGGGTCCAGGGCCAGCAGTACGATGCAACCGGGGCGCTGATTCCGGGAAATCCTTCCGATATTCAGGTAAATATGCAAAACCTGCAGGCTGCGAATACCACAACGACACTTACACTCAATACCAATCTGGATGCGAGTTCAACAGCGATTCCAACTACTGTTGCTTTTGATTACACCAACCCAAACACCTTCAACTATTCTTCTTCAACCCAGGTGTATGACAGTCTCGGCAATCCCCATCTCATTACGGTTTATTTCAGGAAAGAGGATGCAACGCCACCTAATAACACCTGGGATTGGTACTGGAGTGCGGAAAATGCAACGGGTACTGCAATCGGCAGCGGCGGCAACCCGGACACACAGGCCGGCACCATCGCCTTTAATACAGACGGAAGCCTTGCCAGCGGAGGGACTTCAACCATTTCCAGTGCTGATCTTGCCTGGAACAACGGCGCTACGTCCTCCCCTATCGCAGTCACATTCAATACAACCCAATACAACAGTGATTCCGTTGTTATCTCGCAATCCCAAGACGGCTATGGGGCGGGTAACCTGACCGGTATCGCAATCGATGGTCAAGGGGTTGTAACAGCATCGTTTTCCAATGGGGTGCAAAACAAGATCGCCAATATCTCCCTGGCAAAATTTGCCAATCCGCAGGGGCTGGAACAGGAAGGAAACAATCTCTATCTTGCCACGACGGATTCCGGAGACCCACGGGTCGGTCTTCCCGGCACGGAACTTGGTAAAATTTTTACCAACTCTTTGGAACAATCCAATGTTGACATGGGTTCTGAGTTTGTGTCTATGATTACGGTTCAACGCGCTTTTCAGGCAAATTCAAAAATCATAACCACTGTTGATCAAATGTTAAATGACGTCATCAACCTGAAACAATAAACGTCATTATTTTGACTTCTTAATTTCAAGGTGTTGCCGCCCCTCTCTTTTCGGCAACACCTTTTTTTTCTTATTACCCTTAATCCCACCACCTCCTATTCTTCCCGCTGCTTTCCCCACATCGAATTCCAATTGGAATAGATATTGCAACTTTGTGTTCAAGTTAAAAAACTTTCCAGTCTGGAAAATGTTTTCTCATGAAATATTTTTCCGAAAACCTATTACCCAGAAATTCAGGGTGCGGAAAGAGAATAACTGAACAATATATTGTGGTTATTCAAATTATTATACGCTATTCATCTCGTCCTTGAATGTGAATACATAGATAGTCAATAATTTGACAACTAAACGTTACATTGATTCAGAAGAAATAACAGAATACAAAACCGACCAACAATAACTCATCAACGGAACCGGAACTCATGGCAGAAAAAAAAGACCCTCCAAAAAAAGATGCCCTCCCGGAAGAAAGACAGAAAAAAAAGAAGATGATGATGATCATCATCGGCGCCACAGTTCTCGTTCTCCTGCTGGCCATAGGGACAGGCACTTTCCTCTTTCTCAAAAAATCGCATACGGAAGAAAAAAACGAGCCCGGCAAGAGTGTTCCCGTACCGGAACTCAACCAGGCGGCTTCTCTGGGTCCCATGGTCGATATTTCTGAATTTATCGTTAATATTATAAGTGCCGATGGGAATCATTATGTCAAATCGGCCCTTACCCTTGAATTGACCGATCAAGCCGCCAAAGATGAAGTCACCAAACGTATGCCCCAAATCCGTGATGCCATTCTTCTTCTTGTCGGAAATAAAACGTTTGAAGAGCTGCAGGATCTGGAAGGGAAAAAGCAGCTCAAAGCGGAAATAATGAGCAAAATAAATGGAATTTTGCAGACAGGCAAAGTGAAAGCAATCTTTTTTACAGAATTTGTCGTTCAATAACTCCTTAAAGGAATGCTGTGGAACCGATTCTCACCAAACAACAAATCGCCGACCTCCTTACCGCCATTAAAGAAGGAAGGGTGTCTACCGACCTTGAGATGGATGATCGGTCCGCCTTTATCAAAGATGCAAAACCACTCAATCTCTTTCAACTGGGAACCTTTGATGAAGAGCAACTGCGGATCCCCAACTTCGATATAATCCTCGATGCTTTTTGTCAGAACTATTCAATATCTTTAACAAATCAATTACAACGAACATTCACGATCACCAAAACCGGCATAGACACTTTTCATTTCCAGGAATTTCTTCTGGAAAACAAGGATGTTGGCGCAATCGGGGTGTTAAACCTTACGCCTTTGAAATACGGGGCGTTGATTATGGTCGATAAACAGTTGGCATTTTCCATGGTGGAAATCATGTTGGGAGCATCAACGGATCTCGATTCTCTCCAACTCAACCGCAAGTTGACCACTATCGAACTCAATGTTTTGAAAAACATTATTAACAGCGCCTGCAGTGACCTTGATCGTGCCTTTAAACCCCTACTGGAACTCACATCCAGCCTTTACAAAGTAGAAAGCAATTCCAGAATGGTCTCTATCACTGATCCAGATTCTGAAATTCTTGTCAGCAACTTTTCAGTGGCAATCGGTGAGTCTATTAGTGAATTCAAACTTGTCTTCCCCATTGCCACTCTTGAACCGTTGCGGGAACAACTGAAAGAGCTTCTTAATGTCAACAAAGCAAAGCAAGGCCTGTGGACGGACATACTCTCCGAAGAGCTTAAGGATACTGCGCTGACGCTTATCGCCCAATCCGGAACGATCTTTTTGACTGTTAACCAGCTCCTTAAAATGAAAAAAGGACAAATTATCGATCTGGATTATGATCCTAACAGCCCACTGAAGATACTGATAGAAGACAAAGTTAAATTTTTCGCCATACCTGGAGTATTGAACGGTAAAAAAGCAATCAGCCTGACAGGCATTTATGAGCAAGGAGCGTAACTGTATGGAAACGACCAAAAATATTGAACCAGGGACTCGACCGGACCCCGAAGAAATTAAGGAACTCCTTGAGCCCGATGCCATCGTTCAACCCTCCCGGGAAAAAACAACAGCAACAAAGGCAGGGGAACGGGGACTGGAATTTCTCTACGATGTTCCACTGCAGATTTCGGTTGAAGTTGGAAGAAGCAAAATCCTTCTCCGAGACCTGTTAAAAATGAGTGAAGGTTATGTTATTGAACTGGACAAATTGGCAGGCGAACCCTTAGACCTTTATGTCAACTCGCGTTTGATCGCCAAAGGCGAAGCCGTTCTTGTTGGCGACAAATTCGGTATTCGCCTCACAGACGTGGTCAGCACAAGTGACCGAATTGAAAAACTTGGATAAATATACGTATGAAATTACCGTCCTATCGGCACTCCCTCTGTCTTCTTATGCTCCTCTTTCTTTTGTCTCCTGAGAGGGCCTATTGTGCCACGCAATCTGACACAACATTTTCTACAACCTTACGGGTGATTTGGGGTCTCTTAGTTGTCCTGGGTATTCTCTTTATCATCTATGGACTGATGAAAAAAAAGATGTCCTTCCTCAATATGCAGGGAAAAGGACTTATCAAGATCGTGGAAGCACGCCACCTAATGCCGAAAAAATCCCTTTATCTCGTTGAAGTTCGAGGACAAGAATTCCTATTGGGGACAGGCCAGGATGGAATTAATCTTATTGCTCCTATCCGGTCGATTCAGGCGAGTTCCTTTGCCGAAATTTTGGAGAACTCCGAGCCGGAAAGTGTACAATGACTTCCGCAAAAAATAAAAAGATCATCATTGTTGCCATCAAGGCTTCAATAGTCCTGCTGAGCGTGCTGATCCTTCCGAAAGCTTCCCATGCCGTCGGAATGCCAACAGTTACCTTCGGCGTCGGTGATGCAAACACTCCTTCCCAGGTATCGACAGCTCTTCAAGTTCTTTTTCTTCTTACGATTCTTTCCATTGCCCCCGCCATTCTTTTAATGACAACCTGTTTCACCAGAATAGTCATAGTGTTGGGCTTTGTCCGCCAGGCCATGGGAACCCAGAGCATGCCGCCGAACCAAATCATTATCGGACTTTCTCTTTTTTTAACATTTTTTGTTATGGCTCCGACTTTCAATGCCGTTAATCAACAGGCCTTGCAGCCGTATCTTGCGGGAAAAATGGATCAAAAGACAGCATTTGATAAGGCTCTTATTCCGATGAGAAATTTTATGTTCTCTCAAGTCAAAGAAGATGAGTTGGGACTATTGAGCAGTATAACCCTTAAAAAGAGACCGTATGATCGGAGCCAGATTCCTACGATGACACTCATCCCTGCGTTTATGTTATCAGAGCTCAAGCTCTCGTTTCAGATGGGATTTATGATCTATATACCGTTTCTCGTAATCGATATGATCGTTGCTTCGATACTTATGTCCATGGGTATGATGATGCTGCCTCCTGTCATTATTTCCCTGCCGTTCAAATTGTTGCTTTTCGTACTTGTCGACGGATGGGATCTTGTGGTGGGATCTCTAATCAAGAGTTTGAAATAATTTAACTATTCTAAAAATATTATGTCTCCTGATTATGCAATCAACCTCTGTCGAAAGGCTGTAGAAACGATCCTGCTCATATCGGCCCCCATGCTGCTGTCCGGCCTGATTATCGGTCTCATTATCTCAATCTTTCAGGCAGCGACCCAGATCAATGAACAAACGCTGGCCTTGATCCCAAAAATCGTGGTCGTTTTCCTGACGTTACTGATCTTCGGCCCATGGATCATCCGAATTATGACAACATTTACCATCGCAGTTATTTCATCCATCGCAAGCATGTAATCCGAAGTATACAGCAGATACGCATGCAAACTTTTTTACCGGCCGAACCGCATTAAACAAGTATGGATGAACGCTCGAGCAAAATAGGCCGGGGTGAAGAGTAATCCTTTAAGGATGCAATAAAACATGAAAGTATTTCATTTCACCAAAGGTAAGGTGCTGCTTCTCTGGCTAACCTGAGAAAAAAACCTTATGATCATATTCTTTTCAGGACCCCGATGGATTTACAGCTTTTCCCCATAGACAAATTCCAAGATTTTCTCATCTGTCTTGCCAGAGTCGGAGGTTTTGTCAGTGCTATTCCCGTTCTCTTCAGCACACAGGCTCCAATGCTGATCAAACTTGGGACGGCGGTTACCTTGTCTCTGGTACTCTTCCCTATTATGGCCCCGTTTATTCACCCTGCCGCACAGTTTCAACCTTCTTCTTTTTTTTTCCTTGTGGTAAGCGAGGCTATCGTAGGTATCTTACTCGGTTTGATGTCACGTCTTATCTTCACAGCGGCAGAATTCGGCGGAACGATTATCGGTTACCAGATGGGGTTTGCAGCCGCCAACGTTTTTGACCCACAAAACCAGAAACAAATCTCCTTGCTCTCGGAATTCCAGAATATCTTTGCTATTTTTATATTCCTTGCCGTCGACGGTCATCATATTTTCATTCGAGCAGCGATTAAGTCCTATGCAATCCTTCCTCCGGGTAAACTTGATCTTTCCCATGCAGTGGTACCGTATCTCATTAAACTCTCTTCGCAAATGTTCACTCTTAGCCTGCAATTTAGTGCCCCGGTACTGGCAATACTCCTTTTTTCAGGTCTCATTTTAGGCATTTTGGCAAGAGTTTTTCCCCAGCTCAATGTCTTTCTTCTCTCTTTTCCCATCAATATCGGCATTTCATTTATAGTCATAGCTTTGACACTCAACATTATAGCCACCCTCTTGCGTCGGGAATTTGACTCATTACCGGAAAGGATTTTCACCATTCTCAAACTTCTCAATTAAGCCTCTTCGACTTTTCCTACCTTCTCGCTTTATAGACCTACCACTCTTTAAAGGCTCGTTTTTTGCATAACATCTCATAACACAATAGATTTTTTGCGATAAGCTGAAAAACACCCTGCAGTGAAAATTCTAACAAGTCAGGTAACGGGAAGAACCCATGGCAGAAGAAGCCCCGACTGGTGGGGAACGCACAGAAGCGCCGTCGGCGAAACGGCGACAGGAATTTCGCGATAAAGGCCAAGTTGCCCAAAGCAAAGAAGTTCATACCGCCGCCCTTTTTTCCGTTATGCTTATCTTCTGGATTTTTTATATGCCGACTTTTTGGAACGGGTTGAATAACCTTCTTATTTCAATCTGGCATTCCAGCTCCGATGTCAGTGTCAATCCTGCCAACGTCATCAGTCTAAGTTTCTATATTTTTGAACAATTCGCCCTTCTCTTAGGACCGCTTTTTCTCCTTGTACTTATTGTTGGTTTCTTTTCCAGTTTTTTCCAAATCGGCTGGATTTTTACCGTCGAACCGATGATTCCCGATATTTCGCGTTTTGATGTCATAAAAGGCATTGGACGTTTTTTTTCTCAAAAATCACTTCTTGAAATCGTCAAGTCACTGCTCAAAGTCGGTCTTATAGGTTGGATTGCCTTCAGTACTGTTCTGGATAAATTCAATGAAGCACTTGTCCTTGTGGATACGCCTGCAATTACCATAGTCAATTTTATCGGCAGAACAGCCACTCTTATCCTGACAAAAATCTGCGCGCTGCTTATTTTACTGGCCCTGATCGATTTTCTCTTCGTTCGCTGGGAAATGGAACAGAAGATGAAAATGACCAAACAGGAACTCAAAGAGGAATTTAAGGAAACGGAAGGTGACCCTTATATCAAGGCGCAGATCCGTTCTATTCAGCACCAGATGGCAAGAAAACGAATGATGGCCGAAGTTCCCAAAGCCGATGTTGTCGTCACCAATCCGACTCACCTTTCTGTGGCCCTGCGTTACACACCGAAAAAAATGGATGCACCGGTGATCGTCGCAAAAGGTGCCGGTCATATTGCCATGCGAATCAGAGAGATTGCAAGGGAGAATAACATACCTCTGGTAGAGAACCCTCCCGTGGCGCGATTATTGCATAAATTAGACCTTGGAGCTACAATTCCTGAAGAGATGTTCAAGGCCGTAGCGGAAATACTTGCTTATGTATATTCATTAAAAGGTAAGACTTCACAATGGAATTAACCGGGCAGCAGGGAATACTCACCAGGATCAATCCGGCACAACTGGCCCAACGTACCGATGTCATGGCGGCCTTTGGTCTTGTGTCGATCCTCATGTTGATGATCCTTCCCGTACCGCCGATAATGCTCGATCTTTTTCTTTCATTAAATATCACCATTGCGCTGGTGATTCTGGTCATCAGCCTTTATACGATAAAAGCGGTAGATTTCTCAATATTTCCTGCCATATTACTTACGACTACCCTTTTCAGGTTATCTTTAAACGTGGCCTCCACTCGGCTTATCCTGCTACATGGCGACACCGGTCCCTCAGCAGCCGGTGCAGTCATTATGTCCTTCGGGCAATTCGTCGTCGGCGGTAATTACGTCATCGGCATAGTTATCTTCTGTATACTCGTTCTGATCAACTTTATGGTCATCACCAAGGGCGCCGGCCGCGTAGCGGAAGTGGCCGCACGGTTTACCTTAGACGGAATGCCCGGAAAACAAATGGCCATCGACGCCGATCTGAATGCGGGCCTGATAAATGAGAATGAGGCCCGGGCAAGAAGAGCAGAAGTCAGTGCTGAAGCCGCTTTCCATGGCGCCATGGACGGTGCGTCGAAATTCGTCAAAGGTGATGCCATTGCCGGCATTATCATTACCTTTATAAATATAGGTGCGGGCTTTATCATCGGTGTTTTGCAAAAAGGCATGCCCGTGGCAGAGGCAGCGCGCACTTATACAATCCTTACAGTTGGAGACGGCCTTGTCAGCCAAATACCCGCCTTGATCATCTCGACAGCGGCAGGTCTTCTGGTAACCCGGGCTGCTGGAGAACTAGATTTCGGATCTGATTTAAAAAATCAGCTTTCTAAAAACAGCGTCGCTCTGATGATTGTTTCAGTTATCATCATGATCTTCGCCATCATTCCCGGCCTTCCCTTTTTTCCTTTCCTTATTTTAGCAGTTTCTCTTGCCGTTTTAAGCTACTTTATCGAACGTAAACATAAGGCTGAAGCGGAAAAAACGATTGAAAAACCTGTGGAAGCCCCTGCTCGTGCCGAAGAAAATTACGAGCAGATGCTTACCGTTGATCTCATTGAACTCGAAGTGGGATACGGGCTGATCCCCTTTGTCGATTCAGCCCAAGACGGCGAACTCTTAACCCGTATACAATCCATACGCAAACAATTTGCTTTAAACAACGGCTTTATAGTTCCGCCTGTTCATATCAAGGACAATCTGCAGTTAAATCCAAATCAATATACGCTGTCTCTTAAGGGAATAAAAATTGCCGAAGCTGAAATTCTTCCCGGTCACTTCATGGCCATGGATCCGGGTCTGGTTACCGAAACTATCAAAGGCGTCCCTACTGTAGAACCAGCCTTTGGACTCCCGGCAATCTGGATTACCGAAGACAAAAAAGAACGGGCGCAGATCGCCGGCTATACCGTTGTTGACTGCACGACAGTAATAGCCACGCATATAAGCGAAATTATACGACAACACGCTCACGAACTGATCGGCAGACAGGAAGTTCAGGGGTTGCTCGACAATCTTGCCAAAAGTTACCCGAAACTGGTTGAAGACCTTGTGCCCACCGTACTTTCTCTTGGAAACATTATGCGGGTATTACAAAACCTGTTAAAAGAGGGCGTTTCGATCCGAGATCTTAGAACAGTCCTTGAAACTATGGCGGATTGGGCTCCCCTTACCCAGGATGCACAAATTCTGACGGAATACGTTCGGCATGCCCTTTCTCGAACCATCAGCTCTCAGCTGGCTGTTGACGGCAAAATCTCAGTGATCACTCTTGCCAAGCCTGCCGAAGATGCTATTCTGGCTTCCATACAACATAGAGAACAGGGCAGTTATCTGGCTATCGATCCCAAAACGGCACAGATTATTCTTGATTCCATTGGCGAGGCAATTGGACTTTTTGAGGGAGGCCTGAGGCCGACGCTTCTGGCAGCTCCTCAGATACGGCCGCATGTTCGAAGTCTTACTGAACGATATTTTCCAAACCTTATGGTAATCTCTCATAACGAAATTGCGCCTAACCTCAAGGTTAAATCACTGGGAACCGTGACACTCAATGCAAGTTAAGGTTTTTGAATCACCCGATATGGCCTCGGGCCTGAAACTGGTTAAAAAAGAACTGGGACCGGATGCATTGATCCTTTCCACAAGGACAGTTCGCAGCGGAAAGCTCGGCATCCTTGGCAAACACACCCTCGAAATAACCGCCGCTGTTGATACCCCATGGCCAAAGCAGGACAAAACGTCCAATAAGCAAGCATCGGCAATGCCCCCGCCGGAACATTTGGCCTATGTTAACAACGCTGCCAACTCGTCCCCGTCCTCAGCGGAAAACCATGAACCTTCATC
The DNA here is from genome assembly GCA_046704745.1 of Desulfocapsaceae bacterium. Classification (GTDB taxonomy): domain Bacteria; phylum Desulfobacterota; class Desulfobulbia; order Desulfobulbales; family Desulfocapsaceae; genus CAWGGS01. The sequence continues at coordinate 28,016 of JBJKRL010000024.1, read as the reverse complement.
CATTGACACTCCTTACAAAATTGGCAAAAAACCTCAAGATTTCCCAAAAACAGCTCGCCCAACTCAGCCTATGCCGGAAAACCCAGGAATTCGCCATGAGTTTAATGAACTGAAAAGCATCGTCAAATCCCTTGCCGATGAAATATCCCGCCTCAGGCGCACACAGGGATCAGACGGCTCTCTTCTCGCCGATCTCCGACCGGATATGCCCACCGATGCCCGATCCACCGATGGCTCCCAGGTATTCGACCTGCTTCTCACTTACGGGGCCAACAATGAAACAGCCAAAACCATCTCTGAGTTTACTACGAACAATCTCAGCTCCGAACAAATACAGGATAAACAAAAACTCTGTTTGTTTCTTCAGGATACCATTTCCAATATACTGGAGACCAACACACCTGATTTTTCTCATTGCGACCAGCGTCAACGGATAGCCCTTGTCGGCCCGACAGGAGTAGGAAAGACAACGACACTTGCCAAAATAGCGGCTGGCTATCTTAGCAATTTTTCCAATTCAATCGCTCTGATAACCATCGATACCTACCGTATAGCAGCAGTCGAGCAGTTAAAGGTATACGGTGAAATTATGCACCTTCCTGTAGATGTTGTATTGACACCTGCTCAACTTGTGCAGGCTTTGGAAAAACACCAGGACAAAAATCTCATCTTAATAGATACTGCAGGCAGAAGTCCCCGGGATACCTTAAGCATCGACGAGTTGGCGTCGTTTCTTCAACCCGAACTGGCTATAACCAAGCATCTGGTCCTTTCTGCAACAAACAGGGAAGACGAATTGGCGGAGACCATCGCCCGTTTCTCACGCCTTGGTATCGACAATACGATTTTCACCAAAGTTGATGAGTGTATCAATCTTGGAATTATTCTCAACACCCAGATTCACAATAGTGCTCCGATCTCATATATTACAAATGGTCAACGGGTCCCTGAAGATCTTTTCACTGCTGATAAGAGAAAAATAGCAGAACTCATCATACCCAATCCAGAAGGAATATTTCATGATTAGCCCATCACGCAAAACCATGGATCAGGCAGAAACTCTGAGGGCTCTCAACTCTCACGATCCCGCCGGCATTGTCGCCTCGGAAGAAGAAAGAGAGACACGCGTCTATTCCATTACCAGCGGAAAAGGTGGGGTTGGAAAAACTGCCGTTGTTGCCAATATAGCCGTTTCGCTTGCCAAATTAGGGAAAAATGTCCTGATCCTCGACGCCGATCTTGGTCTTGCCAATATTGATGTGGTTTTCGGAATCGCTCCACTTTATAACCTGAATCATTTTTTTACCGGTGAGCGGAACCTGCAGGAGATCCTTTTTAGGGGTCCATTAGGGATCAAAATTCTTCCCGCCGGCTCCGGAATCCAGAATTTCACTCGGCTTGATTCGGCTCAGAAGATGAAACTCCTGGACGCTCTGGATTCCATGCATAACGATTTTGATTTTGTCCTCATTGACACCGAGGCGGGAATATCCGAGAATGTAACATATTTTAATACGGCAGCCCAAGAGATACTGGTTGTAACAACTCCGGAACCTACTGCAATTACTGATGCGTATGCATTAATGAAGCTTCTTTCCACACAGTATCATGAGAAACATTTTAATCTGGTCGTCAATCAAATCCAAACTGAAGACGAGGCCTTGGATGTCTTTAAAAAATTAACAATGGTATCGAACAGATATCTTGAGATATCTATAGATTACCTTGGTTCAATCCCTGCAGACAAACAAATGCAGGAGGCCATCAGAAAACAGAAGGTAATCGTAGAGATGTTCCCAACCTCTCGAATTTCTATGGCTTTCAATGATCTGGCTTCCAGGCTGTGTTCGGAAAGTATTCCCTACGCCCCTAAGGGCAACATACAATTTTTCTGGAAAAAGCTTCTCAATTTCGGTAGCAAAAGGTAATGAATATGCTCTACACGCCACCTTCACAACCTGAAGACAGAGCCAAACTCATCCGGGAAAATCTGGAACTTGTCGATATCCTCGTGGGCCGAATGACCACTCAGGTGCCATCTTTTATGAGTCGCGACGACATGCGTAGTGCAGGTATGGTGGGCTTAATCGATGCTGCGAATAAATTTGATGCTTCGAAAAACATTCTTTTCAAAACCTTTGCCGAGTATCGCATCAGAGGAGCAATCCTGGATGAAATGCGCAAACTCGATTGGTTTTCCCGTTCCTTGCGCGATAAACAAAACAGGATAGCCAAAACCCTGTCACACTTGGAACTCACCCTAGCTAGAGAACCCGAAGATCACGAAGTAGCCCACGCCATGGGAATTCCCTTAGAGGAATATAGAAAAATGCTCAGTGAAGTAAGCCATCTTGGTTGTGTAAGTCTCAATGAAACCCTCGATAATTCGGAACAGGGAAAAGCCTTTATCGAAACCTTGGAAGACCAGAGGGAAAGTGCATCGCCCGGTTTCAGGCTGGAGAACCATGAATTAACGAAAATGATGGCCGAAGTACTTGCCAAGCTCTCGGAAAAAGAGCGCCTCGTAATATCGTTGTACTATTACGAGGAACTGACCCAGAAAGAAATCGCAGAGGTATTGGAAATCTCAGAAGGAAGAGTTTCGCAACTCCATAGCCAGGCCCTTATTAAGCTGAAAAACAAAGTTCAGGCACGTCTCTCTTGAGAGAGGATGGCATAAATCTGAGGCACCGGTACTTTGACAACCACCACTACCACAATTCTAGCACTTCTTGCCTTGGGTCTCTGTTCTTTAGTGACAGGAAGAGCCATCTACCTTCGCAGAAAAACGGAGAGACAGAAAAAACTTCTTACTGAGGTCAACGAAACCCTTTCAGGGTATAAACAGAAACTTCTAATTTTGGAAGAAAGGGAGAGACAACATAACGCTTTTCAAGAAAGCCTCAATCAGGCTGAAATAACCACCAAACTCCAAAGATCTCGACTCTCGTCTCAAGAGTACAACTCGCATATGAGTCCACCCGAAAGATACAAATACGTCCATTCACTGGCAGCAGGTGGCATGTCGTCGGAGGAGATTGCATCCATACTTTCCATATCCATTCATGAAGCCGACCAATTGGTTAACCTGGCAAAACTCGCCCATACCGATTAACCTCGTCTCTTATCAAGTGTTATTCAATCTTTTTCTCCTTCATCATCCTCTTTTCCCTCTTAAGATTGGCTGAGTTTTACCGATACATAACTACAAACAGTCTGTCGGAAAATTCAAATCAAGCATTGATTTTTAAATTTTCAATCTCGTATATCAGCAAATATTTGAGTCCTTATGGTTTCAGGAAAATACAGCGCTCTTTCAGGGGCCGTCGCTCGGGAACAAACCCTCGATAATATTACAGCCAATTTGGCCAATGTCAGTACCATTGGCTACAAACGTTCCAATGTCAGTTTCGAATCCATCCTTCGCGGAACCCAACAGATAAACCAGGCGCACGGAATCAATTACACTCGAATACGAGAAAATTTTACTGATTTTTCCGCTGGTCCCATGAAAGATACACAACGACCTCTGGACCTTGCCATTCATGGAGACGGTTTTTTTAAAGTCCAAGGGCCAAACGGGATTCTTTACACAAGGAAAGGAAACTTTTCCCTGGATAATGAAGGGAGATTGGTTACGACCGGTGGTATGCAGGTTCTCGATGATGCCAATACCCCCATAACGATACCGGAGACGAATACCAATCGCATCTCAATCAGCAGTCAGGGCATGATTTCCGTCATCGACAATACCGGTGCTCAAACCGATGTCGCCCAGTTGGGTATTGTCAATATCGATGATCCGTCAAAACTGCAAAAAGAAGTCGATACTACTTTCTCATTGAAAACGGGAGGACAGGAAGTACCCATTGACACTCCGGATGTGGTTCAGGGCAGTCTTGAAGTCTCAAATGTAAACATGGTTACGGAGATGGCAAAGATGATTAACAATGAACGCCTCTTCGATACCTATAACAAGATGTTGAAAAGCTATGCCACAATTGAAGCGAAACAAGACGATCTCGGTACGGTTTCCTAACAAAGATTAACTTAAACACCTATAAAGGCTTCAATCATGATACGGTCTCTTTACACAGGCACAACCGGCATGAACGCTCAACAGTTAAATATTGACGTCATTGCCAACAACCTTGCCAACGTCAGCACCACTGGGTTTAAAAAAAGCATAACCGATTTTCAGGATCTTCTGTACGAGACCATCAAGGTGCCAGGAAGTCAAACATCTCCCAACACCCAAAACCCTACTGGAATTCTCGTTGGATTGGGAGTTCGCCCCGGGGAAGTCACCAAAGTGTTCAGTCAAGGTTCACTTATCCAGACACAAAACCCTCTCGACATGGCCATTCAAGGGGAAGGTTTTTTTCAGATTGAAATGCCCAATGGCAACACCGCCTATACACGGGCAGGCGATTTCAATCTCGACAGCAACGGACAGATCGTGACCTCCAACGGTTATCCTCTCATTCCGGCAATCACAATACCTGAAGGTGCCCAGAACATCACTATCAGCGACACAGGCGTAGTCAGTGCCGTTCTGGCAGGCGACACGTCTAGTACCGAAATCGGCACCATCGAACTTGCCACATTCATAAACAACGCCGGACTTTCCTCCATCGGAAATAATCTTTATGTGGAAACCAACGCCTCTGGAACACCGACCACTGGAACTCCCGGTGACAATGGCATTGGAACGCTGTCTCAGAATTTTCTTGAAGGATCGAATGTTAATATCGTTCAGGAGATGGCAAATATGATAACAGCCCAGCGGGCCTATGAAATCAACTCGAAAGCCATAACCACTTCCGATGAGATGATGAAGACAACCAATAATCTGGTTTAAGAAATGATGAGATTAATTGTATTCTTCTTTGGCTTTTTTTTCTTTTTTATACAATCATGCTATGGACTTGTAATTACATTCAAACCACTGGCAAAGGTTGACGGAATCTCTGTTTCTCTATCAGAAATAGCTCAATTCAACGTAAAATCAGAGTTAACAACAGCCTTGGGAAGCCAGATTGTCTCCCAATCACCCGCCCCGGGGCGAGATATTATTCTGCAGACAGCAAATATCAAAAGCTATCTGGTAAATAGCCTGCAAATCCCGGATTCCGTCAGTTGGAAAGGGCCTGTAACCATTCTCGTTCACCGCAGGGGCGTCCAAATAGGTCCCGAGAAAATACAAACCATCATATCAGGCTATCTTACAAAACGACAAAACGATCTCCCTGATGCCAAGATACACTTTATCCCAAACTCACTTCCCCTGCCCTTCATCCTCCCTACAGGAGATTTAAGTTGGGAGGTTATTCCTTCAAACCCGGGAGTTCTGAAAAGTTCCAGCATTTCTATTATCTTCAGCGTTGATGGACATATAAGAAAAAACATTGCAGTCTCCGGCAGGATAGAAGCCATGGCCCCTGTTATTGTTGCAGCGGCAACTATTCCCCACGGAGGTATTATTACCAAAAATAGTATCAGTATTCTCACTCGAGACATTGCCGACACTGACTCCCCTTATGTGGATTTAAAAGAACTCGTTGGCAAGAAAACAAAACGTGTCATCAGAGAGGGCAGCATAATTGAGCATTCATGGATCGATATTCCCCCGATGGTTGCCAGAGGCCAGGTGGTTAAAATCGTCCTATCCAGTGGTGCTCTGCGTGTCACAGCAACAGGAATTGCCAAAATGAACGGCGTAAAAAATCAAGTAATCCGGGTACGCAATATCAGTTCACACAAACTGCTCTATTGCCGTGTTACGGCTCCGGGAATAGTGGAGGTACGACTTTGATGAAAAACCTATCACTTCTAGTATTGGTAGTTTTAATCCTTTCAGCCTGTTCAACCCACACCACAAAGATTGTTAGGATCCCGGAACCGTTGGAAGAAATCAAAACACCCCTTAAGTCTGAGCAGACAGCCGGTTCTTTATGGACAAATGATTCTTCCTCGATCTTTGCTGATCACAAGGCTGGGAAAATTGGTGATATCATAAGCATTACCATATCGGAAAAATCCAGCGCCTCCAAGGTAGCCACTACGACTACGGGAAGAACGTCGAGTTTTAACGCCGGCATATCCAACCTTTTCGGACTGGAAAATTACAGTAAACTCAAAAACAGCAATGTCGATCTGGCCAATCTGGTCAACACCAACTTCTCGAATTCTTTCGACGGCAACGGCAAGACAGTCCGTACCGGGGATTTTACCGCACAACTTTCGGCTCAAGTCGTCGGTGTATATCCCAACGGCAACCTGAAAATCAGAGGCGGCAAGGAGGTTATGCTCAATGACGAGGTCCAGATCATCTACCTTACCGGAATTGTCCGACCTGTGGATATTACGGCAGCAAACACTATCGATTCCAGCAAAATACTTAACGCAAGAATCTCCTATACAGGTAAAGGCGTCATAAGCGATAAACAGCAACCCGGCTGGTTGACCAGGACACTCGATAATATCTGGCCGTTTTAGTACCTTAGAAATTCAATTCTTGTTTTTTATGAAGGGATTTCGTGAAAGTACTTATGCCCCCTCGTTGGGTGTTAATGGATGAAACCGATCAGGGGTTGTATAAACCTTTTCTTTGTAAAATGAGTGATGTTATGAAAAATTCTTTTCTGGCCATCGGCATGATCAGTGTCCTCTTCTTTTCAAGCGCTCAGATTGCGTCAGGGGCAAGGATAAAGGATATTGCAAAAATTACAGGAGTAAGGGCCAATCAATTGATCGGCTACGGATTGGTCACCGGCCTGGAGGGAACAGGTGACGATATGAAAAAATCCTTGTTTACTCTTCAATCCGTTTACAACATGATGGTCAGAAACGGTATCACTCTGGATCCTTCTCAAATTAGCAATATAAAAATAAAGAATGTTGCAGCAGTTATGGTAACAGCCGATCTCCCTCCTTTTGCCAGACCTGGCTCAACCATCGATGTGGAAGTATCGTCAATTGGAGACGCCAAAAGCCTGGCGGGAGGGACGCTTTTGATGACTCCCTTAAAAGGCGCTGACCATAAGGTCTATGCTGTGGCACAAGGGCCACTAACTCTTGGAGCATTTGCTTTTGGTGGAAAATCTGCCAAGGTCCAGAAAAATCACACGACCGTTGGCCGTGTACCCAATGGAGCACTTGTCGAAAATTCAGTCCCGGATCAACTTGGAGCAGACGGGACGATTACTTACCAATTGGAAAATGCCGATTTCACAACAGCAGATCACATAACAAAGGCTATCAATCATGCATTTGGTCCCCATACGGCGTTTCCTGTTGATTCGGCGACCGTAAAGATCAAGATTCCAAAATCGTATAAAAACAAAGTTGTAGATTTTATATCCGGTGTCGAATCTCTGCAGGTAGACCCTGACTCTATTGCTCGGGTGGTCGTTGATGAAAAAACAGGAACAATCGTCATGGGGAAAGATGTAAGGCTGTCGACGGTTGCCGTCTCACACGGAAACCTGAGTCTTGTCGTACAAGAAACTCCGGGCTCGGTAATTCAACCCAATCCATTGACCGGTGCCCCGCCCGTGGTTGTGCCTCCGCAAACCACCATTACGGCAAAGGAAGAAGGAGGTCAGCTCAACGTCCTGAATATGCCGAAAGGAGTAAGCATCGGCGATATTGCCAAGGCTTTGAATTCAATTGGCGCAACCCCCAGAGATCTTATTGCAATTTTCCAGGCTATAAAAGCCTCGGGCGCCATGCAGGGTGAGCTCATTATCCTTTAATTCCCAATATCATTCAATCAAACAGGAACCCGAAGATGAACATTTCGTCCATATCACCAAACGCCATCCAAGGCAATCCTCTTAAGAACACAACGGGAAAAGAAAAGACCCGGCAAGATCTTAAATCATTGAGGCAATCATGCCGGGAATTTGAAGCGGTTTTCATCGATCAGATGTACAAATCCATGCGGAAAAGTATGCCTGAAAACGGGTTGATTCCTCAGGACAATGCCTCAAAAATCTATCAAGATATGCTTGATATGCAGATGGCACGAGAAACAGCAAAAGGTAAAGGCATCGGAATTGGTGAGGCAATGTTCAATCAGTTAAAGGTATTTGTTAAGGACCAGTGAACCTCTTGCCACGTATCCGCTCACAAATAAACTATAGCTATGCAAAATTGTTAAGGACCAGCTCATAGAGATATCCGAACAGACCTTTTAAAGTGCATATGCACCTTAATCCCCATTTAGAGAAATCTTCTCCCTCCCTGAATTCACCTCTAAAGATTCCTATAAAACAATCCGATATATAAGCTAACAATAGAGGATATTGATTGATCCAATCATGCAGGAAGCATGAATAAAAAGCGCACGGAGGCGATTTTTATGATTAATTCAATAAGTTATCAGGAATACACAAACTCGTATTCTGTTTTGCAGTACAGCCGGTATGATCTGAATACAACCCTAGGTACAGGACAAAGTACTCCTGCAGGTTCACGGACTACCATTCCCGATACTGTCACCTTGGGAAACGGTTTAGAGACACCACCTACCTATACCTCCTCGTTATCCAAGGCCGGTTCCAAGACCGGCGGATTTGATGTATTGCGCGGGCTTGTCTTGAATATGCTGAAAGAGCAGGGAATCAATTACAAAATTGCTGACGGTAACAACGAAACTGATCTTAGCAATATAACTCAGGAAGATGCCCAAAAACTCATAGCAGAAGATGGTTATTTTGGGGTTGATCAAACATCCGATCGTATTGTAAATTTCGCCACAGCACTTGCGGGCGGCGATCCGACAAAGATCGATGCAATCAAACAAGGCGTAGAAAATGGATATCAAGAAGCCTTAAAAGCCTTTGGCGGAACGCTTCCAGATATTTCCCACCAAACCTATGATGCTGTTATGACAAAACTGGATACCTGGGTAAAAACGGCAAGCGATAGCCAGGTGACACAACAAACCGGGTGATGCAATGAGTATTGAATTTTTTGGGGTCGGCGGACCAAACCAGATCGGTAATGTAAAAAAGGCACAAAAGACCCAGACCGACACAAAGACCGAAGGTAAGACCCAAACAGACCAGGTGCAATTCTCGTCGGTCCTCCAGGATGTACACAAGGCCCAGGCTGCAAAAGGCAGCAGCAGTTCGACAAGGGCTGATCGGGTTCAGGAACTTAAAGCACAGATTGCCGACGGTTCGTATCAGCCTGATCTTAATAGAGTCGCCACCTCACTGCTGCAGTTTATGTTTGAGGAAAAATAGTTATGTCCGACAATAAAACCCATGAATATCTCATACGTCTTCTTGATGTAATTATTCAAGAGCGAGAATTTGCCAAGAAACTCGATATGGATGGCATGTTTAAAGTCATGGGTGAAAAACAAGAGCTTATAGAGTACCTGAGCCTGGTTCAAGAACTTGATGTTCAGGATATGGCATTGGCCAAGCAGATCCATAATGAAAACAGAAGGAATGCTTTTTTGTTTAAATCCACTTTAGGTTGGATAAGGGATATGATGGAATTTTTCGGCAAAAAAACGGTTACGGCCACATATTCAGCAACTGCTGCAACCGTGCCCTCTCAAGTTAACGGCAGACTCTTGTCTGGGAAGGTATGATATGTCCGGTCTGATTGCAGCATTGAATGCCGGTAAGACGTCTCTTGAAGTTAATCAAAAAACTATCGAGATTATCGGCAATAACGTTTCCAATATGAATACCGATGGGTATTCCAAACAGAGCGCCCAGCTGACTCCGGTTCCTACACTTACCTTTGGCAACTTTTTTATAGGTCAGGGCGTGAGCATAACAAACGTCACACGAGCTCATGACGATTTCATAACCAACCAATTGCAGTCGAAATCGGTCGATCTCGGCTACGCCAGTGGGCAGACAGATTCTCTCTCTCAGTTGGAAGGAGTCTTTAGCGTAAGCGACAACAATATCGCCACCAATATCGACAATTTTTTTGATGCCTGGAAACAACTTACTACCAATCCCAGTGATCTCTCTTTGCGAAGCGCCGTGATACAACAGGGCAACCTGTTGGCATCAAGTTTCAACAACGCCTCCGACGGTATTGATACTATCACGAAAAATATTAATAATACGCTTACTTCCGATCTTTCAGATCTCAATTCTAAAATTTCCCAGATTGCCCAATTAAACGACCAGATCTATACCACCGAAATAGGAGGCCAAACCAACAACAGTGCCAGGGATCAACGGGACCTTCTGGCCAAGGATCTGGCCCAGTCACTCGGCGCCAACACGTATACTGACAACCGAGGTATGCTGGCCGTCCAATTGCCTGGAGGCCTGCCGCTTGTTCAGGGTACTACCGCAATGCAACTTCAAGCGGATACATCGGGCTCCAACGTCACTCTGCAGCTTGTTGCTGCCGGAACCGTCCGCAATCTCGACGTCAACTCTGTGGGTGGCGAGATACAAGGACTTCTCACAGTCCGAGACCAGACGATTCCTAATGCCAAAGATGAATTGAACACACTCGCCTATGAAATCAGCACCCAGATAAATACTCAACACGCAGCCGGTGTCGGCCTCGATGGCAGTACCGGAAATGATTTTTTCACCGACCCGGCAGGCGTAACAACTGATGCCGCCCGCAATATGGCTGTTACCTTGACAGATCCCAGCAAAGTTGCCGCCGGAAACACCTCTGCTCCCGGCGACAATGAAAATGCCCTGACCATCGGCGACTTGGGTACGAGCTATCTGATCGCAGGCACGGACACCTTTGACTCGTATTATGCCAATATATCGTCGAAGATAGGGTTAGATGTCAATCAAAACTCACTCCAGGTATCAGGTTCACAGGATGCCGTCAATCAATTGCAGAATCTTCGAGACAGCGTTGCCGGTGTCTCCTTGGATGAAGAAATGGTCAACATGATACAATATCAGCGGGGCTTTCAGTCATCGGCTAAGTATCTTTCCACAGTCGATGATATGTTGAATACACTGATATCGTTCAAGAATTAATGAGACGATGGTTGATTACAAAAGAGGTGCATTATGATCGTGACACAAAACTCCACCTACAGGTTGATGCAGACCAACCTTGAACGAATCACAACCAAGCTGCAAGACCTGCAAAATCAGGGAGCGACGGGACTGAAGCTGAATGCACCATCCGATAACCCCAGCGTCGTTGGTCCTGTGATCGACACCAGATCACAGATAACCAATACCAATCGGTATATCACCACCATGGGGACTTTGTCCGACCAGTTGAAATCCACCGATACCTATTTGGGCAACATCCAGACCATCCTGGACCAAGCCCAAACTATTGCAAACAACGCCGTTAACGGTTCACTTAGCAATGATGACCTTTCCTCCTTGGCCGACCAAGTCGATCAACTCAAACAGCAGATGATCGATACGGCCAACGCTTCCATAGGCGGCCAATATATCTTTTCAGGTTATCAGGTGACTACAAAGCCGTTTACCGTCAATCCCAGCTATACTGCTGCCGCCTACGACTCGACCGACCCGACCACCTGGCCCGTCATTTACAACGGTGACACCAATGAAACCAAGATGGAGATCACCCCTGGGGAGACTGTTCAGACCGATGTTACCGGCAACGAACTCTTTTTGGGAATCTCCAATACTGATTATGCCGCCAGCAACTATGTGCAGGGAACAAATCAAGTCGATATTTTCCAGGTACTGACACAAACAGCGGACGCCATCAGAGCCGGTAATGTCGATGACGCCTCGGGCCCGGGAGGCGGTATTGAAAATAATATCACCAACCTTCAACACGCCGCCACTCAAGCGGATACCTATCGATCAGAACTCGGTGTTCAGGCAACAAGGGTGGATAATGCCAACCAACAGCAACAGAGTGTCCAAACGGATCTCAAACAGACGTTGTCCAACTACCAAGATGCCGATATGGTTACCACCTTTGCCAACCTCTCCCAGATACAAACGGCCTATCAGGCAGCTCTTAAAATAACATCCCAGGTATCGAGCATTTCTATCCTTAATTACTTACAGTAAGGCTTTTTGACCTGATATTATTTGACATTTGTCTATATTCAAAATACTATTACCGTTACTGAAAGTATCAGATCCGAAAAACAAATACCTTTGTATGATTGACCTGTTTCTTAGATTAAGGCAAAAAAAGTTACAGACTTTTCGGATCGATTGATTACGCTTTTCAAAATAGAATCATGCTTGCTGAGTATTTCGGTAGAATCAACGCTGAGGCTTATGCAGGTAGGTTATGGTGTTTATATGCTGGTTCTGACAAGAAAGCCTGGGGATGGTATCGTCATTGGAGATGACATCATCATAAAGTTCATTGAGTTGAAAAACGGTGCAATCCGAGTCGGTATCGAAGCGCCCCAGGACAAAAAGATTTATCGCCAAGAGATTTATGAGCGTATTTCAGTTCAAAATCGTGAAGCTATACAATGGGATATGACCGACCTTGATGTTTTAAGCGGTAATTTAGAACAAAGAAAACAAAAGAAATGAAAAAGATACTGACTCGATTCGGAGAGATCGAATACGATCCCAAAAATCTCCTCCATTTTCCGGCTGGTTTGATAGGGCTGCCGAACCTTCAAGAGTTTATAGTCATGCCGAACAAGAAGGCGGGCCCTCTTTTCTGGATTCAGAGTGTCAACGATCCTGCGATTGCTTTCGTTCTCACCGATCCGAATAATTTTTTTCCCGACTATCATGTCATCCCTGAAGAATCTGAACGAAGATTATTGCATATAGATGAGGATGATCCCTGCTACGTCCTGACTGTGGTCACAGTTCCGCCGGATCAGAACATCACTCTCAACCTGGCCGCACCAATCCTTTTCACTCCAAAATCCAACAGGGCGATACAAATAATCCTGGAAAACACCGACTACCAGACCAAGACCCCTCTTCCAAAGCCTGAAAAAAAATAAATATTCTTTATTTTCAATACACTAAAAAGCCGGGATTTTTTTTCGGCTTTTTTCTAATTTTTTTCTAAAGATTTTTTAAAACCAGACGAAAAGATATTCAGAGTGACGTGTCAGCACCAAAAGGGATTGATACGCGAGTCTCAAAAAACATTAACAAAGGAGGTGACGATCGGCAAACAACCTGTAATTGCAGTACCTTTTTTGTAAACCGGGCAAGGATGCCCGCAAGTACCAAGCCATACAACATATTCAAGGAGGAATATCATGGCACTGACAATTAACACCAATGTAATGTCCCTCAACGCCCAGCGTAACCTGTCCAAATCCCAATCCGCGCTGGCACAATCCATGGAACGACTCTCATCGGGTCTTCGTATCAATTCAGCAAAAGACGACGCAGCAGGACTTGCCATCTCCGACCGTATGACCTCCCAGGTCAATGGGTTGAATCAGGCACAGCGAAATGCAAATGACGGTATTTCTCTTGCCCAGACGGCAGAAGGTGCTCTGCAGGAGACCACCAACATCCTGCAGCGTATGCGTGAGTTGTCTGTTCAGTCAGCTAACGATACCAACACCAGCAGCGACCGCGCCTCCCTGCAGTCCGAGGTTTCCCAGCTGCAGGCTGAAATTAATCGTATTGCCGACACGACAACGTTCAACGGCAAAAATCTGCTCGATGGTACGTTCAGTGGCGCCAAATTCCAGGTTGGCGCCAATGCCAATCAGGTCATCAGCTTTTCTATCTCTTCTGCCAAAGGTTCGGACCTCGGAACAAACCGGGTCAATATCTCTGGCGGCGCCATGCAGCAAGCTACCACTGTTGCTGCAACTTCAGGCACGGCAAAGAACGGTGTTGGGACCGGCGGTACCTTGACCCTTGCCGGAACCTTTAACAGCACCAATTATTCCGTTACTGCCACCGTCACTTCAGGTGAAACTGCCGCGAGCCTTGCTTCAGATATCAATAGCAAGACCGATACCACCGGTATTACCGCAACGGCAACGACGAAGGTTCAACTGTCGAGTGCTGCCGCCGGTGCAACCAGCTTCACCTTGAATGGCACCGTCATCTCGGCAACCGTAAATGGAAGCGACTTGACCACACTTGCCGCAGCCATTAACGACAAGAGTTCGGCAACGGGTGTTACCGCCGAATTCGGCTCCGACAAATCCTCTTTAGTCCTGACGAATTCAGCCGGATCAGACATCTATATCGAAAACTACTCCAACGGTGCCAGCGCCAATACTATGAAAGTAGCGGGTGTGAAGGCCGGCGGGACAGCAGGAACAACGGTGACATTGAAAAGCGCTGTTACTGCTGATTCGACAAGGGTCGGTGGGTATGTCGTTCTGGACAGTACCGAAACCTACACCGCCAAAGCAGGTGGTACCAAAGACCTGAATGGGTCAACGGCTACGACAGCTTCTCAGTTGCAGAAGATCTCCGACGTTTCCATTTCTACCCAGAGTGGGGCCAATGATGCAATCAGCGTTATCGATGGTGCGCTGAGCAAAATTGACTCCATCCGCGGTGGCCTTGGTGCCGTTCAGAACCGGTTCGAGTCAACCATCTCCAACCTGTCAAACGTTTCTGAGAACCTCTCGGCAGCCCGCAGCCGGATCCTCGATGCGGACATCGCCCAGGAAACCTCGAATCTGACCAAGCAGAACATTCTGCAGCAGGCTGGTGTGGCCATTCTTGCCCAGGCCAACCAGGTGCCGCAATTGGCTCTGTCCCTGCTCAAATAAGATAACTCTACCCTGGAGGGCTGCGTTCAGCTGCCCTCCAGGCTAACAGTTGTCTATTATTGTGATTTGATATGACAGGAGGAACAAATCATGGTAGGCACAGCCCCCAATATAACGGGAACGGTCATACAAAAGATGCCTCAGGCATCCGAACAGATTGATGGAACAAGAAAAAATATAACAGAAGACCCTGGAAACAACCAGATAAATTCAGGCAAAAACACACTCCAGGCAGCCGAACTTCTCAAACAAATCAAGGCTCTTACGGAGAACGGCACCTACAGTGTTCAATTTGAGACCGACAGCGATACTGGAAGAATGGTTGTTAAAGTAATCAACACCGCAACCGATAAAGTCATTAGACAGATACCGCCGGAGGCACTTCTCGGCGTGGATCAAGCTTTGACCGAATATGCGGGCAATTTTGTCAACACTAAATCGTAATCCGTTCCATTAAAAGGGAATTCGGTTCAAAAATATGTAAGAAAACCGCTGCAATATATTTTAATATTGTACGATGTATATTCTTACCTTTGCCTCTGGTAGAATAGAAGGAGAACAGTATGGTGGCCAGCACTTCTTCAATCACTTCCGCTCCTATTACGTTCAGCGGCCTGGCATCAGGAGTTGATACGGATAGTATCATCCAGAAATTGATAGCGGCTGATCAGCAGCCGATCACCAACCTGCAGAATGCCGAAACAGCCGCCAATAATAGGCTTAAAGCGTATAGTGCATTCAACACGCTGTTGACGACATTGCAGACCTCCGTAGGTGCAATGAACATCCAGAGCGAGGTCAGGACGACAACCGCCAATGTCAGTTCTGGTAGCCCTTTCACAGCCACCTCCCAAAACGCTTATACGGGAAGCTATAACATTTCAGTCAGTCAGCTCGCTCAGGTTCAAAAAGACATAACGGATGGATTCTTATCTAACTACAGTTCAGTTCTAGGAACAGGAACGGTAACAATAAACGGGGTCGCCATCAACGTTGACTCGAGCAACAACTCCCTTGCCGGTCTTATGGAGTCAATTAATAATGTTTCCAGTTCCACAGGTGTAACCGCCAGTATTATCAACGATGGCAGCAGCACAACGCCTTACCATTTGATATTGACAGGTCAGGATGCATCATCCACCTTCACAGTCTCAAGCAATCTTGTTGATGGAAGCTCGAATCCTATTTCTTTTACTACAACAACGGTCCAAAGTGCACAACAAGCCAAACTGAACATCGACGGAGTCGATGTGGTCAGCAATTCTAATACTATTACAACCGCAATCGCCGGAGTTACCCTCAATCTCAATTCAGTGAGTGCAATTTCCAATCCCGGTCCACCAACTCAATATGCAACCTCTCAGTTAAGCATAACAGCTGATACATCGACATTGGAAAAAAATATCACAACCTTTGTTACCAACTACAATGCGATTATGGACTGGATAAATGCCGGATACACCCAGGCGAGTAAGGATTCGGCATCAAGCACAACGACAACAGACCCGTCCCTGGCGTCGGATCCAACCGATGCCCAACTCAGCCAGATTCTGATCGGAGATTCGACCATTAACGACATAAAAGGAAGACTCCAATACATGCTATCAGGATCTGTCAATACCAGCGGTCAATCCGGAACCCTGAACAATTTGAGTCAGATAGGGATAACAACAAACCTTGACGGGACCCTCAGTGTCGACACACCTACCCTTGAAAATGCCTTGCAGAACAACTTCTCGGGAGTGACGAATCTTCTGGCAGGAGACACGACCTCTCAAGGGGTAATGGAAAATTTCAACTCCTATCTGCTTGATCAGACCAGCATCACAAAAGGGATGTATGTGCAAAAACAATCGTCTACGCAAGATAAGATTGCCAGCCTGGATGCCCAAATCACCAGCAAGACAGAGGCTCTTAATAAAGAAGAGGCAACCTTAAAGGCTAAATTAAATGCCATGGAAACTCTGGTTAGCAGTCTCAACTCCCAGAGTTCGTTTTTAACTCAATGGATCAATACCTATTCTTCTTCAACAAGTTCATCGAGCAGTAAGGCTTAATCCAAGATGTACCAAAGCAATTATAGTGGAGCACCAAATGAATGCCTACAATCAATATCAAGAAAACCAGATCATGTCAGCATCTCCAGAGCAAATACTTCTCATGCTCTATGATGGGGCTGTGCGTTTCTGCCGGCAGGCTATCTCAGGGATTGAAGAAAATGATCTTGATAAAACCCATCGAGGAATACGGAATTCAATGGCAATCGTTGCTGAGTTTTCCAATTCACTTGATCATGCTATTGGTGGGAAAATCGCCGATGATCTTGAGGCATTATATGACTTCATGATCAGAGAATTGCTGCAGGCGAATCTCCAGAAAGATATTGAAAAATTAAAGGTTGTCGAAAGATTGCTCTTAGATCTGCGTGCCACTTGGTCCGAGGCCATAGAGATAAATAGTCAAGAACAAGCAGCACTAAAAAAAATGACGGAGAAATCCGTTGCATCGTCGATAGGCCCCAAACATAATGGCTATGTACCATTATCAATATCCAGGTAATCGACAACAGGGACGGCGGAAATGGAAGCAGAACAAATTAAAGAAAAACTTCGTCATTTAATACAACTGTATGAAAACATTCTCAGTGAAATGCAAAGAATTGAAGTTGGAATAGGGACTGCATCTCCTGCCGCATTGATAAAATTCAACAAAAATATGATGGAACAACACGATACTGCAGCAAAAATTGAACACGATTTGTCCATCCTCCTCTCACCTTCTTCCAATAAACTGGAAGATTTTCGATTGCTCATCGAGATGCGCGAAAAACTATTAAAAGACATCATGGTCCTAAACCAGCGAATCACGACAAAAGCCAAAGGAATAAGATCGTTTATCAACCACGAAATGAAACGACTCCATAGTGGATTATCCGCTATGAGGGGATATAAACAGGCACACCATAATCAGGGACGGATCGTAAACAGCACCTTGTGATTTTAATCAGTACCTTCTTATTGATCAAAATCATCCTGTTCAACCTCCACGGAAGGAAATAGGATGCAGACCATAGAAATGTGCTTTAACAACACAATTGAAAAACACAGTATATTCAAACAAGCTGCAACCTCACTTATTCAAGAAATTTCAACTCTGTCTCCAGCCGAAATAGACCATAGATGTCAAGAACTTGAGATTCTATACAACGATCTGACCTCCAACAAAGAGTATTTATTTACTTTAATGGAATTCATAGGACCTGGTATTCTCGATACTTCCTATATCGGTGAATTTCAACGAGCAGTGGATAAATCTATCGCAACCTGTGATAATCTCTATAATAAAGTTTTCGAATATAGAAACACTCATTTTTCATGATCGCTGCAACTATATTCCCCCGCGTATCCCTATCCGGCTTCATTTCAACCCTTATCATCCATGCATCAATACAGATCTTCTGCTCTCCTTTTCAAGGACATACTTTTTTACAACTTTTCATCAAGCTCTTCGGGCCAATACAGATTTTCATTGAATATTTTTTCCAGCTCTTCGAGACACGATCTATAGACATTTTCGGCATCTGTTTGCGAGTCGCAAAAAATCATGCAGGAGTAAATGGCGCTCAGGATATTTGAAATGACAGCCTCATAGATTTCCATTCGTAAGTCCTTTTGTCTCCTGCATTCCTTAATCATTTCATCCAAAACACTATCGAGAGCCCTGGCCGCCTCCGTCCAGGAGAAATCTTTCAGATTGAGCCGGTTAAGTATCGCTTTTTTCATCAGACCGAACTTCTCGCTGCCCGTTTCGGCATGGGGCCGCCAGTTGTCATTGGAGGCGGCTGACCTGAAAGCCCTGAGAATTTTCTTTATATCCTTTTGCTTTCTCGGATATTTCTGCAAGGTGACATCTTCGCTGTGCTTTGTGATCGTGTGTCGTATCTCGACACCATCCGAGAGATTGAAGACCTTGTAGTTTTTGCTGCTGGTCTCAATCCTCATCTCGATGGCGATACGTGCATGAGAAAGAAAAGCCGTTGTCTGGATGAATTCGTCATGGTTAAAATTCGAGGACATCAGCGCTTGTTGGGCAGCCCCGTATTCCGATTTCGGAGTTGGTTGCTCACTCTTCTGCGTATCATCGTCATAGATCGAACCTTTTGCATGATCGTTTTTAACAGAACGATAGCCGAAATCGCAACCGAGCAGATAAATCTCTTGAGGTGCGCAAAAATCGGCAAAGGCAAAGGCAAGACAAGTTGTCGAAGGATGGGTATATTCCAACGGCTTTTTAAATAGGACAGGATCCGGCTTATTGGCTTCAGAGACCATGAGAACCGTATCCAATGCATTGAAATAATCGTCATTCGCCTTGTAATACTGGATCATCGGCTTGTCTCTGTAAAGATCCAGTCGAGTAAGAATATCCGTGCTTTCAGGATTGATATCAAGGCTGAATTGAAAATCTGGGACAATGCCATGGCCTTTTAAAATTTTCACAGAGCTATGCACGGCAAAGATTATGAGCCTATCCTGATTTTTCTTCAACCATTCCAAATCGTTGTTCAAAGACGGCCCCGTTGCTACGATAGCGATCAAGCACTGATTTGAGGTGGCAATATCATCGGAGAGCAAAAGACGTTTTTTCCTAATCTGCATATAGCCGTTGATCAGTCCCTGCAATTCGAAATCCAGAGGAAATATGATATCGCTTCTGACCGTTTGCAGAAGCTTCAATTCCTCGACCATGACAGGCGCTTCTGGAAACGAATATCCAGGCAACACCCGCGCCCAGAGTAGAGGAGTGATAGCAGATTTTCTAAAAAAATTCTGAATAGATCCAGCCCGCGGATTATCGCCGAGGGCAATGAAGGCACTCCCCGGCATTGTCGTTTTGATCTCTTCATAATCCAGAAAATAGCACGACACCTCAAAACGGGTAGGATCGGGCTCTATTAAAAGAACTGAGGATACTTCTGTGCGGCTTAAGAAATAGTCGATGTGTAGGCCTGATAAAATGCCTAAAAATATAACAGGTGGCGAAAATCTTCTGCCGTCGTCGAGTACTTTGAGGTTGATATTCCCAAGACTGTACATCAGTTTGTAGCCTGCAAAATTACGATCCAGAAAAGCGAACATCTTTTTTACCAGGGTATTGTGTATTTCATACAGTCCGGGAGAAACGACTCGGATATTAAAGAGATCGATCCAGGCATTATGTACCCAGTCGCCCATCATCATAGCAAAGGTGTCAAGACCGGCCTCCGGATGAGCCAACGTCTCGCTGGGGACATGTACAACATTAAGAAACCTCTCCGTAATATCAATACGGTATTCGCAGGTACTGGCCTCGATAAAGCTATCGATCGCAGGAACATTTTTTTTAAAATATCTCCTGTTTTTTTGGTATATTCTGTCCAGGAAAGCCGGGCGCTCGTCTGGAAAAAGGCTGCGTAATTGATCGATTACCGATTCTCTAGGCTTGTTGTTCATAGCTTCCCTTGCTCAATTTGAAGTCTGTTTTGTCTTGAAGAAAGATGTTTTTTGGTTCAGTAAACTCTCATTAATTGATCTTTCTATAACAATTTTACATTACTGAAGGGGAATACTCTACATTTCAAGGAAATATTTGGTTACTTCTTACATGTTTTTAAATAATTTGTAATTCAAAACTGTCTTATGATACTATTCTATAGTAGAGTCAATAAGTTTGGACATTGCTGCTTCATATAGATGAATATATAGGGAAGCAGAAATCGAGTCTCATAAGGATGCAGGAGGAATACCACTTCGCTTCAATGCTCATTTAAAACAACGGTATTTCTTTCTCAATTCATGTAATCGATTTTGCCATAGAGCGGCCAGGCTGGTAAAACACCAATTGCTTATCAAAACAGATCAAAAAACAGCCCGAATTTGAACATGAACATATTGGTCACCGGTGCAGATGGATTCATCGGCTCCCATCTTACTGAAGCCCTTGTTCGTCAGGGTTTCAATGTCAGGGCCTTTGTATTGTACAACTCTTTCAATTCCTGGGGCTGGTTGGATCATTGCGGCTCCGATGTCAAAGGATGCTTCGAGGTATTCTCCGGTGATATCCGAGACCCGCATGGAGTGAGAGAGTCGATGAAAGGCTGTGATGCGGTATTGCATCTGGCAGCACTTATTGCCATTCCCTACTCCTATCATTCTCCCGACACGTATATCGAAACTAATGTCAAAGGTACTCTAAATGTACTTCAGGCGGCAAGGGAACTGGGTATCAAACGGCTTGTCCATACTTCAACAAGCGAGGTATACGGTACAGCCCGATTCGTACCCATTACGGAAGAGCATCCTCTGCAGGGACAGTCTCCGTACTCCGCAACCAAGATTGCCGCCGATCAATTGGCCTATTCGTTCTACTCCTCATTCGCCTTGCCTGTGGTCATCGTCCGCCCTTTTAATACCTACGGACCACGTCAATCGGCCCGCGCCGTTATTCCCACTATCATCACCCAGATAGCAAATGGTGTTAAAGAGATAAAGTTAGGCTCCATATTTCCCACCCGTGATTTCAATTTTGTCAACGACACGGTTGCAGGCTTTATCGCTGCTGTGAAATCTGACAAAGGAGTCGGAGAAACAATTAATCTTGGAAGCAATTTCGAAATATCCATCGGCGATACAGCCAGGCTTATTGCAGAAGCTATGAAAGCCGAAATTCAAATCGTCACCGATGTAGCTCGTTTTCGTCCTAATAACTCTGAGGTGGAACGATTATGGGCTGATAACACGAAGGCTGCGAAGCTTTTCGGCTGGCAACCACAGTACGGTGGCCGAGAAGGATTCAAACGCGGTCTAGCAGAAACAGCCCTGTGGTTTACTCGACCAGAAAATCTGCGCTGCTATAAAGCGGACATTTACAATCTTTGAACAAAGCCCCATGCACCCTTCTCTTGCCGAACAAATTGTTTCAGCCATTCGTCAGGTCGCGGGCCCTGGCCCGGTGGCCCTGCATGAACCTCAATTCAACGGAAATGAATTACTCTACCTGAAGGAGTGTATAGACTCGACCTTTGTTTCATCCGTAGGCAAATTTGTCGATCGCTTTGAAATTGAGCTTAGGAACTTCACAGGTTCCAAGCATGCAGTAGCCGTCGTTAATGGAACGTCTGCCTTGCATATCGCACTCAAACTTGCCGGCGTAAAAGCAGGCGACGAAGTCTTGGTGCCTGCCCTGAGCTTTGTTGCAACCGCCAATGCCGTTACCTACTGCGGTGCCATTCCGCATTTTATCGACAGTGAGATATCGACTCTCGGCGTAGATCCGGCAAAACTACACGACTACCTGACCCATCTGAGTGAACAGCGCCAGGGCCAATGCGTCAACCGTCTGACTGGAAGAATTATTCGGTCGGTAGTGCCGATGCATACGTTCGGGCATCCTGTAGATATGGATGCCCTGATGGATGTAACCCGCCGTTTCAACCTTGTTCTCGTCGAAGACGCAGCGGAAGCACTCGGGAGCTATTATCAAGGAAAACATGCAGGAACCTTCGGTTTGCTTGGAATATTGAGTTTCAACGGCAACAAGATCATGACTACAGGAGGAGGCGGTGCCATTTTAACCAACGATGATGTGCTTGCCCGGCGGGCCAAACATCTGACCACCACGGCAAAGCTGCCCCATCCATGGGAATATCGCCACGACGCAATCGGTTACAACTACCGCATGCCCAATATCAACGCAGCTCTGGGCTGTGCCCAGTTGGAGAAAGTTCCGGAAATGCTCATCTTAAAAAGAAAATTATTTGAACTGTATAGGTCGGCCTTCAAAATGGTGCCTCATATCGAGCTCTTTCAAACACCTGAACGATGCCAAAGCAATTATTGGCTACAATCTCTTCTTTTAGAAAAGGGAAGTATTCACCAACTTGACTCTATCTTAAAATCAACCAATGATATTGGATATATGACTCGGCCAGCCTGGTGCCTTTTGCATGAGTTGCCCCCGTATACTAACTGCCCGCGTATGGATCTCACAGAGGCAGTGTCAATTGTTCGACGTTTAATCAACATTCCCAGCAGTTCACACTTGGCGTTAAACACTCCATGAATAAAACAAATTTAATAGTACTAGGTGCCGGCGGTCATGCACATGCATGCATTGATGTGATAGAAAATATCAAAGAGTATAAAATTGCAGGACTTATAGGTACCACAAAAGAAAAGGATACGTGTTATCTTGGTTATAAAGTCTTTGCAACCGACGAAGACCTGCCACAATTAATAAATGAATTTCAGCACGCCTTCATTGCTGTTGGACAGATAACATCTTCTGCAACACGTATCCACCTCTATAAAAAACTCACTGCAATTGGGTATAAGCTGCCGATCCTTTCAAGTCCGAAAGCTTATGTATCCCGACGTGCCAAAATAGGTGAAGGAACAATAATTATGCATGGCGCAATTATTAATGCCGGAGCAAAAATCGGTAAAAACTGCATTGTCAACTCTTGCTCGCTGGTTGAACACGACACGATAATTGAAGACCATTGTCACGTTTCCACCGGGGCGATTGTCAATGGTAATGTGCATGTCGGTTCAGGAAGTTTTATAGGCAGCGGCAGTTTAATAAAAGAAGGTATTACTATTGGGAAAAATTGTATGGTAGGAATGGGACTGTCGGTAAGGAAGAATCTAAATGATCAAACTCGACTGCTATCCAACTGTTAATCTATGAGAGATAAGACCCTCATTATAGCCGAGGCCGGCGTCAACCATAACGGTGATCTTTCTTTGGCTAAGAAATTAATAGATGCTGCAGCAGACGCAGGAGCCGATCTGATAAAATTTCAGACATTTAATGCTAATCGCCAGGTGACTCGCAGTGCACCTAAGACAAACTACCAGGTACAAACAACAAGCACTCAAGAATCTCAATATGAAATGCTCTCAAGGCTTGAACTCAGCCCGGAAGCCCATTTGGATCTTTTATCTCATTGCAAAAGACAAAATATCGGCTTTTTCTCTACTGCTTTTGACATTGAAAGTGTTGAACTTCTTGTAAACCTCGGGTTGAAGATTTTTAAAATACCTTCAGGTGAAATTACAAATCTCCCATACCTACGCCATATTGGAAAATATGGAAGACCAGTAATTTTTTCTACCGGCATGGCGACCTTGGGAGAAATTGAAGCTGCAATTGAAGTGTTGGAACGTTCAGGAACCGCAAGAAATAGTATGACTGCACTCCATTGTACGACTGAATACCCTACTCCGATGGCTGAGGTAAATTTGCTAGCCATGCAGACCCTGCATCAGGCATTCGGAATATCGGTCGGTTATTCGGACCACACCCAAGGTACCGAGGTTGCGATAGCAGCCGTTGCCATGGGAGCATCAGTTATTGAAAAACACTTCACTTTAGACCGCAATCTTCCCGGCCCCGATCATAAAGCCAGTCTTGAGCCACAAGAACTTAAATCAATGGTATCTGCTATTCGCAACATTGAAATTGCCATGGGAGATGGAATAAAACATCTCACTCCGAGTGAAGAAAAAAATAGGCCCCTGGTTCGGAAGTCATTGGTTGCAAACCGTGACATCAAAATGGGGGAAATTTTCAATGATGCAAATATCACCGCTAAAAGACCCGGGACAGGTATTTCTCCAATGAAATGGGAACGAGTAATCGGGAAAAAGGCAATACGGGATTTCAAGGAAGATGAATTGATAGAACTATGAAGCGTAAAGTATGCATCGTAACAGGAACCCGCGCCGAATACGGACTCCTTCGCTGGCTTATGCAGGGCATTAAGGACGACAGAGATCTTTCTTTGCAACTTATAGCTACCGGCATGCACCTGTCTCCAGAATTCGGTCTCACTTTCAAAGAGATAGAATATGATGGATTTACAATTGATCGAAAGGTGGAAATGCTTACCAGTTCCGACACGGCAGTCGGAATAACCAAGTCCATGGGACTTGCAATGATCGGTTTTGCCGATGCCTTGCAGGACTTACGGCCTGATTTGCTTGTCGTGCTAGGTGATCGTTTCGAAATTTTTACAGCCGCCGCCGCCGCTTTAATAGCTCGTATCCCCATAGCTCATCTGCACGGCGGAGAAACAACCGAAGGCGCAATCGACGAAGCCCTTCGCCATTCAATAACCAAGATGTCAAATTTACACTTTGTCGCAGCAGATGAATACTATAAGCGTGTCGTTCAACTAGGGGAACAGCCCGAGCGCGTTTTTTTGGTCGGAGGGTTGGGAATAGACGCTATTAAACGGCTCCCCCTCTTGGACCGTAAAAGCTTAGAAACATCAATCGATTTCAAACTCGGGACTAAAAATCTCCTCATTACCTTTCATCCTGTCACCCTCGAAACAGCAACATCTGCCGGACAGATGTCAGAGCTTCTTGCAGCTTTATCGGACCTCAATGATACACAGCTCATATTCACACTCCCCAATGCAGATACCGATGGGAGAATACTAATAGATATGGTCAGGCAATTCGTGGCACAACATCCAAACGCATGTGTCCATACATCGCTTGGCCAGCAACGTTACTTATCATGTCTTGCCTACGTAGATGCTGTAGTTGGAAATTCTTCCAGTGGGCTGGCTGAGGCGCCCAGTTTCAAGACGGGAACCATCAATATCGGCGACCGTCAGCGTGGCAGACTGCAAGCATCAAGCGTTATAAATTGCAAACCTGATCGCAAAAGTATCATATCTGCCCTCCGAAAGCTGTATAGCGATGATTTCAGGAAGCTATTGCAAAAAACTACAAATCCATATGGTGAAGGCGGGGCCAGTGATAAAATACTCTCGGTAATAAAAACAGTAGAGCTCAATGACTTGCTCAAGAAAAGTTTCTTCGATATACAATAATGCATAGAGTTTTATTTATTTCCATCCGATGTAATAAAAGGAATATTGTATCTAACGGTCAGAACAAGGAGCAATGATCTCTAGCAATATTGAAGGTCCAACATTGAATCGAACAGTCTTGCGGTTTCACATTGCTTCTCATTGAGAATGTGAAATGTGAACCTGTTGGATGTTTTCAACCCCCAAATATTGAATATCTCAACCCGAAAAGACACATATGAAGGATAAAAACATCGATCACACTCCCAATGAAAAGCGCTGGCGCCAAGCTTTGCTCCCTTCGACGGCATCCATCGAACAGGCGATCCAAAACCTCAACCAGGTTGCAATCAAGATCGTCCTGATTATTAACGAAATTGGTGAACTTGTGGGCACTATTTCCGACGGAGACATTCGCCGGGGTCTGCTCAAGGGGCTCAATCTCGGCAGCCTGATCACCAGCATTATCCATCGCGAACCTTTGGTGGTTCCTGCTGCGATGGATCGCGAGATGGTTATGCAGCTGATGGTTGCCAACAAAATCCACCAAATTCCAGTCGTTGACGAACACCACCATGTTGTCGATCTCTACCTCTGGGACGAAATAACGAATCCACCGAAACGTAACAACCTGATGATCATAATGGCTGGAGGAATGGGCACCAGGCTCCGACCGCACACTACAAACTGCCCAAAGCCGATGTTACCCGTTGCCGGCAAACCAATGCTTGAGCATATCATAGAACGTGCCAAGCGTGACGGGTTCAGGAACTTCATCCTTTCCATTTTTTATCTTGGCCACATGATCGAAGAATATTTTGGCGATGGCCGACGGCTTGGCATCGATATCCATTACCTCAAGGAACAGACCCCTTTGGGAACGGCCGGAGCCCTGAGCCTGCTTGATCCTCGCCCGGATGCGCCCTTTGTGGTAACCAATGGCGATGTTTTGACGGATATCCATTACGGAGAATTGCTCGATTTCCACGTTCGGCAAAATTCTTGTGCAACCATGGCCGTCCGTGTCCACGAGTGGCGGCATCCATTCGGCGTTGTCCAAACCGAAGGTGTCGAAATTGTCGGCTTTGAAGAAAAACCCATATCGCGCACTCATATCAACGCGGGCGTCTATGCCTTGAATCCAGAGGCCCTGGACGTACTGACTGTCAACGCTCTCTGCCACATGCCTACTTTGTTCGAACGTCTGCAGGAAAATTCAAAACGCACCCTGGCCTATCCGATGCACGAGCCGTGGCTCGACGTCGGTAGGCCTGACGATCTTTCGGCCGCCAGGGCAAAAGCTCAGACGCCACGATGAAGATTTTGGCCCTGATACTGGCCCGTGGTGGGTCGAAACGCCTTCCAAGGAAAAACATTCGCAATCTGGGAGGAAAGCCATTGGTCGTCTGGTCCATAGAGGCAGCCACTGGCATCCCCGAAATATGTGATATACTGGTTTCAACAGATGATCCGGAAATCGCGTCCATATGTAAAAAAGCCGGCGCCTCTGTTCCATGGCTTCGCCCGGCAGAACTGGCTACGGATACAGCCAGCTCTATGGCCGCGAGTCTTCATGCATTAAACTGGTACGAATCGGAATTCGGCCCCATAGATGGGGTTCTGCTGCTGCAGCCAACCTCCCCTTTTCGATCAAAGGAAACGATGCTTCGGGGAATCAAGCTCTTTGTTCAATCCGGCATGCAGACCGTGGTTGGAGTCTCATCAACGCATGCTCACCCGATGTGGACATTCAAAATGGAAGGTAGCTATTTGGTTCCTTTTATAAAAGAGCATGGGCTTGGAAAAAGGTCACAGGACTTGCCGGCGGCATATGTTGTCAATGGCTGTTTTTATCTAATCTCACCTGCTCAACTGCGAATCAATAAGTCCTTTTTTGGTGAAAGGACGTTGCCGTTGTTGATCGATTCGCAGCAGGAAACCCTTGATATAGACACGGACTGGGATTTTATGCTCGCTGAGTTCTTCCTCAAAAATAAGAGGGATAAAAGTGGCTTATCTCAATGAAATTCCACACAGACTGACATTTTCTATCCCCTTTATAGAGTTGTCTTTAGGTATGAAAAATTGTTCAAACCAAACAGACCACCCGATATCCTTGCAAAGGAGAAGGCCAGTACCACGATAACCCAAAAGTACATATTCTTTTTGCCTCAGACAAATGAAAACATCAGCATTTGACACTAGAGCTCTGAAGGGGCTTGCAAGACTCTTTAAAATGGCCTTCGACGGCAAGGATCTTACGCCTCTGGGCAATGAACTCATCGAACGCGCCCAGGATGATCCTGATGATGCCGACGCCTTAATGGATCTCTCAATTGTCCTCCAGCTTAAATACCAGCCTGAGGTCGCCCTCAATGTCCAAAACCAGGCATTGCAAATACAAACCCTCTACCACCTTCCGGCCATCAAGCAGCCATCTCTCAGACTTCTGGCCTTCATGGCACC